>NZ_CP114205.1:7646812-8284047 GCF_027497495.1 Streptomyces tubercidicus
GCGAACGACTCGGCCGGCGGCAGCGCGGGGGTGTGCGTGACGGGCAGGGCGAACTCTCCCTGCGGGGCGGGACGGCGACGCTTGCCACCGGAGCGGTTGGACGCCTGCGAGCGGTAGCCGCCACGGCCTGAACCGGCGGAGCGGGTACGGGGGGAACGGTCGTTCGGGCGAGATGTGCGGTTCATGCGAACCTTCCTCGATGCGGTACGTCGAGGAATTCCCGGCAGCTGTCAGCCGCACACAAAAGAATCACAGAACGGACCGGAGAAAACAGATGGAACGCGGCGGGGGAAAATTGGGCCGCCGGCGGTGGAAAAGGCTTCGCCGAAGAGCGGCGAAGGTGCTGCCGGAGGGGGAGCCGGGCGGCGCGGCGCGCTGTCGCAGCAGTCCGCGTGGTCCGGTACCGGGCGGGCTGCTCGGTGTCGCCGGGCGCGGCCGTGACGGCACCTGCGGCACATTCCGGGCAACGAGCTGGGGCCCGCACCCAAGGTGCGGGCCCCAGCTGCAGTGTTCGTGTCAGCGTCAGGCGGGAACGATGTTCTCGGCCTGCGGGCCCTTCTGGCCCTGCGTGACGTCGAAGGTCACCTTCTGGCCTTCCTGCAGCTCGCGGAAGCCCTGGGTGGCGATGTTCGAGTAGTGGGCGAAGACGTCAGCGCCGCCACCGTCCTGCTCGATGAAGCCGAAACCCTTTTCCGAGTTGAACCACTTCACGGTTCCAGTAGCCATGTCAAATCTCCTTCGGGGGCAGTGCCGGGGCCGCACTGTGCGGACCCCGCGTCGCCGCGATGATTGCCCCGTCCGGAAAACCGGAAATACAAAAGCGCTCCCGCCGTCCGAAAAGGGGCGGCGGGGTGCGAGAAGTCTTTGGGAACCACAACCACAACTGCAACTGAGATCGACAGTAGCACGGTACGAGCACCCCTGCGCAGCGGTTGCCCCGCCATTTCCGGGCGCTGAAACCCTGCTGCCGTGGCGGTTTTTCGGTGATATTCGCACCCGGGCCCCGCCACCGGCGGTGGCCGTCCGGCGGGGGAAGGGACCGTACGGCCCCTGTGCGGCGGGCCCGGCGCATTCCAGGCTGGAGGTGTCACGGGCCGGGCGGCGTCCGTCCGGGTACCGAGGAGGCATCATGCAGAACACTCCCCACCTCGTCAGCGATGTGATGACACAGACCGTGGCCGCGGTCGGCCGGGAGGCACGGTTCAAGGAGATCGTCGAGACCATGGAGCGGTGGCAGGTCAGCGCGCTGCCGGTGCTGGCGGGGGAGGGCCGGGTGATCGGTGTGGTCTCCGAGGCCGATCTGCTGCCCAAGGAGGAGTTCCGGGAGTCGGCCCCCGACCGCCTGGAGCAGCGGCGGTGGCTCGATGACATGCGCCGGGCGGGCGCGCTGACCGCGGGGGAGCTGATGACCGCCCCCGCCCTCACCGTACGGGCCAATGCCACGCTCTCCCAGGCGGCCCGGACCATGGCGCGGGCCTCCGTCAAACGGCTGCCGGTGGTGGACGGACAGGGGGCGCTCCAGGGCATCGTCAGCCGCGCCGACCTGCTGAAGGTCTTCCTGCGCTCGGACGAGGACCTGGCGGAGGAGGTCCGCTACGTCGTGGGTGAGCTGTTCACGGCGCCGGTCAGGGACCTGCGGGTCACGGTCGCCGACGGGGTCGTCACGCTCAGCGGCCGGGTCCGGGACACCTCGCTCATCCCGGTGGCCGCCCGACTGGTGCGCGCGGTGGAGGGGGTCGTCGATGTGGAGTTCGATGTCACTGCCCCGGCTGCCGCGCGGGCTCGGACGCCGATGGCTGGTCCGCACCGGTGAGGGGCCGTGCCCGCCGCACGGCTGTCCCGGGACGGTTCGGCCTGGCAGGCCCCTGCGAGAAGGGTCACGATGGGGACAGGGAGGCGGACGTCGTACCAGCCGGAGGGCGTCATGAGCGACGCGGAGGCATTCTCACCGCACCGGCCGATCCGGGTGTTCCTGCTCGACGACCATGAGGTCGTCCGGCGTGGGGTGGCGGATCTGCTCGACGCCGAGCCCGATATCGAGGTGGTCGGCGACGCCGGGACGGCCGCTCATGCGCTGGCGCGCGGACCGGCGCTCCGGCCGGATGTCGCGGTGCTGGATGTGCGGCTGCCGGATGGCGACGGGGTCTCGGTGTGCCGGGAGCTGCGTTCGCGGATGCCGGGGCTGGCCTGTTTGATGCTCACCTCGTTCGACGATGACGAAGCGCTGCTCGATGCGATCATGGCCGGGGCGGCCGGTTATGTGCTCAAGGAGATCAAGGGGGCCGACCTCGTCGCGGCGGTGCGTACGGTCGCCTCCGGCAGCTCGATGCTCGACCCGGCGACGACGGCACGGCTGATGAGCAGTCTGCGCGGCGACTCCGAGGCATCACCCGAGGCGGACGCGCTGTCCGGGCTGTCGCCGCGGGAGCGGGAGATCCTCGGGCTGATCGGCGCAGGGCTGACGAACCGTCAGATCGGCAAGCGGCTCTACCTCTCCGAGAAGACCGTCAAGAACCACATCTCCCGCCTGCTGGCCAAACTCGGTGTGGAGCGGCGCATCCAGGCGGCCGTCCTCGCCACCCAGGCCGCCTCGGCGCCCGGTGGGGGCCCGCGCGGGACCTGAGGCGGGACCGGGAGGGACCTGAGGCGGGACCGGGCGGCGCGCCCGTAAGGGCCCGGAGCCCGGGGGGACGGGCCACTGCGGCCCGTTTCTGCGACCCCGAAAGGAGGGCGGCCATGGAGCCGGACATCATCACCGTGGGGCTCGACGGTTCGCCGGAGAGCCTGGCGGCCGCGCAGTGGGCCGCTGACGAGGCGGACCGGCGCCAGGCGGTGCTGCGGCTGCTGCACGCCTGGATACTCCTGGCCGCCGAGGCGCCGGACACGCCCCCGGAACGGGACCAGAACGCCGCCGCCCGGCAGATCGTGCGCCGGGCCGTGGACGAGGTCCGGGAACGCCGTCCGCATCTGCAGATCATCGAAGACCTGGTGGGATCGGAGGCGGAATCGGCGCTGGTGCGTGCGGCCGGTGAATCGCTGATGGTCGTGCTCGGGTCGCGGGCCCTGGGGACCTGGGAAAGCTATGTGCTGGGAGACGTGAGCCTGAATGTCGTGGGCCAGGCCGAGGGGCCGGTCGTCCTGGTCCGGGCGGCGGCCGGGCGGGCGAGAACACCCCGCCACGCCTCCGCGGACGGCACGCCCCCCGCGCCCCGGCCCCGGGTCGTCGTCGGCGTCAGCCTCAACGGTCCCTGCGACCGGATGCTCAGCTTCGCCTTCGATGCGGCGGCCAGCCGCGGCCTGCCGCTGCAGGCCGTCCACGGGCGGCCGCTGCCCGTGCAGGCGTACACCCCGTGGGGCATCGACCCCGACGCCGCGAAGGAACTCACCAAAGAGGCGGACATCGAGCTGCGGGACGCCCTGCGCCCATGGAGCGAGCGGTTCCCCGGTGTGCTGGTCCAGGAGACCGTGCTGCCGGAGAGCCCGACCCGGGCCCTCGTACAGACGGTCTTCGGCGCCGAACTCCTGGTGGTCGGCCGCCGGCTGCACCGTCCCCTGCTCGCGCCCCGCGTCGGACCGGTCGCGCACGCCGCCATCCACCATGTGACCTGCCCGGTCGCCGTGGTTCCGCACGACTGAGCCGATAGAACTGAGCCGATGCGGAACGCACTCCCCGCCCACGGGGCCGATGCGATCCGGCCCGGCACACCCGGAGGGACAGGACACAGATGAGGCACCGCACCGTGGCAGACCTGATGACGCCCGAGGCCGTCGTCGTCCAACGGGGCACCCCGTTCAAGGAGATCGCGCGACTGCTCGACGAGTACGACATCACCGCCGTACCCGTGCTCGACGAGGACGACCAGCCGGTGGGGGTGGTGTCCGAGGCCGATCTGCTGCGTCGGCAGATCGCGAAGCTCGGGGCGACCAGCGCCGAAGCGATCATGACAAGCCCCGCCGTGGTGGCACGCCCCGAATGGAGCGTCGTCGAAGCGGCCAGAACGATGGAGAAGAAGAAGGTCAAGCGGCTGCCCGTGGTCGATGACTCCGGGCGGCTCATCGGGGTGATCAGCCGCAGCGACCTCGTGCAGCTGTTCCTGCGCCGGGACCGGGCCATCCAGGAGGAGGTGCTGGAAGAGGTGCTGACCCGCACGCTCGGGGTGGCACCGTCCGCGGTCACGGTCGACGTCTCCGACGGCCATGTCACCCTCACCGGCTCCCTGGAGCGCAAGAGCCTGCTCCCCATCGCCGTGCGGCTGTGCGAAAGCGTCGACGGGGTGGTCGAGGTGGTCGACCGGCTCAGCTACCTCCGGGACGACACCGCCACGCCACGGCAGGACGCCCCGGAGTAGCGCGAACGGGCCCTCGCCCGGCCCTCCTTCCCCGCGCGTCACTCGCGTTTCTGCCGGTCGGGTCCGTGTCGAATCCGTACATTTGCGACGAGTCGTGCCCCGGCGCGGTGGGCCGGCCGCCGCGGAGATGCGGAGACGCGGACGTGCGGAGACGCGGAGACGCGGAGACGCGGAGACGCGGAGACGGTGAAGGGACGCTATGGAGCCGAGCAACCATGAGGACGAGCCGCCTCGCCCGGCCGCGCCCCGCGGTCCGGCCGGCCCGCCGCCCAGTCCGCCCAGTCCGGCCGGTCCGCCGCCCGGCCCGGCGCGCCCCGAGTTCTGGCGCAGTCCGCTGCGCGGCCCTTGGCTGACCTCGGTGTTCGGGCTGATCCTGCTCGTCGGCGGCACCGTGCTGTTCGTGACCGGACTGCTGTCCTACGCCGCCTACAACCCCGACCTGGCACCGGGGAACGACCAGACGCCGGGCAAGGGATGGCTGGGCTTTTACCTGTTCCCCTGGCCGACCAGCCCGTACTGGCTCTACCGCCTCACCCAGGGCATCCATGTGACGCTCGGCGTGGTGCTGATCCCCGTGCTCCTGGCGAAACTGTGGTCCGTCATCCCGAAGCTGTTCTCCTGGCCGCCGCTGCGCTCACCGAGCCAGGCGCTGGAACGGCTGTCGCTGCTGCTCCTGGTGGGCGGGGCGCTCTTCGAGTTCGTCACGGGGGTGCTGAACATCCAACTGCACTACATCTTCCCGGGCTCCTTCTACACCCTGCACTTCTACGGCGCGTGGGTGTTCATCGGCGCGTTCCTGGTCCATATCGCGTTCCGCATCCCCGTGATGGCCAGGGCCCTGCGCAGCCGCCGGCTGCGCACCGAGCTGCGTACCCCGGTCTCCCGTACGGAGCGCGAACCGCTCGACGACACCGGACTGGTGACCCCGCATCCCGCACCGCCCACCATGTCGCGGCGCGGGGCTCTCGGCCTGGTGGGCGCGGGTTCGCTGGGCCTGCTCCTCGTCATGGCGGGGCAGAGCATCGGCGGCTCGCTGCGCAGGACCGCGCTGCTGGCCCCGCACGGTCAGGAGCCGGGCCATGGTCCCAACGGCTTCCAGATCAACAAGACCGCGGCGAGTGTGGGCATCCGGGCCCGCGATGTCGGACCGGATTGGCGGCTGGTCGTACGAGGCGACGGCCGTTCCCGGACCTGGACCCGCGCACAGCTCCTTGCCCTTCCCCAGCACACGGCGGCGCTGCCCATCGCCTGTGTCGAGGGCTGGTCCACCGAAGACCAGCAGTGGACCGGGGTCCGGTTGGCGGACCTGGCCGCCCTGGCCGGATTTGGCCCGCGACCGCCGGGCGTCTTCGTCGAGTCCGCGCAGCGCTCCGGCGCCTTCCGGTCGACGCAGCTGCGTGACAACCAAGTACGCGACGCCCGCTCGCTGCTGGCCCTCCGGGTCAATGGCGCCGACCTCTCCCTGGACCACGGATACCCGGCGCGCATCATCGTCCCGGCCAACCCCGGTGTCCACAACACCAAATGGGTCACCCGCCTCACCTTCGGAGCCACCGGGTGATTCGGAGCCACCGCGTGAAGGGCTTCCGCGCACGCTACGGGGCCTCCCCGCTTCACCTCCTGCTCGTCCTCTGCTCCTTCTTCCTTGCCCTGTACGCGGGCGTGCGACTTCTGAAGGGGGACCCGCTCGGCGTCGCCCTCTGGTTCGTCGGCGCGGCCCTGCTGCACGACCTGGTCCTCCTGCCCCTGTACACCGCCGCCGACCGCCTGCTCCAGACCGCCTTCCGGCACCGCCGGCACACCACCGGGCCGCCCCGTCCGCCGACCGGCGGGATCAACTACCTCCGGGTGCCGGCCTTCGTCTCCCTGCTGCTCCTCGTGGTCTGGTACCCGCTGGTACTGGACCGCGTCCCGGAATTCTCGCTGTACACCGGTCTGCCGTCCGGGGTGTTCTGGGGCCGCTGGCTGCTGATCACCGCGGGCCTCTTCGCGGCCTCCGCGGTGTGTCTGGCGGTCGCCAGGTGGCGCGCACATACGGCCCGTAGGCGTACGGCCGACGCCACGGAACCGACATGAGCCCGGCGACGTACACGGCGGCCGGCTGACGGCGGCGGGCCGACGGCGACTGGCTGACGGCGGCCGGCTGACGGCAGCCGAGTGACGGCCGCCGTGGTCACCACCCGTCACCAGCCCGTCAGCAGCAGATGGTTGACGAGCAGCGCGACGGCGGCCTGTCCGGCTAGCCACCAGGAGTGCGTACGGCGCGGCAGCAGCGCGCAGGCGGGCAGGATCCAGACCGCGAAGGTCAGCCAGATCCGCTCGGTCTCCGCCTTGCTCATCCCGGACACATCCGCGAGCAGCATCATGCACAGCCCCGCCGCGACGAGGACAGCGAGCGCGCCCCGTCCGTCCGGAGCCTCGCGCCGCATCCCCCGTACCGCCGGCCACAGCGGACCGGCGGCGCGCCGCAGCCCGGCGATGGCGGCCAGGCCCACGCTCACCACCTGCGCCGCCAGGTTGGCCCAGATGAAGTAGCCATACGGGCGGACCTTCGCGGCGCCCTGGTAGTAGCGCTCGACAAGGGTCGTATAGCCGTCCAGCCACCAGAATCCGCCCGCGGTGAAGGCCGCCACCCACGCCGCGACGCCCAGCAGCACATAGGGCAGCGGGCGGGCCGTGCGCGCGATCAGCAGCACCGCCGCCACGAGGAGGACGAGGACGGTCAGGCCGTACGAGAGGTACCAGGTCCAGCCGAGCAGCAGCCCCGCGCCCAGGGCGGTGAGGCGGGGCACCCGGGTCGTGCGAGTGGCCGCCAGGGCCAGCAGGGCGACGGCCCAGGCGGCCACGCCCGCGAAGTAGCCGTCGGCGCTGACGCCGATCCATACGGCCGCCGGAGCCAGCACCAGGAACGGGGCCGCCCGGCGCGCCAGTTCCTCACCGCACAGTGCGCGGACGGTCACCAGGACCGCCGCAGCGAACGACGTCCCGACGGTGATGCACCACGTGGCGGCCCAGGCGCCGCCGCCCAGCCCGATCCGGTCCAGCCCGACGAAGGTCAGCAGCGCGCCGGGCGGATGTCCGGCCACATGCGCCGGCCAGATGCCGGGCGAGCCGACCAGAATGTGCTGGGTGAAGTCGTGCAGAAAGGCCCGCAGGTCATGCACCGCACCGACGGACCGCAGATACTCCAGGCCGGTCGTCAGCCGCCCGGCGACCCCGCGCTCCCAGCCGTCCACGAGCGCCAGCGACCACGTCCAGGCCATCGCGGCACCCCATACGGCCGGCAGCAGCATCCGCCACGACAGACGCTGTGCGGTCGACGGGCCGTGGACCACCACCAGCACCGCGACGACCACCGCCGCCAGGCTTCCCGGCCCGAAATGCGGCAGCCACCAGGCGGTCAAGGGCGGCCATCCCAGCCGCAGAATCCCCTCCGTACCGTAAACGGTCCGGTTGATCACCCGCCCGACGAGCGCCGCCGAAACGAACAGCGCCACCGCCCCCGCCACCGCCCACAGATCACGGCGGCACTCGCGCTTCCCCGCACTCACTGTCACCGGCCCACGGTAAGACAGCCGCCCGCCCGTCCCGCCGACCCTCACCCGCCCGTTTCGGTGGCCACCGTCCCGGGCCGGGACCGGAGGGGCTCGCTTCCACCCGCTCGGAGCACCCGGCGGGCGCCCGCCCGGCCCTTCACGGTCATTCCCGATGGATGCGGGCGGCGACGATCACTCCGTCCCGAACGGTGTAGGTCCCGGCGAAGTACCGATGGGTGCCATCGGTCTGCGTGGCGTCCAGCTCCACTTCGACGGTGTTGCCGACCACGGAGCGCACCGTGACGTCGTCCCGGGACGTATCGCTGAACGTCCGCACGAAGTAGTCGTACGGCCGCCCCGTGATGTTCTTTCCGCCAAGCGCCCAAGCAGCCACGTATTCACCGTTATTGATCGCCTGGAAATACGCTTCGACCACTTCGGCAGGGTCCGGATTGGCCTGGTTCGGCACCACCGCGGGGTGGCTGAGTGCGTCCGATGTCCGCGTCGGCCCCCATGGTTGAACGGCTGCTGTCGCATGCGCCTGGCCCGGGGTTGCCGCCGCTCCGGCGGCCACAGTCGTCGCCGTCGACGTCCCGGAGCCGGCTCCGGCCGACGGGGCTACGCCCAAAAGCGCACCGATAGCGAGAAGAATCGCGGCCATCGCCAACCGAAAGACCGCCACGGCGTGGCCCGGAACCCCTGGTCGAACGCGGTATCCCGTGCGGATGCCCGGCCGTCGTACACCATGGCCCTTTGCGCAGTGAAGTCTTGGATGCTCCATCATCGCTAATCCCGGGCAATACGAGGATCTGGATCTTCCTCTTCCCATCGTGCGCTCCTTGGCAGTTGGATGCATCTGCAGGCCGGTGGATGCATCTGCAGGCCGGGGCTGCGGCAAGGCACGCAGCCCGGCATCATGGCGGAGCCGCAAACAGACCTTCTGTCTTGCCCTGTTCCGAGGACGGTGCGCCCCGGCGAGCGGTACGAAGATGCGCCGCTCCGGGAGCTGTGATGTGCTGAAAGTACTCAAGTGCCGACGCTCGTACGCATGGAGCCACTGACCATGACGCGCAGTGCACATCGCAGATTTCTCGCGCTCGCCTGCGCGCCCCTGCTCGCTGTGGGGCTCGCGGCGGGTGTGGCCCCCACCGCCACTGAGGCTTCCGCCGCCACCTGTACCGTCCGCACGGCCGACGTCCAGGTGGCCGGCCGGACGCCGGTGATCCGCACTTCCGGTGCCGACGGATCGTCAACTCGGCCCCATAGCAGACTGGTTGGGGATGGCTGTCGGCTCATCAGGCAGAACGGTGCTGACGTCGCCAAACGCGACCCGGTCGATCTGAGTGCCCAGCCCATCACGGTCAACGGTATGGGCCCGCTGCGCATAGGCATGAGCCGTGAGGCGGCCGAGCAGGCCATCGGGGCCCGGATTCCCGACGGGCCGGGTGGGCCGGAGTGCCGTGATCTCGGTGTCGAGGGAGGGCCGCAGAACCTCTCGCTGCGCTTCTCCAACGGCGATGACCGGCTGGTGGCGATCTTCGTCCTGTCCTCGACGCCGGCATCGCTTGCTACCGCTTCCGGAGTCCATGTGGGGAGCACGAGGGAGGAGGTACTGGCCACGTACGACGGTGAGGTGACATCGAGTCAAGACAACAGCGGATCCGAGGAGCTGGTATTTGCTCCCCGGCTGGCGAAGTTCCACGGAAGGGTCATCACCTTCCAGATGAACGACGATGGCACTGTCGCCTCCTTCCTCGCCGGGGAGCCCCGCTTCACGGACCCGTTGCCCTGCGGCAGCGACTGACCGGTCTTCGCCGGGCACCCGCCGCACCTACAGCCGCACGATGACCAGGGCGATGTCGTCGCGGGCGCCGGCGCTGACGCCGAGGCGGGTCAGGAGGGCGTCGGCGAGGCGTTCGGGGCCGAGTCTGCTGTCGTGGGCGAGGGCGTCGGTGAGCCGGGTGAGGCCGGTGTCGATGTCCTCGTCGCGGCGTTCGATGAGGCCGTCGGTGTAGAGGACGAGGGTGTCGCCCGGCAGGTACGGGAGGTGGGCCTGGGGGCGCGGCACCTGTTCGGGGTGGGCGCCCAGGGGCGGGTCGGTGGCGCGGTCCAGGAGTTCGTGGGTGCCGTCGGCGTGCAGCAGGACGGGCGGGGGGTGGCCGGCGCTGCTGTAGGTGATCCGGCGGCCGGTGGTGTCGATCAGTGCCTGGACGGCGGTGGTGGCCAGCGCCTTGTCGACCGAGCGGGCGTACAGGCCGAGTACCTTCAGCGCCTGGGCGGGACCTTCGACGGAGCGGGCGGCCGCGCTGAGGGCGCTGCGCAGCATGCCCATGACGGCGGCGGCCTCCAGACCGTGACCGACGACATCGCCGACCGCGACGGCGAAACCGTCCTCGGGGAGGTTGACGATGTCGTACCAGTCGCCGCAGATGTTCAGGGAGCCGATGGCGGGGAGGTAGCGCACCGCGATGTCCCGGTGCCCGGCGAGGTCGGGGGAGTGGAGCATGGCCTCCTGAAGGGTGACCGCGACCTGGCGTTCACGGGCGTGGGCCCGGCGCAGTTCCTCGTTGAGGTGCTGCAACGCGCGTGCCCGGACGTACAGTTCGGCCTCCATCGCCTCCTCGCGTTCGCTCAGCTGCCCGCCGGGCACCGCACGGGCCCGGCGGGAGTGGACGAACGCTGTGACGTCCTCGACCCGGTGGATGATCCACGCCACGCTGCCGTCCGTCCCGGGGACCGGAGTGTTGATGGTCGACCACCAGCGCTCCTCGAACACCCCCGGCCGGTCCGGCACCGGGATGTCGTACCTCTGCACCGCCATCGTGTCCGGCTCCCCGGTGGACAGCACCCGGCGCAGCGAGGGATGCAGATTCTGCACCCCTTCGGCGTCGGGGTCCGCGGGGTTGTCGGGGAAGGCGTCGAAGACGTACTGCCCGAGCAGATCGTCGCGGGTCCGGCCGGTCGCCTGGAGGTACGCCTGGTTGACGTCGACGATGATCAGCTCCGGATCGAGGACCAGGCATGCGCTCGGGGTCGCGGCGAACAGCGCCGCATGATCGAGCTCCGGACTCCGCACGCCGACGGGTCAGGCGCCCGGCGGGCGGAAGCTGACCGACTTCTTCGCGGCCTCGTCGATCTCCTCGACGGTCAGCAGCGGAATCGTCTTGGAGTGCAGGGCTCCGCTGGCGCGGACGGTCATGGCGATGGCGGCCATCGACACCTGGTCGGGGAAGTCGAGGACGCAGTAGAAGTCCTCCTCCCCGTAGGCGAAGTAGATCGTCTCCAGTCTGCCGCCGCACGAGCTGACCACCTGCTCGACGGCCGCCTTGCGCCCACTGCCGCCCTCGGCGAGCAGCCCTTTCATGCCCTCGGCCGTATAGCTGGCCTGGACCAGGTACTTCGGCATCCGGCTCTCCCATACTTCAGCCCATGCGACAGCGGACCACGGTGTCGCGGTCACACGGCCACCCTCACCCACAGGGCGTGAACCGGCCACCGGAGGGCCGCCGCATGGATGAACCGGCTGCGGTCAGGACGTTGGGGACCGCGTCGTACGGGCCCTGGACGGCGCGCCGCGTACTCGTCCGCAGGCTGCCGGGAACCAGGCGTGGGGCCCGTACGACTGACTGGACCGGGGCCCGGAGGAGGGCCGGAGCTGTCGGGAGGGGCGCGTGCTGGTGAAACGTGGCAAGGAACCGGAGGCCGCCGGGCCGGACGGCGGCACCGCACGGGCGCCGGGCGGCCGGTCGCTGACCGTGCTGCTCACGACGGCCATGGCGTTCTCCATGCTTCAGCTGTTCGTGATCGGGGCGCTCGGGCCGCGTCTGGTGGGCGAGTTGGGGATCTCGCGCACGGTGCTGGGGCTGACCACTACGGCGGGCTTCGGGGCGGCGGCCCTGCTGTCGCCGATGGCGGGCCGGCTGGTGGACCGGGTGGGCCCGCGGCGCTGTCTGATCGCCCTGCTGCTGCTCACCGCGGCTTCGCTGGCGCTCATCGGCGCCGTTCCGGGGACGGGCGTACTACTGCTGGCCGTCGCCCTCGGCGGCGTACCCCAGGCGCTGGCCAACCCCGCCACCAACAAGGTGATCCTGGCCGCCTTTCCGGCCGACCGGCGGGCCGCCGTCACCGGGCTGAAGCAGTCGGGCGTGCAGTTCGGGGCGTTCGTGGCGGGACTTCCGCTGTCGCTGCTGGCGGCGGGGGTGGGCTGGCGCGGCGCGGTCTGGGCGGCGGCCGGTACGGCGGCGCTGGCCGCGCTCTGGGCCGCCCGGATCCTGCCGGCCGACCGCCCGTCGGCCGCTGCCGGCCCGTCCGCCGCCGTCCCGTCCCCGCGCGACACCTGGCGGCTGGCCGTCTTCTCCCTGCTGCTCGGCTGCGGTATCGCCTCGGTCAACACCTACCTGGCGCTGTTCGGCTCACAGCGCCTCGGGCTGACGCCGACCGCGGCGGCTGCCCTGGTGGCCGTACTGGGAGTGGCCGGTATCGGCGGACGGGTCGGCTGGTCGCGGGTGGCGGGGCGGCCGGGCCGGGCCGAGGCGCTGCCGGCGCTGCTGGCGGCCGGTGCGGTGGGCGCCGCGCTGCTGCTCGCCGCCGCGCTCCGGGCGCAGCCGCTGGTGTGGGTGGCCGCCGTCGCGGTCGGCTCGTTCGCCGTGTCGGCGAATGCCGTCTCCATGGTGCTGGTGCTGCGGAAGGCGGCCCCCGGCCGGGCCGGGAAGGACTCGGCCCTGGTGTCGGCGGGATTCTTCGCCGGGTTCGCGGTGGGACCGCCACTGTTCGGCGCGCTGGTCTCGGCGACCGGATACGGGCCGGGCTGGCTGCTGGTGGCGGCGGAGTTCGCGGCCGCGTCGGCGATCGCCGTGCCCCTGATGTTGCGTCGTACTGGAGGGCCCGATGCCTGAGACCGCCCACGACACACCATGGGCCGACCGCGCCTGGACGGCGGTGCTGGAGCGGACCGGACAGACCGCGGCCGAGGTGGGCCCGCGCTTCCCGCTGTACGCCGACCCGGAGAGCGGCACCTGGAAGTCCACCTCCAAAGGGTCCTGGACGGGCGGCTTCTGGGCCGGACTGCTCTGGCTGCGCGCCCTTGCGTCGGGCGCTCCCCAGGACCGGGCGGCCGCTGCCGCCTGCACCGGGCGGCTGGCCCACTGGGCCGACCAGGACACCGCCACCCGCGGGCTGATCTTCTGGTACGGCACCGCCCTCGCCGCGGGGCCCGGGGACGACCGCACGGCGGCCGCGCTGCGGGAGAAAGCGGCCCGGTCCTGCCTGGCGGCGTACGACCCGCAGCGGCAACTGGTGCCCTGGGGCGCGGCGTTCGGCGGACCCCGGATGCTGGCACGGGTGGACTCGGTGCCGGGACTGGTGCCGCTGCTGGCGGGCCTGGCCGCCGACGGGGAGCGCGCGGCGTACGGCCATCTGATGCGGCATCTGACGCTGAGCCGCACCGAGTGCCCACCGCGACCGGCATGGCAGGCCGGGCCGGGCGACGGCTGGACGCCCGGCGCTGAACCCGCACCGGGATGGAGCCGCACCACGCCCTGGCTGATGCTCGGCCTCGCGGATGGCCTGCACTTCCTCACGGACGGGCTGGACTCCCGTGCGGCCGGGGCCTTGTGGGAGGCGGTGGACGGGCTGACAGCGGCGCGGCTGGCCTCGGGGGACGGGTTCACCGCGCCGCGGCCGGCCCCGGGAGACCGGCTGACCGCGCCGCGACTCACCCCGACCGCCCCGCTTGTCTCACCCGTCCCGCCCACCCCGCTCATCCCACCCGCGCAAGAGACCCACCCCTCCGGCCCGGTCGACACCTCCGCGGCCGCCATCGAATCGGTGGCCCTGCTGAAGCTGGCCGCCCTGGCGCGGGCGACCGGCCGTGGCAGCGACGCCGAACGGCTGACCGCGCGGGCCCGGCAGATCCTGCACCGCCTGTGCACCGGCCATCTCTCGGACCGTGGGGCGCTGACCGACGGCTGCTATGACGCCGACCGCGCCCTCGCCCCGCGCCATGAGCTGATCTGGGGCGACTTCTTCCTGGCGCTGGGACTGGCGCTGCTCACCGGCCGGGCGGATCCGTTCGCGACGTGACGGAGTAGCCGCGCAGCACCCGGCGGGCGACGGCCGTGATGTGCAGTTCGTCGGGGCCGTCCAGCAGCCTGGCCGTGCGGCCGGTGCGGAACAGTCCGGGCAGCGCGGTGTCCGGGCCGAGCCCGGCCGCGCCGTGCACCTGGATCGCGGCGTCGGCCACCTGCTGGAGCATCCGGGCCGCCGCCACCTTGGCCAGCCCGGTCTCCAGCCGGGCGTCCTCGCCCGCGGCCAGCCGGGCCGCCGCCTCATGGACCAGCGGCCGGGTGGTACGGATGGCCAGCAGCGAGTCGAAGACCATCTGCTGGACGAGCTGACGGTCCGCCAGCGGCCCGGCCGACTGGCCCCGCGACCGGGCCCGCAGACACATCAGATCGAAGGCCCGCTCGGCCTGTCCGAGCCAGCGCAGACACCGCAGCACCCGGCCGAGCACCAGCCGTTCCCCGGCGATCCGCAGCGCCTGGCCGGGAGCGCCCACCACATGCTCCGGCGGCACGGCGACCCCGTCGAACGCGATCTCCCACTGACCGCCGGCGCCCAGTACCGGCAGCTCCCGCACCACCGTGAACCCCGGGGCGGACGCGGGCACCAGAAACAGCGACAGGCTGTCCGTGCCGGGCCCCTCGTCATCCACCCGCGCCAGCACGGTGATCAGATCGGCCTCGCCCGCACCCGAGATGAACCACTTGCGGCCGTGCAGGACCCACCCGCCCGCGATGTCCGATTCGGCCCGCGTCGCGGTCAACCCCGGGTCGGTACCGGGCGTTTCGGGCTCGGTCATCGCGTAACAGGTCCGCACCTCGCCGCCGGTGATGCGCCGCAGGAAACTCTTCCGCACGGTGTCGTCGGCATGCCGGGCGAGCATCTGCACATCGAGCAGCGGAGCCGAGCCGAGCGCGGCGGGGCCGTGGTCGCTGGCCCCTTCGGCCTCCGCGATATGGGCGTAGAGCGGAAGGCCGAGCCCCTGGCCGCCGTACTCCTCCGGCAGCGGCAGGGCCCACAGCCCCTCCCGCTTCGCCTCGGCCTGGAGCCCGCGCAGCGCGGTGCGGGCCGCGTCGCCACCCGCGTCCAGCACCGGCTCGCACGGCATCACCCGCTCCCGTACGAACGCCCGGACCCGCCCTCGCAGGGCCTCGGCTTCGGGCGGGCAGTCGGGCTGCCCGAGTCCGGCGGATCCGAGCGGCGCGTCCGCCGCCGATAGGTGCTGCCCAGGGTTCATGGCGTGCACGGTCTCCTCCACATCACCGGGAACTCGGTGAACCGACGGTCCGACTTACTGGCCGTGGAGTTGGTCGGCGCGGGACGCCGTCCGGTTCCCGGGTCTTGTGTGAACCAGGCGGCGGTCCGCCGCCGGAGAGGAGTGCCATGGGACACCCTGCCGTCATCCGCGCGTCCCGACCGCTGGAAGAGGTGACCGTCCGGGTCGAGGGCCCGTCGGCGCTCACCACGACGGCGGCCGGCCACCTGCGGGCGCTCGGTGCCACGCTGACACCGCAGACGCCCCGAGCGCACACCGGGCCCGCGACCTTCGAGGCCACGGGCGCGGCGGGCGCCGCCACCGCGTACACCGCCTGGGCCGATGTCCTGCCGGACGCGGACGCCGTCGACGAGGCCACCGTCCAGGCGGCCACCGGCATGATGCAGGTGCACGGCAGACGCGACGGCCGGCCGCGCGGTCTCGCCGTCGACTACGCCGCCACCTGTGCCTCCGTGCTCACCGTGCAGGGCCTGCTGGCCGCCCTGCTGGGCCGGGCGCGGGGCGGTGAGCACCCCGCGCAGGTCACCACCGGAGCGGACCGGGCCGCGCTGCTCACCCTCGGCCAGTACCTCGCGGCGGCGAACGCCCCGGAGGCCGAAGCCGTGCCGCTGTCGCCAGGAGGGCCGCCGTTCACCGCCGGGTGCGGTACCCGCTTCGAGCTGGAGGCGCTGGACCCCGTGCCCTGGGCCCGGTTCTGGCGGGAGCTCGGTGCGCCCGAGGAGGCGATCCGCACTGGCTGGCAGCCCTTCCAGTTCCGGTACGCCACCGCCTGCGCCCCGATACCCGAGGCCCTGCACCGGGCGGCGCGCTCCGTGCCCTGGGCGCGGGTGCAACAGGCCGCCGCAGCCTCGGGGGCAG
Organism: Streptomyces tubercidicus; assembly: GCF_027497495.1. Lineage (GTDB taxonomy): Bacteria > Actinomycetota > Actinomycetes > Streptomycetales > Streptomycetaceae > Streptomyces > Streptomyces tubercidicus. The sequence goes on from NZ_CP114205.1 coordinate 7,662,892, forward strand.
AGGTGTGCCCCCTGCACACCCCGGCCGCACTGCCCGGAGCGACGGCCGGTACCGCACCCTGGAGCCTGACCCCCGGCACCGCAGACCGGCCCGCACAGGTCACCCCCACCACCTCCGACACAGCCCGCCCCCTCTCGGGGCTGACGGTCCTGGAAGCGGGCCGCCGTATCCAGGCCCCGCTCGCCGCCCACCTGCTCCGTCAACTAGGGGCGCAGGTCGTCCGGATCGAGCCCCCCGGCGGTGACCCGCTGCGCGGTATGCCGCCCTGCTGCGAGGACATCTCCGCCCGCTGGCTCGCGCTCAACCGGGGCAAGGACGCCGTACAGATCGATATCAAGTCCGCCGTGGGACAGACCGAGTTGCGGGAGCTGGCCTCCGGTGCCGATGTCTTCCTGCACAACTGGGCTCCGGGCAAGGCCGAACAGCTCGGCCTGGACGCCGGCCGGCTGTCGGCCGTCAACCCGGGGCTGGTGTACGCCTACACCAGCGGCTGGGCCGGCCGGCTGCCCGACGCCCCGATGGGCACCGACTTCATGGTCCAGGCCCGCACGGGCATCGGCGCGGTGGCCCGCCCCGCCGACGAACCGCCCGCGCCGTCCCTGATGACCCTCATCGACGTCCTCGGCGGACTGCTCGGCGCCGAAGCCGTGATCGCCGGGCTGCTGCTGCGCGAACGCGGCGGCCGCGGCGTACGGGTGGAGTCCTCGCTGCTGGGCGCCGCGGAAGCGCTCACCGCACCGGCGCTGCGCCGGGCGGCGGCCGGCGGGCAGCTCCGCAGCCCCGCGGGCTTCCGGCGTCCGCTGCCGACCGCCGACGGCTGGATCGCCCCCGCCGACCATTCCGCCTCCGCCGCCGCTGCCCGCGCGTCCCGGCTGACGGAGCTGACCTCGGAGCAGGCGCTCGCCGAACTCCGCGCCGACGGCTCGGCCGCCACCGCCGTGGCCACCGACCTCGGCGCGCTCCCACAGGACCGGCGCCTCAGCGGTGCCTTCACCCGTGACTCCCATGGCTCCCTCGCCGTCCCGACGCCCTGGAGGTTCGTATGACCCCTCGGATACCTGACCTGGTCCCCGGCACGCTCCGCCGCACCTGGGCGGCGGCCGGACACTGCCCCGATCTCGACCTTTACGCGCTGTTCAGGGCGCACCGGATGCGCCACCCGCACCGGACCGCCGTGATCGACGCACAGGGCGAGACCAGTTACGCCGCACTGGACACCGAGGCCCGATGTCTGGCCGCCGGCCTCGCCGAGGCCGGTATCCGTCCGGGCGATGTGGTGGGCGTCCAACTGCCCAACAGCAGAGCCGCGGTGGCCGCCGATCTCGCGCTGGCCGCCCTGGGCGCGATCGCCCTGCCCTTCCCGGTCGGGCGCGGCGGACGCGAAGCCGTGTCGCTGCTCGGCCGCTCCGGGGCCCGCGCGGTGATCGCGGCCACCGCGTACCGGGGAAGCGAGCACGCCAGGGAACTGGCGGAACTGGCGGAACGGGCAGGCGCGTTGCCCGCACTGCACACCGTGATCGCCGCCGGTCCGGGGCCGGTCCCCGCCGGGTGCCTGTCACTGGAGGAACTCACCGGCGACGGGCGGACGGGCGACGAGCGGACCGGCGACGAGGGGACCCGCGACGGGCGCACCGGCTTCGCCCCCGAGCGGCCCGATCCCGACTCAGCGGCCCGGATCCTGGTCTCCTCCGGCTCCGAGGCGGAGCCGAAGATGGTGGCGTATTCGCACAATGCGCTGGCCGGTGGCCGCGGCAACTTTCTCGCCTCGCTGCTGGCGGACGGCACTCCGCCGCGGTGCCTGTTCCTCGTCCCGCTCGCCTCGGCGTTCGGCAGCAGCGGGACCGCGGTGACCCTCGCCCGGCACGGCGGGACGCTGGTGCTGCTCGACCGTTTCACGCCCGAGGCCGCGCTGGCGGCCCTGCGCACCCATCGGCCCACCCATGTGCTGGGCGTGCCCACGATGGTCCGCATGATGGTGGAACGCTGCGGCACGGAAGGCCGTACGGCGGACGGGCCGACCGCGCTGATCCTGGGCGGCTCCGCGCTCGACCCGGCCACCCACGACGAGGCGGCCAGGGTCTTCGGCTGCCCGGTCGTCAACCTCTACGGATCGGCCGACGGCGTCAACTGCCATACCGGCCTGTCGCAGCGGCCCCCGCGCCCGGACGACGGCCCGGGGATCGCGGTGGGCCGGCCCGACCCCGCCGTCTGCGAGATCCGTATCGCGCCACCGCACGGTGCGACCTCGGACGGCACCGGGGAGATCCTCGCGCGCGGCCCGATGACTCCCCTCTGCTACGTCGGCGCCCCCGAGCTGAACATGCGCTACCGCACCGCGGACGGCTGGGTACGCACCGGCGACCTGGGGACCCTCGCCGCCGACGGCACCCTGCGGGTCGTCGGCCGCCTCAAGGACATCGTGATCCGCGGCGGCGCGAACATCAGCCCCGCAGAGGTCGAGGGCGAGCTCTCCTCCCACCCGGACGTACGGGAGGTGATCTGCGTGGGCGTGCCCGACCCGCTGATGGGGGAGCGGCTCGCGGCCTGTGTGGTGCCGAGGGCCGGCCGGGAGATCACCCTGCGGAGCCTGTGCGCCCACCTCGATACGCGGGGAGTGGAGCGCCGCAAACACCCGGAACATCTGCTGCCGGTGACCGGCGCGCTGCCCCTCACCCCCGCGGGCAAGCCCGACCGCGCCGCACTGCGGGAGCGGCTCGCTGCCACGCTCCCGGACGAGCCCGCACGGACCGGGTGACCGGTCGGCGGTGGTGGGGCGCGAGCATCAACGTCAACGTCCCACCACCGCCCGGCAGTTCAGCCCCCGCTCAGGACCCGGCGAACGCCTTCTCCATCTGCTGCGCGGCCTTGCGGTACACCGCCAGCAGATCGAGGTCCTGCCCCGGGTAGTTGGCGATGCTCAGCTGCTTGGCACCCGAGCCGGGCAGCACCGTTCCGGTGGACATGTTCTCGTTGTCCAGCACGAACTTCGGCTTCTTCGCGGACAACTTGGACAGCTGAGCAGGCGTCACCGCCTCCGGCCCGTAGGTGCCCACCATGTCCGCCCCGGCGAGCTCGGCCGCCCACGTGGTGAACATCTGCGCCGTCACCGCCGGGGCCTTGCCGCCGGGCCAGGAAGCCTTGACCTTCTTGTGCAGCGACTCCCACTCCTTGCCGAACGCGGCGTTCCACCGCGCGGCTGCCTTCTCGGTACCGAACGCCTTGCCCAGACGCGTCACATTGGCCTTCGTCTTCGACGGGGAGTTGTCCAGATTCAGCTCGGTCATCTGGGCCTTGGAGCCCGCCGCCTCCTTGATTCGGCCGGCGAAGGGCTCGAACGAGGAGTAGAGGACATGGTCGGCCTTCGCGACCTTGGCCAGATCGGACGGCTTGACGTCGTAATCGGGCGCATGCCGGATGGCGGCGGGGACGATGGAGGTGACGTTCTTCGCGCCGGCGGCCTTCGCCAGCGCCGCCTCCCACACCGTGGTGGCGACCACCACCGGTCCGGAGCCGGCCTTGTCGGCCGCGCCCTCCTCCGAGGTCGCGCCGGAGCCGCAGCCGGAGATCAGCAGCAGACCCGCGCTCAGTGCGGTGAGGGTACGGACGAGGACGCGGGTTCGCGCCATGAGGGAGTTCTCCGTTCGGGGATGAGATGAGCTGCGAGCGCGACCGCACCCGCAGTGAGGACGAGGACCGGGCCGGGCGGCAGGTCCCAGGCCAAGGAGGCAAGAAAACCGACGACGTTCACCACCAGCCCGATGCCGACCGCCCACAGCGTGATCGACACCAGGGAGCGGCCGATCCGGCGGGCGGCGAGGGCGGGCAGCAGCGTGAGCGCGTCCACCAGCAGGGCCCCGGTCAGCCGGATGGCACCCGCCACCGCGACCGCCACCAGTACCAGCAGCAGCACCGTGAGCCGCTGCACCGCCACCCCGGAGCACAGCGCCAGCTCCCGGTCGTGCAGCAGCAACGACAGCTCACGGCGCCGCCAGACGAACAGCGCGGGAAGAGCCACCGCCAGAGCGCCCAGCACCGCAAGGTCGGCGGGGCGCACCGCCAGGATCGAACCCCACAGCAGCGCGAAGGCCCCGTTCGCGTTCACCCCGGACAGCGCCAGCATCAGCAGCGCGGCGGCGATCGCCAGACTCATCAGCAGCCCCATGGCCCCCGACAGCCCGTCCGCCGTACGCGCCAGGGGCGCCACCCCGGCACCGGCCAGCGCACAGGCGACAAGCGCGCACAACACCGGTTCCAGGCCCAGCAGTTGACCCGCTGCGATACCCAGCAGCGCCACATGCATCATCGCGAAACGCACCGGCATGATGTCCAGCCCGACGATCACCACACCCACGATCGGCAGTCCCATGGCGGCGAGCAGCAGACCGGCCCCGGCACGCTGCACCGGCACGAGCTGGAGCAGGTCACCGACCTGCTGGAGCGCGCTCACCGGACCTCCCGCAGCCGGCCGGCGGCCATCTCCAGCGTCCGGTCGCAGCGCGCGGCCATCGCCCGGTCATGGGTGACCACCAGCACCGTCACCGGCAGCGTGGTGAGCACCTCGGCGGCCTCCTCCTGCCCCGCGAAGTCCAGTGCCGCCGTCGGCTCGTCGGCGAGCAGCACACCCGCCCCGGCGGCCACACACCCCACCGCCCGCGCCAGATGCATCCGCTGCAACTGCCCACCGGACAGACTGCTCAGCGGACGGTCCGCGAGCGCACCCACCCCGAGGCGCACGGCGGCACTCGCCGCCTCGGCCGGGGCGCCGCTGCTCGCCAGGAGTTCCTTCGCCAGCAGCGGGAAGCGCCCGGCAGCCGGACGCTGCGGTATCCATGCACAGGCCCGTCTGCGCCAGGCCCACTCCGCCGCGCTGCGGCAGCCCCGCCGCCCCACGAGGATCTGGCCGTCGACCTGCCGGTGCAGCCCCAGCACCGCCCGCAGCAGCGTCGTCTTGCCCGAACCGTTCGTACCGGTCAGCGCGATCCGTTCACCGGCAGCCACCTCCAGATCGACACCGCTCACGGCCTCCAGACGACCGTGCCGGCACACCACGCCACGCATCCGTACGTCGAGACCGGACGACCTGCTCTCCTGCCGTGCCGCTGGCGGCCCCGGCTGCTCCTTGCTGCGCTCCACAGCCCACTAGTCGGATCGGTTGGCTGTGGAGTTCCCGGGGAGTTCGGATTCTCTGGGTGGGTGGGTGGCGTCGGGTGCCGGGGGTGGACGGGGCGCGGGGCGACGGGGGCGGGGCAGGGCTTGCGGGGCGGGACGGCACGTCGGCCGGGTCCCGGGACGGCTGCTTCCCGGGCCCCGGCCGACGCCATGACCGCCTCAGGCAGAGGCGGCCGAAGCGGACACCTGCCACGACGCGCCGAAACCGACGGGCACGGCGTCCCGCACCTTGCCCCGCACCTCGTCCCGCTCTGCGTTCCGTTCCGTCTCCCGCGCCGCGCTGTCCGGCCCCCGCGCGGTGCTGCCCTCAGCGGAGTTCACCAGCGCAATCAGCGTCTCCCGGGCCCGCGCCACCCGGGACCGGACGGTGCCCACCGGACACCTCGCGACCGCCGCGGCCTGCGCATAGGGCATCCCGAGCAGTTGCGTCAGCACAAACGCTTCCCGCCGCGCGGGCGCCAGCGCGCCGAGCAGATCGGCCAGCACAATGCCCTCGTCGAATCCCGGCAGGAGCTCCGGCTGCGCCTGTTCCGCCATGGCCTGCCAGTCGTCGAGCGCGGCGATACGGGGCCTGGCCCGGTTGGCACGGATCCGGTCGGCGACCGTGCGCCGCGCGATCGTCAGCAGCCAGGTACGGGCCGAGGACCGGCCCTCGAAGGAGGGGAGGCCCCGGAGGGCCCGCAGATAGGTGTCCTGCACCAGGTCGTCCGCCGCCTGGAAGTCACCGCTCAAATGCGTGACATAGCGCAGCACATCGCGCCGGGTGGCCCGTACGAACTGCTCGACAGCGGCCTCGTCGCCACTGCGGCCCGCCAGCGCCCACTTGGTCACCAGGGCGTCCTCAGCCGCACGCATACGGGGCCTCCTCTCCCTTGTGCAGTTCCACGGGCAGGGGCAGGTGCGTTATCTGCGATATTCGCGAAACCGGCGTCTGAGCAGGCGTCATCATCGGAAGTCCTTCGCTGGATCCGGCCAGGGCCATGGCGACGGCGATGGCACCGGGACCGGAGATGTCGGGGCGGGCGCGGCCGGCGCGGCGTATGCGCAGTGTCCGTCCGCTGCCCGGTGGGCGCACTGCTGTCAGTGGACAGCCGGCTCCAGCGGTGGACCCCGTCGCGAGACGACATGGACCAAAAGCAGTCGCCGCAAGGCGCGATGCGGTATCCGCTCCGGTTCCCGGGCGGCCGGTGGCAGGGTCGGCAGCGCGGGCTGCAGAACGAGGCGGATACGGGGCACGAGGGCGAGGGACACCGCGCGCACCAGCCGGAAGACCGCGCGCTCACCGCCCCACATCCACCACACGCTCAGCGTCGCGATCAGCAGATGCGCCGCAAGCATGACGCCGGCGCCACCCGGCGACCCCGAATGCGAAGCGTGCCCCATGACAGCCGTCTGACCGGCCACCGACAGACCGCCGAAGTGCCCACCATGCGCCATCGCCGACATCGCTGACGGCGAACCGTCAACCAAGGCCCCCTGCACACCACTTGGCACCCGCAGCGGATGCATCGGCACACCGCCACCACACCGCAGCGATTCCCACCACAGCCTGGCCCAGGACAGTTCGCTGTGCCCGGCGTGGGCCATCGCCTGCCCGAGTGCGAAGACGGAGTGCAGCGTCGCCTGGGTGCCCACGGTCAGCGCCGCCACAATCAGCGGACCGCGTTCCCGGCCGGCAAAGCACCAGGCACCTCCCGCCGCCCCCACCGCGGCCGTGAGCAGCACCCGCCACGGCAGCACCGCCCCGGATGTCAGCACATGCCCGACAGCCGTCAGCAGCACACAGACCACCGCGAACGCGATGGCCCGCGCCCCCCTGAGTACGTATCCGGCTTCCATGGCGAGAACAGCTTGCCCCTCCCGTGCTCCGTCAGACAGAAGAGGTCCAAAGATGCTCACTTCCGGAGCGAAAACGCCTGCCGAAACGGATGGCCGACTACGGCACATCGATGGCCCGACGCGCCACCAAAGACGTACGCAACACCGGTCACCGCGCCCCCTTGGCCTGAAACGCACACTTTCGCCATCTGCTGTTCCCCTCCACCCTTCAACCAGGGGCATTGCGCAATCACGGCATTACGGCATTACGGCAACACGGCATGACCGCGGGATCGATGGGGGAGCCGCGATGGTCGAACCGAGCTATGTACCGGTGCTGCCGACAACACGGGCCGCACGGCTCGCCTTCTCTCACCTGGACGCCCGAGTCCGGCGACGCATCGCTCCCTTGTGGACGGTGGTGCCGCGCGTCGGCCCGGAACGCATACGGGGCACCCGCCCCATACCCGATCCGGACACCGACCCGGCGGGGCTGCGCAGCTGGCTCATGCCACGGATGAACTCCCTGATCGAGGTGATGGCAGACGCCCAGGGCTGGGTCGATACGGCTCATGTCGAAGGCTTGCTGGAGGCCTCGGCCACCAGCCTCTGGCAGCTCGCCACCAAGAGCAGCCTGCGGCTGGTCACCGGCCCGGAACGGGACCCGAGCCAGCAGCGCTATATCGCGGACCTCGCCTTCCTCAGCGGGCGCGGCCTCGGCCTTCGCGTCCTGCTCGACGAACCGCCGGACGAGGCCCAGGCGACGGAGCTGCGGAGCCTGGTCGAGCGGCTACGACAGCCGCCCACCCTACTGGACCTCATCCTGGACGTCGGCCCGGTCCTGGACCCGCTGCAATCCGGCAGGACGGCCCTCATCGCCCTGGACCTGCTCGCCCCGCTCCTCCCCTGGCGCACCGTGGTCCTCGCCTCGGGCGCCTTCCCCCGCACCTCTGAGGACGCCCCCACACAGCCCTTCCGCATCACGGCACGCCACGACTGGCACCTCTACCGATCGGTGCGCGCGGCCCGCCCCGACTTCCCGCGCCGGCTGACCTACGGCGACTACTCCGTCGAGCACGTATGCAGAGCCAACATCGCTCCCTCCCGACACCCCGACTCCCCGGCCTGGGGCTTGCTGCGCTACACCACCGCGGAGAGCTTCCTCCTCGCACGGGCACCCACCCGAGGCCGCAATCACGCCTTCCGGGCCCGCGCTACCGCCCGCTGGATCGTGGAGGGAGGCTCCTTCCGCGGAGTCGACGGCACGGGACTCAGCGCCGGTGGCCAGTGGCTGCACTCCTGCGCGTACGGCGACGGCCCGAGTGGTTGCGGGAGCCCCGAGAAGTCTGGCAGCAGCGGAGTTGACCGGCTGGATCAAGCACCCCAGGGACGCGGCGTCCTGGGGGTCGTCGAAGGGGTTGGCGGCACCCCGAGGGGCCGCCCCGGGGGCACTGCGACCTGGTGAATCCCCGGGCTTAGCGGGCGCACCGCAGCCCACCTGACGGGACATCAAGTGAGCGACATCACAAGATCTTTATATTCGGCAAAGCATCACCTGTCCGTTTTTGCCTGTGGTTTCGTGATACCTTCCTCCAGCTTCTTCTACTTCTGCCATTACATCCATGGGGGGCCGCGGGTGTGGAGTTGCTCATTCCGGAAGGATCACCGGTCGAAGGCTGATTGACTTTCTCTTCCCGGTATCTCGCCGACGTGCCGTCCAGCCCAGCCATTTCCAAGCGCGATGTGCGCCGAAAAGTGCGCGGCGAAGGCACTCGGCGGAAGTAACGCGATCCGGGTATTTCTTCAGGGCGGCGCGACAGTGCGGCAGCCGGCGAATTCGGCGCCGGGCGGCGGAACGGAATCGTCTCGCTGATCCGGAGGATAGTCGCCCGTCGCCCATGAGAACGCGCGAGCGTTATCGAATCCCCGGGGCGGGAATGCGTCCTCGCCCCGGTCCCTCAGCTGAACCCGGTCGTTCGTTCCGACGGACGGACGACCCCTCAACGGACAGGCTCATGAAACGAATACCTTGGGTGCGCGCCGCTGCCATCGGCGTCTGCGCCTCGATCACGCTGGCCGTTCCGGCGTTAGCCGCACAGCCCGCTACGCCGGATTCCCCGGCGGCGCCTTCCCTTGGCCCGGCGAGCCCTTCGCCTGGCCCTTCTCCCCGCCCGGCGGCGCCTTCCCCTGGTGCCCCCGCGACACCTTCCTCCGGCCCGGTGAAGCGTTCCGAGGGAGTGACACCGGAAGAGATACGCAGGGCGCAGGAGTTGGAGCGTTACTGGACGCCGGCGCGCATTGCGGCCGCTGTCCCCGTGGATGCCGTACAGGGCGGGGAGAAGGGGCAGGGCCCGCCGCTTGTTCCCGGTGCGCCGGGCCGGAGTGCGCTGTTCGCGCCGAGCCGTCCGGTCTCCTCCGGGATCCCCACCGTTGGGGTGTTCCTGATCCGTAGTGATGACGGCACGGCGACGCCCAACCAGTTCTGCACCGCGAGCGCCGTCACCTCGCCGACCAAGAGCCTGGTGCTCACCGCGGCCCACTGCTTGAAGAGCGGCAAGGCGCACCGCAATGTTGCCTTCGTGCCCGGCTATCGCGGCGGGGCCTCGCAGGCGGGTGAGCCCGGCGAGCGGCCCTACGGCCTCTTCCCGATGGAGCTGGGCAAGGCGTGGATCGACGAACGGTATCTGTCCTCGTCACCCAGCGACGATGTGGACTTCGCCGTCCTGCGCGTCGGACCGAACTCCCAGGGCCAGCTCCTGGAAGACGCCATCGGCCGCGGCAACACGCTCACCGCGGTGCCCGCCGCGAAGCTGGCCCGCAGTGAGGTGACACTCACGGGCTACCCCGGCGGCCAGAAGACCCCGCTCCAGTGCACGAACGCGACCAAGGCATTCCAGGGCCGGTTCATGGAAATCACCTGCGACGGTTTCCGTACGGGGGTCAGCGGCGGCCCGTTCCTGGAAGGCTTCGACGGCAGCCGCGGCAACCTCGTCGGCGCCATAGGCGGTTACAAAACGGGCGGGCTCAAGGACAACATTTCCTACAGCTCACAGTTCGACGGCGACGTCATCCGTCTGTACAACCAGGCGGTCTCGGACGCGGCCCCGGACACCGTCAACCCCCTCGGCGACGCCACCACTTGGCAGCACGCCACCACCGCCGTCACCGGCCGGTTCCACTCCGATTCAGTGCGCAACGACACCGGCGACCTGATCGTGCGCTGGTCCGACGGCGAAGTCTCCCTCTACCCCGGCAACCGCGCATACGGCCTGGGCAAGGACATCCAGCTCCACAAGAAGGACCCGGCCTGGGAGCAGGCGAAGGCCATGACCGCGGGCGAGTTCACCGGCAACAGCACCGACGACCTGCTCGTCCGCTGGGCCGATGGCAAACTGACCCTCTACAAGGACGTCAACGAAACCAACAAGCTCAGCAACGCGGTCCAGCTCAAGGGCCCCAACGGCACCTGGAAGCATGCCGAGGCCGTCACCGCCGGCCGGTTCGGCGGCGGCAACACGCGCCGTGACGACCTCGTGGTGCGCTGGTCCGACGCCGAGATGACGCTCTACACCAACGTGGACGGCCGGGGCCTGCACGCCGAGAAGCAGCTGGCGAAAGCCAAGAACAAGACCTGGTCACACGCCCGCGACAGCGCCGCGGGGAACTTCGCGACGGCGGCCGGCGACCAGGATCTGTTCGTCCGCTGGTCTGACGGCGAAGTGACCGTGTACGAGAACCTCGCCGCCAAGGGCTTCAAGGCCGAACACCCGCTCCGCCCCGCGAAGTCCGCATGGCGCGACGCCGGCCCGGTGACCGCCGGCGCCTTCGGCGGCGGCACCCGCCAGGACGACCTGATCGCGCTCTGGCCCGGCGGCAAGCTCGTCCTGTACGGCGACACCACGGACAAGGCCCTGGGCCGCGAACGCCTGCTGGTTCCCGCGCGGGTCAGCTGAACCTTCACGTCACGCCGCCCATGCATGCCTTCCGGTCCAGCCCGTGCGGAACCGGAAGGCATGCCCCGGGTCAGGCCGGAGCCGGGAGGGCACCGCGTCAGGCCGGTGCCGCGAGGCCGCACATCAGGCCGGTGCCGGGACGCCGCGGATCAGATCCGCCGCCTTCTCCGCGATCATGATGGTGGGCGCATTGGTATTGCCCCGCACCACCGTCGGCATCACCGAGGCGTCCACCACGCGCAGGCCGCTGACACCGTGCACCTGGAGCCGGGAGTCCACCACGGGGCCGATCGAGCAGCTGCCCGCCGGGTGGTAGAGGGTCTGCAACTCGCGCCGGGCGAACTCCAGCAGCCCGGCCTCGTCCGTCGCGCGCGGGACGCGGAAGTCGGCGCGGCGGTGCTTGCGCAGACTGGGCCGGTCGGCGATGTCCAGCAGCAGCCGCAGCGCCCGTACGGCCGTGCCGCGATCCTCCTCCGTGCCCAGGTAGTTGTGCAGGATGTGCGGCTTGGCGCTGGGAATCGCCGACCGCAGCGAGACCTTGCCCCGGCTGGTGGGGGCGACCAGCGCCGCGCCGAACATGAAGGCATGGTCGGTGACCGGGCTGATGCCCTCCTCGTGGAACATCACCGGAGTGGCGTGCACCTGGATGTCGGGCGCGTCCAGCCCCTCGCGGGTGCGGTGGAAGCCGCCGGCCTCACCGACGTTGGAGCTCAGCGGGCCACGGCCCTCGGCCTCCAGCAGACGCACATTGTCCGGCGTCCGGGCCGTAAAAAGCGATTCGGTGTCGGTCAGGTAGGAGAGGCCGATATGCGGGTGGTCCTGGAGGTTCTCGCCCACCGGGAGATCCACCCGCGGTGTGATGCCGAGGGCCGTCAGTTCATCGGCCACCCCGATACCGGACAGCATGAGCAGCTGCGGCGAGTTGTACGCCCCGGCCGACAGCACCACCTCCCGCTCGGCCCGCCGCTCCAGCAGCTCACCGCCCCGCTCCAGCTCGACCCCGGACGCCCGGCCGCCCTCGAACAGCACCCGGGTGCACTGGGCGCCGGTGAGCACCTCAAGGTTCGGCCGGTCCAGGGCAGGCCGCAGATAGGCCGCGGCCGTACTGCAGCGCATACCGTCGCGCTGCGTCAGGTGGTAGTAACCGACGCCGTCCTGTTCCGGACCGTTGAAATCAGCGGTATACGGGTGGCCGGCCTCCTGGGCGGCCGCCACGTAGGCAGCCATCAGCGGATTCCGCGAGCGGCCCTCGCTGACGGTCAGCGGCCCGCCGGTCCCGTGCCACGGCGAGCTCTCCCCTCGGAAGTCCTCGGCGCGCAGGAAGTAGGGGAGGACGTCGTCCCAGCCCCACTGCTCGGCGCCGGCGGCGGCCCAGGCGTCGTAGTCGCGGCGGTTGCCCCGGATGTAGATCATCGCGTTCATCGACGACGATCCGCCGAGCATCCGGCCCCGGGGCAGGAACCGGCGCCGGCCGTCCAGCCCCGGTTCGCACTCGCTGAGGTAGCTCCAGTCGTACTTCGTCTGGAACAGCTTGCTGAAGGCGGCCGGTACGTGGATCTCCTGTGCATCGTCCACCGGCCCGGCCTCGATGAGGAGCACACGGAGGTGCTCGTCCTCGGTGAGCCGGGCCGCCAGCACACATCCGGCCGACCCGGCACCCACGATGATGTAGTCGTACACCTCTACCCCTCACGCAGCGCTCTTGGGACCACTCCACCCAAGTCGCCGCGCGGGTCCGCTCCCACCGGGAATCCAGCCAACATCAGGCCCGGGGGGGCGGGGCAGCCGTGTTCACGCTCATCACGAGCCGTCGGCACCGACGGCCCGGCAACGGCCCGGCACTCCCTCAGGGGCGTCCCGGCGTGGCGATCCGCGCGGAGACGCACGGGTCCTCGTTGCGGTATCCCAGGCGGGTGTAGAGCCGTTCGGCTGGGGCGTTGTCGGCGAGCTGCCACAGCGTGCAGAACCCGTGGCGGCGTACGGCGTACCGGGTCAGCCACGAGGTCAGCGCCGCGCCGAGCCCCTGCCCACGCAGGCGCGCATCCGTCGCGACCGACGCCATCAGCGGCGCCCCGCTGTCCCGCAGACTGCTCAGCGCGCCGCAGGCCACCAGCCGTCCGTCCGTGTCGCGGATACCGGTCCACAGGCTGACGCCGGAGGAGCCGGGGCCGGTCGAATGGGCGGGGCTGTGCTCGTTGAGGAAGGCGAGCAGCTCCCCGTGGTGCGACTCGTCCAGCTCGATCACCCGCTCCTCGGCCGGGTGGACGGGCGGTTCCTCCAGCGTCCACCGGAAAACCCACTCGACGACATCGCTGAGCGCCAGATGCCGGCCGACCAGCGCATCGGTGCCCCGGGGGCCGGTGAACTCCGTTACCCCGTCGGGGTGTTCATGCGCGGCACGGAGGACGAGCCCGGCGACGGAAACCGCTTCGCCGACGCTCCACAGATGTCCGCGGGCGTCGTCGAGCCAGGCAGCGGCACCGTCGCCGGACCAGCTGATCCGTTCGGCCGAGCGTCGTCGCGCCGCGCCGAAACGCAGCAGGGCGGCGCCGGACTGGCGCTCCAGACCCTGTCGGAACAGGTCTGCGGTCCGCGGAGGAAGAGTCGTTGCCTGCATCGCTCTCTCGGGAAGGACGTAACGGGAGGGCGACGGCCCGGACACGCGCAGGGCGCAGCCGGAACCGACCGTCTGGGATGTGGGGGGAGTCCCGGCTGGGGCAGCGCAGGCGGCGCGCCCGGCTGACCGGGGAACCCACTGTTGCACATCGCCCCTGGCCGGAGGCAAATCCGGGGTCCGGGCAGCGAAAATGTGCCGGGAGTTGCGCGGCGAGCCACCGGGGAATGGCCCCGCCGACCGGCACCGTTCACCGTTGACCGGGGGTCGGGCGGTGGAGCGGGCTACGGAGCGCGTCCGCGAGCGCCTGCCCTCCAGGGGCGCGGCCGGTGGGGAGACCGACGCGGAGACCGGTGGGGAGACCGTCCGCCGGGGAAGACGTGGTGTTGATCACGGGGGAGGGGTGGCGTTGATCACGAAGCGGCCGGTGTGACCCCCGCCCACGGCACCAGCGGTCCTGGCGCAGGCCCGCCACCAGGGACAACACACCTAGGGCGGGCCGATCGGATCCGGGGGACGGGAGCGAAGCAGGGGGCTCGGGGGATGGGCCTGGTTACGGCTGATCACACCGAGTCAGTCGGACGGCCCCTGATCGGTGCGGGTCAGGTTCGCGATGTGGGCGCGGTAGGCAGTGACTTCGGCCTCGGTGAGTGCCAGGCGGCCGGGGCCGGGCTGGTCGGCCGGAAGCTCGGTGGACTGCACGGCGGCCCGGTACATAGGGCCGGGCAGGTTCAGCAACAGCTGTCCTTGCTCGGCGGTTTCGATCACCAGCCAGGAGTCGGCGTTGTCGTTGTCGACATCGGTGACTCCGATGGTGCTGATGGCGGTCACGGTCAGAACTGGCGGTATTTCGGTCATGCCACCTCCCTATCAGCCGTCGCGGGCCACGGCGAATCAGAGCGGTGGGGGTGGGCTCCCCGATCGGAGAACCCACCCCCACAGCGCAACGAGGGGCCGGCCGGCACCCGGTCACCAGCCTGTTGTGCCCGGCCTGGCCCCGCCCTCAGCGCAGGAGGTCGGCCAGCGCACCGCCGCCGGTGTGCACCCCGCCGGACGGCCGGTGGTGGTCCCGCCAGTGGTGGTCGCGCTTGTGGTGGTCGCGCTTGTGGTGGTCGCGCTTGCGGTGGTCCTTCTTGCGGTGGTCCTTCTTGTGGTGGTCCCGCTTGTGATGGTCCCGCTTGTGGTGTCCGTGCTTGCACCTGTCGTGATCGTGGTCGGAGCTGCTTGACGCGACATGGTCCGTCGTGTGGCCCTCGACGGCGGACATGGCGGTCGCGGCGGGAGCGGTGACCGCGAACATCGCGGTGATAACGGCTGAGGCGAACAGAGTGCGGGCAGTGCGCATGGACATGTTCCTTTCGGCCTGCTGCGAAGGGCGACACCTTGTCGGCCTTCTGTGGCGCAGTAGTGATATGACACGCAGCCAGTTGCATTGTCACGGCGCACCACTAGCGACCATCACATCAGGGCGAATAATTGAGCTTTATGGGTGGCGTGAGCGCAGGAAAGGGCATGAGCATGACGGCCGAGGGAGCGGCCCCTGGTTGGACGCCGTAAGGGGTGAACGATTACGTCATGCCGCATTCGTCCGGTGGGTTAGTGGGCCACTTCGCGCCATTGCGATCAACTCGCGGAACATTGCGGCGGTGAATTGATCAATATGTTCAGGTGAGATATCGCTATCGGGCAAGAATTCCCCGCGGGATATTCATATTCGGACAATGGGTGTCCGTAGAGCTATGAAATCAGGGCCTGAAAGGTTCGGTGACGGCGATCAGCAGGGCGACATCATCCGGGTCGTCGGGACGCCGCAGCTCGCGGAGGAGTCGGTCGCAGGTTTCTTCCAGTGAACGGTCGGGGGCGTCCAGCAGGCGGAGCAGGGTGTCGAGGCGTTCGTCGAGGGAGTGGTGGCGGGTTTCCACCAATCCGTCGGTGTAGAGGACCAGTTGGTCGCCGGGGTCGAGGGCGAAGGTGATGGTTTCGAAGGGGACGCCGCCCACGCCGAGGGGTGTGCCGGTGGGCAGGTCGAGGAACTCGGGAGGCTTGCCGCTGCGTACGAGGGCGGGCGGCAGATGGCCGGCGGTGGCGATATGCAATGCGGCGTGGTGGGGGTCGTAGGTGGCGTAGACGCAGGTGGCGATGTAGTGCTCCAGCCCTGAAGTGATCTTGTCGAGGTGCTCAAGGACCTGGGCGGGGTCGAGATCGAGGTCGGCGAAGGCGCTGGTGGCGGTGCGCAGCCGGCCCATGGTGGCGGCGGCGTCGATGCCACTGCCCATGACATCGCCCACGACGAGGCCGGTCTTGTCGCCGTCGAGCGGAAGGACGTCGTACCAGTCGCCGCCGATCTCGTAGGTGGCCTGCGCCGGCCGGTACCGGGAAGCGATCTCCAGACCGGGACGGTGCGGCGGGTGATCGGGAAGCAGGCTGCGTTGCAGGGTCTCGGCGGCGTTGCGCACGGTCTGGTGCGAGCGGGCGTTGTCGATGCATACGGCGGCACGGGAGGCCAGCTCGGCCGCGAGGGCGAGATCATCGTCGTCGAACGGGGGCGAGTTGCGTGCGCGGATAAGTCCCAGCACGCCGAGGATCTGGCCGCGGGCGGTGAGCGGGGCCAAGAGGTAGGAGTGCACGCCGGCGCGGGCCAGCAAGATGGCGGCGTGGTCGTCGCGGGCGATGCGCGTCAGGTCGTGGGCATTGGCGTGGGGTACGAGGATCGGGCGGCCGGTGCGCACACATTGGGTGGCCAGGCGGTCGGTGTCGTAGGCGGCGAGATGACCGGGAGGATCGGCGGCCTGGACGGCTTCGGTGGGGTAGGCGGCCTTGACCGCGAGGGCACGGAAGAGCGCCGTGCCGTCGTCGGGGGTGGGGCGGTGCCCGTCCAGGACGGAGTCGAGGACATCGACCGTCACCACGTCGGCGAGCTCGGGAACGGTGACCTCGGCGAGTTCCCGTGCGGTCTGCCCCACCTCCAGCGTGGTGCCGATACGGGCGGAGCCGTCGGCGATCAGGGCCAGACGCTGCCGGGACTGGGCGGCCTCCCTGGCCGCCTCGTGCCGGTCGGTGACGTCCACGACCAGGTCGGCCACGCCCAGTACACGCCCCTGGGGGTCCTCCAGCCGGTACAGCGAGATCGACCAGGCGTGCTCGTGGTCCGGGTCGGAGGGGGTACGGCCGACGACCGTGGTCTGGTCGACCATGGGAGTCCCGGTCCTGAGGACCTCCCGCATCGCGGCCTCGGGCACTTCGAACTTCGCGGCGGTCATGATCTCGCGGTAGTGCCGCCCGAGGTGATCTTTCGCGGGTATGCCGTGCATCCGCTCCAGAGCGGGGTTGACGGCCACGTACCGCAATTCGGTGTCGAGCATCGCCAGCCCGATGGGGGACTGTGAGATCAGCCGGGTGGACAGGGCGACATCCCGCTCCACCTCGCGGAGCGTCGAGGAGTCGGTGGCGAGCCCGAGGGCGTAGAAGTCGCCGTGGTCATCCATGAGCCGCATATTGCGCAGCTCCACCAGCCGTACGCTGCCGTCCTTGTGCCGGACGGGGAAGGTGCCGCTCCAGCTGCGGCCGGTCTCCATGACCCCGGCGAACCGTCCGATCACCAGATCCCAGTGCTCCTGGTGTACGAGCAGGGGCGCCGCGTACCGCCCGAGCGCTTCCTCGGCGGTGTAGCCGTACAGGTCCTCGGCTTGTGGGCTCCACAGCACGATCCGCCCATCGGCGTCCAGCAGGACGGCGGCCACACCGAGGAGGTCCATCAGCCCGCTCGGCTGTGGCGGCATTCCCTCCGGCTCGCCGGCCTCCGCCGGACGCCCGTCGGTTGCGCTCACCCGGGCACTCCTTCCACCCGACGGACCACATGGGCTGCGCCTCGCTCTCGGCTGCCCCTCGCTCAGGTCCGTGGCCTGTCCACCTCTCGCTGGCTGTGGCCCTCTCCTTCGCTGGTGAGTGCTTCGGCTTCCATCGTCCACCAGGAGTGCCCGGCCGCACACCCCGTCCTGGAGGGGCATGGGCGCCCCGTGCTGTCGGAGCCCGGCCGTCGCAGGCCGAAAGGCACCCCTCAGGACGTATGACAGCACTTATATAAGTACTGTTACGATGCCGCACATGGCCGAGGACGACCCCACACCCGACCCCACCGACTCCTCCGATCCCACCGACCAGAGCCTGTGGCGGCCCCTGCGGCTGCTACAGGCATCGATGGACGCGGACATCGCCCGGATCTACGCCGAGAAACGGATCACCGGGCTCAAGCCGAGCTTCGTCATGGAGCTGCTCCGGCTTCATGCCCGTGGACCGATGACCATCACCGAACTGGCCGAGTCGGTCGGCCGGACGCACTCCGCGCTCAGCCAGAAGGTGGCCGCGATGCGCGCGGCCGGATGGGTGGAGACCGTGGCGGGCGACGATGCGCGCAGCAAGAAGGTGACGCTTACGGAGCAGGCCCGTGGCATCCTCGGACGGCTGGCCGCGGAGTGGCGCGCCACCGAGGCGGCCGTGGCCGAGATCGAGGCCGAGCTGCCCTATCCGCTGACCCGGGTCGTCACCGACATCGAACAACTCCTCGCGCACAAGAGCTTCCACGACCGGATCGTCGAGAAGCTGGCCGAGGACCCCGCATGGGAGTGAGGCGGGGAGTGCGGCACGCCCTGCTCGATGTGGCTCCGCTGCGGCAGTCGGCACCGTTCCGGCGGCTGTGGCTCGGCCAGACGCTCTCCCGGCTCGGCAGCCAGATGACGCTGGTCGCCGTGATGTTCCAGGTCTGGCAGACGACGAACAGCACCGTCTGGACCGGGGCCGTCGGGCTGGCCCAGGCCGTTCCCCTCATCGGGCTCGGACTCTTCGCCGGGACGGTCGTCGACCGCGTGGACCGGCGGAAGTTCTATCTGATCACGACCACCGGCCAGTTCGGCTGCGCGTGCGTGCTCGCCCTGCAAGGCATCCTCGGACACTTCCCGACCCCGGCGGTGCTGCTCCTGGTCGCGGTGCAGTCCTGCTTCACGGCCGGCGGCGGTCCGGTGTCACGCACCTTCATTCCACGGCTGCTGCCGGAGCAACAGCGCGCAGCCGGGCTGGCGTTGAACCGGATCTCCTTCCAGGGCGCCATGCTGACGGGCCCGGTACTCGGCGGGCTGACCCTGGGCGGGCTGGGCGTCGGCGGCTGCTACCTGATCGATGCGCTCACCTTCGCCGCCGCGTTCCACGGTGCCTTCGGTCTGCCACGGATGAGCCCCGGCGCGGACCAGGCCCGGCCCGGACTGCGCGGCGTCGCCGACGGTCTGGCCTTCCTTGTCCGCACGCCCGTCATCCGCGGAGCCCTCCTCACGGATCTGGCCACCACCGTGCTCTCGATGCCGATCAGCCTGTTCCCGCAGGTCAACGCGGAACGCTTCGGCAACGACCCCCGTACGCTCGGGCTCTTCCTGGCCGCCGTGGCAGCCGGTGGGGTCATCGCCTCGCTCTTCGCCGGGAGCTTCACCCGGCGCTCCCGCCCCGGTCTCGTCATGCTCGGCGGATCGGCCACCTGGGGCGCGGCCCTCGCACTGTTCGGCCTGTCCGCCGACCCCTGGGCCGGTCTGGCCTTTCTGGTCCTGGCGGGCGCCGCCGACACCGTGTCCGTCGTGTCCCGCAGCACCCTCGTGCAGCTGCACACCCCCGACGAGCTGCTCGGCCGGGTCGGCGCCGCGGAACAAATCGTCGGCCAGGCCGGCCCGGACCTCGGCAATCTGCGCGGTGGCCTCGTAGCGGACGCCACCTCGGGCACGGCAGCACTCGTCAGCGGCGGCTTGCTGTGTATCGGCGCCGTGGCCCTGGTCGGCATGACCACCCCGGGCTTGCGCTGGTTCTCCGCACCGTCGCTGCGCGGGGCGGCGGCCGGATAGTCGTGGAGCGGCAGTTACGGGAGTTGGCCAGGGGCAGGGCGAGCGTCCGGTGGCGCAAAGTGCCCGCTCCCGGGGCTGGAGATGACCGCCGGCAGGGCGAAAGTCTGGTCATTTCCCCGGGACTAAAGGTGGGGCGTTCTCTGGGGTGGTTCTGTTCGGGGCGCGCGCTCTAATGTCGGGCCCTGCGGCGGCGCCGGGCGGTACTGGTCCGCGCTGACGTCCAGGGAAGCATGCCCGCACACGAGCAGGGGACAGGAGACCGTGATGATGGACGAGTTACTGCCGGAGACGGTCTCCGCGGCGGAACTCTTCGGCGAAGCGTCGGCCGGGGCGCTGCTGGCCGAGGAGGAGTCCGTCGTCCGTCACGCGGTCGACAAGCGCAAGCGCGAGTTCGCGGCGGGGCGTTGGTGTGCCCGCCGGGCCATGGCCGAACTCGGTTTGCCGCCGGTGGCGATACTGCCGGGAGCGCGCGGGGAGCCGTGCTGGCCGGCCGGCCTCGTCGGTGGCCTCACCCACTGCGAGGGGTACGCCGCCGCGGTCGTCGCACGCTCCACGGAGGTGCTCGCGCTGGGCATCGACGCCGAGCCGGCGCAGCCGCTGCCGGACGGGGTGCTGGAAGCCGTGGCACTGCCCGCGGAACGCGCCGGACTTCCCCAAAATGCTTACGGTGCACCGCCGTTGCCCTGGGACCGGATGCTGTTCAGCGCCAAGGAATCCGTGTACAAGGCGTGGTTCCCGATGACCGGGCGTCCGCTGGGATTCGAGGACGCGCATATCTCCTTCGATCCGGACGACGGGACTTTCAGTGCGCGGCTGCTGGTTCCCGGATGGCGGCTCGGCGATGCGGAACTGACCGTATTCCAGGGCCGCTGGGCCGTGCGGGCGGGTCTGGTGATGACCACGGTCGCCGTCCCCGTCGCCCAAGCCGTCCACGCGGTCCAGGGGGAGCGGGCGGGCGCGGCGCCCGGTGCCCCGGCGACGGCAGCGCCGTGACCGGTCCCCGCCGCACCGCGCCCCGCGGCACACCCCCGAGAACCCCTATGGCCGGTATGGCCAGGACGTCACTTCGCGGCCCGTTCGGACTCGAAGACCCGCCCCAGGCTTCGCCGGCCCGACACCCCGACCTTGCGGTACACGGAGGTCAGATGCTGCTCGACGGTCCGCTGGGTCACGAACAACTCCTCGGCGATCTCCCGGTTGGTGCCACCGGCGACGGCCATCCGTGCCACCTGGGCCTCGCTCGGGGTCAGCGACTCCACACCGCTCGATGTGGCCCTGCGGGGACGCGCCCCGGTGGCCAGCAGCGCGTCATTGGCCTGGGCACGGAGCGGTTCGGCGCCGAGCGAGTACGCGAGATCGAGCCCTTGGCGCAGCGCCTCCCGTGCGGCTTCGGTGTGTCCGCACGCATGGAGGGTGGAGCCGTAGTCGACCAGCGTACGAGCCCGTTCGAGCCGGGCCGGAGAGCCTTCGAGGGCGGACAGCGCCTCCTCCAGCACGCCCAGCTTCCGTGCACCGGTCTCCGTCGTGGCGAGCAGCCGCAGACCGGTGCCGAGCGCATCGGTCAGCTTCCCCTGACGGGCTCGTTCCACGGCGTCCTCCGCGAGCTCCCGGGCAGCCGCCGGGGCGCCGAGGGCGAGGTGCGCACGGCCCGTCCAGAACCACCAGGACGACACGGCAGGACTCGTCCGCGTCCACCGGTGCTCCCGTCGCCCGGCCTCCAGGAGGTCCGCCAGCGCGCCCTTCGGATCCTGGTGGGCGAGGCGCAACCGTCCCCGCGCGCACAGAAACTCGTTCCACTGCCAGGTGTCCAGGCTCGTCGCGGAGAAGTCCTGCGCGGCTGCCGCATCGGCGCCGGCGAGATCACCGGAGTCGATCAGCGCATGGATCCGGGTCGCGATGGGCAGCGCCAGCGTGCGGCCCCAGTGGCGGGGCGGCACCACTTTCAGCGCCGACCGGGTGGCCGCCAGCACCTCCGGCAGCGCGCCCAGCCGGTACTGCGCCTCGGCTCGCAGCGCCTGGCACAGGCCGTACAGCACCAGCTGCTGGTTCTGCCGGGTGATGTCCATGACGCGTTGATAGGCGGCGTCCGCCTCGTCCGGCAGTCCCGCATACAGCAGCGCCGTCGCCGCCGTGGTCAGGAAGAACGGCGAGTCGACCCCGGGCACGCTGCTCTCCAGCACCCGGCGGGCCGCGGCGGCCGACTCCTGCGCCCGGACCGCGCGCACCGAGCACAGGCCGGCCCCCGCGGCGATCAGCGCCCGCTCACCAGGAGTGTTACCGGGCCGGCTGATGTCGAACGGATACTCCTCCAGGGTCACCCCGAGGCTCGTCAGGTCCTCGGCCGACGCCATCAGCCGCTGGCCCTCCAGACGGCGCTGCAGATCGGCGTCGCGGACCGTCGGTGCCTGCTCGGCGAGCAACCGCACCGCCTGGAGGGACTGTCCGCAGCGCACCAGACCGCTGGCCAGCGAGCTGAGCAGGCGGAAGCGCTGAGGTGGCTCCCGCACATAGGCCAGCGCCGCCTGCAGATGCCGGACACTGGCCTGCGGGTCCACGGCGGCCTCGGCCAGGCCCAGCTCCATGAGGACCGACTTGTCCTCGGGCAGCTGTCCTTCCTCCGGCGTCTGCCCGTCCTCGGGCAGGCAGTGCCGCAGCAGCTCCACCGCCAGTGCCGGGGCGCCGCGGAACGACGCCTCCCGGGCCGCCTCGCGCAGCACGGTCACCGCCCAGTTCTCGGTGACCGGCCGGGTGGTCATCAGCAGATGGCCGGCCACCTGCTCGGCGCGCGCCCCCGCGTCCAGCAGCAGCCGGGCGGCGTGCCGGTGTGCCTTGCCGAGTTCCTCGGGCGGCAGCTCCGCCACGATGACTTCCCTGATCAGCCCGTGATTGAAGGACCATCCGCGGCCGTCGTCGACCTCGGAGACCAGGCCGTTGGAGCGCAGCGCACGCATCGCGGTGATATGCGTCGCATCGTCCAGCCCGGCCAGCCGTGCGCACACCTCCGTCAGTGCGCCATCGCCCAGGACGGCCAGTGCGCGGGCCGCCGCCGTGGCGGACTCGGGCTGTCGCTGCAGGACGGACCGGACCGCTTCGTGGAAGAAGGGACCGTCGTGCGCGGTGACGTACGGCAGGTCGTCGACGGTCGGCATCCGGCCGCCGAGCCACAGCACGGTCAGCAGGGAGTGGACCAGCAGGGGATTGCCGCCGGTGATCGCCAGGCAGGCTTCATGGAACCCCTCGTCCGCCCCGTGGCCGAAGACGGTCTGCACCAGATGGCCGACCCCTTCGCCGGTCAGCGGACCGGGGCGCAGCACCCGGCAGACCGGCTGGCCCGCGATATCGCCGAGGAGGGCGGCGTCCGTCGCCTTGTCGCCGGTGCGCTGGGACAGCACCAGCAGCACGGGAAGGCCCTCGATACGGCGCGCGAGATGGGTCAGAAAGCGCAGGGACGCCATGTCGGCGCAGTGTGCGTCGTCGACCACGATCGCCAGCGGGGTCTCCGCCGCCAGGTTGCTGGTGAACCGGTACAGCCCGTGGAACACGGCGTACGCCATGTCCTCGGTGGCGATCAGGTCGTCGCTCAGCCGCAGCTCACCGCTGAGTGCCTGCGCGGCGCTACGGCCACCGCAGCCCAGCAGCCGCGTGAGCCGTGGTTCGTCGAAGGTGGTCAGCAGCGGTTCGAAGAGCTGGCGCACGACGCCGAATGCGAAGTCACGCTCCAGAGCGTCGCCGCGGGCCGTCAGCACACGCGGACCGTCGGCAGGGAGCGCGGAGACCAGCCGCTCCAGCAGCAGACTCTTCCCGATGCCGACGGTGCCCTCCAGGAGGGCGATACCACCTGATCCGGCGCGGGCGTCCTGGGCGAGAGCCAGGAGGGACGCCATCTCCTCCTCCCGGTTGACGAGCCGCAACCGGTCCCGCCGGCATTCGAACGCGTCGGTGTGTATCCCGTCGGTCATCGGGAGTCTCCTCTGCCCGCACTTGCACCCTGCACGGTCGTGCCGGGAGGTCCGCCGCGGGGTGGGACACAGCATAGGGGCGGCTGCTGTCCGTCGGCTGTGGGCCGTCGGACGGTCCGTTCCCGCGCGGGCTCCGCGTGGTGCGCGGTGACGCCCGCGCGCGGGAGAGTGCTGCCTGCCCATACCTGTGCCCCTTGGCCCCGTAGGGACGTTTTCTCCAGTTTCTCCTATATGCACTCACCGGAGGCAGCCGGGGGTGCCCGGGAGGTGAAGCGTCGGCGAGGAGATCCCCCGGGGCAGGGGGCGTGGTGTGTGTCTGCGGGAACTAACGCCCCATCAACTGGACATGGCGAGGTGTGTGGTTCGCGTGCATCAGCTGCGCACAAGGCGACACCGGACCCGTGAGGACTGAGGAGGAAGCCATCCTCACGGAGCCGGCGTGTTTCAGGGCGGCCGCGCGGTGGCCGACCTGCGGAATACTGACGGCCGTTCTGCAGACCTAGGAGGCCCGGGACTTCGGCATTACCGGGGCGGTCCGTACGCCGGGGACGGCCGTACGTGCACGCGGTGCCGGTGCGGTGGCCTCGGGGCGGGTGGCCGCGGAGCGCCGCCGGGGTGTCTCCGTACGGCGGCCGCGGCCGCGCCGGTTGTCGGCGTCCTTCACGAACTCGGGGAGGACCCGGGGCGGCCAACTGCCGATGGTGAGTATCCCCATGGAGTGGGCGCGGGCGACCAGCGCGGCACGGTTGGGGGCCTTGAGCCGACGCAGCATCAGACCGACGTGATACTCCACTCCCTGCCGGCTCAGGTAGAGCCGCGTGGCCAGCTGCACCGTGGAGGCGCCGCTGGCGACACCTTCGAGGATCTGTGCGTCGAGCCGGCTGAGCAGCTGCCTGCGCCCGGCCGGTGCGTCCTCCTGGCCGGTGAGCGAGGCCGCCGAGTCGTCGTCGGGCCGGACGACCACGACGAACGACGGAGCCGGCGACGAATCGCTCCGCACGGCTATGCCGGTCAGTTCGCCGGAGAACGGCACTTCCTCGCCCCGGATCCCCACCATCCGTTCGACGAATCGGGCCCGCTGCCCCTCGGCAAGGCGGGCGAAGTGCCGGTTCAGCAGCCCGGGAGAGCTGGGGTGCAGAAGCGAGTAGAGACTGCGGCCGCATGCCTCGGCAGAGTCCTGGTCGAACAGCCGGAAGAACTCCGCGTCGGCGGCCATGATTGCCAGCGACTCATCGAGGCTCGCCATACAGGACTGGTGGTGCTCAAGCGGGCGTCTTCCGGCCCCGAGGGCGGGCTGGTCGGTCGCGCGCGGCGGGTGAAGGGCGTGGGGGGTTGCCGACGGTGGCATCGCGTCGGCGTGGTGCTGGGATGTCAAGGTGGCTACCGTCTTTCTGCGGTCGACGCACCGGAGAATCCGACCCGTCGAATCAGGCATCGGTCGTCTTCGCTCCATCGGTCCGTGGGGCGAAGTGCCTTTAAATGCATTGGAATTCCGCTGCTCAGAGCGTAGGAACGCGGCATCCGGGGAGTCAACGCGACATGTGGCAAATGGCAAAACATTGTGGTGTCTCGGTACGGTGGTTCGGTATCAATACGGTGCGGTAGCAATAACTCTTCGTAAGGGCCTGATTGTTGAGAGGGGCCGACGCCGCCATGCGACGTCGGCCCCTACGGCAAAGAGGAGAGCGGGCAGATCAGTAAGGAGCCGCCGCACCGGGCGATGTGGGCTACCGGTCGAGTTCCTGCAATGCGGCAGTCAGATGCACTCGCCCCGGAATTGACATCTTCCGGTAACAATTCGTCAGATGCTTTTCCACGGCGCGACACGTGATGTTCAGCTCTTTCGCGATCGTCTGGTTCGTCATTCCCGAGGTGGCTAGTTCGGCGACCTTCCGCTCCGCGCGGGTCAGTTGACCGCGAGCGGCCTCCCGGTCCGGCGGCGCCTCGGCCAGCAGCTCCTCCGCCCGCCGGGCCAGCCAGGGGAGCTCACAGTCGACCGCCTCCGCGTGGGCCTGGCGCAGCGCCGCGCGGCCACGGCCGTCGGCCGGGCCGAGGCGCGCGCCGAGATCCAGCAGGGCCTGGCACAGCTCGAAGCGGTTGGCCGACAGATGCAGCACATCCACGGCCTCCGTCAGCACCTCGGTGCTGCTCGGGCCCTCGATCATGTGGCTGTACACGCGCAGCGCCCGGCCCAGCGGCCCCGGCGCCCCCCAGGCACGGGCCCGCTCCACCTCCAGCTCACTCAGCTCCCTGGCCTGCTTGCGCTCCCCGAGGTAGAGGTGCAGAAACGCGGCGGCCGAGGCCCAGGGGAGCAGCGCCGGGTTGAGCCAACCGCACTGCTCAAGGCGCCGTCCCGCGTCGAGGAAGTAGCCCAGAGCGGTGTGCAGTTCGCCCTTCTTCGCCTGCCCCTTCAGCATGGCCAGCCCCGACCACACATACGGATCCTCCTGCGCCCGGTACTTGACAGCGAGCAGCCGGTCGGCGAGCTGGTCGTCCCTGGTGAGGATCGCGCAGGTGGCAAGGGTCATCGACGAGACGGTGAACGCCTCATCGTGCTCCGCCCCGGCCAGTTCGAAGGCGGCGAGCGCCTGCTTCTTGCCCGCCGTCAGACGGCCCCGGGCCATCGAGACCAGCGCCCGCTCGGTGCCGATCAGCGCCTGCTCCACGGGCGTCTGCCGTCCCACCGCGTTCTCCTGGACCGCGTCCAGCCAGGAACTCAGCGTCTCGACGTCGTCCGCGGCCACAAGACTGGCCGTCACCAGCGGCAACGTGGTGTGTACATGCGTGGGCAGCGCCGGCTCGCGCTCCAGGATGCGGTTCCCCAGCTGTGCCACCTCATGGGCAGGCAGGGCGTTGGAGAAGGTGGCGGCACCGAGCAGCGGGGCGAGCAGTTCCCGCTCGGCCACCGTGCCGGTCTTCGGCTCGGGCCCCAGACCGACGAGGCGGGCCACGGAACCGGCCAGCTTCTCCGGATCCGACAGCGTCGACTGCCGGATGCGGGCCTCCAGGCGCAGCGCCAGCTCCCGCTCCGGCCCCCGCAGCCGGTCCTCGGGCCCCAGTGCGTCCGCCGTCTCCTGCAGCAGCTCGTGGACGGGCAGCAGGGTCGACGCGAACGCGCTGGGCGCCAGCCGCACCACGGCGCGGGCACGCCGTACGGGACCGTCGCACAGCAAAGCGGCCTGGGAGATATGCCGCACGGCCGCGTACGGCGCGAAGCTGCGTTCCGACGTGGCCAGATCGACCAGCAGTTCCGCCCGTTCACTGTCCGGCAAGCTGCCCATCAACGCCCTTCGCAGATAGCGTGCGGCGACCTCGGGTGCGCCCCTGCCCTGGGCGGTGCCGGCCGCGGCGCGCAGCACCTGGGTGGCCAATGGGTAGGTCGGTGCGGTGAGCGCCATCAGATGCTCCGCCACCTGCTCGGCCGGGCGGCCGGCCCGGTGCAGCAACTCGGCCGCCAGCGCATGCATGGCGGTCCGCTCCTCCAGGGGGATGCCCTCCGCCACAGTTCCCTGCACGAGAGCGTGGACATACCGGGGGCGCTCGGTGCCGCTCGTCAGGCCGAGCGCCGTCAGCTTCGTCAGGGCATGGTCCCGTCCCGTGGAGTCCACCTCGCCCAGCTCGCTCAGCAGCTCCGGGCTCGACTCGTCCCCGAGCACGGCCATGGCGCGGGCTACCCTCCTGACGTGCTCCGCCTGCGGGTCCAGGCGCAGCAGCAGCCGCTGTTGCAGGGTGGCGGGCCGGAGCGCGGCGGCGGCCTCCGCGTGGTCCGCGACGGGCCGGAGGTCCCGGCGCACCGCATCCGCCAGCAGGCAGTGGAGGAACAGGGGATTGCCGCCGGTCGCCTGGTGGCAGGCCGCGGCGAACGCCTCGTCCGGCGCTTCGCCGTAGTACTGGTGGATCAGTGTGGGGGTGTCCTGCTGAGTGAGGTTCCCCGGGCGCAGGATGTGCGTGGCACGTTCGACGACACCCTGGACCGCCGGATGTCCGGCAAGGCCGTCGCCGTCGCGGACGGCACACACCAGCATGACCGGCAGGTCGGCCAGCCGTCGGCTCAGGTGACGCAGCCACTGGAGGCTGGCCAGGTCCGCCCACTGCAGCTCATCGACGACGATCAGCACGGGCTGGTCGCGGGCCATGTCCTCGATGACTGAGGTGAGGCTGTCCAGTACGGGCTCGGCCGGCCGTTCGCCGACGGGGCGGCCGGCGTCGAGCGCGCTGCGCGCACGGTTCGCGACCGCGGCACATCGCGCCATCGCCGTAGGCGAAGCGTCCCGCAGCGCCGGTTCCAGGAGCTGGCGGGCCGCCCCGAGGGAGAAGCCCCGTTCCATCGGGGCCGCGCTCACCCGCAGATGCTGGGCATTCCGAGCCGCGGGGAGGGCACAGATGCCGTCGAGAAGCGCTGATTTACCGACCCCCAACGGACCGCTGACCAGTACCAGCGCGCCTTCCCCGGTTCCCAGGGCGGTGGCTGCGAGGTCGAGTTCCACCTCGCGGTCCAGCAACATCAGGTTCAAGTCCCTTCAGACCGCGAACTGCTTTTGCCCCGGTATGTGCCGAGGGTCTCGCGCACAGTGCGGGCAAGCGGGGTGCGGTGCCGGGGTCGCCCGACCGCACCGCTGTCGGTTTCGGCGCACAGCGCGCGTACCGCTACGGACATACCGCCGTGGGTGGCACCGGCGGAGGGCAGGAAGCGCGGAAATCCGGCGGGGCAGTGCGGTCGAGGCAGCCTGTCGGTTTCTGTTGCTTTCGCCGAGCGCCCGGCGTGTATTGCGGCGAGCTGGTTTTGTGGTGTTCCTGTCAGCGCTCCCCCCAACGGCTGTGTGTTTCACAGGAATTTCGTCGTTCGCTGTGCTCAAGGTTGCCACATCGTTTCTCTGCTTCCCGCTCAGGGGCACTTCACACGGTGCCGGGCGGCGCGGGAAGAGTGGCCCTCGCCGATCCCGGAAGGGGGAAAGGGGAATACTCGGCGGTAGCACCTGCGGCGAAAGGAATTTTGCGGCGCAGGTGGCCGTCATCAACAATTCTTCGCGGGAGTTGGGGTTTGGTGGGGCTGTCGCTCATCGTCGGACCCCGGGTGGGCAGAGAACCGGACCAACGGCCTGAGGTGCCCGGCTGAACGTCCTGACGTACGTCGGGGCGGGCCCGTTCTGCGCCCCCGGTGGTGAGCGCGAGCCCCTCCCGGCTACGGCAGCGCCCGCATCCCCGCGACCAAGGTCCGAGCCTGCACATTCAGGTGGTGACTGTATTTCAGCAGCTCATTGACCTGAGGGAGCGTCACCCACCGGAAATCCTCCGGCGCCTCGGTCGGGAAGTCCTCGTCCACCTCGATGATCAGATACCGGCTGCGGGCATGCTGGAAGCGACCGCCCTCCTCCGACAGCACGGCATCGAACAGCGTCCGCTCCGGACGGCGGTCCAGCACGACATCGAGATACCGGGGACGCTGCCCGCTGGGAAGATGGTCATAGCTCTCCGGAGTGCACTGCACGGTGGGCCCCAGCTCCACCACATCCAGGAACCCCGGCTCCACCCGTGCGCTCAGCAGCGCATGCGAGACCCCGCCGATCCGCTTCACCAGCAGCGCGGCTATCCCCAGCCCATGCGGTTCGAGCAGCGGCTGCGACCACGCCGGGACCTCACGCCGGTGCGAGCTGACATCGACGGCGACGATACTGAAGAACAGCCCGCTCTCATGCGAGATCGCCTCGTCGGAGCGGTGCCAGCCCGCCGCCTCGCGCAGCGGCCACGGCTCGGCGGTGATCTCGTGCCGGGCCCGTCGCGTCGTGATCCAGCTGCGGATCTCCGTATCGGAGTGCAGGCCGGCATTGCGCGTCGAGGAACCCGCCCGCCAGTCGGGGATGCAGGACAGCACCGTACGGGCATCCATGTTCACCAGATCGGGATGGCGCAGCAGCCCACCGAGCTGGCCCAGCGTGACCCAGCAGAAGTCCTCGCCCGCCTCGACCTCCGGGCCCACCTCGACCACCATGTTGCGGTTGCGCTTCCGGAAGAACCACGACCCCTGCTCGGACTGGAGCACATCGGCCAGCACCCGGCTCGGATCAGGGTCGATGAAGCAGTCCATGTAGGGCACAGCGGAACCGCCGTGCACCCGGGTGTAGTTGCTCTTCGTGGCCTGCACCGTGGGGGAGAGCTGCACCCCGTTGAGGTTCCCCGGCTCCGGCTTGGCCTGCATCAGACAGTGCAGTACCCCGTCGATCTCACGGACCGCGATGCCCAGCACACCGATCTCCGGCTGGTGGATGATCGGCTGGCACCACTCGCGGACCGGCCCGTAGTCGGAGCGGACCCGCAGGCCCTCGACGGAGAAGAAACGCCCGCTGTCATGCCGCAGGTTCCCGGTGCCGGGAGCGAAGTTCCAACCCCGCAGATCCCCCAGGGGTATCCGGCTGACCTGGAGCGCATGGGTGCGCTGCCGCTCCTCGAACCATGCGTGGAACGCCTCATTGCTCATCACCCCGCCCTCGGTGGCGAGCGCGGACGCGGCCAGCCGGGCCGGCAGCGCCCGCCCCCGCCGGGAAGACACTGTGGAGCCGGACGAGTACAACGGCTCCACTGTGCTGTCCATCTGCATTGCTGCGCCCCTTCACGCTGGTGTGTTCGGCACCGCACCGGACGGCCGGCGTCCTGTCCTTTCGCAGCTTGCACCGGGGAATCCTGGCATTCACCTAGTCTCTGCGGCTTGCCGTCGCGACAGGGCCCTCCGGCCCGCCTAGGAGATCCCCTAGAGGTAGCTTTCGGCCCGCCTTTCGGAGCACACCGCTGTGGAACGGTGAAGGTCAGCCGTGACTGTGCCGCTTCGCCTAAGGAGTGCGATTGATGAACGGGTCGGAAACCGCGGGCTCCACGATTCCCTCGCCGCACAGCGAGCCGATCGCGGTCATCGGCCTGTCCTGCCGCTTGCCGGGGGCAGCCGACCCGGACGCCCTCTGGGAACTCCTCCGCGACGGCAGGAGCGCGATCACCGAGGCACCGGCCGACCGGTGGCCCGCCGAACTCCTCGCGGAGTCAGGGGTGTCCGAGCCGGCCCGGGGCGGCTTCCTCGACGACGTCGCCGCGTTCGACGCCGCATTCTTCGGCGTCTCCCCGCGCGAGGCCCGGTCCATGGACCCGCAGCAGCGACTCGCCCTCGAACTCGGCTGGGAGGCCCTGGAAAACGCCCGCGTCCGTCCGGAACGGCTCCACGGCCACCGGACCGGGGTGTACATCGGAGCCACCGTCGAGGACTACGCCGTACTCGTCCACCAGCAGGGCACCACGGCACTCGACCACCACACTCCGACCGGTCTCAACCGCGGACTCATCGCCAACCGCCTCTCCTACCACCTCGGTCTGCGCGGCCCCAGCATGACCCTGGACACCGCACAGTCCTCGTCGCTCGTCGCGGTCCAGACCGCATGCGACAGCCTGCGCCGCGGAGACTGCGAAACCGCCCTGGCCGGCGGCGTGCACCTCAACCTCGCCCCCGAAAGCACCATCGCCATGTCCCGCCTGGGCGCACTCAGCCCGAGCGGCCGCTGCCACACCTTCGACGCCCGTGCCGATGGATTCGTACGCGGCGAGGGAGGCGGCCTCGTCGTCCTCAAGCCGCTCGCCAGGGCACTGGCGGACGGTGACCACGTGCACGCCGTGATCCACGGCGGAGCGGTCAACAACGACGGGGGCGGGCCCGGCCTCACCACCCCGGACGCCGCCGCACAGGAAGAGGTGCTGCGCCTGGCCTGCGAGCGTGCCGGCATCCACCCCGGCGACATCGGCTATGTGGAGCTGCACGGCACCGGTACCAAGGTCGGCGACCCCATCGAGGCGGCATCGCTCGGCGCCGCCTTCGGCACCGACCCGCGACGCAAGGCTCAGCTGCCGGTCGGCTCGGTCAAGACGAACATCGGGCACCTGGAAGGCGCCGCCGGTATCGCCGGGCTGCTCAAGGTGGTGCTGTGCGTGGAGCACGGCCGCCTCGTACCGAGCCTGAACTTCGCCACCCCCCACCCCGGCATTCCGCTCGACGCCCTGAACCTCCGGGTGCAGACGGAGTCCCGGGCATGGACGGCGCAGGCGGGGCGGCAACTCGTCGCCGGGGTCTCGTCGTTCGGGATGGGCGGCACGAACGCCCATCTGGTCGTGGGGCGGGCCGAGGAGCTGCCTGAGCGGGAGGAGCCGGCCGGGGACGGGGAGGGGACGGCGGATGCGTCGGCGTCGGCGTCGGTGTCGGTGTCGTCGGTCTCGGCTTCGGCCTCGGGTGTGGTGGTGCCATGGGTGGTGTCCGGGCGTTCTGCTGACGCCTTGGCAGCGCAGGCGGAGCGGTTGGCGGCGCGGCTGGCGGGGACGGGTCTGTCTCCGGCTGATGTGGGCTGGTCGCTGGTGGCCTCGCGGTCGTCGTTCGAGCACCGGGCGGTCATCGTGGGCTCGGAAATCGGCGAACTGGGCGCCGGTGTACGGGCCGTGGCGGAGGGACGCCCCGATGCCGCGGTGACGGTCGGCGAAGCGACCGTCACCTCCGGCAAAACGGTGTTCGTCTTTCCCGGTCAGGGGTCGCAGTGGCTCGGGATGGGGGTGGAGCTGCTGGACTCCTCGCCGGTGTTCGCCCGTCGGTTGGCGGAGTGTGAGGCGGCGCTGGAGCCGTTTGTCGACTGGTCCCTGCGTGAGGTGTTGCGTGGGGCCGACGGTGCGCCGGGCCTGGACCGGGTGGATGTGGTGCAGCCCGTGCTGTGGGCCGTGATGGTGTCGTTGGCGGAGCTCTGGTGCGCCCATGGCGTCGAGCCCGCGGCGGTCGTCGGCCACAGCCAGGGAGAGATCGCCGCGGCGTGTGTCGCCGGGGCGTTGAGTCTGGTGGACGGCGCCCGGGTGGTCGCACTGCGCAGCAAGGCGATCCGTGCGCTGTCCGGCCGTGGCGGAATGGTGTCGGTGGCGCTGCCCCGGCCTGACGTGGAGGAGTTGATCGCACCATGGAGTGGTGGTCGGGTTTCGGTTGCGGCGGTCAACGGGCCGTCGTCGGTGGTGGTGTCCGGTGATGATGATGTTCTGGACCGGCTGGTGGAGGAGTGCCGCGAGCGCGAGGTCCGTGCACGGCGGATCGACGTGGACTACGCCTCGCATTCGGCGCATGTGGAGTCGATCGAGGAGACGCTGAGGGAGGTCCTGGCGCCGGTCGCACCCCGGACGTCCGCCGTGCCGCTGTTCTCGACGACGACGGGCGGGTGGCTGGACACGGCGGCCATGGACGCCGGGTATTGGTTCACCAACCTGCGGCGGACCGTGGAGTTCGCGCCCGCCATCGAAGCCCTCACCGCGGCCGGCCACCACACCTTCGTGGAGGTCAGCCCGCACCCTGTTCTGACCATGCCGGTGCAGGAGACGGTCGAGACCGCGGGCGCCGAGGCTGCGGTCGTCGGCACACTGCGCCGTGGCGAGGGTGGTCTCGCCCGGTTCTATACCTCACTCGGCGAGCTGTATGTGCAGGGCGTGGCCGTCGACTGGTCCCCGGCCTTCACCGCCCACCGCCCCCGGCTCGTGGACCTGCCCACGTATGCCTTCCAGCGCGAACGGCACTGGGTGGAGCAGACGGCCGGGTCCACTGGTGAGGGCTTCCGCCGGACCACTGCTGACGGGGCTGACCGGCCCGTTGGCGCCGCGGCCGACAGCCCCGGGACGAGTCGGCCGACACTCGAAGTCGTACGGGACCATGCGGCCGCCGTGCTCGGTCACCGGGAGCCCTCCGCGATCAACACGGGCCGGACGTTCAAGGATCTCGGCTTCGACTCGGTCACCGCCGTAGAGCTGCGGAACCAGCTGAACCGGGCCCTCGGGGTACGGCTGCCGTCCACGGCGCTGTACAACCATCCCTCGCCCACCCGGCTGGCCGACTATCTCGACGCCGAACTCCTGGGCGCCGCCCACACGTTGGAGTCGGCGCACGGTCCGGCCGCCGGCCCCCAGGCCGACCCCGACGAGCCGATCGCCGTCGTCGCGATGGCCTGCCGCTACCCCGGTGGTGTGCAGTCGCCCGAAGACCTCTGGCAGGTGCTGCGGGACCGGGTGGACGCGGTGTCGCCGTTCCCCACCGACCGGGGCTGGCAGACCGACGCGCTGTACGACCCCGACCCCGAACGCTCGGGCACCAGTTACGTACGCGAGGGCGGGTTCCTCGACGCCGCGTCCTTCGACGCCGGGTTCTTCGGGATTTCGCCCCGTGAGGCGCTGGCCATGGACCCGCAGCAGCGGCTTCTGCTGGAGACCTCCTGGGAGGCGCTGGAACGGGCAGGCATCGACCCGGCGGGCGTCCGCGGCAGTCTCACCGGCGTGTTCGTCGGCGCCATGGCGCAGGAGTACGGCCCCCGGCTGCACCAGGCGAACCACCAGGTCGAGGGCCATGTCCTGACCGGAACGACCACCAGCGTCGCCTCCGGACGCATCGCCTACACCCTCGGTCTCGAAGGACCGGCCATCACCGTGGACACGGCATGCTCCTCGTCCCTGGTGGCGCTGCATCTCGCGGCGCAGGCGCTGCGCGCGGGAGAGTGCACCCTCGCGCTCGCCGGTGGGGCGACGGTGATGTCACAGCCCGGCATGTTCGTGGAGTTCAGCCGGCAGCGCGGGCTCGCACCCGACGGCCGGTGCAAGCCGTTCGCCGCGGCGGCCGACGGCACCGCATGGGGCGAAGGCGCCGGAATCCTGCTGGTGGAACGCCTGTCGGACGCCCGGCGCAATGGCCACCCGGTGCTTGCCGTGCTGCGCGGCAGCGCCACCAACCAGGACGGCGCCTCGAACGGCCTCAGCGCCCCTAACGGGCCTTCGCAAGAGCGCGTGATCCGGGCTGCGCTCGCCGCCGCCGGACTGCACCCGGCCGAGGTCGACGCGGTGGAGGCGCATGGCACCGGCACGGCACTCGGCGACCCCATCGAGGCGGAGGCCCTGCTGGCCACCTACGGCAGCGACCGCGACGCGGACCGCCCGCTGTGGCTCGGCTCGCTCAAGTCCAACATCGGGCACACCCAGGCCGCCGCCGGTGTCGCCGGGGTCATCAAGATGGTGCTCGCGCTGCGGCACGGCGTCCTCCCGGAAACGCTGCACCTCGACGCACCGTCCCCGCATGTGGACTGGTCGGCGGGTTCGGTACGGCTGCTCGCCGAGCCCCAGCCGTGGGAGGAGAGCGGGCAGCCGCGCCGGGCCGGTGTCTCGTCGTTCGGCATCAGCGGCACCAATGCGCATGTGATCGTGGAACAGGCTCCGGCCGAGATCCCGAAAGCCGCTGAGGAAGCGACGTGTGGCGGCGCTGACAGGACCGTCGTGCCATGGCTTGTGCACGGCCGGACCCCGGACGCACTGCGCGCACAGGCAGCCGCCCTCGCCGCCCATCTCGACACGCTCCCCGAAGCCGCTCCCTACGACGTCGCGCACTCCCTGCTCACGACGCGCACGGCACTGGAACACCGAGCGGCACTCATCGGCACCGACCGCGCCGCGCTGCTCGCGGAGCTGCACGCCGTGGCCGAGGGCAACCCCGGATCCCATACCGCCACCGGCGCCGTACCGACCGCCCTCGGTTCCGGAACGGTGTTCGTTTTCCCTGGTCAGGGGTCGCAGTGGGTGGGGATGGCGGTGGAGTTGCTGGATTCTTCGCCGGTGTTTGCGGGGCGGTTGGTGGAGTGTGAGGCGGCGTTGGAGCCGTTCACGGACTGGTCGCTGCGTGAGGTGTTGCGTGGGGTGGAGGGTGCGCCGGGTCTGGACCGGGTGGATGTGGTGCAGCCGGTGTTGTGGGCGGTGATGGTGTCGTTGGCGGCGGTGTGGCGGGCTCATGGTGTGGAGCCTGCTGCGGTGGTCGGTCACAGTCAGGGGGAGATTGCGGCAGCCTGCGTCGCTGGGGCGTTGAGCCTGGAGGACGGCGCTCGGGTGGTGGCGCTGCGGAGTAGGGCGATCCGTGCGTTGTCGGGTCGTGGGGGGATGGTGTCGGTGGCGCTGTCCTCGTCCGAGGTGGCGGAGTTGGTGGAGCCGTGGGGTGGCCGGGTTTCGGTTGCGGCGGTTAATGGTCCGTCTGCGGTGGTGGTGTCGGGTGATGTGGATGCGTTGGATGAGTTGCTGGCGAGGTGTCGGGAGCGTGGTGTTCGTGCTCGTCGGATAGATGTGGATTACGCCTCGCATTCGGCGCATGTGGAGTCGATTCGTGAGGAGTTGCTTGAGGTTCTGGCGCCCGTGGTGCCTCGTCCGGCAGAGGTGCCGTTCTTTTCGACGGTGACGGGGGAGTGGCTGGACACGGCGGGGATGGATGCCGAGTACTGGTACACGAACCTGCGGCGGACCGTGGAGTTCGCGCCCGCCGTCGAAGCTCTCGTCGCGGTCGGTCATCGCACCTTCGTGGAGGTCAGTCCGCATCCCGTGCTCACCGTGCCGCTTCAGGAAACCGCTGAGGCCGTGGGCGCGGAGGCGGTGGTGACGGGCACCCTGCGTCGTGACGACGGTGGTCTGTCCCGGCTCTACACCTCCCTCGGTGAGCTGTATGTGCACGGCATGGACGTCGACTGGTCTCCTGCGTTCGCCGATCGTCGTCCGAACCGGGTGGAACTGCCGACATACGCCTTCCAGCGGAAGCGCTTCTGGCTGAAGCCGGAAGCTCCGGCGGTGGCCGGCTCCCCGGAGGAAGAGGCGTTCTGGACGGCCGTCGGCGAGCAGGACGCGGAGAGGCTGGCGGGCACTCTTGGGCTGCCCGGCGCCGAGGCCCTGGATGGGGTGCTGCCTGCGCTGTCGTCCTGGCACCGGCAGCGGCGGCAGCGTGGTACCGCGGACGGCTGGCGCCATCGTGTCGTGTGGCGACCCGTGGCGGAACCGGCCACTGGGCAACTCGACGGCGACTGGCTGGTGGTGGTTCCGGCCGGGTACGAGGGTGACGCGCTGGTGCAGGGCGTCAGGGAGGCGCTGGCGGAAGCGGGCGCGGGCATCCACTCACTGACGGTGGACGATGGCGCCGAGCTTGCGGAGATGCCGCGTGCCGGGGCCGCTCCGTTCGCCGGTGTGCTTTCGCTCCTGGCCCTGGACGAACGGCCGGACCGTAGCCATCCCTGCGTTCCTACCGGTCTTTCGCTGACTCTCGCCCTGCTGAAGACACTCGGAGACGCCGGGATAGGCGCCCCGCTGTGGTGCGTCACCCGAGGCGCGGTCGCGACCGGCACCCCCGCCGACGACGACGCACCGGCGAACCCCGACCAGGCCGGGATCTGGGGGCTCGGCCGGGTCGCCGCGCTGGAATACCCGGAGCGCTGGGGCGGCCTCATCGACCTGCCGGGGCAGGGCGGCGGTCAAGCGGTGGAGCTGCTGACGCGGGTCCTGGCCGCAGCCCGGAATGGCGAGGATCAACTCGCTGTCCGGGGGGCCACCCTGTTCGGGCGGCGACTGGTCCCCGCACCGGTCGACGGGAAGCCCCCGCGACGCTCCTGGCGTCCGCGGGGCACCGTCCTCGTCACCGGCGGTACCGGAGCGCTGGGTGCCCATATCGCCCGCTGGCTCGCCGGCAACGGCGCGGAACATCTCGTCCTCACCGGCCGTCGTGGCGCTGACGTCCCTGGGGTGGCCGCGCTGTGCTCCGAACTCCGTGACCAGGGTGTTCAGGTCACCGTGGCGGGCTGCGACATCGGAGATCAGCAGGCGGTGGCGGACCTCGTACGACGGATTGAGCGGGACGGGGGCCCGGTCCGTGCCGTGGTGCACGCCGCCGGTGTGAGCGCTCTCGGCTCCCTGGCGGAGGCCGGGCCGGAAGACCTCGCGGCGGCGCTCGCGGGCAAGGTCGCCGGTGCCGACCATCTGACTTCCGTGCTCGACCCAACACAACTCGACGCCGTCATCTATTTCTCCTCGATATCCGGCACCTGGGGAGTGGCGGAGCACGGCGCGTACGCCGCTGCCAACGCGCTGCTCGATGCCCGTGCCGAACGCGGCCGGGCCGACGGGCTGCCGGTGCTGTCGGTCGCCTGGGGCCCCTGGGCGGGCGGCGGCATGATCGCCGACTCGTTGCATGAGGTGCTGCGGCGCCGTGGCGTGCCCGTCATCGACCCGGACATCGCCCTCACCGCGCTCCAGCAGGCGCTCGACCACGGCGACACCTCGATCGCGGTCGCCGACGTGGACTGGCCGCGCTTCAACAGCGTCTTCACCTCGGTACGGCCGAGCCGACTCCTCTCGGAGATCCCGCAACTCGCGGCCCTCGGCGACGGTGACGATGACGGGGACGCGGGCGACGGCAGTGGCGGCGGCACGGGGCGCGGGCCCGCCCGGTCGCCGCTCGCCGAGCGGCTCGCCGGACTCGATGCCCGGCATCGCACCACCACACTGCTGGAACTCGTCCGCGAACAGGTCGCCTCCGTCCTCGGTCACGACAAGACGACGCCCGTGGACCCCCAACGCCCCTTCAAGGAGCTGGGTTTTGACTCCCTGACCGCCGTCGAACTGCGCAACCGCCTGAGCCGCGCCACCGGACTGCGGCTGCCACGGACCGTCGTGTTCGATCACCCCAGCCCGGCTGCGCTCGCCGGATACGTCGGTGCCCAGCTCACCGGCGAGGAGGAATCCACCGCGAAGCCGTCCGTGGCACCGGCCCCCGTTCCCGCCCCCGTCCCCGCCTCCGGCCAGGCAGACGACGACCCGATCGTGATCGTGTCCATGGCCTGCCGCTACCCGGGGGGCGTGCAGTCGCCCGAGGATCTGTGGCGGCTGGTCCGGGAGGGCGTCGATGCGATGTCCGCCTTCCCCACCGACCGTGGATGGGACCTGGACGGCATCTACGACCCCGATGCCGACCGGCCGGGCAGCAGCTATGTCCGGGAGTCCGGATTCCTGCGCGACGCCGGTGACTTCGATGCCGAGTTCTTCGGGATCTCCCCGCGCGAGGCCCTCGCCATGGACCCGCAGCAGCGGCTTCTCCTGGAGACCTCTTGGGAGGTCTTCGAGCGTGCGGGCA
This sequence comes from Streptomyces tubercidicus, assembly GCF_027497495.1. GTDB lineage: Bacteria > Actinomycetota > Actinomycetes > Streptomycetales > Streptomycetaceae > Streptomyces > Streptomyces tubercidicus. The sequence continues at coordinate 7,701,249 of NZ_CP114205.1, forward strand.
TCGACCCCAAGTCCCTGCGGGGCAGCGGAACCGGTGTCTATATGGGCGTCACCGACCAGGAGTACGGGAACCGTCTTCGCGCGGCGGACCCTGAGCAGATCGAGGGATATCTGGCGACCGGGGCGGCAACCAGCGTCGCATCCGGCCGGGTCGCCTACACGCTGGGACTGGAAGGCCCGGCCGTCACGGTCGACACGGCATGCTCGTCGTCCTTGGTCGCCTTGCACATGGCGGTGCGCGCACTCCGCTCGGGGGAGTGCTCGCTCGCTGTCGCGGGAGCCGCGATGATCATGGCAGATCCCGGGCCCTTCATCGGCTTCAGCCGCCAGCGGGGACTGGCGCGGGACGGGCGGTGCAAGCCGTTCTCGGCGGCGGCCGACGGATTTGCACTGTCCGAGGGGGTCGGCGTCCTCCTCGTGGAGCGCCTTTCGGACGCCCGCCGCAAGGGACATCCGGTGTTGGCGGTTGTCCGCGGGACGGCGATCAATCAGGACGGTGCGTCGAACGGTTTGACCGCGCCGAATGGTCTGTCGCAGCAGCGGGTGATCCGGGCGGCGTTGGCGGATGCGGGTGTGTCGGCCGGTGCGGTGGATGTGGTGGAGGCGCACGGTACGGGGACGTCGTTGGGTGATCCGATCGAGGCGCAGGCGCTGCTTGCCACGTACGGGCAGGGGCGGGAGGCGGACCGGCCGCTGTGGCTCGGCTCGGTCAAGTCCAACATCGGGCACACCCAGACGGTTTCCGGCCTGGCCGGGGTCATGAAGATGGTGCTCGCCATGCGCCATGCCGAATTGCCGGCGACCTTGCACGCTGATGAGCCGTCGCCGCATGTGGAGTGGTCATCGGGCGCGGTGGAGCTGCTGACCGAAGCCCGTCCGTGGACGCTCGACGAGGACCATCCGCGCCGGGCCGGTATCTCTTCCTTCGGCATCAGCGGGACTAATGCGCATGTGATTGTCGAGCAGGTGGATGAGCCCGAGTCAGCGGGGGACAGGCAGCCGGTTTCGTCCTCTTCGGGCTCGGGTGGTGGTGTGCTCGTGCCGTGGATGGTGTCCGGGCGTTCTGCTGATGCGTTGGTGGCGCAGGCGGGGCGGTTGGCGTCGCGGGTGGCGGATGCGGGCTGGTCGCCGGTTGAGGTGGGTTGGTCGTTGGTGGCGTCGCGGTCGTCGTTCGAGCACCGGGCGGTCGTCGTGGGGTCGGACACCGATGAACTAACCGCCAAACTGCGGGAGTTGAACACATCCTCGGTTGCGACCGCCGCAAAGGGTGACCCGGGCCGGACGGTGTTCGTCTTCCCTGGGCAGGGTTCGCAGTGGGCGGGGATGGCGGCAGAGCTGCTGGATTCCTCCCCGGTGTTCGCGGATCGGCTCGCCGAGTGTGAGGCGGCGTTGGAGCCGTTCACGGACTGGTCGCTGCGTGAGGTGTTGCGTGGGGTGGAGGGTGCGCCGGGTCTGGACCGGGTGGATGTGGTCCAGCCGGTGTTGTGGGCGGTCATGGTGTCGTTGGCGGCAGTGTGGCGCGCCCATGGTGTGGAGCCCGCTGCGGTGGTCGGTCACAGCCAGGGAGAGATTGCCGCAGCCTGCGTCGCCGGGGCGTTGAGTCTGGAGGACGGCGCCCGGGTCGTGGCGCTCCGCAGCAAGGCCATCCGTGCCCTGTCGGGCCGTGGCGGAATGGTGTCGGTGGCCCTTCCCGTATCCGACGTATCGGAGCTGATCGAGCCGTGGGATGGCCGAGTCTCGGTCGCGGCGGTCAACGGCCCGTCGTCGGTAGTGGTCTCCGGCGATGCAGAGGCGCTGGAAGAGTTGCTGGACGGGTGCCGGGAGCGCGAGATCCGTGCGCGTCGAATAGACGTGGACTACGCCTCGCATTCGGCACATGTGGAGTCCCTCCGTGAAGAGTTGCTCGACGTCCTGGCGCCGATCGTGCCCCAGACGTCGTCCGTGCCGTTCTTTTCGACGGTGACGGGCGAGTGGCTGGACACGGCGGAGATGGACGCCGAGTACTGGTACACCAACCTGCGGCAGACCGTGGAGTTCGCGCCCGCCGTCGAAGCCCTCGCCACGACTGGCCACCACACCTTCGTGGAGGTCAGTCCGCATCCCGTGCTCACCGTGCCGCTTCAGGAAACCGTCGAGGCCGTGAGCGCGCACGCGGTGGTGACCGGCACCCTCCGTCGCGGTGACGGCGGCCTCGCCCGGCTCTACACCTCCCTCGGCGAGCTGTACGTACACGGTGTGGATGTCGACTGGTCCCCGGCCTTTGCCGCCGCCCCCCGTCCGCGGCTGGTGGACCTGCCCACCTACGCCTTCCAACACCGCCGCTACTGGCTGGAGTCCGGGCAGCCGTCGGTAGGTAGTGGTGTGGATCGGGTGGATGCACAGTTCTGGGAGTCGGTGGAGCGTGCGGATCTGGACGGTCTGGCGGCGACGTTGGGCCTGTCGGATCCAGGCGCTTTGCGTGAGGTGTTGCCGGCATTGTCGTCGTGGCGGCAGGGTCGGCAGCAGCGGAGCACGGTCGACAGCTGGCGCTACCGCATCGTCTGGCGGCCCCAACCCGAGCCGGAATCAAGCGAGTTGACGGGCCGCTGGCTGATCGTCGCGCCGGCCGACTACCTGGATGATGACCTCGTGCAGGAGGCCGTACGCGGTCTCGGTGACCGGGCCCGCATCATGCCCGTGTCGGCCACCGCCGACAGTGCGGAACTCGTGGCACAGCTGGCGGCGTTGCGCGGCGCTGCCGATGCCCCGCTGCACGTGGTGTCGCTGCTTGCCCTGGACGACCGGGATGCCGATGGCCGCCGGGGGGTGCCCAGCAGCCTGCTCAGCACCCTGGCCCTCACCCAGGCGCTGGCCGATACGGAGGTGAACGCGTCTCTGTGGGCAGTCACCCAGGGCGCCGTCTCGACCGATGCTGTCGCACGGGGACCGGAAACCCACCGGCCATCCGACCCGATACGCAACCCCGGCCAGGCTGCCATCTGGGGCCTGGCCCGGGTCTTCGGCCTCGATCACCCCGACCGTTGGGCCGGCCTGATCGATCTGCCGAAGACCCTGGACGAGCAGGCGCTGCGTCGCTTCCTGTCCCTTCTCGGTGGTGGTGGCGGCAGTAGCCAGGATGAGTACGCCATCCGGCCGTCCGGTGTCCATGTCCGGCGTATGGTGCGCGCGCCTCTCGATCCGTCGGCGGTGGCCGAGCCGTGGCAGCCGCGCGGCTCGGTCCTCATCACCGGGGGTACCGGAGCCCTGGGCGCCCATGTGGCGAGGGCGCTCGCGGCCGGTGGTGCGGAGCATCTGGTGCTCGCCGGGAGGCGTGGCCCGGATGCCCCCGGCGCGTCCGAACTGGCCGACGAGCTGACCGCGCTCGGTGCGCGGGTGACCGTGGCCGCCTGCGATGTGACCGATCGGGCCGCGGTGGCCAAGCTGCTGGACTCGTTCACCGGGGAGGAAGCCCCGCTGACGGCCGTGGTGCACACGGCGGGCGTCGTCGGTGAGGCCCGCCCGCTCGACGAGACCTCTCTCGATGACGCCATGGCCGCCGTACACGCCAAGGTCTCCGGCGCCTGTCACCTCGACGAGCTGCTGGCAGATCATCCGCTGGACGCCTTTGTGCTGTTCTCCTCCGGTGCCGGGGTGTGGGGCAACGGTGGTCAGGGGCCCTACGCGGCCGCCAATGCCGCGCTTGACGCACTTGCCGAATGGCGCCGGGCGCAGGGCCGCCCGGCCACCTCCATCGCCTGGGGTGCCTGGGCCGGTGGTGGCATGGTCGACGAGGCCGTCGCCGAGCAGCTGCGTCGCCGTGGTGTGCCCGCCATGGATCCCGGACCGGCCGTACACGCGCTGCGGGAAGCCGTCGAACACGGTGAGCACACCCTCGTCGTCGCCGACATCCGATGGGACCGTTTCCTCCCCGCCTACACGGTGAGCGGGCCCCGGCCACTCCTGGACGAGCTGCCGGACGTACGGCAACTGCTCGCAGACCAGAAGGAGGAGAAGGCGGCAGAGGCCGACGAGAAGGGTGGCTCGGATCTGCCGGACAGGCTGGCGGCGCTTCCTGAGCCCAAGCGCAAGCGCATGCTCCTGGACCTGGTCCGCACCCATGCGTCCGCCGTACTGGGACATGCCTCGACCGAGGCGGTACGGCCCGCGCGGGCCTTCCGTGAGCTGGGCTTCGACTCACTGACCGGAGTGGAGCTGCGTAACCGGCTCAATGCGGTCACCGCGCTCACGCTCCCCGCCACGCTGGTCTTCGACCACCCCACACCGACCGCGCTCGCCGAGTATCTGCGGGACGAACTCCTGCCCGCAGAACCCGAACCAGAACTGCACCCAGAGCTGGAAGCAGGGGGCGGCACCCCCGTGCTCCCCGAGCTGCAACCCGTCGCGAGCGCGCTGCGAGCGGCCACCGACGACAACACCCGGCGGGCGCTCACCGAAGGACTGCGCGACCTGCTCGCCCACTGGGAAGGCCACGCGCCGGCGTCGACGGAGACCGTCGACGACGAACTCGCGGATGCGAGCGATGAGGACATGTTCGACCTGATCGACAGGGAACTCGGGACCGGCTGATCCGGAACGTACCCCGACCGCCGGTTTCTTGAAGGGCTGACGCTACATGGACAACGAGGACAAGCTCCGCGACTACCTCAAGCGGGTCACCACGGACCTGCGACAGACCCGCCGCAGGCTGCAGGAGGTGGAGTCGCGGGAGCACGATCCCATCGCGATCGTCGCCATGGCCTGCCGTCTTCCGGGAGGAGTGCGCTCCCCGGAAGAACTGTGGCAGCTGGTGGCCGAAGGCACCGACGCCATCGGGCCGATGCCGACCGACCGCGGCTGGGACATGGACAAGCTGTACGACCCGGACCCCGACCGGGCCGGCAGCAGCTATGTCCGCCAGGGCGGCTTCCTCTACGACGCCCCGGAATTCGACGCCGGATTCTTCGAGATTTCCCCGCGCGAGGCCCTCGCCATGGACCCGCAGCAACGGCTCCTCCTGGAGACCTCCTGGGAGGTCTTCGAGCGTGCGGGCATCGATCCGACGTCGGTACGCGGCAGCGAAGCCGGGGTCTTCGTCGGATCGAGCAATCAGGGCTATGCCGCTTCCGCCGACGGCAGCACCGCCCCGGAGGGCGTGGAGGGCCACCTGCTGACCGGCGGATCCGCAGCGGTCCTCTCCGGGCGGCTCGCGTACAGCTTCGGGCTGGAGGGGCCGGCCGTCACCGTCGACACCATGTGCTCGTCCTCGCTGGTCGCCCTGCATCTGGCCGTCCAGGCCCTGCGGCACGAAGAGTGCGAGATGGCGCTCGCGTGCGGAGCGACCGTGATGTCCTCGGCACGGAACTTCGTGGAGTTCAGCCGGCAGCGCGGGCTCGCTCGGGACGGGCGGTGCAAGCCGTTCGCCGCCGCGGCCGACGGCACCGCATGGGGCGAAGGCGTGGGCGTTCTGCTGCTGGAGCGCCTGTCGGACGCCCGGCGCAACGGCCATCCGGTGCTGGCGGTGATCCGCGGCAGCGCCACCAACCAGGACGGCGCGTCAAACGGTCTGACCGCGCCGAACGGTCCTTCGCAGCAGCGGGTGATCCGGGCCGCGCTGGCCAACGCGGGTCTGTCGCCCACCGACGTGGACGCGGTGGAGGCGCACGGTACGGGTACCTCGCTCGGCGACCCCATCGAGGCTCAGGCGCTGCTGGCCACGTACGGCAAGGACCGGGACGCGGACCGGCCGCTGTGGCTCGGCTCGTTCAAGTCCAACATCGGGCACGCCCAGGCCGCCTCCGGCATCGCCGGAGTGATGAAGATGGTGCAGGCCATCCGCCATGGCGTACTGCCCGCCACCCTCCATGTCGACGCGCCCTCACCGCATGTGGACTGGTCGAAGGGGAACATCCGTCTGCTCACGGACGAGACGGCATGGCCCGGGACCGACGCACCCAGGCGGGCCGGAGTGTCGTCCTTCGGCGGCAGCGGCACCAATGCCCATGTCGTGCTCGAACAGGCACCGGCGGAGGAACCCGCCGACGCACAACTCACTGTGGCTGCCCCCGCAGCCGAGGCCGCGCCCGCCGCGCTGCCCTGGGTGCTCGCCGGGCACTCCGCGACGGCCCTTCGGGCGCAGGCGGACCGACTGGCGTCCTGGGCGGCGACGGCCGACCAGTCACCGGTGGACACCGGGCATGCACTGGTGGCCTCGCGTGCGGCTCTTGCGCACCGGGCCGTGGTGGTGGGCGCCGATCAGGACGCACTGGTCGCCGGACTGCGTGGTCTGGCGGAGGGCGATGCGCCTGCCGGTGCAGTGGTGGGCGAGGCGGGGGACCTGGCGGGGGACGCCGAAGTGGTGTTCGTTTTCCCTGGTCAGGGGTCGCAGTGGGTGGGGATGGCGGTGGAGTTGCTGGATTCTTCGCCGGTGTTTGCGGGGCGGTTGGTGGAGTGTGAGGCGGCGTTGGAGCCGTTCACGGACTGGTCGCTGCGTGAGGTGTTGCGTGGGGTGGAGGGTGCGCCGGGTCTGGACCGGGTGGATGTGGTGCAGCCGGTGTTGTGGGCGGTGATGGTGTCGTTGGCGGCGGTGTGGCGGGCTCATGGTGTGGAGCCTGCTGCGGTGGTCGGTCACAGTCAGGGGGAGATTGCGGCAGCCTGCGTCGCTGGGGCGTTGAGCCTGGAGGACGGCGCTCGGGTGGTGGCGCTCCGTAGTAGGGCGATCCGTGCGTTGTCGGGTCGTGGGGGGATGGTCTCTGTTGCTCTGTCCTCGTCCGAGGTGGCGGAGTTGGTGGAGCCGTGGGGTGGCCGGGTTTCGGTTGCGGCGGTTAATGGTCCGTCTGCGGTGGTGGTGTCGGGTGATGTGGATGCGTTGGATGAGTTGCTGGCGAGGTGTCGGGAGGATGGCGTCCGTGCTCGTCGGATAGATGTGGATTACGCCTCGCATTCGGCGCATGTGGAGTCGATTCGTGAGGAGTTGCTTGAGGTTCTGGGGCCGGTCGTGCCTCGTCCGGCAGAGGTGCCGTTCTTTTCGACGGTGACGGGGGACTGGCTGGACACGGCGGAGACGGACGCCGAGTACTGGTACACGAACCTGCGGCAGACGGTGTGGCTGGAGCCTGCGGTACGTGAACTGCTGGCTGCGGATCATCGGGTGTTTGTGGAGGTCAGCCCGCATCCTGTGCTGACGATGCCGGTGCAGGAGACCGCCGAGGCCGAGGGCACGGACGCGGTGGTGACGGGCACCTTGCGTCGTGACGACGGTGGCCTCGCCCGGCTCTATGCCTCGCTCGGTGAGCTGTATGTGCAGGGTGTGGAGGTGGACTGGTCTCCGGCCTTTGTGGGGCATCGGCCCCGGGCGGTGGATCTGCCCACGTACGCCTTCCAGCGTCGCCGTTACTGGCTGGAGTCCGGGCAGCCGTCGGTAGACAGTGCTGTGGATCCGGTGGATGCACGGTTCTGGGAGACGGTGGAGCGTGCCGATCTGGACGGCTTGGCGGCGACATTGGGGCTGTCGGATCCAGGCGCTTTGCGCGAGGTGTTGCCCGCATTGTCGTCGTGGCGGCAGGGTCGGCAGCAGCGGAGCACGGTCGACAGCTGGCGCTACCGCATCGTCTGGCGACCCCAACCCGATCCGGATGCAGGTCAGTTGGCGGGACGTTGGCTGGTCGTCGTGCCCGCCGCCCACCTCAATGACGACGTCGTACGCTCCACCCTCCAGGGCATCGGGGAGAGCGGCGCCGAGACCGTACTCCTGATACTCGACGCATCGGTCACCGATCGCCGAGCCGTGGCCGACCAGCTGCGAAGCTCGCTCATCGCCGGTGCCCCCAGTGGCATCCTCTCCTTCCTCGCCCTGGAGGAGCAGCCGCTGACCGGGCATCCCGAGGTCACCGTGGGCCTGGTGCAGTCCGTGGCCCTGATGCAGGCGCTCGTCGATACCGAAGCCGAGGCTCCGCTGTGGCTGCTCACGACCGAGTCCACCGCCACCGGGTTCGCCGATGACGCGGTGCGGCACCCGCTCCAGGCGGCGGTCTGGGGCCTGGCCCGGGTATTCGCCCTGGAGCACCCGAAGCACTGGGGCGGTCTGGTCGACCTGCCCGCGGAGCTGGACGAGCGTGGTGCGGCCCTGCTGACCGGTGTCCTCGCCACGGGCGGGGACGAGGATCAGCTTGCCCTGCGCGGCTCCGCACTCCTCACCCGCCGGCTGACCCGCGCCCCACTGGACGGCGGTGCGCCGGTCACCCCCTGGCGTACCAGCGGAACAGCCCTGGTCACCGGCGGTACCGGTGGTCTCGGTGCACACACCGCCCGACTGCTCGCCCGCAGTGGCGCCGAGCATCTGGTGCTGACCAGCCGACGCGGCTCGGACGCCCCCGGCGCGGCCGAACTGCGGGACGAACTGGTCGCGTTGGGCGCACGGGTCACCCTGGCCGCCTGCGATGTGACGGACGCCGACGCACTGGCTGAGCTGGTCTCCCAGGTCGAGTCCGACGGCCCGGCCATCCGTTCCGTCGTGCACACCGCCGGAGTCGGTCTGCTGGTGCCGCTCGCCGACACCACGCTGGAAGAGTTCGCCGAGGGCGCCCGCGCCAAGCTGCTCGGGGCCCGCAACCTCGACGCGCTCTTCGACCGTGACGGGATGGACGCGTTCGTGCTGTACTCGTCCGTCGCCGGGACCTGGGGAAGCGGCGACCACGGGGCCTACGCCGCGTCGAACGCCTATGTCGACGCCCTCGCGGCCCACCGGCGCGCCCGCGGTCTGACGGGCACCTCGATCGCCTGGGGCATCTGGAGCCCGGAGGGCGGCGGGATGGCCGTCGATGTGATTCAGGAACAGCTGCGCTGGCGCGGTATCCCGTTCATGCCGGCGCAGCTGGCAGTACTCGGACTCCAGCAGGCGCTCGACCACGATGAGACCTTCCTCGCCGTGGCCGACATCGACTGGGAACGCTTCGTCCCCGTCTTCACCGCCGCGCACCGCCGCCCGCTGCTGCACGAGGTCCCCGAGGTACTGCGGGCGCTGGAGGCCGACGAGGCCGATACGGATGCCGCCGAGACCGCGGCCGAGTCGCTCCGCTCCCAGCTCGCGGGTCTGGTGCCCGCCGAACGTGAGCGGCGGCTCTCCGACCTCGTACGCAAGCAGGTCGCGGCGGTACTCGGATACGAGGACACCTCGGAGGTCGAGATCGGCCGCGCCTTCCGCGAGCTGGGCTTCGACTCCCTCACCGCGGTGGAGCTGCGCAACCGGCTCAACACCGCCACCGGGCTGAAGCTCCCCGCCACCGTGGTCTTCGACCACCCCACCGTGAAGGCCCTCGCCGGGCATCTGGACACGACCTTGGCCGGTGCCGACGGAGCCCTGCCGGTACCGGTCGCCGTCCCGCAGCACACAGCCCCCGCCGCCCCGGCCGAGGACGCCCAGGCCGAGGACGACCCGATCGCGATCGTGTCCATGGCCTGCCGCTACCCGGGTGGCGTGCAGTCGCCCGAGGGCCTGTGGCAGCTGGTGCGGGACCGGACGGACGCGATCTCGGAGTTCCCTGCCGACCGGGGCTGGGACCTCGACGGGCTCTACGACCCGGACCCGGACCGCACCGGTACGTGCTACGTCCGGGAGGGTGGATTCCTCGACGCAGCCGGTGACTTCGACGCCGAGTTCTTCGGCATCTCCCCGCGCGAGGCCCTCGCCATGGACCCGCAGCAACGCCTCCTCCTGGAGACGACCTGGGAGGCGATCGAGCGCGGCGGCATAGACCCCCGAACGCTGAGGGGCACCCCCACGGGCGTCTTCTTCGGGGCCGCCCACCAGGGATACGGCAACGGCGAGGCCCCCGAAGGGCTGGAGGGCCACCTCATCACCGGAACGGTGACCAGCATCGCCTCCGGCCGCATCTCCTACACACTCGGACTCGAAGGCCCCGCGATCACGCTGGACACCGGCTGTTCGTCCTCGCTGGTGTCGCTGCATCTGGCCGTACAGGCCCTGCGCTCCGGGGAGTGCTCCCTGGCCATCGCCGGAGCCGCGGCGGTGATGAGTGAACCGATCGGCCTCGTCGGCTTCAGCCGGCAGCGGGGGCTGGCGCGGGACGGGCGGTGCAAGCCCTTCTCGGCGGCGGCCGACGGTATGGGCATGGCCGAGGGCGTCGGCGTACTGCTGGTGGAACGTCTCTCGGACGCCCGCCGCAACGGCCACCGGGTGCTGGCGGTTGTCCGTGGATCGGCGATCAATCAGGACGGTGCGTCGAACGGTTTGACCGCGCCGAATGGTCTGTCGCAGCAGCGGGTGATCCGGGCGGCGTTGGCGGATGCGGGTGTGTCGGCCGGTGCGGTGGATGTGGTGGAGGCGCACGGTACGGGGACGTCGTTGGGTGATCCGATCGAGGCGCAGGCGCTGCTTGCCACGTATGGGCAGGGGCGGGAGGCGGACCGGCCGCTGTGGCTCGGTTCGGTCAAGTCCAACATCGGGCACAGCCAGGCGGCATCCGGGATGGCCGGGGTCATCAAGATGGTGCAGGCGCTACGCCACGGGGAGTTGCCCGCGACGCTGCACGCTGATGAGCCATCGCCGCATGTGGAGTGGTCGTCGGGCGCGGTGGAGCTGCTGACCGAGGCTCGTGCGTGGGTGGTGGAGGACGGCCGTCCGCGTCGGGCCGGTGTCTCCTCCTTCGGTGTGAGCGGGACCAATGCGCATGTGATTGTCGAGCAGGTGGATGAGCCCGAGCGGGCGAAGTCGACTGGGGGAGCTGAGTCGGCCGACGAGGGGGAGTCGGTTTCGTCGTCTTCGGGCTCGGTTGGTGGTGTGCTCGTGCCGTGGGTGGTGTCCGGGCGTTCTGCTGATGCGTTGGTGGCGCAGGCGGGGCGGTTGGCGTCACGGGTGGTTGATGCGGGCTGGTCGCCGGTTGAGGTGGGTTGGTCGTTGGTGGCGTCGCGGTCGTCGTTCGAGCACCGGGCGGTCGTCGTGGGGTCGGATACCGATGAACTAACCGCCAAACTGCGGGAGTTGAACACATCCTCGGTTGCGGTCGCGGCGAAGGGTGACCCGGGCCGGACGGTGTTCGTCTTCCCGGGGCAGGGTTCGCAGTGGGCGGGGATGGCGGTCGAGTTGCTGGATTCCTCCCCGGTGTTCGCGGATCGGCTCGCGGAGTGTGAGACGGCGTTGCAGCCGTTCACGGAGTGGTCGCTGCGCGAGGTGCTGCGTGGGAGCGAGGGCGCGCCGGGTCTGGACCGGGTGGATGTGGTGCAGCCGGTGTTGTGGGCGGTGATGGTGTCGTTGGCGGCAGTGTGGCGGGCTCATGGTGTGGAGCCTGCTGCGGTGGTCGGTCACAGTCAGGGGGAGATTGCCGCAGCCTGCGTCGCCGGGGCGTTGAGCCTGGAGGACGGCGCCCGGATCGTGGCGCTCCGCAGCAAGGCCATCCGCGCCCTGTCGGGCCGTGGCGGAATGGTGTCGGTGGCCCTGCCCTCATCCGACGTATCGGAGCTGATCGAGCCGTGGGATGGCCGAGTCTCGGTCGCGGCCGTCAACGGCCCCTCCACCGCAGTGGTTTCGGGTGACGCGGACGCGCTGGAAGATCTGCTGGACCGGTGCCGCGAACGCGAGATCCATGCCCGTCGAATAGACGTGGACTATGCCTCGCATTCGGCACATGTGGAGTCCCTCCGCGAGGAGTTGCTCGACGTCCTGGCGCCGATCGTGCCCCAGACGTCGCCCGTGCCGTTCTTCTCGACGGTGACCGGCGAGTGGCTGGACACGGCGGAGATGGACGCCGAGTACTGGTACACCAACCTGCGGCAGACCGTGCGGCTGGAGCCTGCGGTGCGCGAACTGCTGGCTGCGGATCACCGGGTGTTCGTAGAGGTCAGCCCCCGTCCCGTGCTGACGATGCCGCTTCAGGAGACCGCCGAGGCCGCGGGCGCGGATGCGGTGGTGACCGGCACCCTTCGCCGGGACGACGGTGGGCTGTCGCGGCTTTACACCTCCCTCGGCGAGCTGTATGTGAACGGCGTGGATGTCGACTGGTCCCCGGCCTTTGCCGCCGCCCCCCATCCGCAGCTGGTGGACCTGCCCACCTACGCCTTCCAACACCGCCGCTACTGGCTCACCTCACATCGGCCCGCAGCAGCGTCGGCCGCTTCCGGACTCGTCGACGCCGGATTCTGGGAGACCATCGAGCGCGAGGACGTGGACACCCTCGCCGAAACGCTCGGGCTGTCCGACGACGGCGCGCTGCGTGAGGTCCTGCCCGCGCTGTCGCTGTGGCACCAGCGACAGCAGCAGCGCAGCACGGTCGACGGCTGGCGCTACCGGATCGTCTGGCGACCGCAGCCGGAGCCCGAGCGCACCGGTCTTGACGGTACGTGGATGGTTGTCGTCCCCGCCGGTCACGAGGAAGATCCGCTGGTCGAGGGCGTGATCCGGGTACTCCGGTCGGGCGTCGCGGACATCCGGACCGTAACCGTCGGCACGGTGGACGCCGACCGGGAAGGACTGGCGGGCCGACTGCGCGACGAGGCAGGGACGGCAGCCGGGGCGATTTCCGGGGTGCTCTCCCTCGTTGCCCTGGACGAGCAGCCGTGGACCTCCGCGGAGACCCTCCCGACCGGTCTGGTCCTGATGACCTCGCTGCTGCAAGCCCTCGGTGACGCCGGGATCGACGCGCCCCTGTGGTGCGCGACCCGTGGCGCGGTGTCAGTGAACCGTGCCGATGACCTTGACCACCCGACGCAGGCCATGGCGTGGGGGCTGGGCCGGATCGCCGCATTCGAGTATCCGCAGCGCTGGGGCGGACTTGTCGACCTGCCGAGCGAGTGGGACGACCGGGCCGGCCGACGGCTGGTCGCGCTGCTGGCGCAGGGACCCGGCGAGGACCAGGTGGCGTTGCGTGGTTCCGGAGTCTTCACCCGCCGGATGGTGCGGGCGCTCCCGGAGGACCGGCCGGCCGGTGACGGCTGGCGGCCGCACGGCACCGTGCTGGTCACCGGGGGGACGGGCGCGTTGGGCGGGCACCTCGCCCGCTGGCTCGCCCGCAACGGTGCGGAGCACCTCGTACTCGTCAGCCGCAGGGGCCCCGAGGCGCCCGGTGCCGCCGCGCTCGTCGAGGAGTTGGCGGGGCTCGGAGCGCAGGCGACCGTACGGGCGTGTGATGTCAGCGACCGGACGGCGGTCACGGCACTCCTCGCGAGCCTGCCCGAGGAGCAGCCGCTGACCGCGGTGGTGCATACGGCAGGAGTCCTTGACGACGGGCTGATCGACCAGCTCACCCAGGACCGGGCCGAGGCCGTGTGGGAGCCGAAGGCGGGGGCCGCGTTCGCCCTCCATGAGGCGACCCGGCATCTGGACCTGTCGGCGTTCATTCTGTTCTCCTCCATGGCGGGCACGCTCGGCGGCCCCGGACAGGGCAGTTACGCGGCGGCCAACGCCTGTCTGGACGCGCTGGCCCTGCGGCGCCGCGCCGACGGCCTGCCCGCGACCTCGATCGCCTGGGGAGCCTGGGGCGGCGGCGGTCTGGTGGGAGAGGAACTGGCACAGCGGCTCCGCCGCGACGGAGTACCGCCGATGGACCCCGAACTGGCGGTCTCCGCACTCCAGGAGGCGCTGGACCGGGACGAGACGTTCCTGGTCGTCGCGGATGTCGACTGGCGCAAGGCCACGGCCCGGCGGGTCGCCGCGGTGAGTGAGCTGCCCGAGGTCCAGGCGTCGGCCGGCGAGGGCACCCAGGAGACCGAGGTGCGTGGCGATGCCGCGCCGCTCGTCGTCCAGCTGCGGGAACTCGCCCCGGGGGAGCGGCGCGCGGCGCTACTGGACGACGTACGGGCCGCGGCCGCCGCCGTCCTGGGCTACGACCAGCCCGACGCGATCCCCGCCGACCGGGCATTCCGCGAGCTGGGCTATGACTCGCTGACCGCCGTTGAGCTGCGCAACCGGCTTGCCGAGGCGACCGGCCTGCGGCTGCCGGTCACCCTCGTCTTCGACCATCCGACGGCGGCCGCCCTCACGGCGTTCCTCCACGACGGGCTCTTCGGCGCGCTGCCGGAGAGTACGGCTCCGGCGGCCCCTGCCACTCCGGTGGACGACGATCCGGTCGTCATCGTCGGCATGAGCTGCCGCTACCCGGGCCGGGCCGACTCGCCCGAAGAGCTGTGGCGGCTGCTCGACGAGGGCACCGACGCCGTCTCGGGCTTCCCCACCAACCGCGGCTGGGACATCGAGCGGCTCTACGACCCGGACCCCGACAAGCCGGGCACCTTCTACGCCCGCGACGGCGGATTCCTCTACGACGCCGACCACTTCGACCCGGCATTCTTCGGGATCTCGCCGCGTGAGGCCGTCGCGATCGACCCCCAGCAGCGGCTCCTCCTGGAGACCTCCTGGGAAGCGATCGAACGGGCCGGCATCGACCCGGAGACGCTCCGCGGCACGGCAGCAGGCGTGTTCGTCGGTTCGAACTACAACGACTACGGCTCCCGTGCGCACACCGCCCCGGAGGGCATGGAGGGGCATCTGGCGACGGGCAGCGCGAGCAGCGTCGCCTCCGGCCGTATCGCCTACACCCTCGGGCTGGAGGGGCCGGCCGTCACGGTGGACACGGCGTGTTCGTCGTCGCTGGTCGCCCTGCATCTGGCGGGCCAGGCGCTGCGGTCCGGTGAATGCACACTCGCGCTGGCGGCCGGTGTGACGGTGATTTCGACGCCTCAGACCTTCATCGAATTCAGCAGGCAACGGGCGCTCGCCCCCGACGGCCGCTGCAAGGCGTTCTCGGCGGATGCCGACGGCGCCGGGTGGGCCGAGGGCGTCGGTGTGGTGCTGCTGGAGCGGCTGTCCGAGGCGCGTCGGCGCGGACATCCGGTGCTGGCCGTCGTCAAGGGCACGGCCGTCAACCAGGACGGCGCCTCCAACGGTCTGACCGCACCCAACGGCCCGGCCCAACAGCGCGTCATCCAGCAGGCGTTGGCGACCGCAGGGCTCTCCACGGGCGATATCGACGCCGTCGAAGCGCACGGCACCGGCACCCGGCTCGGCGACCCCATCGAGGCGCAGGCCATCCTCGCCACCTACGGCCAGGAGCGGCCTGCGGAACGCCCGTTGTGGCTCGGCTCGGTCAAGTCGAACATCGGCCACACCCAGGCCGCGGCCGGTGTCGCCGGAGTCATCAAGATGGTGCAGGCGATGCGGCACGGAGTGCTGCCGCGCACCCTCCACGCCGCGCAGCCCTCACCGCATATCGACTGGTCGGCGGGGCACGTACGGCTGCTGAGCGAACCGCAGGAGTGGACACCGGGCGACGCACCGCGCCGGGGAGGCGTCTCCGCCTTCGGCATCAGCGGGACCAACGCGCATGTGATCCTGGAGGAGCCCCGGCCGGTGGATGCCGAGTCGGGGATCACGCCTCAGGACCGGCGGCCGGAGACCGATGATGCGCCGACGGCCGTGGTGCCCTGGCTGCTGTCCGCCCGGGGCACCCCGGCCCTGCGGGACCAGGCCCGGCGGCTGGCGGAACACCTCGCCCGTCACCCCGAGCTCACCCCCGCCGATATCGCGCTGTCCCTGGCCACCTCGCGGACCGGGTTCGAGGACCGGGCGGCCCTCCTCGGCCGGGACACCGGCGAACTGACCGCGGCACTCGCGGCGTTGGCGGAAGGCCAGGAGCACCCACGGGTCACCGTCGGCCGGGCCCGCCCCGGAAAGCTGGCCTTCCTCTTCCCGGGGCAGGGATCACAGCGCGCCGGGACCGGACGGCGCCTCTACGCGACCCATGACGCCTTCGCCGACGCCCTGGACGCGGTCTGCGCACACCTGGACGGCCACCTCGACCGGCCGCTGCGCGAGGTGCTGTTCGCCGAGCCCGGCACACCCGACGCGGAACTCCTCGACCGGACCGTCTACACCCAGGCCGGTCTGTTCGCCCTCGAAGTCGCCCTGTTCCGGCTGCTCGAAAGCTACGGGGTACACCCGGACCTGCTGCTCGGCCACTCGATCGGAGAACTGGCCGCCGCCCATGCCGCCGGGGTGTTCTCCCTGGCGGACGCCTGCCGTCTGGTCGCCGCCCGCGGCCGGCTGATGCAGGCCCTGCCGGGCGGCGGCGCCATGGTGTCCGTCCATGCGGCGGAGGAGGACGTACTGCCGCTGCTCGCACCGTACGAGGGAAGGGTCACCGTCGCCGCGGTCAACGGACCGGCCGCCACCGTCCTGAGCGGTGACGAGGACGCCGTCACCGAGGTCACCGGACAGCTGGCCGCCGCGGGCCACCGGACCAAGCGGCTGCGGGTCAGTCATGCCTTCCACTCGGCTCACATGGACCCGATGCTCGATGAATTCGCCTCGTTGGCAGAGGAGTTGAGCTACCGGCCGCCCGCCATACCCGTCGTGTCGAACCTCACGGGCCGTACGGCCACGGCCGAGGAGCTGTGCAGCCCCGACTACTGGGTGCGCCACGTGCGGCAGGCGGTCCGCTTCCACGACGGTGCCCGCGCCCTGGAAGAGCTGGGCGCGCGCACCCTCCTCGACCTCGGGTCCGGGGTGCTGACCGCCATGGCGGACGAGTGCCTGACCACAGGGGACGGGATCTTCCTCGGCGCGCTGCTGCGCCGGGACACCGACGAACCGGAGTCGCTCACCGGCGCCCTCGCCCAGCTGCACGTCCAGGGCCACGGCCCGGACTGGGAGCGCTGCTTGGCGCCCTCGGGTGCCCGGCGGGTGCCGCTGCCGACCTACCCGTTCCAGCGGCAGCGGTACTGGCTGGCGGCCGCCACCGACTCGTCGGACGTCTCCGCCGTGGGGCTGGCGGCGGGGCACCCGCTGCTCGGCGCGGCCGTACCGCTCGCCGGATCCGGCGGCGCCCTGTACACCGGGCTGCTCTCGGCGGGACGACAGCCGTGGCTGGCCGACCACGCACTGGACGGCACGCTGCTGTTCCCCGGCACCGGATTCCTGGAACTGGCACTCCAGGCATGCGCACGTACCGGCGCCGGTCATCTGGAGGAACTCACCCTGCAGGCACCGCTGGTGGTCCCGGACGACGGCACGGTGCAGCTTCAGCTCACCGTCGGGGAGGCGGACGGGTCGGGCCGCCGCCCGCTGTCCGTGCACTCGCGGCCCGTGGCCGGCACGGACGACGAGGAGCAGCCGTGGACCCGGCACGCCGAAGGCACCCTCGCCGACGGCCTGCCCGGAACCGGCACGTCCGAGACCGGCGCGTCCGGGACCGGTGCAGCAGGGGCTGACACGTCCGGGACCAGCACATCCGCCGACCTCACCGCCTGGCCCCCGCCCGGCGCCGACTCCCTCGATATCTCCGACCTGTACGAGCGCACCGCCGCGAACGGCTTCGCCTACGGACCGGCCTTCCGTGGTCTGCGTGCCGCCTGGCGCCGGGGGGACGAGGTCTTCGCTGAGGTAGCTCTGCCCGAGCAGTACCGCGACACCGGCTTCGTGCTGCATCCGGCGCTGCTGGACGCCGCCCTGCACACCGTCGCACTGGCCGCACCCGACACCGAACGGGCCGTGCTGCCCTTCAGCTTCCGGGCAGTCACCGCCACCGGGGCGGCGAACCCCGACACCCTGCGGGTCCGTCTCGTCCGACAGGCCGATGACACCTATGGCGTGCAACTGGCGGATGCGTCGGGCGCCCCGCTCGCCGCGATACCGGCACTCGTCCTGCGGCCGGTCGATCCCGCACAGCTGGCCGCCGCCGGGCCGAGGCCGGCCGATCTGTACCGGATGGACTGGGCGGAGCTGCCCTTGAGCGGCCAGCCGGCCGAGCCGTATGCGGTCATTGGAAGGGACGTGCCTCAGGTTCCCGGTGGCCGCGGCGCCCCGTACCCGGATCTGGCCGCGCTGGCCGCGGCCGTCGACGCCGGGGCCGAGGTGCCCGCCACGGTCATGGTCGGCTGCCCGCCGGCCGAGGGCGAACAGGCAGAGGCCACCCGCCGGGCCGTACACCACGCGCTGGAACTGGCACAGGACTGGCTCCGCGACGAGCGGTTCAGTGCCTCGCGGCTGGTCCTGTGCACCCGTGACGCGGTGGCCGACCGGGCCGGTGCGGCGGTTCCCGGACTGGCGCAGTCCGCCGTCTGGGGACTCATCCGCACCGCCAAGGCCGAGAACCCGGACCGCTTCGCCCTGCTCGACCACGACGGCACGACACCGTCCGCGACCGCGCTGCCCGCCGCACTGGCGACCGGGGAACCCGAGATCGCCCTGCGTGCGGGCGAGGCCCGGGTGCCGCGACTGGTACGGGCCCGAACGGCCCAGCCGCTCAGGGGACTTGGTGCCGACGGCACGGTGCTGATCACCGGGGGCGGCGGCATGCTCGGCCGGCTCGTCGCCCGTCATCTGGTGGCGGCCCACGGCGTACGCGGTCTGCTGCTGGCCAGCCGTCGCGGGCGGCTGGCGGACGGGATGCCCGAACTGGAGAAGGAGCTGCGCGAGATGGGCGCGGAGGTCGAAATCGCCGCCTGTGATCTCGCAGACCGGGACGACACCGCCCGGCTGCTGGCCTCCGTATCCGCCGAACGTCCGCTCACCGCGGTGATCCACACCGCGGGTGTCCTCGATGACGGGGTACTCGGTTCGCTGACTCCGGACCGTATGGACACCGTGCTCCGGGCCAAGGCGGACGCCGTACTCCATCTGGACGAGCTGACCCGCGATCTCGACCTGAGCGCGTTCGTGCTGTTCTCCTCGCTTGCCGGGACCTTCGGCGGGGTCGGACAGGGCAACTACGCGGCGGCCAACGCGTTCCTCGACGCCTTCGCCCACGCCCGGCGGGCAGCGGGCCGTTCTGCCGTCTCCCTCGCCTGGGGCCTGTGGGCCGAACGCAGCGGGATGACCACCAAGCTGGACGACGCCGACCTCCACCGGATGGCCAGGGGCGGGGTGCGCCCGATGCCGTCGGACCAGGCGCTGGCACTGCTCGATGCCGCACTCGCCTCGGATGAGCCCTTCCTCGTCCCGGCGCGGCTCGATCCGGCGGCGTTGCGGTCCGCGGCCGGTGAAGTGCCGCCCTTGCTGCGGTCGTTGGCCGGTTCGCGGCCCCGGCCCTCGGACGGCGCACCGGCCGCCGCGCCTGCCGCCGAAGCCGAACAGCTCGGCGCCCGGCTCGCCGCGCTGCCGGAGACGGAACGGCGCCAGGCGGTGCTCGATGCCGTCCTGGGCCACGCAGCGCTGGTCCTGGGCCATACCTCGGCCGACGCGATCGACCCCGAGCGCGGCTTCCTGGATCTGGGCTTCGACTCGCTGACCGCCGTCGAGCTGCGTAACCGTCTCACGGCCGTGACCGGGACCAGGCTGCCCGCGACCCTGCTGTTCGACTACCCGGAACCGGGCGGCCTCGCCGACCACCTGCTCGACAGGCTGGCAACCGAGGTGGCACAGCGGTCGGCCGACGGCGGCGCCGAACCCGGCTCGCTCGACGCATGGCAGGCACAGACCGAGCGCCTCATGGACGACACGGCATCCAGGGCCGCGCTGCGCACCCGGCTGCAGGGGCTCATGGACCGGCTCGACAGCCTCCCGGAGGATCCGGACGCGGGGCTGGAGAGCCGGCTGGAGCAGGCGTCGGACGACGAGCTGTTCGACTTCATCGAGCAGGAACTCGGCGGATCATGACGGGCTGAGCGACGGATCATGACGGGCTGAGCGCCCGCGCACCGGCTCCGGCGGCCCACTGAGGCACCGCCGGAGCCGGTGCGCGTCCGCAGGCCCGTACCTCTGGCGCCAACCCAACCCCTGACCAGGCCACTCATCGCCCACGAGTACCCACCTGGACGCTGGAATGAGTCGTCTAGGGGTTCTCTTAGAGTCACCGGCCGGCGGGCTGATCGGCCGGCCCGCGCCCACAGAATGTGATCAGCGAGTAGACGATCCAGCGTGGCGGGGCCGGTGCGCGGCAGGCCGCCGGTCCGGTGAAGGGAGCTGAACTGTGAGCGAGGGAAAGCTCCGCGATTATCTGAAGCGGGTGACGGCGGATCTCCACCGGACGGGCAAGCGTCTGCGGGAGATGGAGGCCCGCGAACGCGAGCCCATCGCCATCGTGGCCATGAGCTGCCGCTACCCCGGCGGGGTGCGCTCGCCGGAGGACCTCTGGCAGCTGGTCGCCGACGGCACCGACGGCATCACGCCCTTCCCGGAGGACCGCGGCTGGAACGTGGACTCCCTCTACCACCCGGACCCCGCCCACCCCGGCACCTGCTACACCCGGGAAGGCGGCTTCCTCCACGACGCCGCCGACTTCGACCCGGACTTCTTCGCCATGTCGCCCCGCGAGGCGCTGGCCACCGACCCGCAGCAGCGTCTCCTTCTCGAAGCGTCCTGGGAGGCGTTCGAGCGGGCGGGCCTGCGGCGGCAGACGCTCAAGGGCAGCCCCACCGGCGTCTTCGCCGGCGTCATGTACAACGACTACGGCTCGCGGTTCAGCGAGCCGCCCGCCGGCCTCGAAGGCCATTTGGGCAACGGCAGCGCCGCCAGCATCGCCTCCGGCCGGGTCGCCTACACCTTCGGCCTCGAAGGCCCGGCGGTCACCGTCGACACCGCCTGTTCCTCCTCCCTGGTCGCCCTGCATCTGGCCTGCACCGCACTGCGCCAGGGGGAGTGCTCCCTCGCCCTCGCCGGCGGTGTGACGGTGATGTCCACCCCCGTCACCTTCCTGGAGTTCAGCCGGCAGCGCGGGCTGTCTGCCGACGGGCGCTGCAGGGCGTTCTCCGACGACTCCGACGGCACGGGCTGGGGCGAGGGCGTCGGCATGCTGCTGCTCGAACGGCTCTCCGACGCCCGCCGCAACGGCCATCGGGTACTCGGTCTCGTGCGGGGCACCGCCGTGAACCAGGACGGGGCGAGCAGCGGACTGACCGCCCCCAACGGACCGTCCCAGCAGCGGGTCATCCGCGCGGCGCTCACCGCCTCCGGCCTCACCGCCTCCGACGTGGACGCCGTGGAGGCTCACGGCACCGGGACCCCCCTCGGCGACCCCATCGAGGCGCAGGCGCTGCTGGCCACCTATGGCCAGGAACGGGAAGCCGGCCGCCCGCTGTGGCTCGGCACGGTGAAGTCCAACATCGGCCACACCCAGGCCGCGGCCGGGGTCGCCGGCGTCATCAAGATGGTGCAGGCGATGCAGCACGGTGTGCTGCCCCGCACCCTGCACGCCGAACGGCCCACCACCCACGTCGAATGGAGCGAGGGCGACGTCCGGCTGCTCACCGACGCCGTGGACTGGCCCGAGACCGGCCGTCCGCGCTGCGCCGGGGTCTCGGCCTTCGGGGTCAGCGGCACCAACGCGCACGCCGTGCTCGAACAGGCCCCACCCGCCGGGGCGGAGCCGGACGCCCCAGCCCCGGACGGCCCGCCCCCGGCCGTGGCGGAGCCCGAACGGGCCGGGGAGCGGTCCGGCCGAACGCCGCGACCCGCTGCGCCGCTTCCGGTGGTGCCCTGGGTGCTCTCCGCCCGCAGCGAACCGGCCCTGCGCGCCCAGGCGGATCAACTACTCGCCCACGTAAGCGAGGTGCCTGCCACCGTCGGCGCCGTGGACATCGCCGCTTCGCTGGCCACCACCCGTACCCCCTTCGAGGAACGCGCGGTGGTGCTGGGCGAGAACCGCGAGGAACTGCTGGAGCGCCTCGCCCGGTTCGCGCAGGGCGACGACACCGCGGCCGTCCGGGGCACGGCCGGCCGCGGCAAAACCGCGTTCCTCTTCGCGGGCCAGGGAGCCCAGCGCCTCGGCATGGGCCGCGAACTCCACAAGGCGTTCCCTGTCTTCGCGGACGCCTTCGACGAGATCTGCACCCATCTCGACCCGGAGCTGCCACAGCCGCTCGCAGAGACCGTATTCGGCCAGGACGCGGCGGCGCTGGACCGCACCGGCTTCACCCAGCCGGCCCTGTTCGCCTTCGAGATCGCGCTCTTCCGCCTCATCGAATCCTGGGGTCTCACCCCTGACTTCCTGCTCGGCCACTCCATCGGGGAGCTGGCCGCCGCACACGCCGCCGGAGTTCTCTCGCTGCCGGACGCCTGCCGCCTCGTCGCCGCCCGCGGACGTCTGATGCAGGCGCTCCCTGCCGGAGGCGCGATGTTCTCCCTGCGGGCCGCCGAGGCCGAGGTGCTGCCGCTGCTGGCGGACGCCGCCGACCGGCTGAGCATCGCCGCCGTCAACGGCCCCCGGACGACCGTCGTGGCCGGTGACGAGGACGCGCTGGCAGCGCTCGTCGGGCGCTTCGAGCAGCAGGGCGGCAAGGCCAAGCGCCTCCGGGTGAGCCATGCTTTCCACTCCCCGCTGATGGCCTCGATGCTCGCGGAATTCCGCTCGCTGACAGACGAGTTGACGTTCCGTCAGCCGCGTATCCCGGTCATCTCCAATGTGACCGGGGAACCGGCCACCGACCTGGGGACCGCCGACTACTGGGTACGGCACGTACGGGAAGCCGTACGGTTCGCGGACGGCATCCGGGCACTGGAGCGGCGCGGGGTCACCCGCTTCCTCGAAATCGGGCCCGACGCCACCCTCACCGCCCTGGCCCAGGGCTGCCTGGACGCGGACACCGGCTCCCTTCTCGTACCCGCCGTGCGCAAGGACCGGCCGGAAAGCCTTAGCGTCCTCACCGCCATGGGCGCACTGCACACCCGCGGCGCGAGCCCCGACTGGGACCGGCTCTTCCCCGACGCCGACCGCGTGGACCTGCCCACCTACGCCTTTCAGCGCGGTCGCTACTGGCTGGCCGCCCCCGAAGCGGCCACCGCGCACCGCACGGGCGAACACCCCCTGCTCCCGACGGCCATCACCCTGGCCGACCGCGGCGCCATCGTCTCCACCGGGCGCCTCACACCGTCCGCGCACCCCTGGCTCACCGACCGGGCGGCCGACGGCCGCGTCCAGCTCCCCGCGAGCGCCTACCTCGATCTCGCCCTCCACATCGGCGCCGTGGCAGGCTGCGAGCACCTCGCCGAACTCACCGTGGACGCCCCCCTCGTACTGCCCGAGCAGTCCGCCGTCGACCTCCAGGTGGTGCTGGGCGACGCCGGGGAAGAACCGGACGGACGACGGACTCTGACGGTGCACTCCCGCCCCGCCGACCGGCCGGACGACGAGACGCCGTGGACCCGGCACGCCCACGGTGCGCTCACCCGGCAGTCGCCGCAGCGGCCTGACCACGACCTCCGGGTCTGGCCCCCCGCCGACGCCCGCGCCGTGGACCCGGACCTGTGGCACACGGCGCGGGAAGGCGACGAGTTCCCGCACGGGCTGCCGTCCGACGGGCTGCGGGGCGTATGGCGGCACGCTGACACGGTATTCGCCGAGGCCGCACTGCCCGAGGAGTACCGCGCTGACGCGGCCCGGTTCGCCCTGCACCCGGCGCTGCTCGACGCGGTGCTCCAGGCGCTCCCCGCCGCGGGGCACCCGGACGCCGTCGCCGTGTCCTGGCGCGACTGTGCGCTGCACGCGGTGGCCGCCGAGTCGGTGCGCGCCCGCCTCGCGCCCGCGGACGGCGGCGGACTGGACATCCACCTCACCGACGAACTCGGCGCCCCCGTCGCCTCGTTCGGCTCCGTCACCCCGGTGCCCGCCGCCGAGGTCGCCGGGCCGCGGATACCCTCCGGGCGCGACGATCTCTTCACCGTGGAATGGACCGAACTGCCGCCGTCCGCCCCGCAGCAGCCGCCCTACCGGGTCGCGATCCTCGGCGAGGGCAACCCCGGGGCCGACGCGGAAGCACCCGGCCTCCACGGCGCCCTGGACGCGCTCGCCACGGCCGCGGAACAGGGCGCCGACGTCCCCGACCTCGTCGTCGTCCCCTGGCGGAGCACGGAAGCAGACGAACCGGCCGCCGCCGCCCACACCTCGGCCGGAGACGCCCTGGCGCTGCTGCAGAGCTGGCTCGGCCGACCGGGCCTGGCTGACGCGCGCCTGGTCTTCCTCACCCGGGGCGCCGTCGCCACCTCCCCGGACGAGACCGTCACGGATCTGCCCGCCGCCGCGGTGTGGGGCCTGGTGCGCTCGGCGCAGTCGGAGAACCCCGACCGGTTCCTGCTCGTGGATGCCGACCTCGATGCCGACAGTGACAGTGACAGCGACACCGGCAGCGACGCCGACGCTCTGCCCAGCGCAGCGATCGGCGCGGCGATGCGCTCCGGGGAGCCCCAGCTTGCCGTCCGCGCCACGCGCCTCCTGGCCCCTCGGCTGACCCGGCTTGCCCAGCCCTCCCGGAAGCCCGCGTCCACACCCCCCATGGCCGGAGCCCGCTTCGACGCGCTCCGCACCGTCCTGGTGACCGGCGCCACCGGAACCGTCGGTGCCGCCGTGACCCGGCATCTGGTGACCGGACACGGGGTACGGCATCTGCTGCTCGTCGGCCGACGCGGTGCGGCCGCACCCGGCGCCGAGCAGCTGGCCGAGGAGCTGCGCGCGCTCGGCGCCCGGGTGACCCTGGCCGCCTGCGATGTGGCCGATCGGACGGCCCTGGCCGACCTGTTGGCCACCCTTCCCGCAGCCCACCCACTGGGTGCGGTCGTGCACGCCGCCGGTGTGCTCGACGACGGGGTGATCGCCTCCCTCACCCCCGAGCGGATGGCCACCGTCCTGCGCCCCAAGGCCGATGCCGCGGTCAACCTCGACCGGCTCACCTGGGACCTCGAACTCTCGGCCTTCGTCCTGTTCTCCTCCGCCGCCGCCACCTTCGGCGGTCCCGGCCAGGGCAACTACGCCGCCGGTAACGCCTTCCTGGAAGCGCTCGCCCACCGGCGCCGCGCCGAGGGCCGTCCGGCGCTTGCCCTCGGCTGGGGAATGTGGGCGGAGCGCAGCGAGATGAGCGCCCGCCTGGACGCGACGGACCGGCGGCGGATGGACCGGGGCGGTGTTGGTGTGCTGTCCACCGAAGCGGCGCTCGCCCTGTTCGACCGCTGTCTCTCCCAGGACCGGGCCGTAGCGGTCCCGGTGCCGCTCGATATCGCCGCGGTCCGCCGGAGCGGCCCGACGGTTGCTCCGCTGCTCCGGGCGCTCGTCGGCCCTCCCGCCAAGCGGACCGCGGCCCCGGCGGCCGGACCGGGCACGGGCGCCGGGACCTCGGTGGCACCCGCACTGGCTGCCCTCGCCGCCCTGGCCCCCGAAGAGCGCCACGCCCAGATCCTCGATCTCGTACGCACCGAGACCGCCACCGTCCTCGGCCACAGCTCGGCGGACCGGATCGACACCGACCGGGCCTTCGAGGACCTCGGCCTGGACTCCCTGACCTCCCTCGAACTGCGCAATGCGCTCGGCAGCCGGACCGGACTCCGCTTGCCTGCCACCCTGGTCTTCGACCACCCCACGCCCTCGGCCGTCGCCGCTCACCTGATGGCCGAACTGCTCGGGTCCGGGCTCCAGTTGGAGGTTTCCGGGGCCGATGCCGCGACGGCCGGTGAGCCCGTCGCCATCGTGGCGATGAGCTGCCGCTTCCCGGGCGGTATCCGGACACCGGACGCCTTCTGGGAGTTCCTGGCCGCCGGCGGCGACGCCATCGGGGAGTTCCCCGATGACCGTGGCTGGGACACCGCGGCGCTGTACCACCCCGACCCGGAGCACGACGGGACGACCTACACCCGCCGGGGCGGCTTCCTCACCGAAGCCGACCGCTTCGACGCCGGATTCTTCGGCGTCTCGCCCCGCGAAGCGCTGGCCATGGACCCGCAGCAGCGGATCCTGCTGGAGGTCTGCTGGGAGGCGTTCGAGCGGGCCGGTATCGACCCGCTGTCCCTGCGGGGCAGCCGTACGGGCGTCTTCGCCGGCACCAACGGGCAGGACTACACCACCGTCCTGGACAACGCCGCCGAAGCCGTCGGCGGATACCTGGGCACGGGCAACGCGGCAAGCGTGGTCTCCGGCCGGATCGCCTACTCCTTCGGCCTCGAAGGCCCGGCCGTCACCGTGGACACCGCATGCTCCTCCTCTCTCGTCGCCCTGCACTGGGCGATCCGCGCCCTCCAGTCGGGGGAGTGCTCGCTGGCCCTGGCGGGCGGTGTCACGGTGATGTCGACCCCTGCCGCGTTCCTGGAGTTCAGCCGTCAGCGCGGACTGTCCGCCGACGGCCGCTGCAAGGCGTTCGCCGACGGCGCCGACGGCACCGGCTGGGGCGAGGGCGCCGGCATGCTGCTGGTGGAGCGGCTGTCCGACGCCCGGCGCAACGGGCACCCGGTACTGGCCGTCATCCGCGGCAGCGCCATCAACTCCGACGGCGCCAGCAACGGCCTGACGGCACCCAACGGCCCCTCCCAGCAGCGGGTGATCAGGGCGGCGCTCGCCGACGCCCGGCTCACGGCCGGTGACGTCGACGCCGTCGAAGCCCATGGCACCGGCACCACCCTCGGCGACCCGATCGAGGCCCAGGCGCTGATCGCCACCTACGGCCGGGACCGCGACGCGGAACGCCCGTTGTGGCTGGGTTCGGTGAAGTCCAACATCGGGCACACCCAGGCCGCGTCCGGCGTGGCCGGAGTGATCAAAATGGTGCAGGCCATGTGCCATGGCCTGCTGCCGCGGACGCTGCACATCGATACGCCCTCGTCCCATGTGGACTGGGCCGAAGGCGCCGTGGAGCTGCTCGACGCCCCGCTCCCCTGGCCCGAGCACGGGCGCCCCCGCAGGGCCGGGGTCTCCTCCTTCGGCTTCAGCGGCACCAACGCGCACGTCATCCTCGAACAGGCCACCCCGGAACCGGCCGAGGCCGCCGAGCCGTCCGAGCTGTCCGAGGTTGCCGACGGGCCGCAGCCGGGCCCGCAGGATGTCACCGAAACCACCCAACTGCCGTTCGTCTGGCCCCTGTCCGCCCGCAGCCCCGAGGCGCTCCGCGCCCTGGCCGCGGCCCTGCACACACACGCCGAACAGCACCGCGACCTGCCCCTCGCGGCCGTCGGACACGCCCTGGCCACCACCCGCGCGTCCTTCGAGCACCGCGCGGTCGCCCACGGCACGGACCGCGCCACCCTGCTGTCCGCCCTGGCCGGACTCGCCTCCGGCGAGGAACCGGCAACCGGGGCCGTGGACGGCATGGTCCGTCCCGGCGCAGGAACCGCCTTCCTGTTCACCGGACAGGGCGCCCAGCGCCCCGGCATGGGCCAGGAACTGCACCGCACCTTCCCGGTGTTCGCCGACGCCCTCGATGAGGTCTGCGAACACTTCGCCGACCATCTCGACCGGCCGCTGCGTGACGTCATGTTCCACGACACCGACGGTCTGCTCCACCGGACGGAATACACCCAGCCCGCCCTGTTCGCCATGGAGACCGCCCTCCACCGCCTCGCCGAACGGGCCGGTCTGCGCGCCGACTACCTGCTCGGCCATTCCATCGGCGAGGTGACCGCGGCACATATCGCCGGGGTGTTCTCCCTGCCCGACGCCTGTGCCCTGGTCGCCGCCCGCGGAGGGCTCATGCAGGCGCTCCCGCAGACCGGCGCCATGGTCGCCGTCCAGGCGACGGAGGCCGAGCTGCTGCCCTTGCTGGACGGACTTGACCAGCAGGTATGCATCGCCGCCGTCAACGGCCCGGACTCCGTCGTGCTCTCCGGCGACCGTGCTGCCGTGCACCGGATCGCCGAACGGCTGGCCGCCGACGGCCGCAGGACCAAGTCCCTCCAGGTCAGCCATGCCTTCCACTCACCGCATATGGACCCGATGCTCGCCCCCTTCCGGGCGGTCGCCGAAGGGCTCACCTATCACGAGCCGCACATCCCCGTGGTGTCCAACCTGACCGGCGAGATCGCCACCGAACTGCACCTCCCCGACTACTGGGTGCGTCAGGTACGGGGAGCCGTCCGGTTCCACGACGGCCTCCGCGGGCTCACCGAGCAGGGCGTGCGGCGCTATGTCGAACTCGGCCCCGACGGCACCCTCTCCGCCATGGCAGCCGGCTCACTGCCCCCCGACACCACCGGCACGGCCGTCATTCCGCTCCTCCGCGACCGGACGTCCGAGTCCCGCTCGCTGCTCGACGGCCTCGCCCGTGCCCATGTCCACGGCGCGGACCTCGACTGGTCCGCCGTCGCCAACGCCCACCCGGGCCGTCCGGCCGTCGGCGACCTGCCCACGTACCCCTTCCAGCGGCAGCGGTACTGGCCGACTCCCCGCACCCTCGCCACCGTGGGAATCGGCCCGGCCGACCACCCACTGCTGAGCGCAGCCGTCGAACTCGCCAACGGCAGCCACCTGTTCACCGGCCGACTCTCGGTACCGGACCAGCCGTGGCTCGCCGACCACGCCCTCGGGGGCACCGCGGTCGTCCCCGGCACGGCCTTCCTCGAACTCGCCGTTCTGGCGGGCGACCGGGCCGGCTGCCGCCGCGTCGGGGACCTGACCCTGGTCAGCCCGCTGATCCTCCCCGAGCAGGAGGCGATGGACCTGCAGGCGGTACTCGGCGCCGACGACGGGCAGGGCCACCGGGCGTTCACCGTCCATGCGCGCCGTGCCGACCCGGTTCCCGGAGAGCCTTGGACGCTGCACGCCACCGGCACCCTCACCGCCGCTCACCCGGAGCCCACGGCACCCGCCCCGTCGGCATGGCCGCCGCCCGGCTCCGAGCCGCTGCCGGTCGAGGACCTCTATGAGCGGCTGAGCGCGGGCGGGTTCAGCTACGGACCGCTCTTCCAAGGACTGCATGCCGCCTGGCGCGACGGCGACCAGGTACACGCCGAAGTGACTCTGCCCCGGACGGCAGACCAGGACGCGGACCGCTTCGCACTGCACCCGGCGCTGCTCGATGCCGCCCTGCACGCGACCGCATACCTGCCGACGGGGGACACCGACCGCGGACGGCTGCCCTTCTCCTGGCGCGGAGTGCAGATCCACGCCACCGGGGCGACGCAGCTGCGGGTCCGCCTGGACCTGTCCGCACCCGACACCGTGTCCCTCACCCTTGCCGACGCCGACGGCCGGCCCGTCGCCGACATCGAGGCGCTGACGCTGCGCGAGATCTCCACCGACCGGATAGCGCTCTCCGCACGGGCCTCCGGCCCCCTCTACCACCTCGACTGGCCCGTGGTCCCCGTCCCCACGACACCGCCCGAGGAGCCGGACCGCCTCCTCGTACTGGACAGTGAGCACCTCGCCGCCGACCTGGCCGCCGCGGGACTGCCCCTGGCCCGGCTGGCCGGCCCCGCCGACATCCACGAGGCTTGCGGCACCGTCCTCGTGGAACTCCCCGCCGTCGATCCGCACGAGGCAGGTACCGGCGCACTGGCACTGGTCCAGGCCTGGCTGGCGGAAGCACCTGCCGCGGCCCGGCTCGCCTTCGTCACCCGGGGAGCCGTCGACGCTCCCGGCACCACCCGCCACGATGCGGCGGCCGCCCCGATCTGGGGCCTGGTGCGCTCGGCGCAGTCCGAGCACCCCGGCCGGTTCGTCCTCGCCGACCTCGACGGCCAGGACACCTCGTACGCCGCGCTGCCCGTGGCGCTGGCCGCCAACGAGCCCCAATTCGCCCTCCGCGGGGGCACCATGCACCTGCCGAAGGTCGCCCCGGTCCACGCCGGCACCGCACTGCGCGACCCCGCCGACGGCACCTGCTGGCGGCTCGGCATGACCGGCAAGGGCACCCTCGACCACCTCGCCCTGCTGCCCCACGACGCTGCCGCGCGCCCGCTGGAACAAGGCGAAGTGCGTATCGCGGTGCGGGCCGCCGGGGTGAACTTCCGCGATGTGCTCAACGTCCTCGGCATGTACCCCGGCGACGCGGGAGCCTTCGGCCTCGAAGGCTCCGGGGTGGTCATGGAGACGGGTCCGGGTGTGACCGGTTTTGCTCCGGGGGACCGGGTGATGGGGTTGTTCCCGTATGCGTTCGGTCCGGTGGCGGTGGCTGATGCGCGCATGGTGATCCGGGTTCCGGAGGGGTGGTCGTTCGCGCAGGCTGCTTCGGTTCCGGTGGTGTTCCTGACGGCGTACTACGCGTTGGTGGAGCTGGGGGAACTCCAGGCGGGTGAGTCGGTGCTCGTGCATTCCGCGGCGGGCGGTGTGGGTATGGCCGCGGTGCAGTTGGCGCGGCATCTGGGTGCGGAGGTGTTCGGTACCGCGAGCCCGGGGAAGTGGGGGACGCTGCGGTCCTCGGGTCTGGATGAGGCGCATATTGCGTCCTCGCGTGATCTGGACTTCGAGGGGTCCTTCCTCGCCGAGACCGGTGGCCGGGGTGTGGATGTGGTGCTGGATTCCCTGGCGCGGGAGTTCGTGGATGCCTCGCTGCGGTTGCTGCCGCGGGGCGGGCGGTTCCTGGAGATGGGCAAGACCGACATCCGTGACCCCGCACAGGTGGCTGCCGCGCACGAGGGTGTGCAGTACCAGGCGTTCGATCTGATCGAGGCGGGCCCGGACCGGATCAGGGAGATGTTCGCGCAGGTTCGTGCACTGTTCGACGGGGGTGTGCTGGAGCCGTTGCCGGTGACGGCGTGGGATGTGCGCAAGGCTCCGGAGGCGTTCCGGTATCTGAGCCAGGCCAGGCATGTGGGCAAGGTCGTGCTGACGATGCCGGTTCCGCTGGACGGTGACGGGACGGTGCTGATCACGGGTGGTACGGGTGGTCTGGGCGCGCTGGTGGCCCGGCATCTCGCCGCCGAGCACGGCATCCGCCACCTTCTGCTGGCCAGCCGCCGCGGGCCCCAGGCGCCCGGTGTGGACGCGTTGCGCGAGGAGTTGGCGGCTCTCGGTGCCGAGGTCACCGTCGTGGCCTGCGACAGCGCCGACCGCGAGGCACTGCGCGCACTGCTGGACTCCGTACCGAAGCAGCACCCCCTCACCGCCGTCGTGCACACCGCAGGCGTACTCGACGACACCGTCATCACCTCGCTCACCCCGCAGCGGCTCCGCGCGGTCCTGCGCCCCAAGGCCGACGCGACGGTCCATCTGCACGAACTCACCCGCGATGAGGACCTGGCGGCGTTCCTCATCTTCTCCTCGACCGCCGGCGTGTTCGGCGCTCCCGGCCAGGCCAACTACGCCGCCGCCAACGCCTTCTGCGACACCTTCGCCGCCCAGCGCAGGGCCGCCGGGCTGCCCGCCACCTCGCTCGCCTGGGGACCGTGGTCCCGGGCGACGGGCATGACCAGCGGACTCACCGAAGCCGATCGGCAACGCATGGCACGCGCGGGACTGCCCGCCCTGCCCCCCGACCGCGGACTCGCCCTCTACGACGCGGCACTCGGCCGGCCCGAGGCAGCCCTGCTGCCGATGCTGGTCGATCCCCATGCCTTGGCCTCGGGCGGGCCCGTCCCGCCGCTGCTGAGCGGACTCTTGCCGACGGCGCCCCGCCGGACGGCGGCCGCGGACCCGGCGGCCCCGGCCGGAGCGGGCGCCGCCGAGACACTGACCCGTACGCTCGCCACGCTGAGCCGCGACGAGGCACACCACGCCGTGCTCGACGTGGTGTGCACCCAGGTCGCCGCGGTACTCGGCCATGCCTCCGCCGCCGAGGTCGGTGACCAGCAGTCGTTCAAGGACCTCGGTTTTGACTCGCTGACCGCAGTGGAGCTGCGCAACCGGCTCGGCGCCGCGACCGGAGCACTGCTGCCCGCCACCCTCGTCTTCGACCACCCCACGCCACTGGCCCTCGCCGAACACCTCTGCACGACACTCGTCCCCGGTCCGCCCGTGGGGGAAGCCCCCGACCCGGAGGACGAAGCCGGGGTACGGCAGGCACTGGCCGCCATTCCCCTCAAACGCCTGCGGGCAGCCGGGCTCCTCGACGCTCTGCTGGCACTGGCGGAGCCGGCGACCGCGCAGGCAGCCCCCGAACCCGGGGCCGACGCCGCTCCCGCCGCCATCGAAAGCATGGAAGTCGACGACCTGGTGCGCCTCGCCTTTGGCGAAGCCGACGGCTGAGCACCGTCGTCCCGACCGAGCCACACCCGACGAAGCCACACCCGACGAAGCCGGAATGATGGAGAGCTGACACATGGCCACGTCCGCGGATCAGATCGTTGAAGCCCTCCGGGCCTCGCTGCGGGAGAACGACCGGCTGCGCAAGCAGAACCAGCAACTGGTCGATGCAGCGGGGGAACCCCTCGCCATCGTCGCCATGAGCTGTCGCTTCCCCGGAGGGGTGCAGACACCCGAGGAGTACTGGCAGCTGCTTGCCGGAGGCGTCGATGCGCTGTCGGAGTTCCCCGCCGACCGGGGCTGGGACCTGAGCGCACTCGATGGGGCGACCACCCGCGGGGGCTTCGTCCACACCGCCGATGCATTCGATCCGCAGTTCTTCGGGATGAGCCCGCGCGAGGCACTAGCCACCGACCCGCAGCAGCGGCTGCTCCTGGAGGTGTCCTGGGAGGCACTGGAAAGGGCAGGGATCGACCCGAAGACGCTGCGCGGCAGCAGGACGGCAGTCTTCGCCGGATGCAGCAATCAGGAGTACGGCTCCGGCCTGCGCGGCAACACCCCCGACGGCGTCGAAGGGCACATCCTCACCGGCACCACGGGCAGTGTCGTCTCGGGCCGGGTCGCGTACGTACTGGGCCTCGAAGGCCCCGCCGTCACCGTGGACACCGCCTGCTCCTCCTCGCTGGTCACCCTGCACCTCGCCGCGCAGTCCCTCCGGGCCGGCGAATGCGATCTCGCCCTTGCGGGCGGCGTCGCGATCATGTCCACCCCCGCCGCCTTCGTCGAGTTCGACCGACAGGGTGCACTCGCCCGCGACGGCCGCTGCAAGCCGTTCTCCGACGACGCCGACGGAACGGGATGGGGCGAAGGCGTCGGGATGCTGCTCGTCGAACGGCTCTCTGATGCCCGGCGCAACGGCCATCCCGTGCTGGCCCTGGTACGAGGCAGCGCCCTCAACCAGGACGGCGCTTCCAATGGTCTCACCGCCCCCAACGGGCCTGCTCAGCAACGTGTGATCCGCTCTGCGCTCGCCGGCGCCGGGCTGTCCGCCGTCGACGTGGACGCCGTCGAGGCACATGGCACCGGTACGACGCTGGGCGACCCGATCGAGGCACAGGCGCTGCTCGCCACCTACGGCCAGGACCGCCCGGCCGACCGGCCGTTGTGGCTGGGTTCGGTGAAGTCCAACATCGGTCACACCCAGGCGGCCGCGGGCGTGGCCGGCGTGATCAAGATGGTGCTCGCACTGCGGCACGGCGTTCTGCCGCAGAGCCTGCACACCACCCGGCCCTCCACCCACGTGGACTGGTCGGCGGGCAGCGTCCGGCTGCTGACCGAGCCCGTGGCCTGGCCGGACGACGCACGGCCGCGCCGCGCCGCCGTCTCCTCGTTCAGCATCAGCGGCACCAACGCCCACACCATCCTGGAACAGGCCCCGGGGGACCGCGGACAAGCCTCGGAAGGCTGGGAACAGACCCCGGAAGGCCGCGAACAGGCCACCGAAGCCGCCGCCTCCCCCTGCCCCCCAGTACGACTCCCGCACATCCCGTGGGTGCTCTCCGCCCGCAGCGCGGACGCGCTACGGGCACAAGCCGGCCGGCTGCTGTCGCACCTGGACACCCACACCGACGTGGACCCGCACGATCTGGCCTACTCGCTCGCCACCAGCAGGTCGGCCTTCGAACACCGCGCGGTGCTCCTCGGCACGGACCTGGCCGAGCTGCGGAGCCGGCTGACCGCACTGGCCGAGGAAGGCCCTGCCGCCGCAGAGGCGGTCACCGGCTCCCCCGTACGCGGCAAGACCGCATTCCTTTTCACCGGCCAGGGCGCACAGCGCCTCGGCATGGGCCGTGAGCTGTACGAGGCGTTCCCCGCCTTCAAGGACGCCTTCGACGCCGTCTGCGAGCACCTCGACACAGAACTCGTCCGGCCGCTGCGCGCCACCGTCTTCGGCGACGACGCGGCCGCACTGGACCGAACAGGCCACACCCAGCCTGCGCTCTTCGCCTTCGAAGTGGCCCTCTTCCGGCTCCTCACCTCGTGGGGTGTCAAGCCCGACTTCATGATGGGCCACTCGATCGGCGAACTCGCTGCCGCGCACACCGCCGCAGTGCTGTCCCTTGAGGACGCCTGCCGACTGGTGGCGGCCCGCGGACGGCTGATGCAGTCCCTCCCGCCCGGCGGCGCCATGGCCTCCCTCCAGGCAGCCGAAGCCGAGGTGCTGCCGCTGCTGGCCGCCACCGGTGACCGAGTGAGCATCGCGGCGGTCAACGGCCCCGAGGCCACCGTCATCGCAGGCGACGAAGCAACCGTGGACAGCATCGCCGGGCACTTCCGAGACCTGCGGCGCAAGGTCTCCCGACTGCGGGTCAGCCATGCCTTCCACTCACCGCTCATGGACCCCATGCTGGAGGAGCTGCGGGCCACGGCCCGCGACCTGACCTACCATCAGCCGCAGATTCCCCTCGTCTCCAACGTCACCGGCCGCCTCGCCACGCCCGACGAACTGTGCAGCCCCGACTACTGGGTGCGCCACGCCCGCCAGGGCGTACGCTTCGCCGACGGCGTGGACGCCCTCGCCGAGCGCCACGTCACCCGGCTCGTCGAACTCGGACCCGACGGCACCCTGACCGCGATGGCCGCGGCCTGTCTGCCCGAAGGCGACCGGCTGCTGACACCCCTCCTCCGCAAGGACACCCCCGAGGCCGCAAGCCTGCTCACCGCGATCGGCAGGCTCCACGCCTCCGGTGCCCCCCTCGACTGGGCCGCCCTGCTGCCCGGCGCGCGCCGGGTCGACCTGCCCACCTACGCCTTTCAACGCACCCGCTACTGGCTCAACGCCGCGGTTCCCGAGGACGCCCCCGACAGCCGGCCCGCCGACTCCGCTTTCTGGACCGCCGTCGAGCAGCAGAACGTGCCGGAACTCGCAGACAGCCTCCGCCTTGAGCGCTCCCTCCTCGAACCGGTCGTCCCCGCACTCGCGGCATTCCACCGCGACCGGCAACAGCACTCCACCGCCCGGACCTGGCGGTACGCAGAGCAGTGGGAGCCGGTCACCCCCCGCCCCGCCGCGACTGCACCGGCCCACTGGCTGCTCGTCGTCCCCGCCACGGACCCGGAGCACCATCAGCCCGTCGCCGACGCCCTCACCACCGCGCTGGCCGGGCATGGCACGACCGTGACCACCGTGAGCCTGCCGCCGGACGCCGGCCCTGACCACATCGCGCAACGGATCGAGGAGACCCGCCTCCCAGACCGCGACCCGGACGAGATCAACGTCCTCTCCCTCCTCGGCCTCGGCACCACCCGTGACCCCCACCACCCCGAGGCCCCCGCCGCCCTCGTCCTGACCGGTGCGCTCGTCCAGGCGCTCGTCCGCGCCGACGCCCCCGTCCGGTTGTGGACCGCAACCCGGGGCGCCGTCAGCACCGGCCGCTCCGACCGGCTCAGCGCCCCTTCGCAGGCCGCCCTCTGGGGCCTCGGCCGTACCGCGGCCATCGAACACCCCGACCACTGGACCGGCCTCGTCGACCTGCCGGACGCTCTCGACGACCGCACCCTGGACCGACTGTGTGCGGTGCTCAACACCCCTGGTCACGACAGCGAGAACGGCAATGAGTTCGCCATCCGTGCCTCCGGCCTGTTCGCCCGCAGGTTGATCCGGACCGCCCGCCCCGAACAGCCCCACGGGTCCGCCTGGTCCCCGTCCGGCACCACGCTGATCACCGGAGGCACCGGCACCATCGGCTCCGCGCTCGCCCGCCAACTGGCCCAGGAAGGCGCCGAACATCTGCTGCTCATCAGCAGGCGAGGCCCCGACGCCCCAGGAGCCCAGGACCTCGTCGCCGACCTCGCTGCCCACGGCACCCGTGCCACGCTCGCCGCCTGCGACCCCGCAGACCGCGACGCACTGGCGCAGCTTCTCGCCTCCGTCCCTGAAGACCAGCCGCTCACCGGCGTCTTCCACACGGCAGGCGTCCTCGACGACGGCACGCTCGTCAGCATGGACGCCGAGCGGTTCGCCACCGTGCTCCGCCCCAAGACCGAGGCCGCGGTCAACCTCCACGAGCTGACCCGCGCACACGACCTGACCACGTTCGTGCTGTTCTCCTCCATCGCCGGCGCACTTGGAGCAGCTGGCCAGGCGAACTACGCGGCGGCCAACGCGTGCCTGGACGCACTTGCCCAGCACCGGCGCGGTGAGGATCTGCCTGCGACCAGTATCGCCTGGGGCCCCTGGGCACACGAGGGGATGGCCGCCGACCCGGCCCTGCGTGCCAAACTCAGCCGGGCGGGCCTGCCGCCCATGGAGCCGGAAACCGCACTCGTCGCATTGCACCAGGCACTCCAGCACGACGAGACGCACCTCGTCATCGCCGATATCGACTGGACCCTGTTTCCCGCGGGCCGCAGCGCGCTCTTCAGCAAGCTGCCCGAGGCAGCCGCCCGCAATTCCGGCCACGACGAAGAGACCGAGGGCGTCCGCAGCCTCCTCACATCGCTGCGTACCCCCGCTGAACAGGAACAGCACCTGCTCCGCCTGGTGCGGCAGACCACCGCCACCGTACTGGGCTACCCGGGCCCCGGATCCGTCGAGGCCGCACGGACCTTCCAGGAACTCGGCATCGACTCCCTCACCGCGGTCGACCTGCGTAACACCTTGTCCGCGACGGTTGCACTGCCGATGTCCCCGACGCTCGTCTTCGACCATCCGACGCCGCTGGCACTCGCGCGTCATCTGCGAGCCGAACTGCTGGGGGACCTCGGGGAACAGCACACGGCCGCCCTCGCGCACCCCGTACAGGACGACGGGGAGCCGATCGCCATTGTGGGAATGGGCTGCCGCTACCCCGGAGACGTACAGTCACCCGACGACCTCTGGAAGCTGATCGTCGACGGCGGCGACGCCATCACGCCCTTCCCCGAGGACCGCGGCTGGCAGATCGACGCCCTCTACGACCCCAACTCCGGTGGTCCGGGGACCAGTTATGTGCACGAGGGGGGATTCGTCCGGAGCGCCGGCGATTTCGACCCCGGCTTCTTCGGCATCTCGCCACGCGAGGCACTGGCCATGGACCCCCAGCAGCGGATGTTGCTGGAGGTCTCCTGGGAGGCCGTCGAACAGGCCGGCATCGCTCCGCTGTCACTACGAGGCAGCCGCAGCGGACTCTTCGTGGGCTGCGGCTACCAGGGCTACGCGTCGGGCACCGGCGATATGCCCGACGACCTCCGGGGCCACTTGCTCACCGGAAGCTCCGGTGCCGTGGTCTCGGGGCGCGTGGCGTATGCGCTGGGTCTGGAGGGCCCCGCGGTGACGGTGGACACGGCGTGCTCGTCCTCGCTGGTCTCCTTGCACCTGGCGGTCCAGTCCCTGCGCTCGGGCGACTGCGACCTCGCCCTCGCCGGCGGTGTCACCGTGATGTCGACTCCGGGGGCGTTCATCGAGTTCAGCAGGCAGCGCGGCCTCGCCGCGGACGCTCGCTGCAAGGCGTTCGCGGAGGCTGCGGACGGCACCATTTGGGGTGAGGGCGCCGGCGTCCTGGTGGTGGAGCGACTCTCGGATGCCCGCCGGAACGGCCACCGGGTGCTGGCTGTGGTGCGTGGCAGTGCGGTGAACCAGGACGGTGCGTCAAACGGTCTGACCGCGCCGAACGGCCCCTCCCAGCAGCGGGTGATCCGGCAGGCGCTGGCCGGCGCGGGGCTTTCGGCGTCGGAGGTGGATGCGGTCGAGGCGCATGGCACCGGTACGTCGTTGGGCGATCCGATCGAGGCGCAGGCCCTGTTGGCGACGTACGGGCAGGGCCGTGACGAGGACCGGCCGCTGTGGCTGGGTTCGGTGAAGTCGAACATCGGTCACACGCAAGCTGCCGCGGGTGTGGCGGGTGTCATCAAGATGGTGCTGGCCCTCCAGCACGGCGTTCTGCCACGCACGTTGTACGCAGATGAGCCGTCATCGCATGTGGACTGGTCGGCGGGCAGGGCACGGCTGCTGACCGAGGACGTGGCGTGGCCGGAGGACGACCGGCCTCGTCGGGCAGGTGTGTCGTCATTCGGTGTGAGCGGCACCAACGCACATGTGGTGATCGAGCAGCCCCCGGTGGACGAACCGCAGGATGCACCCTCTCGGGTGTCCGGACCGGCCCTCGTGCCCTGGGTACTGTCCGGACGTAGCAAGGGGGCACTGAGGGCGCAGGCCGAGCGGTTGTCGACGCATATGAACGCCCGGCCCGAACTGTGCCCGCGGGATGTGGGACGGTCGCTCGCCACCACCCGATCGGCGTTCGAACACCGAGCCGTCGTGCTCGGCGAGGACCGGAAAACGCTGCTCGACGGCTTGAATGCGCTCGGCCGGGGCGAACCGCAGGGGAACATCCCCGAGGGCATGGCCACATCCGAGGGCGCCCTTGCTTTCCTCTTCACGGGGCAGGGTGCGCAGCGGTTGGGGATGGGCCGGGAGTTGTATGAGGCCTTCCCGGTTTTCGCGGATGCTTTTGATGCGGTGTGTGCGTACTTCGATGGTGAGTTGGCGTTGCCGCTGCGGGATGTGGTGTTCGGCGACGATGCGGAGAGGCTGGACCGGACAGGGTTTACGCAGCCGGCTTTGTTCGCCCTTGAAGTGGCGTTGTTCCGGTTGGTGGAGTCGTTCGGGGTCCGACCCGACTACCTGGTGGGGCATTCCATCGGCGAGTTGGTAGCCGCGCATGTGGCAGGCGTCCTGTCGTTGGAGGATGCGTGTCGTTTGGTGGCGGCGCGTGGTCGGTTGATGCAGGCGTTGCCGGCGGGTGGCGCGATGGTTTCGATCCAGGCGGCCGAGGCTGAGGTGTTGCCGCTGCTGGAAGGGCATGAGCTGCGGGCGAGTGTTGCCGCGGTGAACGGTCCGCAGGCCGTCGTGGTGGCTGGTGAGGAGTCCGCGGTGGCGGAGGTCGCCGGGTATTTCGAGTCCGAGGGGCGGAAGGTGAAGCGGCTGCGGGTGAGCCATGCCTTCCATTCGCCGCTGATGGAGCCGATGCTGGACGAGTTCCGGGCGGTCGCGGAGAGCGTGGCGTATGCGGAGCCCCGTATTCCCGTGGTCTCGAATGTGACCGGTGCTCTTGCCACGGCGGAGGACCTGACGTCCCCCGACTACTGGGTGCGGCATGTCCGCGGAGCCGTTCGGTTCGCCGATGGCATCCAGTGGCTGGAGGAGCACGAGGTCACCCGGTTCCTGGAGATCGGACCGGACGGCACCCTGACCGGCATGGCACAGGACTGCCTGACCGGATCCGACCACCTCCTCGCGCCCGCCCTGCGCAAGGACCGGCCCGAGGTGACCGGTCTCCTCACCGCCCTCGGCCACGCCTACGCCCACGGTGTCCCGGTCCAGTGGGCCGCACTCTTCGCCGACACCGGCGGCCACCACGTCGAGCTGCCGACCTACGCCTTCCAGCACCAGCGTTACTGGCTCGGGCTCGACCACACCGACGCCACCAATCTCGGATCGGCCGGACTGCAAGCCGCCGAGCACCCGCTGCTCGCGGCCACCATGACGCTCGCCGATTCCCACACCGTCGTCTTCACCGGCCGGCTCTCCGTGCAGAACCACCCGTGGCTGGGGGACCACGTCATCGATGGGACAACCCTCGTGCCCGGCACGGCCTTCCTGGAACTCGCGCTCCGCGCTGCGGACCAGGCCGGTTGCGACCACATCGAGTCGCTGGCCATCGAAGCCCCCCTGGCGCTCCGGGCGCAGGAAACCGTTCAGCTGCAAATGCGTATTCAGGAGCCGGATCTCCACGGCGCCCGCGCACTCACCATCCACTCCTGCCGCATCGGGAGCACCGGTGTCGCGGAAGAGCCCTGGATCCGCCACGCCACGGGTCTGCTCGGAGCAGCCGGTCACCAGGAGACCTTCGACTTCGCTGTCTGGCCTCCGGAAGGAGCACAGCCTGTCCCCATGGACGGCCTGTACGAGGCGTTCGCCGACGCCGGGATCGAATACGGTCCTGCCTTCCGCGGCCTGCGATCCGTATGGCGGCGTGACGCCGACCTGTTCGCCACGGTGGAGATCCCCGAAGCTGCCGAGGCATCGTCATTCGGCCTGCACCCCGCATTGCTGGACACCGTCCTGCACACGTTGGCGCTCGAAGCGGACGGGAATTCCGTACTCGGACAGCTGCCGCTTTCCTGGCAGGGCGTGAAGCTGTACGCCGCGGGAGCCACCGTGCTCCGGGCGCGCATTTCAGTGTGTGCGGACGGTGGCGTTTCGCTGCAGCTGGCGGATGCGGTAGGACAGCCGGTGGCGGAAGTCGATTCCCTCACCCGCAGGCCGATGTCCGCCGAGATGTTCAGGCGTGCCTGGCAAGGCACTGCCCACTCCGACGCGCTGCACCGCGTCGACTGGGTTCCGGTGCCCGAGACGACCAAGGAAGCCGTTGAGTTCGCTGACCTCCATGACCTCGGCTCTGCACCGGTGGAAGACATCCCCCCGTACATCGTGCTGAGGCTCGACGGAGCTCTCGACGGAACTACCGAAGAATCCGCCGGATCTCCTGCGGCCGCACGGGCCGCAACGTATCGGGCGCTGTCCTGCATACAGCAATGGACGGACTCCGAGCGCTACTCCGCCGCACGACTGGTGGTGGTGACGCGGAACGCCGTCCCGGCGGAGCTGCCACAGCCGGAACCCGCGCAAGCCATGGTCTGGGGCCTCGTCCGAGCCGCACGCGTAGAACACCCGGATCGCTTCGTCCTCGTGGACCTGGACGGGACGGAAGCCTCACTGGCGGCATTGCCGACCGCCCTTGCCACCGGAGAACTCGAACTCGCCCTGCGGACGGGTAGGGCCTATCAGCCGAGGCTGAGTTCGAACATCCGGCGGGACGAACTGCCGATGCCGGACGGGTCGCAGGACACGTGGTGTCTCGACAGCCCCGACGAGCGCGGGTCGGAAAGCTTGCGCCTGGTGGAGCGCCCCGAGGCGAATGGTGATTTGGGAGCCGGTCAGGTACGTATCGCGGTGCGGGCCGCCGGGGTGAACTTCCGCGATGTGCTCAACGTCCTCGGCATGTACCCCGGCGACGCGGGAGCCTTCGGCCTCGAAGGTTCCGGGGTGGTCATGGAGACGGGTCCGGGTGTGACCGGTTTTGCTCCGGGGGACCGGGTGATGGGGTTGTTCCCGTATGCGTTCGGTCCGGTGGCGGTGGCTGATGCGCGCATGGTGATCCGGGTTCCGGAGGGGTGGTCGTTCGCGCAGGCTGCTTCGGTTCCGGTGGTGTTCCTGACGGCGTACTACGCGTTGGTGGAGCTGGGGGAACTCCAGGCGGGTGAGTCGGTGCTCGTGCATTCCGCGGCGGGCGGTGTGGGTATGGCCGCGGTGCAGTTGGCGCGGCATCTGGGTGCGGAGGTGTTCGGTACCGCGAGCCCGGGGAAGTGGGGGACGCTGCGGTCCTCGGGTCTGGATGAGGCGCATATTGCGTCCTCGCGTGATCTGGACTTCGAGCGGTCCTTCCTCGCCGAGACCGGTGGCCGGGGTGTGGATGTGGTGCTGGATTCCCTGGCGCGGGAGTTCGTGGATGCCTCGCTGCGGTTGCTGCCGCGGGGCGGGCGGTTCCTGGAGATGGGCAAGACCGATGTCCGCGATGCGCAGGAGGTCGCGGCTGAGCATGCGGATGTCAGGTATCAGGCGTTCGATCTGTGGGAGGCCGGCCCGGAGCGGATCGGGGAGATGCTGACCGCCCTCCTCGACCTCTTCGAGCGGG
This sequence comes from Streptomyces tubercidicus, assembly GCF_027497495.1. Lineage (GTDB taxonomy): Bacteria > Actinomycetota > Actinomycetes > Streptomycetales > Streptomycetaceae > Streptomyces > Streptomyces tubercidicus. The sequence continues at coordinate 7,742,775 of NZ_CP114205.1, forward strand.
GTGTGCTGGAGCCATTGCCGGTGACGGCGTGGGATGTGCGCAAGGCTCCGGAGGCGTTCCGGTATCTGAGCCAGGCCAGGCATGTGGGCAAGGTCGTGCTGACGATGCCGGTTCCGCTGGACGGTGACGGGACGGTGCTGATCACGGGTGGTACGGGTGGTCTGGGCGCGCTGGTGGCCCGGCATCTCGCCGCCGAGCACGGCATCCGCCACCTTCTGCTGGCCAGCCGCCGCGGGCCCCAGGCGCCCGGTGTGGACGCGTTGCGCGAGGAGTTGGCGGCTCTCGGTGCCGAGGTCACCGTCGCGGCCTGCGACAGCGCCGACCGCGAGGCACTGCGCGCACTGCTGGACTCCGTACCGAAGCAGCACCCCCTCACCGCCGTCGTGCACACCGCAGGCGTACTCGACGACGGCGTCCTGTCGTCCCTGACGCCGGAGAGGCTGGACACGGTGCTCGCGCCGAAGGTGGACGCGCTGATGCTCCTGGACGAGTTGACCCGGGACGAGGACCTTGCGGAGTTTGTGGTGTTTTCGTCGGTGGCGGGGACGCTTGGCAGTGCCGGGCAGGCCAACTATGCGGCGGCGAATGCGTTTGTGGATGCTTTTGCCTGTCGGCGTAGTGGGTCCGGTTTGCCGATGAAGTCATTGGCGTGGGGGGCGTGGACTCCGGACGCGGGTATGACGGGCGAACTGAGCGATGCCGACCTGCAACGTATGGCACGCGGCGGGATCATGCCCTTGACCGAGGAGCGGGGTGTGGAAGCGTTTGACGCCGCTCGGCGTACCGCAGTACCCGTGGTTGTCCCGGTTCAGTTGAATCACAGTATGTTGCGTGGGCAGCATTCTGCGGACGCTCTTCCTCCTTTGCTGCGGGGTCTTGTGGGGGGAAGTGCTCGGCGTATGGCTGTGTCCTCCTCGGCTGAAAAGCGCCCGTCGGATGCCCTGCGGTCCCGGCTTTCCTCGTTGTCGCAGGATGAGCGGGAAGCAGCGCTCCTGGAACTTGTCCGTGTTCAAGCGGCGCTGGTCCTTGGCCACTCGGGGCCGGAGCAGATCGAGCCGGCACGCGATTTCCGGGGACTTGGCGTCGACTCACTCACTGCCGTGGAATTGCGGAACCAACTGAATGCGGCCACCGGTCTGCAGTTGCCTGCCACTCTCGTTTTCGACCATCCGTCGCCGCTGGTGGTGGCTCGCCATCTGGCAGCTGAATTGTCCGGTTGGGGTGAGGTGGCTGAGGCGGGGACCGTGGCTGCGGCAGCGGTGGCGTTGTCGGATGAGCCGGTGGCGATTGTGGCGATGAGTTGTCGGTTCCCGGGTGGGGTGGGGTCGCCGGAGGAGTTGTGGGAGTTGTTGGTTGAGGGTGGGGATGGTGTGGTGCCGTTCCCGGTGGATCGTGGTTGGGATGTTGAGGGGTTGTATGACCCGGAGCCGGGTCGGCCGGGGAAGGTGTCGACTCGGGAGGGTGGGTTTTTGCCGGGGGTTGATGAGTTCGATCCTGGGTTTTTTGGGATTTCGCCGCGTGAGGCGGTGGCGATGGATCCGCAGCAGCGGTTGTTGTTGGAGGCGTCGTGGGAGGCGTTCGAGCGGGCGGGGATTGTTCCCGGGTCGTTGCGGGGGTCGCGTACGGGGGTGTTTGCGGGGACGAATGGTCAGGATTACACGGGGTTGTTGGTGGCGTCGGGTGAGGAGGATTTGGGGGGGTATATCGGTACGGGGAATGCGGCGAGTGTGGTGTCGGGGCGGTTGTCGTACACGTTTGGTCTTGAGGGTCCTGCGGTGACGGTGGATACGGCGTGTTCGGCGTCGTTGGTGGCGTTGCATTTGGCGGTGCAGTCGTTGCGTGCGGGTGAGTGTGATGTGGCGTTGGCGGGTGGTGTGACGGTGATGTCGACGCCGGGGTTGTTTGTGGATTTCAGTCGGCAGCGGGGGTTGGCTGCTGATGGTCGGTGCAAGGCGTTTTCGGATGCTGCGGATGGTGCCGGGTTTTCCGAGGGCGTGGGTGTGCTGGTGGTGGAGCGGTTGTCGGATGCGCGCGCCAATGGGCATCGGGTGTTGGCTGTGGTGCGTGGCAGTGCGGTGAATCAGGATGGTGCGTCGAATGGTTTGACGGCGCCGAATGGTCCGTCGCAGCAGCGGGTGATCCGGCAGGCGCTGGCGGGTGCGGGGCTTTCGGCGTCGGAGGTGGATGCGGTCGAGGCGCATGGCACCGGTACGTCGTTGGGCGATCCGATCGAGGCGCAGGCGCTGTTGGCGACGTACGGTCAGGATCGTGACGAGGACCGGCCGCTGTGGCTGGGTTCGGTGAAGTCGAACATCGGTCACACGCAGGCGGCCGCGGGTGTGGCGGGTGTGATCAAGATGGTGCTGGCCCTCCAGCACGGCGTTCTGCCACGGACGTTGTACGCGGATGAGCCGTCATCGCATGTGGACTGGTCGGCGGGGGACGTGCGGTTGCTGACGGAGTCGGTGCAGTGGCCGGAGTCGGGCCGGCCGCGGCGGGCCGGTGTCTCCTCCTTCGGCATCAGTGGCACCAACGCGCACACGATCCTGGAGGAAGCCCCGTCCGAGGATGACGCCGCTCCCATGACATCCGAGGAGTTGCCCGCACCTGCGGACGTGGCTGCCGAGGATGCCGGGTCGGCAGCGGAAGCCTTCCCTGCCCCCTGGGTGATCACCGGCAAGACCAGGTCCGCGCTCCGTGGGCAGGCCGCCCGGCTGCTCGCGTACATGGAGTCCTTCCCGGATCTGCGGACGGTCGATGTGGGGATGTCTTTGGCCACCACGCGGTCGGTGATGGAACACCGCGCTGTGGTCCTCGGTGCGGACCGGGACGGGATGCTGCGTGGCCTGGCCGCGGTAGCGGCCGGTGAAGCCGCTGCGAACGTCGTCACCGGCACGGCAAAGGCAGACGGTCGGCTGGCTCTGCTGTTCACGGGACAGGGCGCACAACGGCTCGGAATGGGCCGGGAGTTGTACGACGCGTTCCCGGTATTCGCGGACGCCTTTGACTCCGTCTGTGCCCACTTCGACAGCGAATTGGCATCGCCGCTGCGGGGTGTGGTGTTCGGCGAGGATGCCAATGCCAATGCCAATTTCGATGCCGAGGCGCTGCATCAGACGGGGTTCACTCAGCCGGCGTTGTTCGCGGTGGAGGTGGCGCTGTTCCGGCTGGTGGAATCGTTCGGAGTCCGGCCCGACTATCTGGTGGGGCATTCCATCGGCGAATTGGCGGCCGCGTATGTGGCGGGCGTCTTGTCGCTGGAGGACGCGTGCCGTCTGGTCGCTGCCCGCGGCCGGTTGATGCAGGCTTTGCCGGCGGGCGGCGCGATGGTTGCCCTCCAAGCCACCGAAGACGAGGTGTTGCCGCTGCTGGAAGGCCAGGAGCAGCGGGTGAGTATTGCCGCGGTGAACGGGCCGAAGTCGATCGTGATAGCGGGTGAGGAATCGGCGGTGGCGGAGGTCGCCGGGCGTTTCGAGTCCGAGGGGCGGAAGGTGAAGCGGCTCCAGGTGCGTCATGCCTTCCATTCGCCGCTGATGGAGCCGATGCTCGATGATTTCCGTTCCGTCGCGGAAAGCGTGACGTATGTGGAGCCGCGTATCCCGGTGGTCTCGAATGTGACCGGAGAGCTCGCCACGGCGGAGCAGCTGACGTCCCCCGATTACTGGGTGCGGCATGTCCGGGACGCCGTTCGGTTCGCTGACGGTATCCGGTGGCTGGTGGAGCACGAGGTCACCCGGTTCCTGGAGATCGGCCCGGACGGCACTCTCACCGCCATGGCGCAGGGCTGCCTCGACGGCGACACGGACGCGGATCACCTCCTTGTGCCCGCTCTGCGCAAGGACCGTCCGGAGGCGGCCGGCCTGCTCACCGCCCTCGCCCAGGTGTTTGCCGCCGGCACGCCGCTGACTTGGGAGGCTGCCTTCGCGGGCGGCGATGCCCGCCGCGTCGGTCTGCCGACGTATGCGTTCCAGCGGCACCGTTACTGGCCCAGGCCGCCCGTCATGCCGACCGGCGACATCAGCTCGGCGGGTCTCGGATCGGCGGACCATCCCCTGCTGGGCGCGGCGGTCGAGGTCGCCGGTTCCGACGCCTTCCTCTTCACCGGAAGGCTGTCGCTGCACACCCACCCGTGGCTCGCCGACCACGCGGTGACCGGGACCATCCTGTTCCCCGGTACGGGCTTTCTCGAACTGGCCGTCCGTGCGGCCGACGAGGTGGGCTGCGACCGCATCGACGAGTTCACGATCGCCGCGCCACTCGTCCTGCCGGAGCGCGGTGCGGTGCAACTGCAGCTCGCGGTGGAGCCGCCGGACGAGTCCGGCCGGCGGACACTGAACCTGTACTCGCGGCCGGAGGACGAGTTCGCCGAGCAGCCGTGGGTGCTCAACGCCAGTGGCGTGGTGTCCACCGGAGCAGCCGCGGACCAGGGCGAGCCGTACGACTTCACCGTCTGGCCCCCGCGCGACGCGGAAACGACCTCGGTCGACGACTTCTACGGTCGCTTCGCCGAGGCCGGGTTCGCATACGGCCCGGTGTTCCGAGGTCTGAAGTCCGTCTGGCAGCGCGGCGATGAGATCTTCGCCGAGGTCGGGCTGCCGGAGGAGCACGACGGGCTGGCCGACGCGTTCGCACTGCATCCCGCGCTACTGGACTCCGCACTGCACGCGACGATTTTTGTGTCCATGGAGGATGTCGGCCGCGGACGGCTGCCGTTCTCCTGGAACGGCGTGTGCGTGAAGGCCGCCGGAGCTACCGCCCTCCGTGTGCGTATGGTGCAGTCCGGGCCCGAGTCGGTCTCTCTCGAACTGGCCGACCCCACCGGAGGTGTGGTCGCCTCCGTCGAGTCCTTGACGCTGCGTCAGGTCTCGGGTGAGCAGGTGAGCGGCGGCGCGGCCTACCACGACGCGCTGTTCCAGGTGGACTGGGTGACCGTGCCGATGCCCACCGTGGAGGCCGATGAGTCGTCGGCCGACGACTCGTGGGCGGTCGTCGGGGACCTGGCTCTGGCCGTGGCCCTGGAAGGCACCGGCGTACGAGTGGAGGCAACGGCCAGCCTGGACGAACTCGCCGACGAGGTGCCCGCCGTGGTGCTGGTCAAGTGCGCGGGCGCGGAGCACCGGGCCGGCACGGCCGCCGGTGCACACACCGCCGCCCACGACACGCTGACTCTGGTGCAGAAGTGGCTGGCGGATGCGCGCTTCGGCGGGTCCCGGCTGGTCCTTCTCACACACGGTGCCGTGAGCACCTCGGACACGGCCCACCTGGACCCGGCGCAGGCCGCCGTGTGGGGTCTGGTCCGGGCCGCCAGGGTGGAAAACCCGGGCCGGTTCACGCTCATCGACCTCGACGAGAGTTCCGAGTCGACCGCGGCCGTGTCCGGTGTGCTGGCGGGCGGAGAGCCCGAGGCCGCGGTCCGGGCGGGTGTGGTGCACGTACCGCGGCTGGCCCGGGTCGCGTCCACGGACGCGCTGCGCCGGCCCGACAACGCGGGCGGGGAGGGTGACGCCTGGCGGCTGGACATCGCCGACAAGGGCACCCTGGACAATCTGTTCCTGGCCGAATGCCCGGAGGCGGAAGCCGAGTTGGGGGCCGGACAGGTACGTATCGGGGTGCGTGCGGGAGGCGTCAACTTCCGCGATGTGCTCAACGCGCTGGGGATGTACCCCGGTGAGGCCGGCGCACTCGGGAGCGAGGGGGCCGGGGTGGTGCTGGAGGTCGGTCCCGGAGTACAGGACCTGCAGCCCGGTGACCGGGTGATGGGTATGTTCTTCGGCGCCTTCGGGCCCCTCGCGGTGGCCGACCGCCGACTGCTGGCCCGCATACCCGAGGGGTGGTCCTTCACGCAGGCGGCCTCGGTTCCGCTGGTGTTCCTGACGGCGTACTACGCGCTGGTGGACCTGGGGGAACTCCAGGCGGGTGAGTCGGTGCTCGTGCACTCCGCGGCGGGCGGCGTGGGTATGGCCGCGGTGCAGCTGGCGCGGCACCTGGGTGCGGAGGTGTTCGGCACTGCGAGCCCGGGGAAGTGGGAGACCCTGCGGTCCTCAGGTCTGGACGGGGCGCATATTGCGTCGTCGCGTGATCTGGACTTCGAGCGGTCCTTCCTCGCCGAGACCGGTGGCCGGGGTGTGGATGTGGTGCTGGATTCCCTGGCGCGGGAGTTCGTGGATGCCTCGCTGCGGTTGCTGCCGCGGGGCGGGCGGTTCCTGGAGATGGGCAAGACCGATGTCCGCGATGCGCAGGAGGTCGCGGCTGAGCATGCGGATGTCAGGTATCAGGCGTTCGATCTGTGGGAGGCCGGCCCGGAGCGGATCGGGGAGATGCTGACCGCCCTCCTCGACCTCTTCGAGCAGGGTGTGCTGGAGCCGTTGCCGGTGAGGGCGTGGGATGTGCGCAAGGCTCCGGAGGCCTTCCGCCACCTCAGCCAGGCCCGGCACATCGGCAAGGTCGTGCTGACCGTGCCGGCGCCCCTCGATCCGCAGGGCACGGTGCTGGTGACGGGTGGTACGGGTGGTCTGGGCGCGCTGGTGGCCCGGCATTTGGCCGCCGAGCACGGAGTGCGTCACCTCCTCCTGGCCAGCCGGCGTGGAGAGCAGGCGCCTGGTGTGGAAGTGCTGCGTGAGGAGCTGGCGGCCCTCGGTGCCGAGGTCACCGTCGCGGCCTGCGACACTGCCGACCGTGCGGCACTGCGCGGGCTGTTGGACTCGGTGCCGCAGGAGCACCCGCTCACCGCGGTCGTGCACACGGCCGGTGTGCTGGACGACGGTGTCCTGTCCTCGCTGACGCCGGAGAGGCTGGACAAGGTACTCGCGCCGAAGGTGGACGCGCTGATGCTCCTGGACGAGTTGACCCGGGACGAGGACCTTGCGGAGTTTGTGGTGTTCTCGTCGGTGGCGGGGACGTTCGGCAGTGCCGGGCAGGCCAACTATGCGGCGGCGAATGCGTTTGTGGATGCTTTTGCCTGTCGGCGTAGTGGGTCCGGTTTGCCGATGAAGTCATTGGCGTGGGGGGCGTGGACTCCGGACGCGGGTATGACGGGCGAATTGAGCGATGCCGATCTGCAACGTATGGCACGTGGCGGGATCGTGCCCTTCACTGGGGAGCGGGGTGTGGAAGCGTTTGACGCCGCTCGGCGTACCGCAGTACCCGTGGTTGTCCCGGTTCAGTTGAATCACAGTATGTTGCGTGGGCAGCATTCTGCGGACGCTCTTCCTCCTTTGCTGCGGGGTCTTGTGGGGGGAAGTGCTCGGCGTATGGCTGTGTCCTCCTCGGCTGAAAAGCGCCCGTCGGATGCCCTGCGGTCCCGGCTTTCCTCGTTGTCGCAGGATGAGCGGGAAGCAGCGCTCCTGGAACTCGTCCGTGTTCAAGCGGCGCTGGTCCTTGGCCATCCGGGGCCGGAGCAGATCGAGCCGGCACGCGATTTCCGGGGACTCGGTGTCGACTCACTCACTGCCGTGGAATTGCGGAACCAACTGAATGCGGCCACCGGTCTGCAGTTGCCTGCCACTCTCGTTTTCGACCATCCGTCGCCGCTGGTGGTGGCTCGCCATCTGGCAGCTGAATTGTCCGGTTGGGGTGAGGTGGCTGAGGCGGGGACCGTGGCTGCGGCAGCGGTGGCGTTGTCGGATGAGCCGGTGGCGATTGTGGCGATGAGTTGTCGGTTCCCGGGTGGGGTGGGGTCGCCGGAGGAGTTGTGGGAGTTGTTGGTTGAGGGTGGGGATGGTGTGGTGCCGTTCCCGGTGGATCGTGGTTGGGATGTTGAGGGGTTGTATGACCCGGAGCCGGGTCGGCCGGGGAAGGTGTCGACTCGGGAGGGTGGGTTTTTGCCGGGGGTTGATGAGTTCGATCCTGGGTTTTTCGGGATTTCGCCGCGTGAGGCGGTGGCGATGGATCCGCAGCAGCGGTTGTTGTTGGAGGCGTCGTGGGAGGCGTTCGAGCGGGCGGGGATTGTTCCCGGGTCGTTGCGGGGGTCGCGTACGGGGGTGTTTGCAGGGACGAATAGTCAGGATTACACGGGATTGTTGGTGGCGTCGGGTGCGGAGGATTTGGGGGGGTATATCGGTACGGGGAATGCGGCGAGTGTGGTGTCGGGGCGGTTGTCGTACACGTTTGGTCTTGAGGGTCCTGCGGTGACGGTGGATACGGCGTGTTCCTCGTCGCTGGTCGCCCTGCACCTGGCGGTACAGGCCCTGCGCTCGGGTGAATGCGACCTTGCACTTGCCGGTGGTGTGACGGTGATGTCGACGCCGGGGTTGTTTGTGGATTTCAGTCGGCAGCGGGGGTTGGCTGCTGATGGTCGGTGCAAGGCGTTCTCGGACGCTGCGGATGGCACAGGTTGGGGCGAGGGCGTGGGTGTGTTGGTGGTGGAGCGGTTGTCGGATGCCCGGCGGAATGGGCATCGGGTGTTGGCTGTGGTGGCGGGTAGTGCGGTGAATCAGGATGGTGCGTCGAATGGTTTGACGGCGCCGAATGGTCCGTCGCAGCAGCGGGTGATCCGTCAGGCGCTGGCGGGTGCGGGGCTGTCGTCCTCCGACGTTGATGTGGTGGAGGCGCACGGTACGGGGACGTCGCTGGGCGATCCGATCGAGGCGCAGGCGTTGCTGGCGACGTACGGTCAGGATCGTGACGGGGACCGGCCGTTGTGGCTGGGTTCGGTGAAGTCGAACATCGGTCATACGCAGGCGGCTGCGGGTGTGGCGGGTGTGATCAAGATGGTGCTGGCGTTGCAGCACGGTGTGCTGCCGCAGACCCTGCATGTCGATGAGCCGTCGTCGCATGTGGACTGGTCGGCGGGGGACGTGCGGTTGCTGACGGAGTCGGTGCAGTGGCCGGAGTCGGGCCGGCCGCGGCGGGCCGGTGTCTCCTCCTTCGGCATCAGCGGCACCAACGCCCACGCCATCATCGAACAGGCGCCGACAACCGATGATTCGACCGAGAACGAGGAGCCGCTCAAGCTGCCCGCAGTTCCCTGGGTCATTTCAGGGCGTGACGAAGCCGGCCTGCAGACGCAGGCCCAACGACTCCTTGCGCACGTGGAGGAGTCCCGGCTCGACCCCGCCGATGTGGGCTTCTCGCTGGCAACCTCAAGGGAGATATTTGACCACCGTGCTGCGTTGCTCGTGGACGATCACGAGACGGCCGTCCAGGGGTTGACTGCACTTGCTGAGGGACGAAAGACCGCAGGCGTCGTTCGAGGGGTCAAGGGGCAGGGACGGTCCGCATTCCTGTTCACGGGGCAGGGTGCGCAGCGTCTTGGAATGGGCCGGGAGTTGTACGACACCTTCCCGGTCTTCGTGGATGCTTTTGATGCGGTGTGTGCTTGTTTCGATGGTGAGTTGGGGGCGTCAGTAAGAGGTGTGGTGTTCGGTGACGATGCGGACGCGGATGCGCTGAATAGGACGGGTTTTGCTCAGCCGGCGTTGTTTGCGGTGGAGGTGGCGTTGTTCCGGTTGGTGGAGTCGTTCGGTGTGCGGCCGGATTTCCTGGTGGGTCATTCCGTTGGTGAGTTGGTGGCTGCTCATGTGGCGGGTGTGTTGTCGCTGGAGGATGCGTGTCGTTTGGTGGCGGCGCGTGGCCGTTTGATGCAGGCGTTGCCGGCGGGTGGGGCGATGGTTTCCCTTCAGGCCGCCGAGGACGAGGTGGTGCCGCTGCTGGAGGGCCAGGAGCAGTGGGTGAGCATTGCCGCGGTGAACGGTCCGCGGGCGGTGGTGGTTTCCGGTGTGGAATCCGCGGTGTTGGAGATTGCGGGGCGTTTTGAGTCCGAGGGGCGGAAGGTGAAGCGGCTGCGGGTGAGCCATGCTTTCCATTCGCCGCTGATGGAGCCGATGCTCGACGAGTTCCGTTCCGTCGCGGAAAGCGTGACGTATGCGGAGCCGCGTATCCCGGTGGTCTCGAATGTGACCGGAGAGCTCGCCACGGCGGAGCAGCTGACGTCCCCCGATTACTGGGTGCGGCATGTCCGGGACGCCGTTCGGTTCGCTGACGGTATCCGGTGGTTGGAGGAGCATGAGGTGACCCGGTTCCTGGAGATCGGTCCGGACGGCACCCTGACCGCCATGGCACAGGACTGTCTCTCGGCACCTGACCTCCAGATCGCACCCACCATGCGGAAGGACCGGCTGGAGTCGGAAGCCTTTTTGGCCGCAGTCAGCGGCATGTTCGTCAACGGCGCCACGATGCAGTGGCAGGCGCTCTTCCCCGGGGCGCGTCGGGTGGATCTCCCCACGTACGCGTTCCAGCGTGAGCGCTTCTGGCCGAGTTCCTCGGAGGTCGTGGCCAAGAACGTCGCGGCTCGATCGTCGGACGACGGAGCCGCGTGGTTCTGGGAGGCCGTTGAACGCGAAGATCCGGACACCCTGGCCGACGAACTGGCGATTGCCGGTGATGCGTCGTGGGATGAGGCTCTGAGTGCTTTGTCGTCGTGGCGGCGGCAGCAGCGTGAGCGGTCGGTGGTGGACGGTTGGCGGTATCGGGTGGAGTGGAAGCCGCTCGGTGGTCAGTCCGGTGGGGTAGTGGGCGGGCGTTGGCTTGTGGTGGTGGCAGCCGGGGACGTGTGGTCCGAGGCTGTGGTGGAGGGGCTGGCGGCGTGTGGTGTGCGGGTTGAGCGGGTGGAGTGTGCCGCGGGGGAGGTGGATCGTGGGCTGTTGGCTGAGCGGGTGCGTGAGGTGGCTGGTGAGGAGCCGGTTGCTGGGGTGTTGGTGGTGGGCTGTGCGGATGTGGTGCGTACTGCGGTGGTGGTGCAGGCGTTGGGTGATGTGGGTGTGGGTGGGCGTTGGTGGGTGGTGACGCGGGGGGCTGTTGCGGTGGGTCGGTCTGATGGTGGGCCGGATCCTGTCCAGGCTGCGGTGTGGGGTCTGGGTCGGGTGGCGGCTTTGGAGTTGCCGGATCGTTGGGGTGGTCTGGTGGATCTTCCGGAGTCGGTGGACGGTAGGGCGCTTGACCGGTTCGTCGGTGTTCTGGCTGATGGTTCTGAGGATCAGGTGGCGGTGCGGTCGTCGGGTGTGTTCGGGCGCAGGCTGGTGCACGCTCCGGTCGGCGCTGGGGATAGCACGGTCGGTGGTTGGCGGCCGCGGGGGACGGTGCTGATTACGGGTGGTACGGGTGCGTTGGGTGCGCGTGTGGCGCGGTGGGTGGCCGAACGTGGTGCCGAGCATGTGATTCTGACGAGCCGTCGTGGCCCGGAGGCCCCGGGTGCGTCCGAGTTGGAGGCGGAGCTGTCCGCCCTTGGCGTACAGGTGACGGTGGCGGCCTGCGACATCGCGGACCGCGATGCGGTCCGGGAGCTGTTGTCGGGCTGTGCGGTGGATGCGGTGGTTCATGCGGCGGGTGTGGTGGATTCGGTGCCGTTGAGGGATGCGGATGCGGAGCACTTTGCTGGGGTGATGGGGGCGAAGGTTGCGGGTGCTGTGGTGCTGGATGAGGTGTTGGGTGATCGGGAGTTGGATGCGTTTGTGGTGTTCTCTTCGATTGCTGGTGTGTGGGGGAGTGGTGCTCAGGGGGCGTATGCGGCGGGGAACGCCTTCGTCGAGGGGTTGGTGGAGGCGCGTCGTGCGCGGGGTGCGGTGGGTTGTGCGGTGGCGTGGGGGCCGTGGGCCGGTGGCGGGATGGCCGGCGCGGAAGGCGCTGAGGAGCACCTGCTGCGCCGGGGGCTGAGGGCGCTCGATCCGGGGCTGGCGGTGTCGGCTTTGGAGGCGGCTGTTGGTTGTGGTCAGGGTTCGGTGGTGGTGGCGGATGTGGAGTGGGAGCGGTTTGCTCCGGCGTTCACCAGTGCCCGTCCGAGTCCGTTGCTGGAGGACCTGCCGGAAGTCGCCGATGCGCTGCGTGCCACTCCCCAGGAGAAGGCCGATGAAGGAAACCCGTCCTTCCTCGGCAGGATCGCGGATGTTTCCGCGGTGGAGCGCTCGCAAGCCGTACTCGACCTCGTGCGTACCCATACGGCTGCCGTGCTCGGGTTCCGCGATCTGAAGGCCGTGCAACCCCTCAGGGCATTCCGGGACTTGGGCTTCGACTCGCTTACCGCAGTCGAGCTGCGCAACGGACTGAATACCGAGACGGGCCTGCGGCTCCCCGCCACATTGGTCTTCGACTACCCCACGCCGCAGCTTCTCGCAGAGCATGTGCACGACGCTCTGTTCGGTGCCGAGGACGTCGAACCGGAGACGGCTGTACTCGCTGACCTGGACCGTCTCGCGAGCGCGATTTCAGGATTTTCCCCAAAGAACGCCGCCAGAGGGCTCATCGAGGGCCGTCTTCGGAGCATCCTGTCCGTGCTGGGTGAGGCGGCCGAGGATGATTCGAAGTCCGCCGTGTCCCAGCAGTTGGATGCGGCCACGGACGACGAGATCTTCGATTTCATCAATCAGGAGTTCGGGCGTTCCTGAGCGCCGCAGGTGAACCGTTCCGGTCTACAACGTATGGGGCAAGTTCCACATGGCGAATGAAGAACGGCTTCGGGACTACCTCAAGTGGGTTACCGCAGACCTGCATGAGGCCCGTCGGCGCCTGCAGGAGCTGGAATCGCAGCACCAGGAGCCCGTCGCGATCGTCGGGATGAGCTGCCGCTTCCCTGGTGGTGTGAGCTCACCGGAGGAGTTCTGGCGCCTGCTGCAAAGCGGAGAAGACGCGATATCCGAGTGGCCGCGGGACCGTGGCTGGGATGCCGATGCGCTGTACGACCCTGAGTCACATGGCTCGGGCACGAGCTATTCGTGCAAGGGCGGCTTCGTTTACGACGCCACCGAATTCGACCCCGGTTTCTTCGGCATCACACCGCGCGAAGCGCTTGCGATGGACCCGCAGCAGCGGCTGCTGCTGGAAGCTTCCTGGGAGGCTTTCGAAGGCGCCGGAATCGACGCTCTCGGGGTACGGGGAAGCCGCAGCGGTGTCTTCGTCGGATGCAGCGGCCAGGAGTACGGCGCCGGGCTTCGAGACGTTCCCGACGACGTCCGTGGCCATCTCCTGACCGGAAACTCGACTTCGGTCGTGTCGGGTCGTGTCGCCTACGCACTGGGCCTTGAGGGCCCGGCGGTGACCGTGGACACGGCCTGTTCCTCCTCTCTGGTGGCATTGCATCTGGCCGCACAAGCACTACGGTCCGATGAATGCACGCTCGCCCTGGCGGGCGGTGTGACGGTGATGTCCACGCCGGGAGCGTTCATCGAGTTCAGCCGGCAGCGCGCCCTGGCAGCCGATGGTCGCTGCAAGGCGTTCGCGGAGGCCGCGGACGGCACGGGGTGGGCCGAGGGCGTCGGCATGCTGGTGCTGGAGCGGCTGTCGGATGCCCGGCGGAATGGTCACCGGGTGTTGGCTGTCGTACGCGGTACCGCGGTGAATCAGGACGGCGCGTCCAATGGTTTGACGGCGCCTAATGGTCCGTCGCAGCAGCGGGTGATCCGGCAGGCGTTGGCGAGTGCGGGTCTTTCGGCCTCGGACGTGGATGCGGTGGAGGCGCATGGGACCGGTACGTCGTTGGGCGACCCGATCGAGGCGCAGGCGCTGCTCGCTACGTATGGTCAGGATCGTGATGAGGACCGGCCGTTGTGGCTGGGTTCGGCCAAGTCGAACATCGGGCACACTCAAGCGGCCGCGGGTGTGGCCGGCGTCATCAAAATGGTGCTGGCGTTGCAGCATGGTGTGCTCCCGCAGACGTTGCACGTAGATGAGCCGTCATCGCATGTGGACTGGTCGGCGGGGAATGTACGGCTGCTCACCGAGGCCGTCGGGTGGCCGGAGAACGACCGGCCGGGGCGGGCGGCAGTCTCAGCCTTTGGCGTAAGTGGCACCAACGCGCACGCTGTACTGGAGCAGGCCCCGGAGGCAGAGCCCATACATGAAGAAGGGCAGCCGGACGCCAAGACCGAACCCGTTCGACTGCCTCTGTTGCCCTGGGTGCTGTCGGCCCGCAGCGACTCCGCCCTGCGTGACCAGGCGGGAAGGCTGCTCGCCCACGTCGATGCCCATCCCGAGTACGACATACGAGACCTCGCCCGCTCGCTCGCCTCGACGCGCGCCGCGCTGGAGAACCGCGCTGTCATGGTCGGCAGCAGCCGTGAGGAACTGATCGCGGGACTCGGCGCCCTTGCCCGTGACGAGCATGTCGACGGCCTTGTGCGTTGCACGGCCCAGGCAGGTGCGAAAACAGCCTTCCTGTTCACCGGGCAGGGTGCGCAGCGGCTCGGTATGGGCCGGGAGCTGTATGACGCCTTCCCCGTCTTTGCGGATGCTTTTGATGCGGTGTGTGCGTACTTCGATGGTGAGTTGGCAACTCCGCTGCGGGATGTGGTGTTCGGCGAGGATGCGGAGAGGCTGGACCGGACGGGTTTTGCTCAGCCGGCGTTGTTCGCCCTTGAAGTGGCGTTGTTCCGGTTGGTGGAGTCGTTCGGTGTGCGGCCGGATTTCCTGGTGGGTCATTCCGTTGGTGAGTTGGCGGCGGCTCATGTGGCGGGTGTGTTGTCGCTGGAGGATGCGTGTCGTTTGGTGGCGGCGCGTGGCCGTTTGATGCAGGCATTGCCGGCGGGTGGGGCGATGGTCTCCCTTCAGGCCGCCGAGGACGAGGTGGTGCCGCTGCTGCAGGGCCAGGAGCAGTGGGTGAGTATTGCTGCGGTGAATGGTCCGCGGGCGGTGGTGGTTTCCGGTGTGGAATCCGCGGTGTTGGAGATTGCGGGGCGTTTTGAGTCCGAGGGGCGGAAGGTGAAGCGGCTGCGGGTGAGCCATGCTTTCCATTCGCCGCTGATGGAGCCGATGCTCGACGAGTTCCGTTCCGTCGCGGAAAGCGTGACGTATGCGGAGCCGCGTATCCCGGTGGTCTCGAATGTGACCGGAGAGCTCGCCACGGCGGAGCAGCTGACGTCCCCCGATTACTGGGTGCGGCATGTCCGCACGGCCGTCCGGTTCGCCGATGGCATCCGGTGGCTGGAAGAGCACAGCGTCGCTCGGTACCTCGAAATCGGCCCCGACGGCACGCTCACGGCGATGACTCAGGCATGCGCGGACAGCCCCACGCAGATGACGGTTCCCACGATGCGAAGGGACCGGTTGGAGACATCGCACATGGTGATGGCCCTTGCGCAGTTGCACGCGCACGGCGCCGTACTCGACTGGGCTGCGCTGCTGCCCGGAACGCAGCCCGTCGATCTGCCGACGTATCCGTTTCAGCGTGACCGCTATTGGCTGGAGGCGTCAGGAACGGAGGACGAGGGCCGCGTGGCCCGAGTGCTCGATGGAGCCGATGCGCGGTTCTGGGAGGCGATTGAGCGTGGTGACACAGCGGCGCTGGCGGGAGAGCTGGCGATCGCCGGTGATGCGTCGTGGGATGAGGCGCTGAGTGCTTTGTCGTCGTGGCGGCGGCAGCAGCGTGAGCGGTCGGTGGTGGACGGGTGGCGGTATCGGGTGGAGTGGAAGCCGCTCGTTGCTCAGTCCGGTGGGGTACTGGGCGGGCGCTGGCTTGCGCTGGCGGCAGCGGGAGACGCGTACTCCGAGGCTGTAGTGGATGGGCTGGCGGCGCGTGGTGTGCGGGTTGAGCGGGTGGAATGGGCCGCCGATGTGGACCGTGGGGTGCTGGCCGAGCGGTTGCGTGACGCCGCTGGTGACGAGGCGGTCACGGGCGTACTGGCGGTGGGCGCCGTGGACGCGATGTGTGCTGCGGTACTGGTGCAGGCGCAGGGGGATGCCGGCGTCGGTGGGCGGCTGTGGGTGGTGACGCGCGGGGCGGTCTGTGTGGGCCGGTCGGATGATGGGCCGGATCCGGTGCAGGCAGCCGTGTGGGGTCTGGGCCGGGTGGCGGCTCTTGAGTACCCGGACCGCTGGGGCGGTCTGGTCGATCTGCCCGATGTGGTGGACCGTAGGGCGCTCGACCGGCTCGCCGGTGTTTTGGCCGAGGCCGCTGAGGATCAGGTGGCGGTGCGGGCATCCGGTGTCTTCGGCCGTCGGCTGGCCCATGCTCCTGCTCCGGCTCCCGCTCATGCTGGAGAATCTGCCGACGGTTGGCGGCCGCGGGGGACGGTGTTGATCACCGGTGGTACGGGTGCGTTGGGTGCTCGTGTGGCGCGTTGGGTGGCGGAACGTGGTGCCGAGCACGTGGTCCTCACCAGCCGTCGAGGCCCGGAGGCTCCTGGTGCGGTGGAGTTGGAGGCGGAGCTGTCCGGCCTTGGCGTACGGGTGACGGTGGTGGCCTGCGACGTCGCAGACCCGGAGGCGGTCGGGGCGCTGCTGTCCGAACACCCGGTGGACGCCGTCTTCCACGCCGCGGCTGTACTCGACGACGGCGTGCTCGACTCACTCACGACTGAGCGGTTCGCCACCGTCATGCGGGCGAAAGCCGCCTCGGCCGTGAACCTGCACGAGGCGACCCGAGACCGTGATCTCTCGGCCTTCGTCCTGTTCTCGTCGTTCGCCGGCACCATCGGCGCCGCCGGCCAGGCGAACTACGCGGCCGCCAATGCCTTCCTGGACGCGCTGGCCGAACAGCGTGCGGCCGAAGGGCTGTCCGCGACATCCATCGCCTGGGGACCCTGGGGCGAGATCGGCATGGCGAGCGATGCATCCATGGCACAGCGGATGCGCCGGGGCGGAGTGTCCCCGCTGCGGCCGGATCTCGCCGTCGACGCCCTGCAGAACGCGATCTGCTCCGGCACGCCCGGCTTGCTGATAGCCGACATCACCTGGGCGGACTTCCGTTCCGCCTTTGCCGCGGTGCGCCCCAGCCCGCTGCTCGGGGATCTTCCGGAGATGCGTACCGAGGTCGAGCCCGCAGCCGGGACGGGAGGCGAAGACCGCCAGTCCGAGCTGCGCCAACAGCTGGCCGGTGTGGAAGCGGCCGAACAGGAACGGGTGCTCACTGATCTGGTCCGGTCGTATGCGGCCGGAGTGCTGCACTACGCGGGGCCCGCCGGGGTGCCGCCGAACCGGCCCTTCCGGGACCTGGGAGTCGACTCGTTGCTCGCCGTGGAGCTGCGCAACGCACTCAGCCTGGCATGCGGAATCACGCTGAGCGCGACGGTGGTCTTCGACTACCCGACGCCGGCCGCCTTGGCCGGCTTTCTGCGCACCCGGATAGCGCCGGCCCAGGACAACGTCGAGCAGCGGATAATGCCCTCGGTGGTTGAGGGTGACCCCATCGCCATTGTCGGGATGAGTTGCCGGTTCCCGGGCGGTGTGGACTGTCCTGAGGCTTTCTGGGAGCTGCTTTCGGACGGTGTGGACGCGGTCGGAGAATTCCCGGTCGACCGTGGTTGGGACCTGAATGCGGTCTATGATCCCGACCCGGAAAACTCGGGCACCAGTTACGTCAATGCCGGCGGCTTCCTGAAGCACGTGGACCGATTCGAACCGGCCTTCTTCGGCATGAGTCCCCGAGAAGCGGTAGCAACGGATCCGCAGCAGCGCCTGCTGCTGGAGACCTCCTGGGAGGCCATTGAGCGTTCCGGCATTGATCCGCAGACGTTGCGGGGCAGCCGGGCCGGGGTCTTCGTGGGCACAAATGGTCAGGACTATCCGGCCCTCCTAGCCAATTCCCCGGACGATTTCGACGGGTATATCGGAACTGGAAACGCCGCGAGCGTGGTGTCCGGGCGGGTGGCATACACCTTCGGGCTGGAGGGCCCTGCGGTGACCGTGGACACGGCGTGTTCCTCGTCGCTGGTCGCCCTCCACTGGGCTGTACAGGCCCTGCGTTCCGGCGAGTGCGACATGGCGCTGGTGGGCGGTGTGACGGTGATGTCCACTCCCGGAGCGTTCATTCGAGTTCAGCAGGCAGCGAGGGTTGGCTGCTGATGGTCGGTGCAAGGCGTTTGCTGCGGGCGCCGACGGCACCGGCTGGGGCGAGGGCGTCGGGATGCTGCTCGTGGAGCGCTTGTCGGATGCCCGGCGGAATGGCCACCAGGTGCTGGCTGTGGTGGCGGGTAGTGCGGTGAATCAGGATGGTGCGTCGAATGGTTTGACGGCGCCTAATGGTCCGTCGCAGCAGCGGGTGATCCGGCAGGCGTTGGCGAGTGCGGGTCTTTCGGCCTCGGACGTGGATGCGGTGGAGGCGCATGGGACCGGTACGTCGTTGGGCGACCCGATCGAGGCGCAGGCGCTGCTCGCTACGTATGGTCAGGATCGGGACGGGGACCGGCCGTTGTGGCTGGGTTCGGTCAAGTCGAACATCGGGCACACTCAAGCGGCCGCGGGTGTGGCCGGCGTCATCAAAATGGTGCTCGCGCTCAAGCACGGCGTTCTGCCGAGGACCCTCCACGTCGACGCGCCCTCGCCCCATGTGGACTGGTCGGAGGGCAAGGTACGGCTGCTCACGGAGCCGGTCGCCTGGCCCTTGGACGACGAAGCGCCGGGCCATGTCCGCCGGGCAGGTGTTTCCTCGTTCGGCATCAGCGGAACCAACGCACATGTGGTCCTGGAACACGCCCCGGCCCCGCTGCCCGCCGCCGAGGTTCCACAGGTCTCGCCGGAGCGCCCTTCCGTCGCCCCGTTGGTGCTCTCCGCACGTACCGAGCCCGCACTTCGTGCGCGGGCCGCTCGTTTGATGGCGGCCTACGCGGACGACCCCGAGCAGGCCCTGACGGATGTGGGCTTCTCCCTTGCCACGACCCGCTCCGTGCGTTTCGACCACCGGGCCGTGGTCCTGGCGGACGACCCGGCTTCAGCAGTCCACGGACTGGCCGCGCTCGCCGAGGGCCGCAGGACACCCGGCGTGATACGCGGCTCCCGGACTGAGGGCCGACTGGCGCTGCTGTTCACGGGGCAGGGTGCGCAGCGGTTGGGGATGGGCCGGGAGTTGTATGAGGCCTTCCCGGTTTTCGCGGATGCTTTTGATGCGGTGTGTGTGTACTTCGATGGTGAGTTGGCGTTGCCGCTGCGGGATGTGGTGTTCGGCGACGATGCGGAGAGGCTGGACCGGACAGGGTTTACGCAGCCGGCTTTGTTCGCCCTTGAAGTGGCGTTGTTCCGGTTGGTGGAGTCGTTCGCGGTCCGACCCGACTACCTGGTGGGGCATTCCATCGGCGAGTTGGTAGCCGCGCATGTGGCAGGCGTCCTGTCGCTGGAGGATGCGTGTCGTTTGGTGGCGGCGCGTGGTCGGTTGATGCAGGCACTCCCGGTGGGTGGGGCGATGGTGTCGCTTCAGGCATCGGAGTCCGAGGTGCTGCCGCTGCTGGAGGGCCAGGAGCTGCGGGTGAGCATTGCCGCGGTGAACGGTCCGCAGGCGGTGGTGGTCTCCGGCGAGGAGTCCGCCGTGTCGGAGATCGCCGCGCGCTTCGAGGAGCAGGGGCGGAAGGTGAAGCGGCTGCGGGTGAGCCATGCCTTCCATTCGCCGCTGATGGAGCCGATGCTGGACGAGTTCCGGGCGGTCGCGGAGAGCGTGGCGTATGCGGAGCCCCGTATTCCCGTGGTCTCGAATGTGACCGGCGCTCTTGCCACGGCGGAGGACCTGACGTCCCCTGACTACTGGGTGCGGCATGTCCGCGGAGCCGTTCGGTTCGCCGATGGCATCCAGTGGCTGGAGGAGCATGAGGCGACCCGGTTCCTGGAGATCGGTCCGGACGGGACCCTGACCGCCATGGCACAGGGCTGTCTCTCGGCACCTGATCTCCATCTGGTCCCCACCATGCGGAAGGACCGCTCGGAGGCCGAAGCGTTGCTGGCCGGTCTGTCCACTGCGTTTGTGCACGGCATGGATGTGGACTGGCGTGCGTGTTTCCCTGCTGCCCGACGTGTTGCTCTACCCACGTACCCATTCCAGCGTGAGCGTTTCTGGCCGACGCCGGCACCTGACGCACGTCCCCACGCGGACTGGCGGTATCGGGTGGAGTGGAAGCCGCTCGGTGGTCAGTCCGATGGGGTAGTGGGCGGGCGTTGGCTCGTGGTGGTGGCAGCCGGGGACGTGTGGTCCGAGGCTGTGGTGGAGGGGCTGGCGGCGTGTGGTGTGCGGGTTGAGCGGGTGGAGTGTGCCGCGGGGGAGGTGGATCGTGGGCTGTTGGCTGAGCGGGTGCGTGGGGTGGCTGGTGAGGAGCCGGTTGCTGGGGTGTTGGTGGTGGGCTGTGCGGATGTGGTGCGTACTGCGGTGGTGGTGCAGGCGTTGGGTGATGTGGGTGTGGGTGGGCGTTGGTGGGTGGTGACGCGGGGGGCTGTTGCGGTGGGTCGGTCGGATGGTGGGCCGGATCCTGTCCAGGCTGCGGTGTGGGGTCTGGGTCGGGTGGCGGCTTTGGAGTTGCCGGATCGTTGGGGTGGTCTGGTGGATCTTCCGGAGTCGGTGGACGGTAGGGCGCTTGACCGGTTCGTCGGTGTTCTGGCTGATGGTTCTGAGGATCAGGTGGCGGTGCGGTCGTCGGGTGTCTTCGGGCGTCGGCTGGCTCATGCTCCCGCTCCCGCTGAGGACGCGGTCGGTGGTTGGCGGCCGCGGGGGACGGTGCTGATCACCGGTGGTACGGGTGCGTTGGGTGCTCGTGTGGCGCGTTGGGTGGCCGAACGTGGTGCCCAGCACGTGGTCCTCACCAGCCGTCGAGGCCCGGAGGCTCCCGGCGCGTACGAGCTTGAGGCCGAGCTGTCCGCCCTTGGCGTACAGGTGACGGTGGCGGCCTGCGACATCGCGGACCGCGATGCGGTCCGGGAGCTGTTGTCGGGCTGTGCGGTGGATGCCGTCGTGCATGCGGCGGGTGTGGTGGATTCCGTGCCCTTGGAGGACGCGGATGAGGGTCATTTTGCTGAGGTGATGGGGGCGAAGGTTGCGGGTGCTGTGGTGCTGGATGAGGCATTGCGGGATCAGGCGCTGGATGCGTTTGTGGTGTTCTCTTCGATTGCTGGTGTGTGGGGGAGTGGTGCTCAGGGGGCGTATGCGGCGGGGAACGCCTTCGTCGAGGGGCTGGTGGAGGCGCGTCGTGCGCGGGGTGCGGTGGGTTGTGCGGTGGCGTGGGGCCCGTGGGCCGGTGGCGGGATGGCCGGCGCGGAAGGCGCGGAGGAGCACCTGCTGCGCCGGGGGCTGAGGGCGCTCGATCCGGGGCTGGCGATCTCGGCGTTGGAGTCGGCTGTCGCTGGCGGTGAGGGATCGGTAGTAGTAGCGGATGTGGAGTGGGAACGCTTCGCTCCGGCGTTCACCAGTGCCCGTCCGAGTCCGTTGCTGGGGGACCTGCCGGTGGTGCGGGCGGCGCTGGACGCCGGTGCCGGTGTCGGTGAGGGTTCCGGTGCTGGGGTGGTGCGGCAACGCTTGGCGGGGCTGTCGGCTGCGGAGCGTGAACGGGCACTGCTGGATTTGGTGCGTACCCATGCCGCAACGGTCCTCGGCTACCACACACCAACAGACCTCGAAAGCGGCATCACCTTCCGGGACTTGGGTTTCGACTCACTCACTGCCGTCGAGCTGCGCAACGGAATGAACACCGAAACGGGCCTGCGGCTGCCCGCCACATTGGTCTTCGACTACCCCACGCCGGTCGACCTGGCGCGCTTCCTGGGCGATGAGCTGTTCGGGACCACGGCGGATGCGGCGTCCGGTCTGCCGGCGGTGGCGTCCACCTCGGACGATCCGGTGGTCATCGTCGGGATGAGCTGTCGTCTGCCCGGTGGGATAGCCGGCCCTGAGGACCTGTGGCGACTGGTGGCCGCAGGCGAAGACGCCATTTCCGGCTTCCCGACGGATCGCGGCTGGGACCTCGATGCCCTCTTCGGGCACGACGCTGAACAATCAGGCACGAGTCGCACGCGGTCGGGTGGCTTCCTGCACGACGCCACCCAGTTCGATCCGGCCTTCTTCGGCATCAGCCCACGGGAAGCGGTCGCGATCGACCCGCAGCAGCGGGTGCTGCTGGAAACCTCCTGGGAAGCCCTCGAACGCTCGGGTGTCAGCCCCGCCTCGGTCAAGGGCAGCCGCACCGGTGTCTTCGTCGGTGCCAGTGGTTCGGGCTACGGCGCGGGGCTGCAGGAGGCGCCGGAAGGGCTCGGAGGGCACTTGCTCACCGGAAGCTCGGGCGCTGTGGTGTCGGGTCGGGTGTCGTATGTGCTGGGCCTGGAGGGGCCGGCTGTAACGGTGGACACGGCGTGTTCCTCGTCGCTGGTCGCCCTGCACCTGGCGGTACAGGCCCTGCGCTCGGGTGAATGCGACCTTGCACTTGCCGGCGGTGTGACGGTCATGGCCAACCCCGGCGCATTTGTTGAGTTCAGTCTTCAGGGCGGCCTTGCTGCTGACGGCCGGTGCAAGGCGTTCTCGGACGCTGCGGATGGCACAGGTTGGGGCGAGGGCGTGGGTGTGCTGGTGGTGGAGCGGTTGTCGGATGCGCGCGCCAATGGGCATCGGGTGTTGGCTGTGGTGGCGGGTAGTGCGGTGAATCAGGATGGTGCGTCGAATGGTTTGACGGCGCCTAATGGTCCGTCGCAGCAGCGGGTGATCCGTCAGGCGCTGGCGGGTGCGGGGCTGTCGTCCTCCGACGTTGATGTGGTGGAGGCGCACGGTACGGGGACGTCGCTGGGCGATCCGATCGAGGCGCAGGCCCTGTTGGCGACGTACGGGCAGGATCGTGACGGGGACCGGCCGTTGTGGCTGGGTTCGGTGAAGTCGAACATCGGTCATACGCAGGCGGCTGCGGGTGTGGCGGGTGTGATCAAGATGGTGCTGGCGTTGCAGCACGGTGTCCTGCCGCAGACCCTGCATGTCGATGAGCCGTCGTCGCATGTGGACTGGTCGGCGGGCGACGTGCGTCTGCTCACCGAGGCCGTGGCGTGGCCAGAAGCGGAGCGGCTGCGTCGGGCCGGGGTGTCGGCGTTCGGAGTGAGCGGCACCAACGCGCATGTGGTGATCGAGCAGCCCCCGGTGGAGGAGGGTTCGCACGCCGGGCCGATGAGTGTGGCCGGGGGTGTGGTGCCGTGGGTGGTGTCGGCGCGGAGTCGGGAGGGGCTGCGGGCGCAGGCGCAGCGGTTGTTGGCACATGTGGAGTCCCGGCCTGAACTCGGTCTGCCAGAGGTGGGGTTCGCCCTGGGCACGACACGTTCGGTATGGGAACACCGGGCTGTCGTCCTGGGCACGGATCGGGATGCGCTGGTTGACGGACTCAGGGCGCTGGCCACGGGAGACGACGCTGCTTCCGTGGTGAGCGGTCTGGCCGCACCCGAAGCACGACTGGCGCTGCTGTTCACGGGGCAGGGTGCGCAGCGGTTGGGGATGGGCCGGGAGTTGTATGAGGCCTTCCCGGTTTTCGCGGATGCTTTTGATGCGGTGTGTGCGTACTTCGATGGTGAGTTGGCGTTGCCGCTGCGGGATGTGGTGTTCGGCGACGATGCGGAGAGGCTGGACCGGACAGGGTTTACGCAGCCGGCTTTGTTCGCCCTTGAAGTGGCGTTGTTCCGGTTGGTGGAGTCGTTCGGGGTCCGACCCGACTACCTGGTGGGGCATTCCATCGGCGAGTTGGGAGCCGCGCATGTGGCAGGCGTCCTGTCGTTGGAGGATGCGTGTCGTTTGGTGGCGGCGCGTGGTCGGTTGATGCAGGCGTTGCCGGCGGGTGGGGCGATGGTTTCGATCCAGGCGGCCGAGGCTGAGGTGTTGCCGCTGCTGGAAGGGCATGAGCTGCGGGCGAGTGTTGCCGCGGTGAACGGTCCGCAGGCCGTTGTGGTGGCTGGTGAGGAGTCCGCGGTGGCGGAGATCGCCGCGCGCTTCGAGGAGCAGGGGCGGAAGGTGAAGCGGCTGCGGGTGAGCCATGCCTTCCATTCGCCGCTGATGGAGCCGATGCTGGACGAGTTCCGGGCGGTCGCGGAGAGCGTGGCGTATGCGGAGCCCCGTATTCCCGTGGTCTCGAATGTGACCGGCGCTCTTGCCACGGCGGAGGACCTGACCTCCCCCGACTACTGGGTGCGGCATGTCCGCGGAGCCGTTCGGTTCGCCGATGGCATCCAGTGGCTGGAGGAGCACGAGGTCACCCGGTTCCTGGAGATCGGACCGGACGGCACCCTGACCGCCATGGCACAGGACTGCCTCGACGCGGGCACTGGCCATGTCCTGGTCCCCGCCCTGCGTGGTGATGACCGTGGTGAGGTGTCCGCGGTGCTGTCTGCCGCCGGGCGGGCATTCGTCCATGGCGTCGGCATCGACTGGCAGGCGTTCTTCTCCGCCTCCGACTCTGCCTCCGGATCTGGCGCAGACACCGCCGGCGCTGGAACCGCCACGGTCACCATTCCCAGCCGCGCCCACCCCCGCACCCCCGTCGACCTGCCCACCTACGCCTTCCAGCACCAGCGCTACTGGCTCGACATACCGTCCACCACCGCAGATGCCTCGTCGATCGGCCTCGCCGCTGTCAAGCACCCGCTGTTGGGAGCAGCAGTGGCCCTCGCCGGAGGCCATGAGGCTGTGCTGACCGGGCGTCTCTCCTGCCGGACGCAACCGTGGCTTGCCGAGCACCGCATTGCGGGCGCGATCGTCGTACCGAGCACGGCTTTCCTGGAACTGGCAGTGCGGGCAGGGGATGAGGTCGGCTGCTCCGACATCAGGGAACTCGCCCTCGAAGCACCGCTTGTGCTCCCCGAGGACGGTGCGGTCCAGCTGCAGCTGCGTATCGAGAATCCGGATGCTTCCGGTGACCGGCCTCTTGGGGTGTACGCGCGTCCCGCAGCGGCGTCGGCCGAGACGCCGTGGACGCGGCATGCGAGCGGTGTTCTGGCCGAGAGTGCCCAGCCGGAGGTCTTCGACTTTGAGGCATGGCCGCCCGCCGGAGCGGAGCCGGTGGACATCGACGACTTGTACGACGGGCTGGCGGCGGCCGGGTTCGACTACGGTTCGGCCTTCCGAGGCGTACGGGCCGTTTGGCAGCGCGTCGACGGCGTGTACGCCGAAGTCGAACTGCCGGAGTCCGCTGCGGCCGAGGAATTCGCTCTCCATCCCGCGCTGTTGGACGCAGCCCTCCACCCGCTCGGCCTCGGTCTGCTGGACGGTGTGGCGACGGAGGCCGTGCTGTTCGCGTGGAGCGGCGCCACTCTGCAGGCGGCCGGCGCGACCGCACTGCGGATCCGGCTGGCCCGCCGCGGGCACGACGAGGTGTCCCTCCAGGCCGCCGACTACACCGGGCAGCCGGTGATCGCGGTCGAGTCGATGCTGATGCGCAAGACCGGCGAGCTGCGGGCCGGACGGACGCCTTCGCTGCCGGCCTCGCTGCTCCGTCTCGACTGGGCATCGATCGCCGTGGAACGGACCAGGGAGTCGGACATCGGCGAGGACGCGGCAGCGGATGCCGATGTGCCGCGGCTGACTGTAGTGGGGAGCGACCCGCTGGGCCTGGCCGAGACACTGGGCACACACGCCGCCGACGCCGTGGAGGCCGCTGATTCCACGAACGTGGAGGCGGACGCGACGATCGGCACAGTGCTCGTGGCCGGTGTCTCCACAGCGGACGAAGCACACACCACCCTGAGCGCGTTCAGCGAACGGTTGGGGCAGGAGTCGTCGTCGGCCCGTCTGGTGTTCGTCACCCGAGGCGCCATCGCCCTCGGTGACGAGGCACCGGACGTGGAGGCCGCCGCCCTCTGGGAAGAGCTTCGCGCTGTTCAGGCCGACTACCCGGGCCGGATCGTGCTCGTGGATGTCGATGGCGACCTTGACTCCCATGGTGTGCTGCCGTCCGCGCTCGCCACGGACGAGTCCGCGCTCGCTGTTCGCGGGGGTGAGGTGTCGGCCGCGCGGCTGGTCAGGTGCGCATCGAGCGCTGCGACAGCCATGGACCTGGAACCCGGGGGAACGGTCCTGGTCACCGGGCCGTTCGCCGAGCAGGTCGCCGCTGCCCTCAAATCCCAGGGAGACGTGCAGACCGTTACCTACCAGGACCAGGACCAGGACCAGGACCAGGACGGGGACGGAGCCGGAAACCAGGACGCGGCAGCGGAGGCGGACGCGTACACGGACGCCGGCCAGAGTCCACACAGCCTGCAAGCAGCGATAGCCGCAGCCCAGGCAACCGGACGCCCGCTCAGCGCGGTCGTGCACACCGCCGACCTCCACCGGAGCCGCGACATCGATACGGCCCGGCGCCTGGACGAGCTGACACGCGGGAGTGACGGGAACGGTGCTCCGCCCGTGTTCGTTGTCATCGCTACCGGCCCGGCCGACACGCCGTCCTGCGGGCAGCTGGCCGCGCTCGCCCACCGGCGCGCGGCCGCCGGCCTGCCGGCCCTCGCTCTGCTCCCGCCGCCCGGCGCCGGCACTCCGGGGCTTTCCGCGCTGTCGGCGGAGGACGTCGCGGCACTGATCGGCGCCGCTCGGGCGACCGGCCGCAACGTGCTGCTTCCCGCGCGGGTGGACCGTGCCGCCCTGCGTGGCTCGGCGACGCCCCTGCCGACCGTCCTCAGTGCCTTGGCGCAGGGCTCCGGGCGCCGGATCGCCGAACGAGCCACCGCGGCCCCCGGCCTGGCGCGGCAGCTCGCCGGGAAGGGGGCGGCCGAGCGCAGCCGCGTGCTGCTGGCTCTCGTCCGTACGCAGATCGCCCACGTCCTCGGCTACGCCGGTCCCGACGAGGTGGCGTCCTCCCGGAGCTTCACCGATCTCGGATTCACCTCCCTGACCGCCGTCGAGCTGCGCAACCAGCTCAGGGAAGCGACGGGCCTGGCGCTGCCCGCCACGCTCGTGTTCGACTACCCCGCCCCGGTGGCGCTGGCCCGCTACCTTGACGGTGAACTCACCGGTGGAACAGACGACGTAGCGGACGTGCTGTCCAGCGCGCCCCTCGACAACGACCCGGTCGTCATCGTCGGTATGAGCTGCCGCTACCCGGGCGGTATCCGCACTCCCGAAGAGCTGTGGGAGCTGGTGTCGGCGGGCGGCGACGGCGTCTCCGCGTTCCCCGCAGACCGTGGCTGGGACTTCGGCAGCCTGTACCACCCGGACCCGGATCACCCGGGCACGTGCTATACCCGCGAAGGCGGATTCCTGCACGACGCCAGCCACTTCGACCCGGGCTTCTTCGGCATCAGCCCCCGCGAGGCACTGTCGATGGACCCGCAGCAGCGGCTGCTCCTCGAAGCGTCGTGGGAGGCTCTGGAGCGCTCCGGAATCGACCCCGCGGCCGCCCGCGGCAGCCTCACCGGCGTCTTCGCCGGCGTCACCTACCAGGACTACATCGGTATTCTCGGCGGGGCGCAGGACAGTTTCGAGGGATACGTCGGCACGGGCAACTCGCCCAGCGTGCTGTCCGGGCGCATCGCCTACACCCTCGGCCTCGAAGGGCCGGCGGTCAGCGTGGACACCGCCTGCTCGTCGTCCCTGGTCGCCCTGCACCTGGCCGTCCAATCGCTCCGTCAGGGCGAGTGCGATCTCGCGCTCGCCGGCGGTGTGACGGTGATGTCCACCCCCGGGTCGCTCATCGAGTTCAGCAGGCAGCGGGCGCTCGCCGAGGACGGCAGGTGCAAGCCGTTCTCGGCCGACGCAGACGGCGCGAGCTGGGCCGAGGGCGTCGGCATGGTAGTCGTCGAGCGGCTGTCCGACGCCCGGCGCAATGGGCATCCCGTGCTGGCCGTCCTCCGCGGCAGCGCCCTCAACCAGGACGGTGCGTCCAACGGACTCACCGCTCCCAACGGCCCCTCCCAGCAGCGCGTCATCCGCCGTGCACTGACCACCGCAGGTCTCGGACCGCAGCAGGTGGACGCCGTGGAGGCGCACGGCACGGGGACCGCACTCGGCGACCCGATCGAGGCACAGGCCCTGATCGCTGCCTATGGCCAGGGGCGGGATGACGACCGTCCGCTGTGGCTCGGCTCGCTCAAGTCGAACATCGGACACAGCCAGGCTGCCGCCGGCGTGGGCGGCGTCATCAAGATGGTCATGGCGCTGCGTCACCATGTGCTGCCGAAGACGCTGCACGCCGATGAGCCCAGCCCGCACGTCGACTGGACGGCAGGCAACGTACGGCTGCTCAGCCGGGCCGTGGAATGGCCCGACGGGGAAGAGCCGCGCCGGGCCGGTGTGTCCTCGTTCGGGATGAGCGGCACCAACGCACATGTCATCGTCGAGGAAGCACCCCGGGAGCAGGCACCCCGGGACACGCCCGCCCCATCCGCTCTTCCCGTGGTGCCGGTGCCGCTGTCCGCACGCACCGAGGACGCACTGCGCGACCAGGCCGCACGGCTGCGCTCCCACCTGCTGGCCCGCCCCGGCGAGTGCGACCTCACCAGTATCGGTTTCTCGCTCGCCACGACGCGATCCGCGTTCGAGCACCGGGCGGTGCTCGTTGCGGCCGACCGGGAGGACCTCGACCGGGCCCTGCGTGAGATCGCCGAGGGCGCGATGGTCTCCGACGTGCCCCGGGGCGTAGCCCGCGACGGAAGTGCCCGCCCTGTCCTGGTCTTCCCCGGCCAGGGCAGCCAGTGGGCGGGCATGGCACGCGAACTGCTGGACGGCTCATCGGTGTTCGCCGACCGCCTGGCCGCCTGCGAACGCGCCCTCGCCCCCTTCGTCGACTGGTCACTGACGGCCGTCCTGCGCGGCGATGACGGCGCACCGGACCTTGAGCGGGTCGACGTCATCCAGCCCGCACTGTGGGCCGTCATGGTGTCGCTCGCCGAGCTGTGGCGCTCCTACGGAGTCGAACCCGACGCGGTCGTCGGACACAGCCAGGGCGAGATCGCCGCCGCCTGTGTCGCCGGCGCGCTGACCCTGGACGACGGGGCGCGAGTGGTGGCCCTGCGCAGCCGGGCGCTGACCGCCATCACGGGAAGCGGCGGCATGATGTCCGTCCAGCTGCCCGCCGAGACGGTGCGGGAGCGCATCGAGCCATGGGGCGAGCGGCTGTCCGTCGCCGCCGTGAACGGCCCCGCCTCCGTCGTGGTCTCCGGTGCCGCGGACGCGCTCGACGAGCTGTTCGCCGCGCTGACCGCGGACGGTGTGCGGGCCCGCAAGGTCTCCGTCGACTACGGCTCCCACTCGGCGCAGGTCGAGCCGGTACGCGCCCAGGTGCTCGACGCACTGGACGGAATCAGCCCGGCCGAGGCCGACATCCCGTTCTTCTCGACCGTCACCGGCCAGTGGCAGGACACCACCGGCCTCGACCCCGACTACTGGTACACCAACCTGCGGCAGACCGTACGGTTCGAGGACGCCATCCGCGGGCTCCTGGCCACCGGACACCGCGCCTTCATCGAAGTCAGCCCGCACCCCGTGCTGTCCGGCGGGATCCGTGACTGTGCGGACGCGCTCGGCACGGACGCCGCCGTGCTCGGCACCCTGCGCCGGGACGCAGGCGGCGTCGGCCGGCTCCTCACCTCCCTCGCCGAGGCACATGCGCAGGGTGTGGTCCTCGACTGGACCGCCGTCTTCGCAGGCACCGGCGCTCACCGCGTCGACCTGCCGACCTACGCCTTCCAGCGTGCGCGGTACTGGCCCCAGGCGCGAGAACTGAGCGCCGCCGACAGCGAGGGCGGGCAGCGGACCGACGCCGTCGAAGCGAAGTTCTGGCAGAGCGTCGAACAGGAAGACCTCCAGGCGCTCACCGACGCGCTCGACCTGGACGGCAGCGAGCCGCTGAGCGCCGTACTGCCCGCGCTGTCGTCGTGGCGCAGGAACAGCCGCGAGAAGTCCACCGTCGACAGCTGGCGCTACACCGTGCGCTGGACGCCGCTCGCCGAGCGCGCCGCCGCCCTGTACGGCACCTGGCTGCTGGTCGCCCCGGCGGGGGAACCCGCCGACGGGCGAGTGGTCGCCGTACGGGACGCGCTCACCGCTCACGGCGCCCGGGTACGCCTCGTGGAGCTGACTTCCGAGGACGGCTCCGACCGCGAGCGGACCGCCGACCGGCTGAGCGAGTCGCTCGGCGGCGACCACCTCACCGGAGTCCTGTCGCTGCTCCCGCTGGACGAGCACGCCCACCCCGCCCACCCCGCCGTGCCCATCGGGCTGTCCGGGACCCTGTCCCTCCTCCAGGCACTCGGCGACCTCGGTATCGAGGCACCCCTGTGGTGCGGGACCCGCGGGGCGGTCGCCATCGGCCGCTCCGAGTCCGTCACCCACGCCCACCAGGCCCTGGTCTGGGGCATGGGCCGGGTCGCCGCCCTGGAACACTCCGACCGCTGGGGCGGCCTCATCGATCTGCCCGAAACGCTCGACAAGCGCGCCGCGGACCGCCTCTGCGCGCTGCTCGCCGGCCCGGACGGCGAGGACCAGGTCGCCCTGCGCGGCTCCGGAACCTACGGCCGCCGCCTGGTCCGCGCCCCGCTGGCCGGCGCGCCGGCCCAGCGGACTTGGCGGCCCCGCGGCACCGTGCTCGTCACCGGCGGCACCGGAGCCGTCGGCAGCAATATCGCCCGGTGGCTCGCCCGCGAAGGCGCCGAGCACCTGCTGCTCACCAGCCGCCGCGGCTCCGACGCACCGGGCGCTACGGAACTCGAAGCCGAACTCACCGCGCTCGGCTCCCGCGTCACCCTCGCCGCCTGCGATGTCGCCGACCGCGACGCGCTGCGCGACCTGCTGGCATCCGTCCCCGAGCAGTACCCGCTCGACGCCGTCATGCATGTCGCGGGCTCCCTCGACGACGGCGTGATCGACTCCCTGGACGCGGGCCGCATGGACACCGTGCTGCGCACCAAGGTCACCGCGGCGCTCAACCTCCACGAGCTGACCCGGGAACTGGACTTGTCCGCCTTTGTGCTCTTCTCCTCCACCTCCGGCACCATCAGCGGATCGGGCCTTGGCAACTACGCCCCCGGAAACGCCTTCCTCGACGCACTCGCCGACCGGCGCCGCGCCGACGGACTCCCCGCAACCGCCATCGCCTGGGGCCACTGGTCCGGAGACGGTATGGGCGAGGGCGCCGTCGGCGACCGGCTCCGGCGCTACGGCGTATACGACATGCAGCCCGAGCTGGCCTGTGGAGCACTCCAGCAGGCGCTGGACCACGACGAGGCATACGTCTCCGTCACCGACCTCGGCTGGGACAAGTTCACGCCCGCTTTCACCGCATCCCGGCCCAGCGCACTGCTGCGCGACCTCCCGGACGCTCAACGTGTCCTGGAGACGGCACAGGAGAGCGACGACACCGGATCCGACGCCGCGAAGCTGCTTCAGCACCTCGCAGGACTCTCCGAGTCCGAACGCGCCGGCACGGTCCTGGACGTGGTCCGCAGCTATGTCGCCACCGTGCTCGGCTATGCCGGACCCTCCGCGGTCGACCCCGAACGGGCCTTCAGCGACCTCGGATTCGACTCGCTCAGCGCCGTCGAACTGCGCAACGGCATGAATGGCATCACCGGTCTGCGGCTGCCCGCGACCCTCGTTTTCGATTACCCCACCTGTGCGGTGCTCGCGGACTTCCTGCTGGCCGAACTGTCCGACACGGCAGTCCACGACGGGTCCGCGACGGCGCCGGCCGTCGTGACGGCAGGACAGGTGGAGCATGACGAGCCGGTGGCGATTGTGGCGATGAGTTGTCGGTTCCCGGGTGGGGTGGGGTCGCCGGAG
Organism: Streptomyces tubercidicus; assembly: GCF_027497495.1. Classification (GTDB taxonomy): domain Bacteria; phylum Actinomycetota; class Actinomycetes; order Streptomycetales; family Streptomycetaceae; genus Streptomyces; species Streptomyces tubercidicus. Next base: position 7,774,177 of record NZ_CP114205.1, read on the forward strand.
GAGTTGTGGGAGTTGTTGGTTGAGGGTGGGGATGGTGTGGTGCCGTTCCCGGTGGATCGTGGTTGGGATGTTGAGGGGTTGTATGACCCGGAGCCGGGTCGGCCGGGGAAGGTGTCGACTCGGGAGGGTGGGTTTTTGCCGGGGGTTGATGAGTTCGATCCTGGGTTTTTCGGGATTTCGCCGCGTGAGGCGGTGGCGATGGATCCGCAGCAGCGGTTGTTGTTGGAGGCGTCGTGGGAGGCGTTCGAGCGGGCGGGGATTGTTCCCGGGTCGTTGCGGGGGTCGCGTACGGGGGTGTTTGCGGGGACGAATGGTCAGGATTACACGGGGTTGTTGGTGGCGTCGGGTGAGGAGGATTTGGGGGGGTATATCGGTACGGGGAATGCGGCGAGTGTGGTGTCGGGGCGGTTGTCGTACACGTTTGGTCTTGAGGGTCCTGCGGTGACGGTGGATACGGCGTGTTCGGCGTCGTTGGTGGCGTTGCATTTGGCGGTGCAGTCGTTGCGTGCGGGTGAGTGTGATGTGGCGTTGGCGGGTGGTGTGACGGTGATGTCGACGCCGGGGTTGTTTGTGGATTTCAGTCGGCAGCGGGGGTTGGCTGCTGATGGTCGGTGCAAGGCGTTTTCGGATGCTGCGGATGGTGCCGGGTTTTCCGAGGGCGTGGGTGTGCTGGTGGTGGAGCGGTTGTCGGATGCGCGCGCCAATGGGCATCGGGTGTTGGCTGTGGTGCGTGGCAGTGCGGTGAATCAGGATGGTGCGTCGAATGGTTTGACGGCGCCTAATGGTCCGTCGCAGCAGCGGGTGATCCGTCAGGCGCTGGCGGGTGCGGGGCTTTCGGCGTCGGAGGTGGATGCGGTCGAGGCGCATGGCACCGGTACGTCGCTGGGCGATCCGATCGAGGCGCAGGCCCTGTTGGCGACGTACGGGCAGGGCCGTGACGGGGACCGGCCGTTGTGGCTGGGGTCGGTGAAGTCGAACATCGGTCACACGCAGGCGGCTGCGGGTGTGGCCGGTGTGATCAAGATGGTGCTGGCGTTGCAGCACGGTGTTCTGCCGCGGACGTTGTACGCGGATGAGCCGTCGTCGCATGTGGACTGGTCGGCGGGGGACGTGCGGTTGCTGACGGAGTCGGTGCAGTGGCCGGAGTCGGGCCGGCCGCGGCGGGCCGGTGTCTCCTCCTTCGGCATCAGTGGCACCAACGCGCACACGATCCTGGAGGAAGCCCCGTCCGAGGATGACGCCCCGTCGGAGGACGCCACCCCTGTCGAGGACATCGACCCTGCCGACGACGTCCGGGCGGCAGCGGAGGCTTCTCCCGCATCCTGGGTGATCACCGGTAGGACCAGGTCCGCCCTCCGTGCGCAGGCCGCCCGGCTGCTCGCACACGTGGAGGCCTCCCCGGCCCTGCGTACTGCGGACGTGGGACTGTCGCTGGCCACTACCCGGTCGGTCATGGAACACCGGGCCGTGGTCCTCGGTACGGGGCGGGACGAGTTGCTCCGCGGTCTGGCCGCCATAGCGGCCGACGAAACCGCGCCGAACGCCGTCACCGGCACGGCAAAGGCAGACGGTCGGCTGGCTCTGATGTTCACGGGACAGGGCGCACAACGGCTCGGAATGGGCCGGGAGTTGTACGACGCGTTTCCGGTATTCGCGGACGCCTTTGACTCCGTCTGTGCCCACTTCGACAGCGAATTGGCATCGCCGCTGCGGGGTGTGGTCTTCGGCAACGAGGCTGAGGGGTATGCCGATGAGGATGCGGAGGCGCTGAACCAGACCGGTTTCACCCAGCCGGCGTTGTTCGCGGTGGAGGTGGCGCTGTTCCGGCTGGTGGAATCGTTCGGAGTCCGGCCCGACTATCTGGTGGGGCATTCCATCGGCGAATTGGTGGCCGCGTATGTGGCGGGCGTCTTGTCGCTGGAGGACGCGTGCCGTCTGGTCGCTGCCCGCGGCCGGTTGATGCAGGCTTTGCCGGCGGGCGGCGCGATGGTCGCCCTCCAAGCCACCGAAGACGAGGTGTTGCCGCTGCTGGAAGGCCAGGAGCAGCGGGTGAGTATTGCCGCGGTGAACGGGCCGAAGTCGATCGTGATCGCCGGTGAGGAATCGGCGGTGGCGGAGGTCGCCGGGCGTTTCGAGTCCGAGGGGCGGAAGGTGAAGCGGCTCCAGGTGAGTCATGCCTTCCATTCGCCGCTGATGGAGCCGATGCTCGATGATTTCCGGACGGTCGCGGAAAGCGTCACCTATGTGGAGCCGCGCATCCCGGTCGTCTCGAATGTGACCGGCGAACTCGCCACGCCGCAGGAACTGACGTCCCCCGACTACTGGGTGCGGCATGTCCGCGAGGCTGTCCGTTTCGCCGACGGTATCCGGTGGCTGGTGGAGCACGAGGTCACCCGGTTCCTGGAGATCGGCCCGGACGGCACTCTCACCGCCATGGCGCAGGGCTGCCTCGACGGCGACACGGACGCGGATCACCTCCTTGTGCCCGCTCTGCGCAAGGACCGTCCGGAGGCGGCCGGCCTGCTCACCGCCCTCGCCCAGGTGTTTGCCGCCGGCACGCCGCTGACTTGGGAGGCTGCCTTCGCGGGCGGCGATGCCCGCCGCGTCGGTCTGCCGACGTATGCGTTCCAGCGGCACCGTTACTGGCCCCGGCCGCCCGTCATGCCGACCGGCGACATCAGCTCGGCGGGTCTCGGATCGGCGGACCATCCCCTGCTGGGCGCGGCGGTCGAGGTGGCCGGTTCCGACGCCTTCCTGTTCACCGGAAGGCTGTCGCTGCACACCCACCCGTGGCTCGCCGACCACGCGGTGACCGGGACCATCCTGTTCCCCGGTACGGGCTTTCTCGAACTGGCCGTCCGTGCGGCCGACGAGGTGGGCTGCGACCGCATCGACGAGTTCACGATCGCCGCGCCGCTCGTCCTGCCGGAGCGCGGTGCGGTGCAACTGCAGCTCGCGGTGGAGCCGCCGGACGAGTCCGGCCGGCGGACACTGAACCTGTACTCGCGGCCGGAGGACGAGTTCGCCGAGCAGCCGTGGGTGCTCAACGCCAGTGGCGTGGTGTCCACCGGAGCAGCCGCGGACCAGGGCGAGCCGTACGACTTCACCGTCTGGCCGCCGCGCGACGCGGAAACGACCTCGGTCGACGACTTCTACGGTCGCTTCGCCGAGGCCGGGTTCGCCTACGGTCCGGTCTTCCGAGGTCTGAAGTCCGTCTGGCAGCGCGGCGACGAAATCTTCGCCGAGGTCGGGCTGCCGGAGGAGCACGAGGGGTCGGCCGGCGCGTTCGGGCTGCATCCCGCGCTGCTCGACTCCGCGCTGCACGCGATGATGTTCGTGTCCATGGAGGATGTCGGCCGCGGACGGCTGCCGTTCTCCTGGAACGGCGTCTCCCTGAGGGCCGCCGGAGCTACCGCCCTGCGCGTCCGCCTGGTGCAGTCCGGGCCCGAGGCCGTCTCCCTCGAACTGGCCGACTCCGCAGGAGGCGCGGTCGCCTCCATCGAGTCCTTGACGCTCCGTCAGGTCTCCGGTGAGCAGGTGAGCGGCGGCGCGGCCTACCACGACGCGCTGTTCCAGGTGGACTGGAACACCGCGCCGATGCCCACCGCACAGTCCGACGAGCGCTGGGCGGTCGTTGGGGACCTGGCTCTGGCCGTGGCGCTGGACGGCACCGGCGTACAGGTGGAGGCAACGGACAGCCTGAGCGAAATCTCCGACGAAGTACCCCCGGTGGTACTCGTCAGCTCGACCAGGACGGCGGACCCGTCCGACGCGGCCGCAGGGGCGCACACCGCGGCCCACGACACGCTCGCGCTGCTCCAGAAGTGGCTGGCCGACGACCGCTTCGCCACCTCCCGGCTGGTCATCCTCACGCACGGCGCCGTGAGCACCTCGGACGCGGATCACCCGGACCCGGCGCAGGCCGCACTCTGGGGCCTGGTGCGGGCCGCCGGGGTGGAGAACCCGGGCCGGTTCACGCTCATCGACCTCGACGGCACGGCGGCCTCGGCCGCGGCCGTGCCCGGCGCCCTCGCGAGCGGAGAGCCCGAGGCGGCGGTACGGGCGGGAGCCCTGCACGTACCGCGGCTGGCCCGGGTCGCGTCCACGGACGCGCTGCGCCGGCCCGACAATGCGGGCGGGGAGGGTGACGCCTGGCGGCTGGACATCGCCGACAAGGGCACCTTGGACAATCTGTTCCTGGCCGAATGCCCGGAGGCGGAAGCCGAGTTGGGGGCCGGACAGGTACGTATCGGGGTGCGTGCGGGAGGCGTCAACTTCCGCGATGTGCTCAACGCGCTGGGGATGTACCCCGGTGAGGCCGGCGCACTCGGCAGTGAGGGCGCCGGGGTGGTGCTGGAGGTCGGTCCCGGAGTACAGGACCTGCAACCGGGTGACCGGGTGATGGGTATGTTCTTCGGCGCCTTTGGGCCCCTCGCGGTGGCCGACCGCCGACTGCTGGCCCGCATACCGGAGGGCTGGTCGTTCGCGCAGGCTGCTTCGGTTCCGGTGGTGTTCCTGACGGCGTACTACGCGTTGGTGGAGCTGGGGGAACTCCAGGCGGGTGAGTCGGTGCTCGTGCATTCCGCGGCGGGCGGTGTGGGTATGGCCGCGGTGCAGTTGGCGCGGCATCTGGGTGCGGAGGTGTTCGGTACCGCGAGCCCGGGGAAGTGGGAGACCCTGCGGTCCTCAGGTCTGGACGGGGCGCATATTGCGTCCTCGCGTGATCTGGACTTCGAGCGGTCCTTCCTCGCCGAGACCGGTGGCCGGGGTGTGGATGTGGTGCTGGATTCCCTGGCGCGGGAGTTCGTGGATGCCTCGCTGCGGTTGCTGCCGCGGGGCGGGCGGTTCCTGGAGATGGGCAAGACCGACATCCGTGACCCCGCACAGGTGGCTGCCGCGCACGCGGAGGTGCGCTACCGGGCATTCGACCTCTGGGAGGCCGGGCCCGAGCGGATCGGGGAGATGCTGACCGCCCTCCTCGACCTCTTCGAGCAGGGTGTGCTGGAGCCGTTGCCGGTGACGGCCTGGGACGTACGCAGGGCCCCGGAGGCCTTCCGGTACCTCAGCCAGGCCCGGCACATCGGCAAGGTCGTGCTGACCGTGCCGGCGCCCCTCGATCCACAGGGCACGGCCCTGGTGACCGGCGGCACCGGCGGGCTGGGCGCGCTGGTGGCCCGGCACCTGGTAACCGAGCACGGGGTGCGCCACCTCCTCCTGGCCAGCCGGCGCGGCGCGCAGGCTCCGGGCGTCGACGCACTGCGCGACGAACTCGCCGCCCTCGGCGCCGAGGTCACCGTCGCCGCTTGCGACAGCGCCGACCGCGAGTCACTGCGCGCACTGCTGGACTCCGTGCCGAAGCAACACCCCCTCACCGCCGTCGTGCACACGGCCGGCGTGCTGGACGACGGTGTCCTGTCCTCGCTGACGCCGGAGAGGCTGGACAAGGTACTCGCGCCGAAGGTGGACGCGCTGAGCAACCTGCACGAGCTGACCCGGCACGAGGATCTGGCGGCTTTCGTCGTCTTCTCCTCGGTGGCGGGGACGTTCGGCAGCGCCGGGCAGGCCAACTATGCGGCAGGGAACGCCTTCGTGGATGCGCTGGCCTGCCGCCGCGGCGGACTGGGGCTCCCCGCACAGTCGCTGGCGTGGGGCGCCTGGGCTCCCGGCGTCGGCATGACGGGCGAGCTGAGCGAAGCGGATCTGCAGCGCATGGCGCGCGGCGGCATGCTTCCGCTCACCCCGGAGCAGGGGCTCGGCCTGCTTGACACCACACGGGACCTGGCCCGCCCCCTGCTGCTGCCGATGAACCTCGACACGGCGCCCCTGCGTGCGCACCCCGAGGCCGTACCACCGCTGCTACGCGGCCTGGTCCGGGCCCCCGCCCGCCGCGGGGCCGCGACCTCCGCCGCGGCGAAGGGGACGGAAGCACCGCGGGATCTCGCCGAGCGCCTGGCCGCGCTGCCTTCGGCAGACCGCGAACAGTACCTGCTCGACCTGGTCTGCAATCAGGTGGCGCTCGTCCTCGGACACGGATCCGCCGAGGACATCGAACCCGACCAGGCCTTCAAGGAGCTGGGCTTCGACTCGCTGACGGCGGTGGAACTCCGTAACCACCTCAACGCGGCGACCCAGCTCAGGCTGCCTGCCACCCTCGTCTTCGACTACCCGACACCGCTCGTCCTGGTGCGCCATGTTCTGGCCGAGATCGATCTGCCCGAGACCTCGGGAGCACAGCCGATCCTCGGCGAGCTCACCCGGCTGGAGGCAGCGCTGGCCGGTGCCACCGTCGGTGACGAGGAACGGGCCGAGATCACCGACCGGCTGCGGGCGCTGACCGCGCAATGGCAGGGAGGCGGCAAGCCGGAGCAAGACGCGGATCCGTACACGGAAACCGATGAGGACGACGGCGAGCTGGCATCGGCATCGACCGCCGGCGAACTGTTCGACCTCATCGACAAGGAACTGGGAACGTCATGACCGGACGCGGGGAACCGCTCGGCTTTGTTCGAGGATGTGACATTGGTGGCTGCTGACGACGAGAAGTACATGGAGTACCTGAAGCGGGTGACGACCGAGCTCCGGCAGACTCGTCGCCAGCTTCGCGAAGCCGAGGGCAGGGACCAGGAGCCCATCGCCATCGTCGCGATGAGCTGCCGCTACCCCGGCAGCGTGCGTACCCCCGAAGACCTGTGGCAGCTGGTCGCCGAAGGCGGAGACGCGGTTTCCGACTTCCCGGTCGACCGGGGCTGGGACGTCGACGCGGCCTACGACCCGGACCCGGAGAAGCCGGGCTCGATCTATGCGCGCGAAGGCGGCTTCCTCCACGACGCGGGGTACTTCGACCCGGCGTTCTTCGGGATGAGCCCCCGGGAGGCGCTGGCCACCGATCCGCAGCAGCGGCTGCTGCTCGAAGTGGCCTGGGAGGCCTTCGAACGCGCGGGCATCGACCCCACCTCGGTGCGCGGCGCCAACGGCGGAGTGTTTGTCGGCGCTGCCACCTCCGGGTACGGCGTCGGCGCGTCCGACCTTCCGGAAGGCCTACAGGGGCTGCTCCTCGCCGGCAACGCCACGTCCGTGGCCTCCGGCCGGATCGCCTACACCCTCGGTCTGGAAGGTCCGGCCGTCACGGTCGACACGGCGTGCTCCTCGTCGCTGGTCGCCCTGCACTGGGCCTGCCATGCGCTGCGCCGCGGCGAATGCGATCTGGCGTTGGCCGGCGGCGTCGCCGTGATGTGCACCCCGGCCATGTTCTTCGAGTTCAGCAGGCAGCGCGGCCTCGCGGCCGACGGCCGTTGCAAGCCGTTCTCCGACGATGCGGACGGCACCGGATGGTCGGAGGGCGCCGGCATGCTGCTCGTCGAGCGGCTCTCCGACGCGCGGAAGAACGGACATCCGGTACTGGCAGTCGTCCGGGGTACGGCCATCAACTCCGACGGTGCATCCAACGGACTGACCGCCCCCAACGGCCCCTCGCAGCAGCGCGTGATCCGGTCCGCGCTGTCCCGGGCCGGACTGACGCCGAGCGAAGTCGACGCCGTCGACGCCCACGGGACGGGCACGTCACTGGGCGACCCGATCGAGGCACAGGCCTTGCTCGCCACATACGGAAAGGACCGGGCGGACAACGGGCCGCTACGGCTCGGCTCGCTCAAGTCCAACATCGGCCACACCCAGTCGGCGGCCGGTGTCGGCAGTGTCATCAAGATGGTCATGGCCATGCACCACGGCACACTGCCCAAAACCCTGCACATCACCGAGCCGTCCCGGCACATCGAGTGGACTGCCGGAGACGTCGAGGTGCTGACCGAGGCGATGCCCTGGGAGCCGGACGGACACCCGCGCCGCGCCGGAGTCTCCTCGTTCGGGATCAGCGGCACCAATGCCCACGTCATCATCGAGGAGACACCGGCGACCGAGGACACCCCGGCACCGGAGGAGGACGGCGAGCCCGTCCGAGCACTCCCCCTCGTGCCCTGGGTGGTGTCCGCCCGGAGCGCGGACGCGCTGCGGGCACAGGCGGCGCAGCTGCTGGCACGGGTCACGAAGGACGAGCTGGACCTGACCGATGTCGGTCACTCCTTGACCACCACCCGGACGGCGTTCGAACACCGCGCCGTGGTCCTCGCGCAGGACCGGGCCACGGCCCTGCGCGGCCTCACGGAACTGGCCACCCACGGCCCCGGCACTGCGAGTGCCGACGTGATACGCGGCCGCACGATGCGAGGCGCCACCGCCTTCCTCTTCACCGGACAAGGCGCCCAACATGCCACTATGGGACGGGAGTTGTACGCGGCATACCCCGCCTTCGCCGTGGCCTTCGACGAGACCTGCGCACTCCTCGACACTCAGCTGGAACGACCGCTGCAAGACGTCCTCTTCGGCGAGGGCGCCGAAGCCGACACCGATGCGCTCCACCGGACGGTATTCACCCAGCCCGCGCTCTTCGCGGTGGAAGTGGCGCTCTATCGCCTGCTCGAATCCTGGGGGATCAAGCCCAAGTACCTGGCCGGCCATTCCGTTGGTGAGTTGGTGGCGGCGCATGTGGCGGGGGTGTTGTCGCTGGCGGATGCGTGTCGGCTGGTGGCGGCGCGTGGCCGGTTGATGGAGGCGTTGCCGGCGGGTGGGGCGATGGTGTCGCTTCAGGCGTCGGAGTCCGAGGTGTTGCCGCTGCTGGAGGGCCATGAGCAGCGGGCGGGGATTGCTGCGGTGAACGGTCCGCAGGCTGTGGTGATTTCGGGTGCGGAGTCCGCGCTGGTGGAGATTGCCGGGCGTTTTGAGGAGCAGGGGCGGAAGGTGAAGCGGCTGCGGGTGAGCCATGCTTTCCATTCGCCGCTGATGGAGCCGATGCTGGACGAGTTCCGGGCCGTCGCGGAGAGCGTGGCATACGCGAAGCCGCGTATCCCGGTGGTCTCGAATGTGACCGGTGAACTCGCCACAGCGGAAGAACTGACCTCTGCCGACTACTGGGTGCGGCATGTGCGGGAGGCCGTCCGGTTCGCTGACGGTGTCCGGTGGCTCGCAGAGCACGGCGTGACGCGGTTCCTGGAACTGGGGCCGGGCGGCACGCTTACTGCGATGGCGCAGGCCTGCCTCGCGGACTCGGACGACGAGGAACCGGAGCGGGTGTGCCTCGCCTCCATGCGGGCGGACCGGCCGGAGACCACCTCTCTGATGACGGCGGTGGCCGACGCCTTCGCGACGGGTGCACCGCTCGACTGGGCCGCGTACTTCGCCGGCACCGGGGCGCGCCGGGTGGAGCTGCCCACGTACGCGTTCCAGCGCGAGCGCTACTGGCTGGAATCCACGGCTGCGGCGACCGAGCCGCCCGCGCGCTCGGGCGTGGACGGCTGGCGGTATCGGGTGGAGTGGAAGCCGCTGGTGGCGGAGTCGGGTGGGGTGCCGGCTGGTCGTTGGCTTGCGGTGGTGGCAGCTGAGGACGCGTGGTCTGCGGCTGTGGTGGAGGGGCTTTCGGGGTGTGGTGTGCCGCTTGAGCGGGTGGAGTGTGCCGTGGGGGAGGTGGACCGGGGTGTGCTGGCTGAGCGGTTGGGTGAGGTGGCTGGTGGGGAGCCGGTCGCTGGTGTGCTGGTGGTCGGTGTCGTGGATGCGGCGGGTACCGCTGTGCTGGTGCAGGCGCTGGGGGACGCCGGTGTGGGTGGGCGTGTGTGGGTGGTGACGCGGGGGGCCGTTGCGATCGGTCGGTCGGATGGTGGGCCGGACCCGGCGCAGGCAGCGGTGTGGGGCGTGGGCCGGGTGGCGGCGTTGGAGTTGCCGGATCGTTGGGGTGGTCTGGTGGATCTTCCGGAGGCCGTGGAGGGTAGGGCGCTTGACCGGCTTGCCGGTGTTCTGGCCAGTGGTGTTGAGGATCAGGTGGCGGTGCGGGCGTCCGGTGTGTTCGGTCGGCGGTTGGTGCACGCTCCGGCTCCCGCTGCGGAGACAGAGGGTGGTTGGCGGCCGCGGGGGACGGTGCTGATTACGGGTGGTACGGGTGCGTTGGGTGCGCGTGTGGCGCGGTGGGTTGCCGAACGTGGTGCCGAGCATGTGATTCTGACGAGCCGTCGTGGCCCGGAGGCCCCGGGTGCGTCCGAGTTGGAGGCGGAGCTGTCTGCCCTTGGTGTGCGGGTGTCGATGGTGGCGTGTGATGTGTCGGATCGGGTTGCGGTTGAGGGGTTGTTGTCGGGCTGTGCGGTGGATGCGGTGGTTCATGCGGCGGGTGTGGTGGATTCGGTGCCGTTGAGGGATGCGGATGCGGAGCACTTTGCTGGGGTGATGGGGGCGAAGGTTGCGGGTGCTGTGGTGCTGGATGAGGTGTTGGGTGATCGGGAGTTGGATGCGTTTGTGGTGTTCTCTTCGATTGCTGGTGTGTGGGGGAGTGGTGCTCAGGGGGCGTATGCGGCGGGGAACGCCTTCGTCGAGGGGTTGGTGGAGGCGCGTCGTGCGCGGGGTGCGGTGGGTTGTGCGGTGGCGTGGGGGCCGTGGGCCGGCGGGGGGATGGCTGGTGTTGAGGGTGCGCTGGAGCATCTGGAGCGTCGTGGGTTGAGGGCTCTTGATCCGGATCTTGCTGTTGCTGCTTTGGCGGGGGTTGTGGGTTCGGTGGTGGTGGCGGATGTGGAGTGGGAGCGGTTTGCTCCGGCGTTCACCAGTGCCCGTCCGAGTCCGTTGCTGGAGGATCTGCCGGAGGTTCGGGCGGCGTTGGGGGGTAGCGAAGGCGCTGGTCGTGGTGTGGTTTCCGGTGCCGGGGTGGTGGTGCGGGAGCGGTTGGCGGGGTTGTCGGTTGCGGAGCGGGAGCGGGCGCTGCTGGAGCTGGTGCGTACCCTTGCCGCAGCAGTCCTCGGCTACAACAAGCCGGATTCGATGGAAGCACGAAGCGCCTTCCGGGACCTGGGCTTCGACTCGCTCACTGCCGTGGAACTGCGTGGGCGGTTGAATGCCGAGACCGGCCTGCGGCTGCCCGCCACAGTGGTCTTCGACTACCCGACGCCGGTTGAGCTGGCGCGTTTCCTGGACGGTGAGTTGTTCGGGGCGGTGTCAGGCGTGGCGTCCGACCTGCCAGTGATGGCTTCCGTCTCGGACGATCCGGTGGTCATCGTCGGGATGAGTTGCCGCCTTCCCGGTGGGGTGACGAGCCCCGAGGACCTGTGGCGGCTGGTGGCCGGAGCCGAGGACGCGATTTCCGAGCTCCCCAACGACCGCGGCTGGGACCTCGACGCCCTCTATGACCCGACCCCGGGACAGCCGGGGAAGAGCTATGCGCGTCACGGTGGATTCGTCAGCGGAGTCGACCGGTTCGATCCGGCGTTCTTCGGCATCAGCCCACGTGAAGCCGTCGCGATCGACCCGCAGCAGCGCCTGCTGCTGGAGACCTCCTGGGAGGCACTTGAGCGTTCCGGTATTGATCCGCAGTCGCTGCGGGGGAGCCGTGCCGGGGTCTTCGTCGGTTCCAACGGCCAGGACTACCCTGCCCTTTTGCTGAGCACCCCGGACGGTCAGGACGGCTACCTCGGCACGGGGAACGCAGCCGCTGTGGTGTCGGGCCGGGTGTCGTATGCGCTGGGCCTTGAGGGGCCTGCGGTGACGGTGGATACGGCGTGTTCCTCGTCACTGGTGGCCTTGCATCTGGCTGCGCAGTCCCTGCGCTCGGGTGAGTGCGATCTGGCGCTGGCCGGCGGGGTGACCGTGATGTCCACACCGGGGGCGTTCATCGAGTTCAGCAGGCAGCGGGGGCTTGCTGCTGATGGCCGGTGCAAGGCGTTTTCGGATGCGGCGGATGGCACGGGGTGGGCTGAGGGCGCCGGTGTGCTGGTCGTGGAGCGGTTGTCGGACGCGCGGCGGAATGGTCACCGGGTGCTGGCAGTAGTGGCCGGCAGTGCGGTGAATCAGGATGGTGCGTCGAATGGTTTGACGGCGCCGAATGGCCCCTCCCAGCAGCGGGTGATCCGGCAGGCATTGGCGGGCGCGGGGTTGTCCGCCTCGGATGTGGACGCCGTGGAGGCGCATGGCACGGGGACGTCGCTGGGCGATCCGATCGAGGCGCAGGCGCTGATTGCTACGTATGGCCAGGACCGCCCGGCGGAGCGGCCGTTGTGGCTGGGTTCGGTGAAGTCGAACATCGGGCACACGCAGGCGGCTGCGGGTGCTGCGGGTGTCATCAAGATGGTGCTGGCGTTGCAGCACGGGGTGCTGCCGCAGACCCTGCATGTGGATGAGCCGTCGTCGCATGTGGACTGGTCGGCCGGCAATGTGCGGCTGCTCGACGAGGCCGTCGGATGGCCGGAGAGTGGCCGCCCGGGGCGGGCGGCTGTTTCCGCCTTCGGTGTCAGTGGGACCAACGCGCATGTGGTGATCGAGCAGGCTCCGGTGGAGGAGAGCTCGGAGGCGCTGCCGGTCGGTGGAGTGGGTGTGGTGCCGTGGGCGGTGTCGGCGCGGAGTCGGGAGGGGCTGCGGGCGCAGGCGCAGCGGTTGTTGGCGCATGTGGAGGCCCGGCCTGAACTCGGCTTGTCGGAGGTGGGGTTCGCCCTGGGCACGACACGTTCGGCATGGGAACACCGGGCCGTCGTCCTCGGCACCGAACGCAGTGGTCTGGTCGACGGACTCAAGGCCCTGGCCAGGGGCGAGGACGCGGCTTCCGTGGTGACCGCTCTGGCTGAGCCCGAAGCGCGATGGGCGCTGCTCTTCACGGGGCAGGGTGCGCAGCGGTTGGGGATGGGCCGGGAGCTGTATGACGCGTTCCCGGTTTTCGCGGACGCCTTTGATGCCGTGTGCGCGCACTTCGACAGCGAATTGGCGTCGCCGTTGCGGGATGTGGTGTTCGGTGACGACGCGGAGAAGTTGAACCGGACGGGCTTCACTCAGCCTGCGTTGTTTGCGGTGGAGGTGGCGCTGTTCCGGCTTGTCGAGTCCTTCGGCATCCGCCCCGACTACCTCATGGGCCATTCCATCGGTGAGTTGGTGGCGGCGCATGTGGCGGGAGTCCTGTCGCTGGCGGATGCCTGCCGTCTGGTTGCGGCTCGTGGCCGGCTGATGCAGGCGCTCCCGGCGGGCGGGGCCATGGTCTCGGTCCAGGCGTCGGAGGCTGAGGTACTGCCGCTGCTGGAGGGCTATGACCAGCGGGTGAGTATTGCCGCCGTGAACGGCCCGAGGTCGCTCGTGGTTTCCGGTGAGGAGTCCGCGGTCGCGGAGATCGCCGGGCATTTCGAGTCCGAGGGCCGGAGGGTGAAGCGGCTCCAGGTCAGCCATGCCTTCCACTCCCCGCTGATGGACCCGATGCTGGACGAGTTCCGGACCGTCGCGGAAGCCGTCACCTACGAGGAACCCCGCATCCCGGTGGTCTCGAATCTGACCGGCGCGCTCGCCACGACCGAGGAGTTGACCTCCCCCGACTACTGGGTGCGTCACGTCCGTGATGCCGTCCGCTTCGCCGACGGCATCCGCTGGCTGGCGGAGCATGGGGTCACCCGTTTCCTGGAGATCGGTCCGGACGGCACCCTGACCGCCATGGCGCAAGGCTGCCTCGACAGCGACGTGGAAGCCGACCATGTCCTCATCCCGGCGCTGCGGGCCGATGACCGTGGTGAAGTGTCCGCCATGCTGACGGCAGCCGGACGGGCATTCGTCCACGGCGCCGAAATCGACTGGCAGGCATTCTTCCCTGCCACCGCTCCCGCCCCCACCACCTCTGTCGACCTCCCCACCTACGCCTTCCAACGCCAGCGCTACTGGCCGCGGTTCAGCGGATCGCCGACGGGCGACCTGGGCTCTGCCGGGCTGGTGTCCGCACATCACCCCCTGTTGGGTGCGGCCGTCTCCTTGGCCCACAGCGAAGACGGCACGGACGGCACGTACGGTACGGACAGCCCGTACGGCACGCCCGAGAGCGGCGCCGTGGTGTTCACGGGACGGGTCTCCGTCGCGGCCCAGCCCTGGCTCGCCGAACATGTCGTCTCGGGTTCGATTCTGCTTCCCGGCACCGCCTTCCTGGAGCTGGCCGTCCGCGCCGGGGATCAGGTCGGCTGTACGCAGGTGGTGGAACTGACACTGCAGGCGCCCCTTGTTCTGCCGGAGCGAGGTGCCGTACAGCTTCAGGTGGCCGTCGGGGCCGCCGACGACTACGGACACCGCACGCTGAGCGTCTACTCCCGGCCGCAGGACGAGGGCGCCGAGCAGCAGCCCTGGGTACGCCATGCCGTCGGTGTTCTCGGCACGGACAGCCCGGCTCCCGGGGCCGGTCTGTCCCAGTGGCCGCCGACTGGAGCGCAGCCCGTCACCCTGGACGGGCTGTACGAGGGGCTGGCGGCGGCAGGCTTCGGCTATGGGCCGGCCTTCCGTGGGCTGCGCGAGGCATGGAGCCGTGGGGACGAGTTGTTTGTCTCGGTCGAACTTCCGGAGAGCGCCGTCCCCGAGGCGGCCGGATTCGGACTGCATCCGGCACTGCTGGACTCGACGCTGCACGCGCTAGGTCTGGTGGACTCCGGCCAAGCGGATGACGGCCGAGGCCGGTTGCCGTTCTCCTGGTCAGGGGCGACGCTGCACGCGGCCGGTGCGTCAGTGCTGCGTGCCCGGCTGTCCGTGAACGGTCCCGACTCGGTCGCCCTGGAGCTGGCCGACGCCTCGGGCGGGCCCGTCGCGACGATCGACTCCCTGGTCCTACGGCCGGTGTCGGCCGACGGGATCGCCCAGGCCAGGACGGGCCGGCGACCGGACACCGCCTTGCACACGCTGGACTGGATCCCGCTGGCAGAGCCCACGAGCACGGCCGCCACCGCCACCGTCGACGCCGCCGTCATCGACATGGCCGACATCGACATGGCTGACATGACCGATGACGGCAGCCGACCCAGCCTGTCCGCCCTCGGTGCCTCGGCCTACCCCGATCTCGATTCGCTGTCCCAGGACGAGGCCGAGGTCCCCTCCCACGTCCTGCTCCGCCTGGCTGCCCCCGAGGGCGACCCGGCGGCCGCAGCACACACCGCGACCCATCGGGCGCTCGACATCATCCAGACCTGGCTGGCCGACGAGCGATTCGCCGCCTCCCGGCTGGTCGTCGTCACCCAGGGCGCGGTCACCGTGGACGAACGCCGACCGAACCCGGCGCTGGCCGCCGTCTGGGGGCTCATCCGATCGGCACGCTCGGAGAACCCGGACCGGTTCACCCTGGTCGACCTCGACGCGACGAGCGAGTCCCTCGCCGCGCTCCCCGCCGCTCTGACCTGTGACGAGCCCGAACTCGCCATCCGTACGGGCAAGTTGCACGTCCCGAGGCTGAGCAGGCAGCGGCGGCCCGATGCGCTGGCGGTGCCCGGAGAGAGCGATGCGTGGTGCCTGGACATCGCGGAGAGGGGCACGCTGGAGAACCTGCGGCTTGCCGAATACCCCACGGCACAGGCGGAGTTGGGCGTCGGGCAAGTGCGGATCGCCGTACGCGCCTCCGGCCTGAACTTCCGTGATGTGCTGACCGCGCTCGGCATGTATCCGGGCGACGCGGTGACCCTGGGCATCGAGGGCGCCGGTGTGGTCACCGAGACCGGCCCGGGGGTGACCGGGTTCGCCCCGGGCGACCGCGTGATGGGGCTGTTCACTCAGTCCTTCGGTCCCCTCGCGGTGGCTGACGGACGCACCCTCGTCCGCATCCCGGAGGGCTGGTCGTTCGCGCAGGCGGCCTCTGTGCCGGTTGTGTTCCTCACGGCGTACTACGCGCTGGTGGACCTGGGTGGTCTCCAGGCCGGTGAGTCGGTGCTGGTGCATGCCGCCGCGGGCGGTGTGGGGATGGCCGCGGTGCAGCTGGCGCAGCATCTGGGTGCGGAGGTCTTCGGCACCGCGAGTCCGGGGAAGTGGGAGACCCTGCGTACCTCGGGTCTGGACGAGGCACATATCGCGTCCTCGCGTGAGCTGGACTTCGAGCGGGCGTTCCTGGCGGCGACCGCCGGCCGGGGTGTGGATGTGGTGCTGGACTCCCTGGCGGGGGAGTTCGTGGATGCCTCGCTGCGGCTGCTGCCGCGGGGCGGACGCTTCCTGGAGATGGGCAAGACCGATGTCCGCGACGCACAGGAGGTCGCGGCCGCGCACAAGGGCGTGCGTTATCAGGCGTTCGATCTGTTTGACGCCGGTCCCGAGCGGATCGGGGAGATGCTGACGGCGCTCGTCGCGCTCTTCGAGGAGGGTGTGCTGCGGCCGCTGCCGCTCACCGCATGGGACGTACGGAAGGCGCCTGAGGCGTTCCGTTACCTCAGCCAGGCCAAGAATGTCGGCAAGGTCGTGCTGACGATGCCGGTTCCGCTCAATGCGGAAGGAACGGTGCTGGTCACGGGTGGTACGGGTGGTCTGGGTGCGTTGGTGGCCCGGCATCTGGTGACCGAGCACGGGGTACGGCACCTCCTGTTGGTCAGTCGTCGGGGGCCACAGGCTCCGGGCGTCGACGCGCTGTGCGAGGAACTCGCCGCCCTCGGCGCCGAGGTCACCGTCGCCGCGTGTGACACCGCGGATCGTACGGCGCTGAGCGGTCTGCTGGGTGCGGTGCCGAAGCAGCATCCGCTCGCCGCCGTCGTGCACACGGCCGGGGTGCTCGACGACGGTGTGCTGTCGTCGCTGACGCCCGAGCGGCTGGATGCTGTGCTGGCGCCGAAGGCGGACGCGGTGAGCGCCCTGCACGAGCTGACCCGGGACGAGGACCTGGCGGACTTTGTCGTGTTCTCCTCCGTCGCCGGTATGTTCGGCGGCTCGGGGCAGGGCAACTATGCGGCGGCGAATGCCTTCCTGGACGCGTTCGCCCAGGCCAGGCATGGTGTGGGGCTGCCCGCCACCGCACTTGCGTGGGGTCCGTGGGCTCCCGGCGTGGGAATGACCGGCGAGCTGGCGGAGGCCGATCTGCAGCGCATGGCGCGTGGTGGCATGGTGCCGTTCACGGTCGAGCAGGGCATGGCGGCCTTTGACGCCGCTTTCCGTACTGCCGAGCCGGTGTACGCCCCGGTGCGGCTGGACTACGCGGCGCTGCGGGCACCGCACTCCGCGGTGCCGGCTCTGCTGCGTGGTCTGGTGACCGGGTCCGCCCGGCGCTCGGCCGCGTCGGCTGCCGCCGGTGACGCCGCGCAGAGCCTGCGGACCCGGCTGGGCGCGCTGCCCGCCGCCGAGCGGGAGTCGGCCGTACTGGACCTGGTCCGTGCGCAGGCGGCACTGGTGCTCGGGCACGCCGGCCCCGAAGCGGTCGAGCCCGCACGGGATTTCCGGGGCCTGGGCATTGACTCGCTCACCGCTGTCGAGCTGCGCAACCGGCTGGGCGCGGCGACCGGTCTGCGGCTGCCGGCGACGCTCGTCTTCGACTACCCGTCGCCGGTGGTACTGGCTCGCCATGTGTGCACCGAACTGTTCGGAGACGATGCGGCGGCTGTCGCCCCGGTCGCTGCGGCCGGTCGGCTGGCGACCGGCGAGGAGCAGCTCGCCATCGTCGCCATGAGCTGCCGGTTCCCGGGAGGGGCGGGCAGCCCGGAGGAGTTCTGGCGGCTGCTGGCCGACGGCGTGGACGCGCTGTCGCCGGTGCCCGCCGACCGGGGCTGGCAGACCGGTGACGACGCCGACCCGGTCGAGGGCGGTTTCCTCTACGACGGTGGTGACTTCGACGCGGACTTCTTCGGTATCTCGCCCCGCGAAGCAGTCACCATGGACCCACAGCAGCGGCTTCTGCTCGAAGTTTCGTGGGAGGCACTGGAGCGGGCCGGCATTGACCCGACGGCGCTGCGTGGCAGCCGGACCGGGGTGTTCGCGGGGACGAACTACCAGGGTTACGGCTCGGCCGCGCACGCCCTGCCTGAGGGGTCCGAAGGGCAGTTGCTCACCGGTCACGCGACCAGCGTGGCCTCCGGCCGTGTCTCCTATGCCCTGGGACTTGAAGGTCCGGCGGTGACGGTCGACACCGCCTGTTCGTCGTCGCTGGTGGCGCTGCATCTGGCCGCACAGGCCCTGCGGCTCGGGGAGTGCGATCTCGCCCTCGCAGGCGGGGTGACCGTGATGCCCACTCCGGGTACCTTCGTGGAGTTCGGTCGGCAGGGGGGACTGGCGGGCGACGGGCGGTGCAAGGCGTTCTCCGACGACGCGGACGGCACCGGCTGGGGCGAGGGGGCGGGCCTCGTCCTGGTCGAGCGGCTCTCTGACGCGCGGCGCAATGGCCACCCGGTGCTCGCCGTGCTCCGTGGCTCCGCGGTCAACCAGGACGGCGCGTCCAACGGCCTGACGGCCCCCAACGGCCCCTCCCAGCAGCGGGTCATCCGGGCGGCACTCGCCAACGCCGAGCTTGCGGCCCATGAGGTGGACGTGGTCGAGGCACACGGGACCGGGACGTCGCTGGGTGATCCGATCGAGGCACAGGCGCTGCTCGCTACGTATGGTCAGGATCGTGATGAGGACCGGCCGTTGTGGCTGGGCTCGGTGAAGTCGAACATCGGGCACACTCAGTCCGCGGCCGGCATTGCCGGTGTGATCAAGATGGTGCTGTCGCTCCAGAACGGTGTACTGCCGCGAACGCTGCATGTCACCGAGCCCTCCTCACACGTGGACTGGTCGTCCGGAGATGTGCGGCTGCTGACCCGGGCCGTGGAGTGGCCACAGGGCGAACTGCCGCGCCGGGCCGCTGTGTCCTCGTTCGGGATCAGTGGCACCAACGCGCATGTGGTGCTCGAACAGTCCGAGGCGACGGACAGCGGAGCCAACTCCGCCGACAGCGGTCCCGAGAACATCGCGCACGCCGAAGGGCCTGTTGTGTGGCCGCTGTCCGCCCGCTCCGCCGTGGCACTCCGCGACCAGGGGAAGCGGCTGCGCGCGCACCTCGCAGACCGTCCTGGCCTGCTGGTGCACGATGTCGGGTACTCGCTCGCCACCACCCGGGCCGCTTTCGACCACCGTGCGGCGCTGGTTGCCGAGGACCGGGACACCTTCCTGAACGGCCTTGCCGCGCTGGCCCGCGGGGAGGACTCGGTGGGGCTGGTGCGCGGGCAGGCGGGCACTGGTGGGAAGCTCGCCTTCCTGTTCAGCGGTCAGGGGTCCCAGCGCGCCGGGATGGGACGTGAGCTCTACGAGCGGTTCCCCGCGTATGCGGCGGCGTTCGACGAAGTCTGCGCGGAGTTCGACCGGCACCTCGAACGGCCGCTGCGTGACCTCGTCTTCGCGGACGAGGGCACGCCGGATGCCGCGCTGCTCGACCGCACCGCCTACACCCAGCCCGCGCTGTTCGCCGTGGAGACGGCGCTCCATGCCCTCGTTGGATCGTGGGGCGTCAGGCCTGATGTCCTGATCGGCCACTCCATCGGAGAGCTGACTGCCGCGCACGTGGCCGGGGTGCTGACCATGGAGGATGCCTGCGCCCTCGTCGCGGCTCGCGGGCGGTTGATGCAGGCACTGCCGGACGGCGGCGCCATGATCGCCGTACAGGCTGCTGAAGAAGAGGTGCTGCCCCTGCTGGAGGGTCTTACGGACCGGGCGGGGATCGCCGCGGTGAACGGACCTACGGCCGTCGTCGTCTCCGGGGCAGAGGATGCGGTCACCCACATTGCTGGGCAGCTGGCCGAGCAGGGGCGAAAGACTAGGCGTTTGCGGGTCAGCCATGCGTTTCACTCACCACTGATGGAAGCGATGCTGACGGAGTTCGGTGAAGTCGCGCGGGGGGTGCGCTATGCACCACCGCGGATTCCTGTCATCTCCAACCTCACGGGGGAACCGGCCACCGAAGCCGATCTGACCTCGCCCGACTACTGGGTGCGGCAGGTGCGGGAGGCCGTGCGCTTCTGCGACGGCATCCGCCGACTGGAGGCGGACGGCGTACGGACGTACCTGGAGCTGGGTCCTGATGGCGCCCTTGCCGCCATGGCTTGGGAGAGTCTGCGGGAGCCCGATGAGGCCACCGCCGCGCTCCCCGTCCTGCGGCGCGAACGGCCCGAGGTACGCAGCGCCCTGCTGGCCGCGGCGGGCCTCCAGGTGCGCGGCCTGGCGGAGTCGGCCGCGCTGTCTGGGGCCGGGGCACGCCGTGTCGAACTCCCCACCTACGCCTTCCAGCACGTCCGGTACTGGCTGGATCCGGCCGGGGATCTGGGCTCTGCCGGGTTGGTGTCCGCTCATCACCCCTTGCTGGGTGCTGCACTGTCCCTGGCCGGCAGTGCGGGCGGAACGGACAGCGCAGAGGGCATGGACAGCGTGTACGGCGCGAGCGAGGGCGGGGCCCTGGTGTTCACGGGGCGGGTGTCCGTCACGGCCCAGCCCTGGCTCGCCGAGCATGTCGTTTCGGGCTCGGTCCTGCTCCCCGGTACCGCCTTCCTGGAGCTGGCTGTCCGTGCTGGGGATCAGGTCGGCTGCGGGCAGGTGGAGGAACTGACGCTGCAGGCGCCGCTCGTCCTGCCGGAGCGGGGTGCCGTACAGCTTCAGGTGGCCGTCGGGGTCGCGGATGAGTCCGGACGCCGGATGCTGAGTGTCTACTCCCGGCCGCAGGACGCACAAGCCGACCAGCCTTGGGTGCGCCATGCCGTCGGTGTTCTCGGCACGGACAGCCCGGCGTCCGGGGCAGGCCTGTCTGAGTGGCCGCCCGCTGGGGCGGAGCCCGTCACCATCGAGGGGCTGTATGAGGGGCTGGCGGCAGCGGGGTTCGAGTATGGGCCGGTGTTCCGTGGTCTGCGCGAGGTATGGAGCCGTGGTGACGAGTTGTTCGCCTCGGTTGAACTTCCGGAGAGTGCCGTAGCCGAGGCGGCTGGGTTCGGGCTGCATCCGGCGTTGTTGGACTCGGCGCTGCATGCGCTCGGACTCGTGGACTCCGGCGGAGCGGATGAGGGGCGAGGTAGGTTGCCCTTCTCCTGGTCGGGGGCGACGCTGCATGCGTCCGGGGCGTCGGTGCTGCGTGCGCGACTGTCCGTGAACGGCCCTGACTCGGTCGCCCTGGAGCTGGCCGATGCCTCGGGTGGACCCGTCGCGACGATAGACTCCCTGGTCCTGCGACCCGTGTCGGCCGACGGGATCGCCCAGGCCAAGGCAGGCGGGCAGGACACCGCGCTGCACACGATGGACTGGATCCCGCTGCCGGAGCCCGCCGAGTCCACCGCGTCCGCGGTAGCCGTCGAAGCAGCCGTGGACATGCGCGACGGCACGGACGGCCGACTCGATCTGTCCGCGATCGGCGCGTCCGTATACCCGGACCTCGGTTCGCTGCCCCAGGGCGAGGTACCCTCCCACGTCCTGCTGTGGCTGGACGCTCCTGACGGCGACCCGGCGGCCGCCGCGCACACCGCGACCCATCGGGCGCTCGACATCATCCAGACCTGGCTGGCCGACGAGCGATTCGCCGCCTCCCGGCTGGTCGTCGTCACCCAGGGCGCGGTCACCGTGGACGAACGCCGACCGAACCCGGCACTGGCCGCCGTCTGGGGGCTCATCCGATCGGCACGTTCGGAGAACCCGGACCGGTTCACGCTGGTCGATCTCGACGGGGTGAGCGAGTCCCTCGCCGTGCTCCCCGCCGCACTGGCCTGCGACGAGCCTGAACTGGCCGTGCGCGCGGGCGAGGTCTACGTCCCGAGGCTCAGCAGGCACGTGCGGCCGGATGCGCTGCCGGTGCCCGAGCAGAGCGGTGCGTGGTGCTTGGACATCGTGGAGAAGGGCACGTTGGAGAACCTGCACCTGGCGGAGTGCCCCACGGCGCAGGCCGAGTTGGGTGCCGGGCAGGTGCGGATCGCGGTGCGCGCCGCCGGTCTGAACTTCCGTGATGTGCTGAACGCGCTCGGCATGTATCCGGGTGACGCCGTGCCCCTGGGGATCGAGGGTGCCGGTGTGGTCACCGAGGTCGGCCCGGGAGCGACCGGGTTCTCCCCGGGCGATCGGGTCATGGGACTCTTCACGCAGTCCTTCGGTCCGCTCGCGGTGGCCGACGCGCGCACCCTCGCCCGCATCCCCGAGGGGTGGTCGTTCGCGCAGGCTGCGTCGGTTCCGGTGGTGTTCCTGACGGCGTACTACGCGTTGGTGGACCTGGGGGAGCTGCAGGCGGGTGAGTCGGTGCTGGTGCATGCCGCCGCGGGCGGTGTGGGCATGGCCGCGGTGCAGTTGGCGCGGCATCTGGGCGCGGAGGTGTTCGGTACCGCGAGCCCGGGGAAGTGGGAGTCTCTGCGGTCCTCGGGTCTGGATGAGGCGCATATTGCGTCCTCGCGTGATCTGGACTTCGAGGGGGCGTTCCTGGCGGAGACTGCCGGCCGGGGTGTGGATGTGGTGCTGGATTCCCTGGCCAGGGAGTTCGTGGATGCCTCGCTGCGGCTGCTGCCGCGGGGCGGACGCTTCCTGGAGATGGGCAAAACCGACATCCGGGAGCCGGCGCAGGTGGCCGCGGAGCACGAGGGCGTGCGTTACCAGGCGTTCGATCTGTGGGAGGCCGGCCCGGAGCGGATCGGGGAGATGCTGACGGCGCTTGTCGCGCTCTTCGAGGAGGGTGTGCTGCGGCCGCTGCCGCTCACTGCGTGGGACGTACGGAAGGCGCCTGAGGCGTTCCGTTACCTCAGCCAGGCCAAGAATGTCGGCAAGGTCGTGCTGACGATGCCGGTTCCTCTCGATTCGGAAGGAACGGTGCTGGTCACGGGTGGTACGGGTGGTCTGGGTGCGTTGGTGGCCCGGCATCTGGTGACCGAGCACGGGGTACGGCACCTCCTGTTGGTCAGTCGTCGGGGGCCACAGGCTCCGGGCGTCGACGCGCTGTGCGAGGAACTCGCCGCCCTCGGCGCCGAGGTCACCGTCGCCGCGTGTGACACCGCGGATCGTACGGCGCTGAGCGGTCTGCTGGGTGCGGTGCCGAAGCAGCATCCGCTCACCGCCGTCGTGCACACGGCCGGGGTGCTCGACGACGGTGTGCTGTCCTCGATGACGCCCGACCGGCTGGATGCCGTGCTCGTGCCGAAGGCGGACGCGGTGAGCACCCTGCACGAGCTGACCCGGGGCGAGGACCTGGCCGCATTCGTCCTCTTCTCCTCCGTCGCCGGCATGTTCGGCAGCTCGGGGCAGGGGAACTACGCGGCGGCGAATGCCTTCCTGGACGCGTTCGCCCAGGCCAGGAACGGTGCGGGGCTGCCGGCCACCTCACTTGCGTGGGGCCCGTGGGCGCCCGGCGTGGGAATGACCGGCGAGCTGGCGGAGGCCGATCTGCAGCGCATGACGCGTGGCGGCATGCTGCCGTTCACGGCCGAGCAGGGCATGGCGGCGTTCGACGCCGCGTTCCGTACCGCCGAAGCGGGGTACGCCCCCGTGCGGCTCGACCAGGCGGCGCTGCGGGCACCGCACTCCGCGGTGCCGGCTCTGCTGCGTGGTCTGGTGACCGGGTCCGCCCGGCGCTCGGCCGCGTCGGCTGCCGCCGGTGACGCCGTGCAGAGCCTGCGGACCCGGCTGGCTGCGCTGCCGGCCGCCGAGCGGGAGCCTGCGGTACTGGACCTGGTCCGTGCGCAGGCGGCACTGGTGCTCGGGCACGCCGGCCCCGAAGCGGTCGAGCCCGCACGGGATTTCCGTGGCTTGGGCATTGACTCGCTCACCGCTGTCGAGCTGCGCAACCGGCTGGGCGCGGCGACTGGTTTGCGGTTGCCGGCGACGCTGGTCTTCGACTACCCGTCGCCGGTGGTACTGGCTCGCCATGTGTGCACCGAACTGTTCGGAGACGATGCGGCGGCCGTGGCCCCGGTCGCCGCGGCCGGTCGGCCGGCGACCGGCGAGGAGCAGCTCGCCATCGTCGCCATGAGCTGCCGGTTCCCGGGAGGGGTGCGCAGCCCCGAGGAGTTCTGGCGGCTGCTGGCCGGTGGTATGGATGCAGTCTCCTCCATACCGGCCGACCGGGGCTGGCGGACCGACGGAGAGGCCGGCGGGTTCGAGGGCGGTTTCCTCTACGACGGTGGTGACTTCGACGCGGACTTCTTCGGTATCTCGCCCCGCGAAGCAGTCACCATGGACCCACAGCAGCGGCTTCTCCTCGAAATTTCGTGGGAGGCACTGGAGCGGGCCGGCATCGACCCGACGGCGCTGCGTGGCAGCCGGACCGGGGTGTTCGCGGGGACGAACTACCAGGGCTACGGCTCGGCCGCGCATACCCTGCCTGAGGGCTCCGAAGGGCAGTTGCTCACCGGTCACGCGACCAGCGTGGCCTCCGGCCGTGTCTCCTATGCCCTGGGCCTCGAAGGTCCCGCGGTGACGGTCGACACCGCCTGTTCGTCGTCGCTGGTGGCGCTGCATCTGGCCGCACAGGCCCTGCGGCTCGGGGAGTGCGATCTCGCCCTCGCAGGCGGGGTGACCGTGATGCCCACTCCGGGTACCTTCGTGGAGTTCGGTCGGCAGGGGGGACTGGCGGGCGACGGGCGGTGCAAGGCGTTCTCCGACGACGCGGACGGCACCGGCTGGGGCGAGGGGGCGGGCCTCGTCCTGGTCGAGCGGCTCTCCGACGCGCGGCGCAATGGCCACCCGGTGCTCGCCGTGCTCCGCGGCTCCGCGGTCAACCAGGACGGCGCGTCCAACGGCCTGACCGCCCCCAACGGCCCCTCCCAGCAGCGGGTCATCCGGGCGGCACTCGCCAACGCCGAGCTTGCGGCCCACGAGGTGGACGTGGTCGAGGCACACGGCACCGGGACCTCGCTCGGCGACCCCATCGAGGCACAGGCGCTCATCGCCACGTACGGACAGGACCGCGAGCCGGACCGGCCGTTGTGGCTGGGCTCGGTGAAGTCGAACATCGGGCACACTCAGTCCGCGGCCGGCATTGCCGGTGTGATCAAGATGGTGCTGTCGCTCCAGAACGGTGTACTGCCGCGAACGCTGCATGTCACCGAGCCCTCCTCACACGTGGACTGGTCGTCCGGAGATGTGCGGCTGCTGACCCGGGCCGTGGAGTGGCCACAGGGCGAACTGCCGCGCCGGGCCGCTGTGTCCTCGTTCGGGATCAGTGGCACCAACGCGCATGTGGTGCTCGAACAGTCCGGGGCGACGGACAGCGGACCCGCCGAGGCCATCTCCACCGACAGCGGTCCCGAGAGCACCGCGCGCGCCGAACACCACCGGCCCGACAGCCATCAAGGGCCTGTCGTATGGCCGCTGTCCGCCCGCTCCGCCGCGGCACTCCGCGACCAGGGGAAGCGGCTGCGCGCGCACCTCGCAGACCGTCCTGGCCTGCTGGTGCACGATGTCGGGTACTCGCTCGCCACCACCCGGGCCGCTTTCGACCACCGTGCGGCGCTGGTTGCCGAGGACCGGGACACCTTCCTGAACGGCCTTGCCGCGCTGGCCCGCGGGGAGGACTCGGTGGGGCTGGTGCGCGGGCAGGCGGGCACTGGTGGGAAGCTCGCCTTCCTGTTCAGCGGTCAGGGGTCCCAGCGCGCCGGGATGGGACGTGAGCTCTACGAGCGGTTCCCTGTGTATGCGGCGGCGTTCGATGAGGTCTGCGCGGAGTTCGACCGGCACCTTGAACGGCCGCTGCGTGACCTCGTCTTCGCGGACGAGGGCACGCCGGATGCCGCGCTGCTCGACCGCACCGCCTACACCCAGCCCGCGCTGTTCGCCGTGGAGACGGCGCTCCATGCCCTCGTTGGATCGTGGGGCGTCAGGCCTGATGTCCTGATCGGCCACTCCATCGGAGAGCTGACTGCCGCGCACGTGGCCGGGGTGCTGACCATGGAGGATGCCTGCGCCCTCGTCGCGGCTCGCGGGCGGTTGATGCAGGCACTGCCGGACGGCGGCGCCATGATCGCCGTACAGGCTGCTGAAGAAGAGGTGCTGCCCCTGCTGGAGGGTCTTACGGACCGGGCGGGGATCGCCGCGGTGAACGGACCTACGGCCGTCGTCGTCTCCGGGGCAGAGGATGCGGTCACCCACATTGCTGGGCAGCTGGCCGAGCAGGGGCGAAAGACTAGGCGTTTGCGGGTCAGCCATGCGTTTCACTCACCACTGATGGAAGCGATGCTGACGGAGTTCGGTGAAGTCGCGCGGGGGGTGCGCTATGCACCACCGCGGATTCCTGTCATCTCCAACCTCACGGGGGAACCGGCCACCGAAGCCGATCTGACCTCGCCCGACTACTGGGTGCGGCAGGTGCGGGAGGCCGTGCGCTTCTGCGACGGCATCCGCCGACTGGAGGCGGACGGCGTACGGACGTACCTGGAGCTGGGTCCTGATGGCGCCCTTGCCGCCATGGCTTGGGAGAGTCTGCGGGAGCCCGATGAGGCCACCGCCGCGCTCCCCGTCCTGCGGCGCGAACGGCCCGAGGTACGCAGCGCCCTGCTGGCCGCGGCGGGCCTCCAGGTGCGCGGCCTGGCGGAGTCGGCCGCGCTGTCTGGGGCCGGGGCACGCCGTGTCGAACTCCCCACCTACGCCTTCCAGCACGTCCGGTACTGGCTGGATCCGGCCGGCACATCGGCCGGTGCCCACCCGGCGCCTGCCGCGGACGAACAGTTCTGGGACGCGGTGGAACACGCCGACCTGGGCGCCTTCGCCGAGCGGCTCCGGCTGACCGCCGATGCGCCGCTGAGCGAGGTGCTGCCCGCGCTGACCTCGTGGCGTCAGGCGCACCGCGAACGCACCACCGCCGACGGCTGGGAGTACCAGGTCACCTGGCGGCCCACCGCCGACACCGCCGTCCCCGTGCTGTCCGGCACCTGGCTGCTGCCGCTGCCCGCGGGACGCGCCGACAGGGCCCGGGAGAAGGCGATCGTGGACGGACTCGTCGCCCATGGTGCGGCCCGGGTCGTCCCGTTCGAGGTCGACTGCGGTGAGGTGGAACGCGTTGCACTCGAAGGCCAACTAGCCGCAGTAGCAGCAGAGTTGGGGCCCATTGCCGGTGTGTTGTCGTTGCTGGGCACCGATGAGGAACCGCACCGGGCGCAGCCCGCCACCCCCGGCGGACTCGCCGCGACCGTGGCGCTCGTCCAGGTCCTCGACGACCTGAGGGTCGGCGCGCCGCTGTGGTGCGCGACCACCGGAGCCGTCGCGGTACGGGACGGCGAGGCCGTGCCCTCTCCCGTACAGGCCGCTGTCTGGGGCTTCGGACGGGTCGCCGCGCTGGAGCATCCGCAGGGCTGGGGCGGACTGGTCGACCTGCCCGCGGAGCTGGACGAACGAGCCGTACAGCGGCTGTGCGCCGTGCTGGAGGCCGGGACCGGTGAGGACCAGCTCGCCCTGCGCGGCTCGGGTGTGTACGTACGGCGGCTGGTCCGGGCCCGGTTCCAGGACGCCGGCCCCGGCAGCACCGAGCCCTCGGCAGGTGGCGGCACCGTTCTCATCACCGGAGGCACCGGCGCGCTCGGCGCCCAGGTGGCCCGCCGGCTCACCGACCGGGGCGCCCCGCATCTGGTGCTGGCGAGCCGGCGCGGAACACGGGCCGACGGCGCGGCCGAGCTGGCAGCCGAACTGACCGCCCGCGGCAGCCGGGTAACGGTCGTCGCCTGCGACACCGCCGACCGGGACGCGCTGGCTCAGCTGTTGGCCGAGTATCCCGTCGACGCGGTGTACCACGCCGCGGGCGTGCTCGACGACGGCCTGATCGCCGGGCTGGACGCGCCGCGCCTGGACGCCGTACTGCGGCCCAAGATGGCCGCCGCGGCGCACCTGCACGAGCTGACGGACGAGCGCACCGCACTGGTGCTGTTCTCCTCCTTCGCCGGCACGGCCG
Source organism: Streptomyces tubercidicus (assembly GCF_027497495.1). GTDB lineage: Bacteria > Actinomycetota > Actinomycetes > Streptomycetales > Streptomycetaceae > Streptomyces > Streptomyces tubercidicus. The sequence continues at coordinate 7,801,814 of NZ_CP114205.1, forward strand.
GGGCCACCGGCCAGGCCAACTACGCCGCCGCCAACGCTTATCTGGACGCCCTCGCCCAGCACCGGCAGGCTCTCGGCAGGCCGGCCACCTCGATCGCATGGGGCCCGTGGGCCGGCGGCGGCATGGCGGCCGGCAGCGCGGGCGACGAGCGGCTGACGGAGCGACTGGCCCGCAGCGGGATGTCCCCCCTCGACCCGCGCCTCGCCGCCTCCGCACTGGAGCGGGCGGTGGCCCGCGGCGCCACCACGCTGACCGTGGCCGATGTGGACTGGTCGCGGTTTGCGCCCGGCTTCACCGCGGCGCGGTCCAGCGCCCTGCTGAGCGATCTGCCGGAGGCACACGCGGCGGCATCGGAGCGCGATACGGCGGGCGGCGGACCGCACAGCGGGCTCGACGCGCTGCGCGAGGAGCTGGTCGGGCGGAGCACAGCGGATCAGGAACGCGTACTCGCCAACCTGGTCCGTACCCACGTCGCCGCGGTCCTCGGGCACTCCTCCGCGGACGCGATCGACCCGCATCGGGCCTTCAGCGAGATGGGCTTCGACTCGCTGATGGCGGTCGAACTGCGTAACCGGCTCGGCCTCGCCACCGGAACGCCGCTCCCCGCCACCTTGCTGTTCGACCACCCGACCGCCGCGGCCCTCGCCCGCCACCTGCGCACGCAGGTGGCTGCCGGGGACACCGCCGGGGCGCTGCCCGCGCTTGCCGAACTGGACCGGCTCGAAGGCGTGCTGGGCGTGGTACCGGCGGACGATCCGCAGCGCGCCAGGATCGCGTCCCGGCTGCAGACCCTGCTGGCGAAGTGGAACGACCCACAGGACGCCGAAGCGGAGACCGGCGACGGCACCGGGGTGAGCGACCACATCAACTCCGCCACCGCCGACGAGATCTTCGACTTCATCGACAACGACCTCGGCATGTCATGACACAGCGACCGCAACAGTCCCGGAACCGCCTCGTGGATGAGGACACATGAACGAAGAGAAGCTCCTCCAGTACCTCAAAAAGGTCACCCACGACCTTCACCAGACCCGGCAGCGCCTCCAAGAGGCCGAGGCCGGGGCCGGGAGCCGGGAACCGGTGGCGATTGTGGCTATGAGCTGCCGCTTCCCCGGCGGGGTGGCCTCGCCGGAGGACTTCTGGCGACTGCTCGCCGAGGGGGTGGACGTCATGGGCGAGTGGCCGGCGGACCGTGGCTGGGATGTGTCGGGGCTGTACGACCCGGAGCCGGGGACGCCGGGCCGCAGTTACACCCGTGTCGGCGGGTTCCTGGCTGATGTGGCGGGGTTCGATGCGGCGTTCTTCGGGATTTCGCCGCGGGAGGCGGTGGCGATGGATCCGCAGCAGCGGCTGCTGCTGGAGACGTCGTGGGAGGCGTTGGAGCGGGCCGGGGTCGATCCGGTGTCGCTGCGCGGCAGCCGTACCGGGGTTTTCGCCGGCACCAACGGCCAGGACTACACCGGGTTGCTGCTCGGCGCCGCGGACGGCCTCGACGGGTACATCGGCACCGGCAACGCAGCCAGCGTCGTCTCCGGCCGCGTCTCCTACGCGCTGGGGCTCGAAGGGCCCGCGGTCACGGTCGACACCGCCTGTTCGTCCTCACTGGTGGCCCTGCACCTCGCGGCGCAGGCGCTGCGGTCCGGGGAGTGCGATCTGGCGCTGGCGGGCGGTGTCACGGTGATGTCCACCCCGGGGCCGTTCCTGGAGTTCAGCCGGCAGCGCGGGCTCGCCGCCGACGGCCGCTGCAAGGCGTTCGCCGACGCCGCCGACGGCACCGCCTGGGGCGAGGGAGCCGGCATGCTCCTGTTCGAGCGGCTCTCCGACGCGCGGCGCAATGGCCACCCGGTGCTCGCCGTGCTCCGTGGCTCCGCGGTCAACCAGGACGGCGCCTCCAACGGCCTGACCGCCCCCAACGGCCCCTCCCAGCAGCGGGTCATCTGGCAGGCCCTGGCCGGCGCCGGTCTGGCCACGGCGGACGTCGACATGGTGGAGGCTCACGGCACCGGCACCACCCTCGGCGACCCCATCGAAGCCCAGGCGCTCCTGGCGACCTATGGCCAGGACCGGCCGGAGGACCGGCCGCTGTGGCTCGGATCGGTGAAGTCCAACATCGGGCACACCCAGGCAGCGGCGGGTGCGGCCGGCGTCATCAAAGCCGTGCTCGCCCTCCAGCAAGGGCTGATGCCAGCGACCCTGCACCTCGACCGGCCCTCGTCCCACGTCGACTGGTCGGCGGGGAACGTCGCGCTGCTCGCCGAGGCCACCCCCTGGCCCGACCACGGGCGGCCGGGCCGGGCCGCGGTCTCCTCCTTCGGCGTCAGCGGCACCAACGCCCACGTCATCCTCGAACAGGCCCCGGCCCCGGAGCCCGCCCCCGAGACCGACGGTGCCCCCCGAACGGACGCCGCCTCCCGTCACTTCGCCTTCCCCCTCTCGGCGCGCAGCGCGGAATCGCTGCGTACGCTCAGCGCCCGGCTGCACGAGGGGCTGTCCGAGCGGCCGGCGCCGCCACTGCGCGACCTCGCCTGGTCGCTGGCCACCACCCGCACCGCCTTCGAGCACCGGGCCGCCGTGATCGCCGCCGACCACGAGGAACTGCTGCGGGGCCTAGACCTGCTCGCTCGCGACGCCCCGGCCCCCGGGGTGGTGCGCGGCACGAGCGGCGCGGACGGCCGGACCGCCTTCGTCTTCCCCGGCCAGGGCTCCCAGTGGGCGGGGATGGCCACCGAACTCCTCGACACCGACGCGGAGTTCCGAGCCTGCTTCACCGAGTGCGCCGAGGCCGTGGAACGGTACGCCGGCTGGTCCCTCGACGAGGTGCTGCGCGGCGCGGAGGGGGCGCCGTCCCTGGACCGCGTGGATGTCGTCCAGCCCGCCCTGTTCGCCGTGATGGTCGCGCTGGCGGGTCTCTGGCGCGCCCGGGGGGTGGAGCCCGACGCCGTCGTGGGGCACAGCCAGGGCGAGATCGCCGCCGCCTGCGTCGCCGGGGCGCTGAGCCTGGACGACGCCGCCCGGGTCGTCGTCCTGCGCAGCCGGGCACTGACCGCGCTCGCCGGGCGCGGCGGCATGATGTCCGTCCTGCTGCCGCTGCCCGAGGTGGAGGACCGCCTTGTGCCCTGGGGCGACGCCCTCTCCGTCGCCGCCGTCAACGGCCCCCGCTCCGTGGTCGTCTCCGGCGAAGCGGACGCCCTCGACGAGCTGTTCGCCGCACTGGAGGCCGACGGCGCCCAGGTCCGCCGGATACCGGTCGACTACGCGTCCCACTCCGCGCAGGTCGAGAAGATCCGCGAGCAACTGCTCGCCGACCTGGCGCCGGTCAGCCCGCGCAGCAGCGCCACCCCGTTCTTCTCCACGGTGACCGGCGACTGGCTCGACACCGGCCGGCTCGACGCCGAGTACTGGTACCGCAACCTGCGCCGCACCGTCCGCTTCGAGCACGCCGTCCGCACCCTGGCCGAACAGGACTACCGCGCCTACATCGAGGCCTCACCGCACCCCGTGGTGACGACCGCGGTACGCGAGACGCTCGACGCACTCGACATCGCGGACGCGGCCGTCGTCGGCACCCTCCGCAAGGGAGAGGGCGGCCCGCGGCGGTTCCTCACCTCGCTCGCCGAACTCTCCGTCGCCGGCGGGCCCGTCACCTGGCGCACCGTCCTCGACCCCGACGGGTCCGGTACCGCCCGGCGGATCGCCCTGCCGACCTACCCCTTCCAGCGGCGCCGCTACTGGCCCGAGCCCGCCCCCGCCCTGCGCGGCGGCCCCGGCGACGCCACCGACGCCCGCTTCTGGGAAGCCGTCGAGAGCGGCGACGCCGGCACGCTCGGCGCCGCACTGGACGTGGCCCCGGCCACCCTCGATGCGCTGCTGCCCGCACTGTCCGACTACCGCCGGCGCCACCGCGAGGGCGCGCAGGCCGACTCGTGGCGCTACCGCATCACCTGGAAGCCCGTCCCCGCCGGTGCCGCCCCCGCCACCCTCCGCGGCACCTGGCTGGTGGTCACCCCGGGCGACCCCGCCCCGGCCGGCGACCTGACGGCGGCACTCGCCGCCGCCGGAGCGCACCCCGTCACCGTGCCCGTGGACGCCGAAGCGGACCGCGCCGCGCTCGCCGGGACGATCGGGGCGGCACTGCGCGGTACGGACTCCCCGGACACCTCGCTGCCCCCGGTCGCGGGCCTCGTCTCCCTGCTCGCCCTGGACGAGGACGAGCACCGCGCCCACCCCGGCCTGCCCCGGGGCTTCGCCGCCACCGTCGCCCTCGACCAGGCACTGGACGACCTCGGCGTCGAGGCCCCGCTGTGGTTCGCCACCCGGGGCGCCGTGACCACCGACCCGCTGCGGGGCGTCACCGCACCGCGTCAGGCCCTGGTGTGGGGCTTCGGCCGGGTGGTCGCCCTGGAGCAGCCGGAGCGCTGGGGCGGACTGCTCGATCTGCCGGAGACCCTGGACCCGGCCGCGGCCACCGCCGTGGTCCGGGCGCTCGCCGGCCTCGGCGACGAGGACCAGCTTGCGATCCGGCCGCACGGTGTCCTCGCCCGGCGGCTGGTCCGCGCCGCCACCGGCGAACTCGACACCGCCCGGCGATGGACCCCGCAGGGCACCGTCCTGGTCACCGGCGGCACCGGCGCCCTCGGGCGGCACGTGGCCCGCTGGCTCGCCCGCAACGGCGCACCGCACCTGCTGCTCGTCAGCCGGCGCGGCGCCGACACCCCCGGCACTGCCGAACTCGCCCGCGAATTGGCGGAGTTCGGCACCCACACCGAATTCGCGGCCTGCGACATCGCAGACCGGGGCGCGCTCGCCGCCCTGCTCGACACCGTCCCCGCCGACCGGCCGCTCACCGCCGTCCTGCACACCGCGGCCGTCCTCGACGACGGGACGATCAACTCCCTCACCCCCGCCCAACTGGCCGGGGTGCTGAGGGTGAAGGCCGGCGGCGCCCGCAACCTCGACGAACTGACCCGGGCGCACGACCTGTCGGCCTTCGTGCTGTTCTCCTCCACCGCCGGCACCATCGGCGCACCGGGCCACGCCAACTACGCCCCCGGGAATGCCTACCTCGACGCCCTGGCCCAGCAGCGCCGGGCCGCCGGGCACCCGGCCACCTCCATCGCCTGGGGCCCCTGGGCGGAAGCCGGCATGGCCGAGGGCACCGTCGGAGAGCGACTGCACCGGCACGGCGTACGCGTCATGGACCCCCGGTCGGCGGTCGCCGCCCTGCAACGCGCCCTCGACCACGACGACACCGCACTGGCCGTCACCGACATCGACTGGGACACCTTCGCGCACGCTTACACCACGGCCCGCCCCCGGCCCCTGATCGCCGACCTCCCCGACGCGCAGCGGGCACTCGCCACCGCCGCACCGGCCACGGAGGAGACGACCGAAGGCCCCGCACCCGCCCGCCGGCTCGCCGCTTTGGACGAGGCGGAACAGCGCCAGGCCCTGTCGGCACTCGTCCGCGCCCATGTCGCAGCCGTCCTCAACCACACCGACCCCGACGAGGTCGCCCCCCAACGGGCCTTCCGCGAACTGGGCTTCGACTCCCTCATGGCGGTCGAACTCCGCAACGCCCTCAGCACGGCCATCGGCAAACGACTCCCGGCCACCCTCATCTTCGACCACCCGACCCCCGCGGCGCTGGCCACCCGGCTGCGCACCGAACTGGACCTCGACGAGGCGCCGGCCCCGCCCGCGCCGGCTCCCGACAGGGCGACGGCCGACGAGGACGACCCCATCGCCATCGTGGCGATGAGCTGCCGTTTCCCGGGTGGGGTGGGTTCGCCGGAGGAGTTCTGGCGGCTGCTCGCGGGTGGGGTGGACGCGATCGGTGAGTGGCCGGCGGACCGTGGCTGGGACGTGGAGGCGCTCTACGACCCCGAGCCGGGTGTGGCCGGGCGCAGTTACACCCGGGCCGGCGGGTTCCTGGCCGATGTCGGCGATTTCGATGCGGGTTTCTTCGGGATTTCGCCGCGGGAGGCGGTGGCGATGGATCCGCAGCAGCGGTTGCTGCTGGAGACGTCGTGGGAGGCGTTCGAGCGGGCCGGGATCGACCCGGCCGCACTGCGCGGCAGCCGCACTGGCGTCTTCGCCGGAACCAACTACCAGGACTACTCCTCCCGTTCCCTCGCCCCGGCACCGGACGCCGAGGCACACCTCGGCACCGGCAACTCGGCGAGCGTCATGTCCGGCCGCCTCTCCTACACCTTCGGCCTGGAGGGGCCCGCGGTCACCGTCGACACCGCCTGCTCCTCCTCGCTCGTCGCCCTCCACCTGGCGGCGCAGGCCCTCCGGACGGGGGAGTGCGACCTCGCGCTGGCCGGCGGCGTCACCGTGATGTCCACGCCCGGTCTGTTCCTGGACTTCAGCCGCCAGCAGGGCCTGGCGGCCGACGGCCGCTGCAAGGCGTTCGCCGACCGGACCGACGGCACCGGCTTCTCCGAGGGCGTCGGCGTCGTGCTGGTCGAGCGGCTCTCCGACGCCCAGCGCAACGGGCACACGGTGCTGGCGCTGCTCCGCGGCTCCGCCGTCAACCAGGACGGCGCCTCGAACGGACTCACCGCCCCCAACGGCCCCTCACAGCAGCGGGTGATCCGCGAGGCCCTGGCCGGCGCCGGCCTGTCCGCCACGGAGGTCGACGCCGTCGAGGCCCACGGCACCGGCACGACCCTCGGCGACCCCATCGAGGCCCAGGCGCTCCTGGCGACCTACGGGCAGGGACGGGAGGCCGACCGCCCGCTGTGGCTCGGCTCCGTCAAGTCCAACATCGGGCACACCCAGGCCGCCGCCGGAGTGGCGGGCCTGATCAAGATGGTGCTGGCGCTCCAGCACGGCGTGCTGCCGCCCACCTTGCACATCGACCGCCCGTCGACCCATGTGGACTGGTCGGAAGGGAACGTACGGCTGCTCACGGACACCGTGGAGTGGCCCGACACCGACCGGCCCCGACGGGCGGGGGTCTCCTCCTTCGGCATCAGCGGCACCAACGTGCACGCCATCCTGGAACAGGCCCCGGCCACTCCCGCCCCGCCGCCGGCCGCCACCCCGGCCGTCCCCGTGACCTGGCTGCTCAGCGGCACCACCCCTGACGCCCTGCGGGCACAGGCCGGCCGACTGCTCGGGCATCTGGAGAACCGTCCCGAGCTCGGCCCGCAGGACGTGGGGCTCTCCCTGGCCACCACCCGGTCCGCCTTCGAGCACCGCGCCGCGCTCGTCGGCAGCACCCGTGAGGAACTGCTGAGCGCCCTGAGCGCGCTGGCGACCGGCGAGACCCCGTCACCTGCTCTCACCGGGGTGGTACGGGGCGAGGGCAGAACAGCCCTGCTGTTCACGGGGCAGGGTGCGCAGCGGCTGGGGATGGGCCGTGAGCTGTATGACCCGTTCCCGGTGTTCGCGGAGGTCTTCGACGCGGTGTGTGCCTGCTTCGACGGAGAGTTGGCGTTGCCGCTGCGGGACGTGGTGTTCGGCGACGAGGCCGAACTGCTGAACCGGACGGGCTTCACCCAGCCGGCGTTGTTCGCGGTGGAGGTGGCGCTGTTCCGGCTCGTGGAGTCCTTCGGTGTCCGGCCGGATTTCCTGGTGGGGCATTCCATCGGTGAGTTGGTGGCAGCGCATGTGGCGGGGGTGCTGTCGCTGGAGGATGCGTGTCGTCTGGTTGCTGCGCGTGGCCGCCTGATGCAGGCATTGCCGGCGGGCGGGGCCATGGTCTCGGTCCAGGCGTCGGAAGCCGAGGTGCTGCCGCTGCTGGAAGGCCGCGATCAGCGGGTGAGCGTCGCCGCGGTGAACGGTCCGGAGTCCACCGTGATAGCGGGCGAGGAATCCGTGGTCATGGAGACGGCCGGGCATTTCGAGTCCGAAGGCCGGAAGGTGAAGCGGCTCCAGGTGAGCCACGCCTTCCACTCCCCGTTGATGGAGCCGATGCTCGACGAGTTCCGTGCCGTCGCCGCAAGCGTGTCGTACCAAGAGCCCCGCATCCCGGTGGTCTCGAACGTCACCGGCACCCTCGCCACGCCGCAGGAGTTGACGTCTCCCGACTACTGGGTGCGGCACGTCCGCGAGGCCGTCCGCTTCGCCGACGGCATCCGGTGGCTGGAGCAGCAGGGTGTGACCCGGTTCCTGGAGATCGGCCCGGACGGCACTCTCACTGCCATGGCACAGGGCTGCCTCGACGGCGAGCGGACGCTGATCCCCGCGCTGCGCAAGGACCGGTCCGAGACGCACGGGGTCATCGCCGCGGCCGGCGCGCTCCACACCTCGGGTGCCGGGCTCGACCGGTCCGCGCTGTTCCCCGGCGCCCGCCGCGTCGACCTGCCGACCTACGCCTTCCAGCGGAAGCGCTACTGGTGGGATGCCGTCGCCGCGGCGGGCGACCTCGACGCCGTGGGGCTGCGTGCGGCCGGTCACCCGCTGCTCGGCGCGGCGGTCACCGTGGCCGGTGCGGAATCCGTGGTCTTCACGGGCCGGCTGTCGGTGGCCACCCATGCCTGGCTCGCCGACCACGCGGTGCTGGGCAGGGTGATCCTCCCGGCGACGGCCTATCTCGACCTGGCCGTCAGCGCCGGTGACCGGACCGGATACGACCACCTCGCCGAACTCACCCTGGAGGCGCCGCTCGTCCTCCCGGAGCAGGGCGCGGTCCAGCTCCAGGTCGTGGTGGGCGCACCCGACGACACCGGGTGCCGGTCGTTCACCGTGCACTCCCGGCCCGTGGAAGCGGACGACGCCGCGCCATGGGCCCGGCACGCGCAAGGCACCCTGGCCACCGCTCCGGCGAACGAGCCCGCATCTTTGAGCAGTTGGCCGCCCGAGGGCGCCGAGCCGGTCGGCACGGGGGAGTGGTACGACGCCTTCGCCGCAGCAGGGTTCGCTTACGGGCCCGCCTTCCAGGGCCTCGGGCGGGTCTGGCGGCGCGGCGACGAGCTGTTCGCCGAGGCCGCCCTGCCCGAGCCGTACCGCGCCGACGCCGCACGGTTCACCCTGCACCCCGCGCTGCTCGACGCGGCCGTGCAGACGCTGCTCGTCGGCGGGCGGGACACAGGTGAGGTGGGTGACGGCGGTGCGATGCTGCCGTTCGCCTGGAGCGGGGTGACGTTCCATGCGGAGGGAGCCGACGCGCTGCGGGTACGTCTGACGGCCGCCGAGGGCCGGTCCGATGCCTTCTCGGTGCTGGTCACGGACGTCTCCGGGCGGCCCGTCGTCACCGCCGACGCGCTGACCCTGCGCACGGTCACCCCCGAGCAGCTGCCCGCCTCCGCTCCGGCCGGGCCCGAAGTGCCGCTGCGCCTCGACTGGCAGGCCGCCTCCCTGGCCGCACGCTCCGGGGCCGCACGGTGGGTCGTGCTCGGCAGCCCGGCCGGCGCCGCGACCGGCGGAACCCCGGACGCCGGAATCACGGAGGCGCTGGACGGCGCGGGCGTGCACACCGAGTCGTATGCCGACCTCGATGCGCTGGCGGCCGCGGTGGCCACGGGGATGACGATGCCCGACACCGTGCTGCTGGTGTGCGCCACGGACGGCGGCACTGGCACTCCGGACGTCCGCGGACTGCTCGCCAGCACCCTCGCCACCTGCCGCCAGTGGCTCGCGGAGGAGCGGTTCGCCGGCTCCCGGCTGGTGCTCGTGACCCGGGGCGCCGTCGCCGCCGGGGCCGGGGAGGACGTCAGCGATCTCGCGGGCGCGGCGCTGTGCGGACTGGTCCGCTCCGCGCAGCGGGAACACCCCGGGCGGCTGTGGCTGCTCGACCTGGACGACAGTGAGGCGTCCCGCCGCGTGCTCGCGGACGCCGTGGCCGCCGCGCCTGCGCAGGCGGTGCTGCGTGCGGGCGAGTTGCGGCTGCCGCAGCTCGCCCGCGTCGAGGCGCCCCAGGGCCCCGAGTCCCCGTTCGACCCGGAGGGCACGGTGCTGGTCACCGGGGCCACGGGCGCGCTGGGGCGGCTCCTGGCGCGCCACCTCGTCACCCGGCACGGCGTACGGCACCTGCTGCTGGCGAGCCGCAGCGGGCCCGCGGCCGACGGGGCGGCGCGGCTGTGCGCGGAGCTGGCCGAGGAGGGTGCGCAGGCCTCTCTGGTGGCCTGCGATGTCGCCGAGCGGACGGACGTGACGCGGCTGCTCGGCTCGGTCCCGGCGGATCACCCGCTGACCGCCGTCGTGCATCTCGCCGGGGTCGTCGACGACGGGGTGCTGACCGCCCTCGACGAGGAGCGGATCGACCGGACGCTGCGCCCCAAGGCCGACGCCGCCTGGCTGCTGCATGAGCTGACAAACAATCAGAAACTGTCGGCGTTCGTGCTCTTCTCCTCCGCCGCCGGCACCTTCGGCTCGGCGGGCCAGGCCAACTATGCGGCCGCCAATGCCTTCCTGGACGGTCTGGCCGGACACCGGGCGGCCCGGGGGCTGCCGGCCACCTCGCTGGCGTGGGGGCTGTGGGCCGAGGAGGGCGGGATGACGACGGGGCTCGCCGACACCGACCGGCGGCGGATGGCCCGCGGCGGGATGCGGCCGCTCTCCGCCGACGACGGGCTCGCGCTGTTCGACGCCGCACTGGCCACGGGCGACCCCGCGCTGGTCACCGTGGGCCTGGGCAGGGGCGGAGCGGCGGCACTGCTGGGCGGCGCCGCACCCGGCCGGGCCCGGCGCACGGTCTCCGCCTCCGCGGCGGACAAGGACGATCTGCTCGCCCGGCTCACGGCCGCAGGCCCCGCCGGCCGGGACGCACTCCTGCTGGATCTGGTCCGGCTTCAGGTCGCGGCGGTCCTCGGCCACGGATCGCCCGAGGACATCGAACCGGACCGCGACTTCACGGAGTTGGGCTTCGACTCGCTGACCGCCGTGGAGCTGCGCAACCAGCTCGGCACCGTCACCGGCCTGCGGCTCCCGCCCACCGTCGTGTTCGACGTCGCCACCCCACAGGACCTCGCCGCCCGGCTGGGCGAGGAGCTGGCCACGGGGGCCCTCCCGCAGTCCGGCACCGAAGGATCCGGCGACCGGCCGTCCACGACGGGACGGGCGCAGGACACCCTCGGCGCTCTCTTCCGGGGAGCCTGCGAGTCGGGACGCGTGGAGGAGGGGTTCGAGCTGCTCCAGGCGGCTGCCCGGCTGCGGCCGACGTTCGACGCCCCGGAGGACTCCGGAGCGCCCTGCACGCCCGTACGCCTCGCCCGCGGCGGCGCCTCCCCGGATCCCGCCGAGCCGGCACTGATCTGCTTCAGCTCGTATGTGGCGCTCGCCGGGGTGCACCAGTACGCCAGGTTCGCCTCCGTCCACCGCGGCACGCGCGACGTGTGGGCGCTGCCCACCCCGGGCTTCGGCCGGGGAGAGCTGCTGCCCGCCTCCTTCGACGCGGTCGTACGGCTGCAGGCCGACGCGGTGCTGCGGTGCGCGGACGGCGGTCCGTTCGTGCTGCTCGGCTCGTCGTCCGGCGGCATCCTGGCCCTCGCCGTGGCGCACTGTCTGGAGAAGGCGGGGACACCGCCCGCCGGTGTCGCGCTGCTGGACACCTATCTGCCGCGCGAGGACTCGCCGTTCACCCGGTTCGCCGGAGAGATGCTCGGCGGGATGTTCGACCGTGAGTCCCTGTTCGCGCACATGGATTCCGACCGGCTCACCGCGATGAGCTGGTACATCCATGTCGTCGGCGCTTGGTCGCCGGACCGGCTTGCCTGCCCCGTGCTGCTGGTGCGCTCCAGTGAGCCGCCGGTGAGCGTCGAGCAGGACGGCGGGCTCGCACCGAAGGAGTGGCAGGCGTCCTGGGACGGGGCGGACACCGTGACCGAGGTGCCGGGCAACCACTTCACGATGATGGAGGACCACGCGGGCGCCACCGCGCAGTCCGTCACCGCCTGGATGGAGGGCCTGCCGGGCCCGCGGCCGCGGGGCAGCACGCCACGATGAGTCGCGGGGGCGGCCGGCGTGATGCGCCCGGCGGAAGGGTGCGGTCCCACGGCCGGTGCTCATTGTCTGGGCGATTCACCAGACCCTGCCGACGACGGTCGGTGGCGCGCCGCACAGCCGACACCATGGTGCGCAGGGCCATCGGACGAGGTCGCAGGCCCACGAGACGAGGGAGACACCATGAAGATCACGGTTGACCGGGACCGGTGCGTCGGCGCCGGGATGTGTGCCGTGACCGCCGGCGAGGTCTTCGAGCAGCACGAGGAGGACGGCCGTGTCGTGCTGCGGATGACCGCGCCGCCCGAGCAGTGGGCGGACGAGGTGGAAGAGGCCGAGCACCTTTGTCCGTCCCGCGCCATCACGGTGGACCCCGCCGCCCGCTGATCGGCGCGGCGGGTCCACGCGCGATGGCGTCAGGCCCGCTGAACCACCAGCGGCAGCTGCTCGGCGCCGAAGACATTGCTGCCGTGGAACGACAGGGGGGAGCCGGCATCCACCCGCGCGGAGCGGAAGCGGTCCAGCATCAGCCCCAGCACGATACGGCTCTCCAGACGGGCGAGCGGAGCACCGATGCAGTAGTGGATGCCCTGACCGAACGCCGTCTGCCGGGAGTTGGGCCGCTCCGGCACGAAGGCCGCAGGGTCCTCGAAGACCCGCTCGTCATGGTTGGCGGACAGCAGCCACAGGTGGACGAGGGTGTTCGGTTCGATGACCTCCCCGGCGATCTCCACCTGCCGGGTCGGCACCCGCTCGACGCGGGTGAACGGCGGCCGGAGGCGCAGCGTCTCCTCGATCACCGCCGGAATCCCGGACCGGTCGGCGCGCAGCGCCTGCCACCGTTCCGGCGCGCCGTCCAGGCACAACAGGGTGTTGCCGAGCAGCGCCGCGGTCGTGATGTGGCCGGCCAGCAGCAACAGCGTGGCGAAGGAGATGATTTCCTGGTCCGTCAGCCGCTCGCCGTCGGCCTCGACCCGGGCCAGGGTGCCGAGCAGATCGTCGTGCGGTGTGCGGCGGCGTGCGTCCACGAACCCCTGCAGATACACCGCGATCTTCTCCACGGTCTGCTCCATCCGCCGCACGCTCTCCGGGGCCGCGGGGTCCGTCGCCAGGAGCTGCTCGCCCCACTGCTGGAACATGGCCCGGTCGTCGGGCGGTACACCCAGCATTGTGGAGATCACAATCAAGGGCAGCGGATTGGCCACCGCATCGACGAGGTCAAAGCGGTCGCCGTCGACCGCGTTCAGCAGAGTGTGGGTGATGTCGGTGATCTGTGGTGTCAGATCCGCGATCAGCCGGGGGCTGAACGCGCGGCTCACCAGACGCCGCAGCTGGCCGTGCCGGGGCGGGTCGAGCAGCAGCAGGATTCCGTCCGGGCTCTTGCCGCCGTTGACCCGTCCCACGGTGTCGGAGGAGTACTGCACGGGGTCGGCCAGGATGCGCACCACGTCCACATGCCGGAAGATATGCGTGGTCCCCGCCGCGTCTCGCCACACGGGGCGCTCCGTCCGCATCCGGCGCAGCCAGGCCAGCAGGGTGGCCCCGCCGTCCGGTTCCACCGTCGGCGGAAGGCCGATTTCCGGGCCGGGTGTCTGCAGCGGATGCGGCAGGCCCGGGAGGACATTTGATCTCTTCTGTTGCGACAAAGCTGACCGCGCTTTCTGCCGGTCCGGACGCACCCGAGCCGAGCGGTACGCTGCCGGGCCCATCCCGGCAGAAGAGTCGCAGTGGAGCACGGAACCGCGGGGCGGGCAGAGGAAGACGGCGCTTTTCTAAGGAATTCCCCGGCTTTGGCGCAGGCTCGACGGGGCTATTTCCTGCCGGAGGACAGGGAACGGAATGCGCCGCAGGAAAGGGCCGCAGAGGCCGGACCGGATTACCGCGATCGTGGTCCGGAGGAATCCCAGATCCGCTCGGCGCCGTGCCGATGCGTACCCCGGGGGCACGGCGCACCTACGTGACTTGATGGGCCAACTGACGTGATCGAGCGAACCCTTCGACGCTCGCGCGCCGTGCGCACGAACTACGCAAGCGGCGCGGGGCCGGGTCAGGCGAAGTGCCGGGCCGGGAGTGACTGGTCCGCGTCCACGGTCTCGCACATGGCCCTCATCGATTCCCCGATGGTGAACCGGGGGCGCCAGCCGAGGAGGCGTGCGGCGCGGGAGGTGACGACCTGGATCCAGTCGGCACCCCTGCTGTGTACCTCACCCCGCTGCTCCCGGATCGTCTCCGCCGGCAACCCGGCGGCCATGACGAGCAGCACCCGGGCGAGCTCTTCGCTGGTGCTGCCCGCGACATCGAGGGACCGGAACCGGTGGGCGGCGACTCGCGGCGCATGCCGACGGGCTGTCGCGAGGACTTCGCTCCCCTCGGCCGTGAAGGCGGCACAGATGTGCCGGCCCATACACCCGGTGGCCCCAGCACCGCGATACGGAAGGGATCAGGGGACGGCATCAGCGGTGGCCCGGCGGCGCCCTCCTCATCAGCCATGGAGCCGGTTCGCCGACGGGTCGGGGTGCACCGACGGTTCGGCCGCCGGCCCGGTCGGCAGGCAGTCCGCGTAAATCGGGAGCATGCCCTTGGCCTCGGCCTCCGCCAGACGGGGCGCGATGATGTCCCGCGCGGAGAGGCGGAACTCCACCCCGTGCGGCCAGGGCAGCCCGATCGCGGGGTCGAGCGGATCGATCGCATGCTCCAGCTCGGCCTGGTAAGCACTGCTCACGAGATACGACATGACCGTGTCGTCCTCCAGCGCCAGGAAGGCGTGGGCGAGCCCGTCGGGGATGTACACGGCCCGGAAGGACTCCGAGTCCATGTTGACGAGGTCCCACTGGCCGTAGGTGGGGGACCCCACCCGGATGTCCACGACGGCGTCCAGCGCCTTCCCCCGTGCGCAGTAGACGTACTTGGCCTGGCCTGGGGGAGTGGCCGTGAAGTGGAGCCCGCGCAGCACACCTCTGGCCGACTTGCTGTGGTTGGTCTGTGCCACGGGGAACCGGTGGCCCACTGCCGCGACGAACGCCTCGTCCTGCAACGGCGAGAAGAACAGTCCGCGGTGGTCCGAGTGGATATCGGGGGTGAACTCGAACCCGCCGGCGACGGCGAGCTTTCGGGTACGCATCACCGATCACCTGCCCGCCGTGTCGTGTGCGGGCAGCGCCGCGGGGCGCGTCCCCGGCCGCTTCGGCCGGATCGGTTCGGTACATCTGATGTCACTCACCTTTTCGCGCTCCCACCACGTTCGGAAACAAGTTCTTGCCTTGCGCAGGCAGGCACAGCTTCGTCGCAGCACCGCACACGGTCCGTGTGTGCCGGCCGGAGGGACGGGCTGCCCCCGGCTGTGGCTGCCTCGGTATGGGCCGCACCCATGTGGAAGATTCCCTAGTGCCGGACGGTCCCTGCCGGACGGAAGCGGCACGGTCAGACGATGGAGAGCCCGGGCAGCGGGAAGACCAGCTTGCCGCCGCCGCCCAGGAAGGCGCTCCCCCGCTCGATGAAGCCTTCCCGTAGATCCAGGGGAGCACCAGCAGCTGGTCGGGGCGCCGGGACTTGGCCTCCTCCTCGGACACGATGGGAATCCCCGTACCGGGCGTGAAGCAGCCGGACTTGTCCGCGTTGGGCTCGCCGATGCGGGGCAGATCGTCCTCGGTGAGCCCGCAGAACTGGAGGATGACATAGCCCTTGGTCGAAGCGCCGCACCCCAGGGTCACCTTGCCCGCCTTGCGTGACTCGTCGAGCAGATCACGCGGGCGGTCGCGGTAGCCATGGACGCGCTTGGCGAACGCTTCGAGCGGGGCCATGGTGTCCAGCCCGAGCGCGGTCTCCCTGGCGCGGCCGGCCGCCCGGTTGGGTCGATGCCGACCAGCGTCGGGCCGGGAGTCGGGTAGCCGCGCAGCAGTGTGGAGTCGTTGCTGCCGATGTCCACCACCGGATCGTCGGGACCGACGTCGGCCAGGTCGGTGATCGCCGCGACCTTGCTGTGGAGATGCTGGACCATGAACGGGCGTATGCCGGAGCGGTAGCCGTAGTTGTCCCCTTACACCAGCCCGAAGTCGGCGGTGTGGCGGAGCTGGTCTTCGATGATCATGGATTCTCCAGGTCGCGTTCCACCATCGGCTGGACCGGATCGGAACCGGCGTCGTGATCCCATGCCACGCGCGGCGAGCCCCGCCAGGTATCAGTCGGCGACCCTAATGCCGAAGAGCCGGGGCATCGTGATTCCGGATCGCATTCTGGGAATTGCTCCAGAACCCGTGCGCCGAGGCCACCGCGCCGAGGGACCGGATGGCAAGCTCTGCGCCCCCGGTGGGCCCCGGCCGCCATTGTCTGAAGGAATCCCCAAACCATGGCGGCGCCGTGCCGCAGCGCACTGCCGGAGAGCACAGGATGAGCAAAGGCGCCATCTGCGATCTGGCCATGCAGGTGCCTGCCGGTCACATAGAGGCCACCCAACTGTTCGAGACCGAGAGGAGATCCCATGCGTGTGCTGTTCGCCGGGCTGTCAGAGAAGTCGCATGTGAACTGCATGGTGCCGTTGGCCTGGGCGCTGACCGCGGCAGGGCATGAGGTGCGGGTGGTGACTGCCCCGGCGCTCACCGGCATCGTCACCGGCACCGGTCTGGTCGCGGCTCCCGTCGGCCGCGACCACGAACTGCACGAGGCCATGAAACTGGCCCCCGAGACACAGGACCAGGAGCTCGCCAACTGGAGCCGAATGGGACCGGACGAGGTGGACTGGCCCACCATCCGCAGCCGCTACGAGATCGGCGTCCCCTACGGTTTCGCGCTGTACAACGATCCGGTGATCGACGATACGGTCGCGCTGGCGCAGAGCTGGCGGCCACACCTGGTCGTCTGTGACCCGCTTGCCTATGCCGGTGCCATCGCCGCCCGCGTCAGTGGTGCCGTCGATGTCCGGCTGCTGTGGTCCGCCAATGTGTACGGCAGGGCACGGCGCACCTACGTGGACCTGATGGGCCAAGCCCCTCCCGAAGAGCGCGTGGACCCGCTCGCCGACTGGCTCGACGAGCGCGGCGCACCGTTCGGCGTCTCCTGCGACGAAGAACTGATCAACGGGCACTACACCATCGACACGCTGCCTCCGAGCCTGCGGCTGCCCGGCGCGCTGCGTGAGCTGCCCATGCGCTTTGTGCCATACAACGGGGAGGCGGTGTGGTGGCCGTGGCTGCGCGAGGCACCCGAGCGGCCGCGCGTCTGTCTGACCCTCGGAACGACCAACACCGAGGCGTACGGCGGTGACTATGTCTCCGTCCCCGTCATCCTCGACGCGCTGGCCGGTCTCGACATCGAGGTGGTGGCCGCGCTCCTTCCACAGCAACGGGAGGCGCTCGGCGACATCCCGGCCAATGCGCGCGCCGTCGAAGGCGTGGCACTGGACACCCTGCTTCCCAGCTGCTCGGCGGTCATCCACCACGGCGGCTTTGGGACCTTCGCCACCGCCCTCGTCAACGCGGTGCCGCAACTCGCCCTCTCCACCACTGTCGCCGACCTGGAGTGGCGGGGCCGGTCCCTGGAGCGCGCCGGCGCGGGGATCTTCGCGCACCACAGTGAGGTCACCGCCGACCTGGTGCTCCGTCACACCCGGCAGATCCTCGACGATCCGGGCTTCGCCTCCGCCGCGCGGCGGCTGCGCGACGAGTCCGCGGCGATGCCCAGCCCACGCGACATGGTCGCCACATTGGAGCAACTGGTCGCGGAGCGCTGACCAGGCCGAGTCGGCCCGCGACCGACAGGCTCTCCCCCGACACTACTCGCCCTTGGATGGAAACCGTGAAGGCTCTCGTGCTCTCGGGAGGCGCTGGTACGCGCCTGCGGCCCATAACCCACACCTCCGCCAAACAACTCGTCCCGGTCGCCAACAAGCCCATCCTCTTCTACGTGCTGGAGGCCATCGCCGACACCGGCATCACCGACGTCGGCGTGATCGTCGGTGGCACCGGACCGGAGATCCGCGAGGCGGTCGGGGACGGCTCACAGTTCGGTCTCCAGGTGACCTACCTGCCGCAGAGCGAACCGCTCGGCCTCGCCCATGCCGTCCTCATCGCCCGCGACTTCCTGGGCGAAGACGACTTCCTGATGTACCTCGGGGACAACTTCATCTCTGGCGGCATCACCGATCTGGTCGAGGACTTCCGCAAGGAGCGCCCCGACGCCCAGCTCGCCCTCAGCCGGGTCCCCGATCCCACCGCCTTCGGCGTGGCCGAGCTGGATGCCGGCGGCCGGGTGGTGGGGCTGGAGGAGAAGCCACCGCATCCCAAGAGCGACCTGGCGCTGGTCGGCGTCTACCTGTTCACCCCTGCGGTGCACGAGGCGGTGCGGGAGATCGAGCCGTCCGCGCGGGGCGAGTTGGAGATCACCGACGCGGTGCAGTGGATGGTCGAGCAGGGCCGGAACATTCGGTCCGGTGAGCTGCCCGGCTACTGGCGGGACACCGGCAGCGTCGCCGACATGCTGGAGGTCAACCGCATGCTGCTGGAGAGCCAGGAACGCTGCATCGAAGGCTCGGTGGACAGCGCGAGCGAACTCCTCGGCCGGGTGCGGATCGAGCAGGGCGCGACGGTCAGCGGCTCGCGGATCGTCGGGCCGGCCGTGATCGGTTCCGGCACGGTCCTCACCGATTCCTACATCGGGCCCTTCACCTCGATCGGGGAGAACTGCCGCATCCACGACAGCGAGCTGGCCTCCTCGATCGTGCTGCGCGGCGCGTCGTTCGAGAACGTGCGCCGAGTCGAGGCCTCGCTCGTCGGACGCAACGCGCACGTCACGCTCGCACCCCGGCACCCCGTGGCACACCGGCTCGTGCTCGGCGACCACGCGAAGGTGCACATCCAGTCCTGAGACCGCCCCCGCGGGATCGGCCGACCCACCTCACCCGTACCGAACAACCGGAAGGGAGGAGGGCGCTGTTCACCGGCCTGGGTCCCAGGCCGCCGCGCCACATCCTCGATGAGCCCCACGAGACTCCTGGTGACCGGCGGCGCCGGCTTCATCGGTTCGCACTACATCCGTACGCTGCTGGGTTCCCCCGGGGCGGACGACCTCCAGATCACTGTGCTCGACAAACTCACCTACGCGGCCAGCCCGGAAAACCTCGACGAGGTCCGCCATCTGGACGGCTTCCGGTTCGTCGCCGGAGACATCTGCGACGAGGCGCTCGTCGCTGAACTGGTCGCCGGACACGACCAGGTGGTTCACTTCGCCGCCGAGTCGCACGTCGACCGCTCCATCCACAACTCCGCGGAATTCACCCGCACCAACGTCCTGGGCACCCAGGTCCTGCTCGACGCCGCGCTCCGGCACGGGCCGCTGTCCTTCGTCCACGTCTCGACCGACGAGGTCTACGGCTCGATCGCCACCGCATCGAGTTCGGAGACCCACCCCCTCAGCCCCAACTCGCCGTACGCAGCCTCGAAGGCGGCCAGCGACCTGATCGCCCTGGCCTACCACCGCACCCACGGCCTCGACGTACGGGTAACGCGCTGTTCCAACAACTACGGCCGGCGCCAGTTCCCCGAGAAGGTCATCCCGCTCTTCGTGACCAACCTCCTGGACGGCAAGAAGGTCCCGCTGTACGGGGACGGGCTCCACGTCCGCGACTGGCTGCACCTCGACGACCACGTCCAGGGCATCGAATTGGTACGCACCCGAGGCCGCGCGGGCGAGGTCTACAACATCGGCGGCGGCACCGAGCTGAGCAACCGGGAGCTGACCGAGCTGCTGCTGGAGGCTTGCGGGGTGCCGTCGACCATGGTCGAGTACGTCGCCGACCGGAAGGGACACGACCGGCGCTACTCGGTGGACTGGACCAAGATCCACACCGAGCTGGGCTATGAACCGCGCAAGGACTTCACCGTCGGCCTGGCCGAGACGGTCGCCTGGTACCGGGACAACCGGGACTGGTGGGAACCGCTCAAGGCACGCGCCGAACGGCTCGCCGAGACATGCTGAGGGCGGCGGGCAACATCGTGAGCAAGGCGGCAGACCCGGACGGCACGCGCCGCGGGGTGATTGTCCTGGGTGCGACCGGATCCGTCGGCCGCCATATCTCCGCGGCGGTCCGCGCCGCCGGCGAGGAAGTGCTGATGGTGGCGCGCCGGGCGGGCACCGCGGCCGGGGCAGGGCGGTTCTTCCCGATGGACCTGATCGGCGAGGGACCGGACGGCCTGGCCCGCCTCATCGACGCCGAGCGGCCCTACGCCGTGGTGAACGCGGCCGGCGCCGCATGGGTGTCTTCGCCGGACGTCATGCAGCAGGCCAACCACGACCTGGTGGACAACGTGCTGGCGGCCATGACCGCCGCGTCCTGGCGTCCCCGGCTGGTCCATCTGGGCTCGGTGCTTGAGTACGCCCCGCAGCCGCCGGACACCTCGTTGGACGAGCAGGCGCCGACCCGGCCGACCTCGCTGTACGGACGGACGAAGCTGCGGGGCACCGAAGCGGTCCTCACCGCCTCCGCGGCCGGGCAGGTGGAGGCGGTCGTACTGCGGGTGTCGAATGTGATCGGTGCGGGCAATTCACCGGGCAGCCTGCTGGGGCAGGTCGCGGCGCAACTGCGCGCCGCGGAGGCGGACGGGGAAGCGGTGGTGCGAGTCAGCCCGCTGCGGGCGAGCCGGGACTTCGTCGACGCCCGGGACACTGCGGACGCGGTGCTGGCCGCGGCGGCCTTGCCGGTCGGCGAAGAGGTCATCAACATCGGGCGGGGCGAGGCGGTCCCGGTGCGCACCATGGTGGAGCGCCTGATAGTCGCCAGCGGAAAACGGGCACGGATCGTCGAAAAGGCGGAACCCGTGGGAGTGCGGGCCCACACCGACCTGAACTGGATGCGGGTGGAGACCAGCAGGGCCAGGCGGCTGCTCCACTGGACGGCGCGCCGCAGCATCGACAGCTCGGCACGCGACCTGTGGGAGGGCACCGCCCCCGGCCCGGCCCCTCGCCCCCCGGACCACCCGGCAGCCCACCGTGCCGGCCCCGCCCCGACCAGAGAGTGAAGGTGCCGAAGTGTCGGCTTTCGCAGACGCCCCCCCGCGGCATGTCGCCGTGTTCCTGTTCGCCGACTTCGGGCACATCGGCCCGACGCTCGGCCTGACCCGTGAACTCGTCCGCCGCGGCCACCGGGTGACGTACTTCGTCGACCACCAGTACAGCGAGGTGATCGAGCGGACCGGCGCTCGGGCCGTGGGCTACACGTCCCGGCGCGGTGCGTTCTTCAAGGAGCCCTACGCCGGCGCGGCCCGCCTGGCCGCCGAAGGTCATGACCTGCTGGTCGAGTCGATGGAGCGGGTCTATCCGCTCGCGCTGTCCACCCTGGCGGCCGACCCTCCGGACATCGTGCTGTACGACTTCGAGTCGTTCGCGGCTGCTCGGATGACCGCGCACACCCTGGGTGGCGTCACCACCGTGCAGCTGGGCGTCAGCCACGCGTCGAACGAGGCGTTCTCCCTGCGGGAGCTGCTGTTCGACCCCGACGACCCGTCGATACGCGAGGGCGCGGCGGCAGTGATGCGGTTCGCCCTGGACCACGGCATCGCCCCGGACGGGCTGGGCCGTTTCCTGCGGGAGTGGGACGAGCGCAACCTGGCCTTCCTGCCGCGGGACTTCCAGATCGAGGGCTCCACATTCGACGAGCGCTTCGCCTTCGTGGGACCCACGGTCACCGAGCCCGAGGGGGACGTGCCGTGGTCGCCGCCGGCCGGCGGCAGGCGGCTGGCGCTGGTCTCGCTGGGGACCGAGTCCAAGCATCAGCGCGACTTCTTCCGTACCTGTGTAGACGCCTTCGACGGAGCCGACTGGCACGTGGTGATGACGCTCGGCCGCGACGGGGACCTCGCCGGCCTCGGTGCCCTCCCGCCGCATGTGGAGGCGCACCGGTGGCTGCCGCACCCGGTGGTACTGCGGCACGCCGATGTCCTGGTCTGCCATGGGGGCATGGGCAGCGTCATGGAGGCGCTGTACTTCGCCACACCGGTGGTTGCGGTGCCCACCCAGAGCTGCGAACTCGCCCTGACCGCAGGGCGCCTGGACGAGCTGGGCCTGGGCCGGATGATCAACGGTGACCGGCTGACTGCGCATACCCTCGCCGCGGCCGTGGGCGGCATCATGGCCGACCCCGAGAGCCCGGAGCGGATGGCGCGGATGCGGGCGAGCATACGCGAGGCCGGGGGTGCGGTCCGGGCGGCCGACTTGCTGGAGCAGTGGGCCGGCCGGGCTGACCCGGACCCGCCGAGCTGACACCGCGCGTCGACAGCCGGCGGCCGGTGCCCACCGCCCCGAGGGGTGGGCACCGGCCGCCCGGCATGTCAGGTACGGCTGGTGACGAACTCGGTGACGCTGCGGATGCTGTGGTCGATCATCTCGTCGGTCAGCCCGGGGAAGACCCCGATCCAGAAGGTGCGTTCGGCGATGATGTCACTGTTGGTCAGCGGCCCGCTCACCCGGAACTCCCGTTCCAGGTAGGCCGGGTGGCGGGTGAGGTTACCGGCGAAGAAGCGGCGGGTGGCCACCCGCCGGGACTCCAGGTGGTCGATCAGTTCGGCGGCCGAGAAGGGCGCGCTGTCCTTGACCGTGATCACAAACCCGAACCAGCTCGGATCGCTGTCCGGCGTGGGCTCGGGGAGCAGCAGATGGGGCAGACCGTCCAGCCCGGCGCGCAGCCGTGCCCAATTGTGCCGACGGGCGGCACCGAACTCCTCGATCCGCGCGAGCTGGGTGAGCCCCAGCGATGCCTGCAGATCGGTCGACTTCAGGTTGTACCCGATGTGCGAGAAGATGTACTTGTGGTCGTAGCCGTGCGGCAGGGTGCCCATCTGCTGGTCGAACCGCTTGAAGCAGCGGTTGTCCTCACCGGGCTCGCACCAGCAGTCGCGCCCCCAGTCCCGCAGCGACTCCACGAAGCGGGCCAGCACCATGTTGTCCGTCACTACGCACCCGCCCTCGCCCATGGTGATGTGGTGAGCCGGATAGAAGCTCTCCGTGGCCAGGTCCCCGAAGGTGCCGGTCAGCTTGCCGCGGTACGTGCTGCCCATTGCATCGCAGTTGTCCTCGATGAGGAACATCTCCCGATCGCTGGCGATCTTCGCGACCTCCTCGACGGCGAACGGGTTGCCGAGCGCATGGGCGATCATGATGGCCCGGGTGCGCGGGCCGATGGCCTCCTCGATGCGCTCCACGGAGGCGTTGTAGGTGCCGAGTTCGACGTCGATGAAGACCGGCACCAGACCGTTCTGAAGGATCGGGTTGACCGTCGTGGGGAAACCGGCCGCCACCGTGATGACCTCGTCGCCGGGCACCAGCCGCAGGTCCTCCAACTGATGCGAGGTCAGTGCACTGAGCGCCAGCAGGTTGGCCGATGAACCGGAGTTGGTCAGATGTGCCTTCCGCAGTCCGAAGTGCTTGGCGAGCGCGCGCTCGAACTTGCGGGAGCTGGTGCCGGCCGCGATCCGGAAGTCGAGGGCCGCTTCGACGAGGGCGACCCGGTCGTCCTCATCGAGGACCGCGCCCGACGCCCCCACCGGCGTCACCCCTGGGACGAATCCGGACACGACGTTCTCCTGGTGGTAGCTGCGTACCAGCTCCAGAATGTCGCTCTTGCTGTACCCCATCGGTTGCCGCCTCCTGTGAGTGTCCTGCGGGATGATCCGTCGCGCCGCCGCGGGGCGCGATCCGTAATGCGCGGCGCGGAGCGCGAATGGCCGACGATTGCGGGGCCACACGTCACACCGGTTGTCCGTATCCGGTCGACTGGTCGGGCAATTCACTTCAGCACGGCCTTCCGGTAGGGGGCCAGGGCGGCTTGCGAAGTCTAGGAATTGCCATAGAGCCGGAGCGGGGAGCAGCGCCCCGTCATGCGGGGTGACACCCGGCCGAGCGCACTGGGGAATCTCCCCGCCGGGCTGCATTGAGCGCGGCGGCATCGGTAAAGTCCCGGCACAGTACCTCCAGCAGGGTGCGGGTGATAATGTCCTGTCGATTTCTCAGGCACCCGGACGGCTCCGCACGGCGAGCGGGGGGCGACCGTACTGAATCCCCCCGGGGTCGCGTGACACCACGATGATCGGTTGTGTGAGGGGCGGTGGCCACGCGTAGTGCCCCGTCCCGCGCCGGATGACCGGCCCGAGGACTGATCGGCGTCCGGTGCAGGACTGGAGCCCGGCTCCGGGGTGTGAGGTAACCGTGTGCAAGTGGTTGAGGTGAGGGGAAAAGTGGTGGCTACAGGGACAGTGGTGCGATTTGACGAGGTGCGCGGTTATGGCTTCCTCGCCCCCGACACGGGCGGTGAGGACGTCTTCGTCCACGTCAACGACTTGAGGGAAGACAAGCATCTGTTCCGCAGTGGACTCAGGGTGGAGTACACCCCGGAGGTCGGGGATCGCGGGCTCAAGGCCAGCGACGTACAGCTGCTGGAGCCCGTGCGGACGGCTGCGGTGCGGCGGCAGGCTCCCGTGGTCGGCGGGCCGGACCGGCCGGGGAGCGCAGAGTCCGACGAGGACCTGCTGTGCGATGTCCTGTCCCACACCGAATTCCGGAACGAACTGACCGAGGCACTGCTCGACGCGGCTCCCTCGCTGACCGCGGCGCAACTCGTACAGGTGCGCAGGCGCGTCCTGGAACTGGTCCAGGCCCACAACTGGATCGAGGCCTGATCCACTCACCGCCCCGGCGGGGCGGATAGAGACAGGGCGGAGTAATCGTGCCGTCCAGGTGCCGCGAGCGCCTTGGACAGTCTGATTCCTCCGCCCTGTGGGTTTCTCTCCACCCCCTTATGACATCCGGCACCGTGTGACCGCTAGCGGAAACTAGGGAATACACCAGTTGTCCAGCGCAGTCGTTGAATCGGCGTTCCGGCCGCAGCACTCTCGCACTGTCCCTGAATCCAGGCATGGGCTCGCACCGGGATACATGTGCTCAGCCAGGACTGTAGTGCGTCCCGCACTCAACGAGGAGAACCGCTGCCGTGTCCAGCCATATTGCTGTTTTCTGCATTCCTGCCCACGGACATATGCGTCCCGCCTTGGCAGTCACCGAGGAACTGGTGCGCCGCGGTCACCGCGTGAGCTTTGTGGCGCCGGAAGGATTCACCCTGACCGCCAGGGAAACCGGGGCGGACGTGGTGCCCTACACCTCACCGCTGGCCGAGGCGTTCGCCGCGTTGAAGGACGAGGATCTTCCCCCCGACCACATGGCCTGGTACGCGGTCATGCTCCAGATCGAGAGCGAGGAAGTGATCCGGACGGCCGAGGAGCACTTCACCGACGATCCGCCCGACCTCCTCTTCCACGACATGTCCCTCGCCTTCGCGGGCCGGACCCTGGGAACGCTCTGGAACCGTCCCGCCGTTCAGTCCACACCCGCCATGGCGTCCAACGCCCACTACTGGGAATTCGGCACCATGTTCGCCATGATGGGCTTCCCCGAGGATCACCCGGCGGTGCCTGAACTCTTCCGCCGCGCCTCGGAGTTCGCGGAGGGACGCGGACTCGCCGTTCCCATCGATGAACTGCTGGGGTGGCAGATGCCCGTGGAGAGCGTGGTCTACGCGCCCCGGGCGTTCCAGACCGCCGAGGAGACCTTCGGAGACGAGACCGCCTTCGTCGGACCGTGCTTCCTCGCCGAAGACCTCACCGCCACCTGGGACACCCCGCAGGACGACACCCCCCTGGTCGTGATCTCCATGGGCACCTTGGCCCATGAGCAGTCGGAATTCTTCCGTACCTGCGTGCGTGCGCTCACCGGCCGGCCCTGGCGCGCCGTCATCACCGTGGGCAACGGCTTCGACACCGCCACCCTGGGGACCGTACCGCCCAACATCGAGGTGTATCCGTGGGTCCCCCAGGTCGCCGTCCTGGAACACGCCGATGTCTTCGTCACCTCCGGGGGCCTGGGCAGCCTCATGGGCGCGGTGCACACCGGCACCCCGATGCTCATGGCCCCCCACCTGCCGGAGCACCGGATCACCTGCATACGCGCGGCGGAGCTGGGGCTCGGTGTGCTGCTCGAACCGGGGGAGACCACCGAGGAGCACATCCTCGCCACGCTGCAGCACCTGATCACCGACGAGGCCACGCGGACACAGCTGCGCCGCATGCGGGAATTGACGGAGGAAGCAGGCGGGGTGACGCGGGCGGCGGACGTGCTGGAATCGCGGATCCGGGCGGCTCGCTGAGCCGCTTTCCTCGCGACGGCACGGCCCGCGCGGAAAGAGAAGGACACCGCGCCGCCTGCGGTGTCCTCTCCACAACCGCCGGGCGCCGTACGGATGTGTCTCGTGACCTACCCCAGGAGGACCGGGAATGGGAAACCCCAGCAACCTGGACGATGCGACCGTCGGGCCGCACTACAAGGCTCACTACCAGTTTCAGTACCTGACTGCTGCCTTCCAGTTCGGGCTGTTCGACATCTTGGAGAAGACTCCCGGCATCACCTTGGAGGAACTCTCCGTACGCGTGGGCCTCGCACGCCGGCCGACCCGCATCCTGCTGCTGGGCTGCACCACCATGGGCCTGGTGTGGAAGGAGGGCGACGGCTACCACAACGCCCCGTACATCCAGCCGGTCAGTGTCCTCTCCGATCAGCCGTCGGCCACCTACCTGCACTGCCTCTACCGTGCCGCCGGCTGGTTCTGCGAGTCCCTCAACGAAGACACCCACGCCGGCCTGCGGCGCGAGCTCCCCGGCACGGCACCCGGCCTCTACGGCCGCCTCGGGGAACACCCGGAACTGGAGTCCACTTTCCAGACCCTGATGGGTGCCGTGAGCCACCCCGTCCCCGAGGGCATCGCCGCCACGGTCGACCTGTCGGAGTACAAGTACCTGCTCGACATCGGTGGCGGCGCCGCGATGAACGCGGTCCACCTGGCCCGGTCCTGGCCCGGCCTGGAAATCACCATCGCCGACCTGCCCTCGGTCGCGTCCCGGGCCAACGAGAACATCGCAGAACTGGGTCTGGCCGACCGGGTCCGCGCCGTCAGCCTCGACGCATTCCACGACGCATTCCCCATCGGCCACGACTCGGTGCTCTTCACACACTTCCTGGAGATCTGGTCCGCCGACCACATCCGCGAGCTGCTCACCAAGGCGTCCCACGCACTGCCGTCCGGAGGCGGGGTCTTCGTGATGACCCATCACCAAGATGCCGACGACACCGGGCCGGAGCGTGCGGCCTGCCCCTCCGCGTACCTCCACACGGTCGCATCCGGCGACGGCATGGTGTACACGGACAAGGAGTACGAACAGTGGTTCAGCGAGGCGGGAATTGACCCCGTGAAGCGCGTGATGTTCGGGCCGGACACCGTGGTGATCTGCGGCCGAAAGCGCTGAGGCCGACCGGGGCACGGGGGGCTCCTCAGTCGGCAGGTACCAGCCCGGGCGGAGACGGCAGCGCGGCCGGAACGCCGACCGCCGCGACGTGCGGCGCATACATACCGGCGCGCAACGGCGATGACCTGGTTCCCCTCGGCCCCGAAGGGCTCACAAGAAGGTGTCGGCCCACACACCCGGTGGCGCCCAGCACCGCCACCCGGCGGCGCCGGGTACGGGCGACAGGCCGGCCGCGGCTCAGCCCTCACCGGTGGCCGAGCGGGCCGGGAAGCCGGGGTCCACCGCCGGGTCGCCGGCCGGCCCCGCGGGCAGACAGTCGGCGTACCGGGGCAGCATGCCCCGGGCCTCGGCTTCGGCCAGGCTCGGCGCGACGGTGTCCCGTTCGGAGAGGCAGAACTCCGTCTCGCGCGGCCAGGGCAGGCCGATCGCGGGGTCCAGAGGATCGATCGCATGCTCCAGCTCGGCCCGGTAGGGAGTGCTCACCAGGTACGACATCACCGTGTCGTCCTCAAGCGCGAGGAAAGCGTGCGCAAGTCCGTCGGGGATGTACACGGCCCGGAAGGACTCCGAGTCCATGTTGACGAGGTCCCAGCTGCCGAAGGTGGGGGACCCCACCCGGATGTCCACGACCGCGTCCAGCGCCCGCCCCCGCGCACAGTAGACGTACTTGGCCTGGCCAGGGGGAGTGGCCGTGAAATGGAGTCCACGCAGGACGCCCCCGGCGGACCTGCTGTGGTTGGTCTGCGCCAAAGGGAAGCGGTGGCCGACCGCCGCGACGAACGCCTGCTCCTCCATCGGCGAGACGAACAGCCCGCGACGATCCGCGTGGGTATCCGGCGTGAACTCGAATCCGCCGACGACGGCGAGCTTTCGGGTACGCATCAGCGATCACCTGCCTGTCGCGTCGTCAACGGGCGATGGTGCCATGGAGGCGGACTCGCCGGACCTGACACACAGGACGTCTGCCGACTGCGGGCAGAGACCCGGCTCCAGTGCCGCGGGGCTCGGTACGGCCCGTACCGGGGCTCGGTCCAGGGAAGGCGGCACGCTCTGCACCCCCGTCCGGCGCGCTGTCGCCTGTGGAGCCCGTAAGGGGCCACTGCGGCCGGATCAATTCGGTGCGCACCATGTCGTTCACGTTTTCGCGCTCCCACCACGTTCGGAATCACGTTCTTTGGTCCAGGGCCCGTCCGATGAGCCGGCCGAGGTGCGGCGATTGCCGCGCCCGGGCGAATCCCCACCGGCCCTGGCGGGCTGCCCCAGGGGTGGCGCTACTCAGCGAAGAGCCCGAAATTCTGCCGTGCCACCGCAGCGGAGAGCACGGTCCTCGGTGTTCCGGCAGGAGCGACGGGCTGAACCCGGATGCCACAGCATCAGTATGGGCAGGAACGGTCTGAGAGATTCCCTAATGCTGGATCTCACCGGATGCAGCCCGGCCCCTGCCGACCCCTGCCGGCCCCTGCCGGGCCGGAGAAAGCCGGGCAGCCACCGGTGAAACGCATTCTGGTAAAGGATCCAGAACTTGGTCGCCGAAGTTTCCGTCCTGCCTGCCCGGGTGCTAACTCTTACGTGACTGTGCAACTCGTACGGTGTTCAAGGTCGGCCGACCCCTCGCGACGCAGACCCCGGCGAGCGGTCCTGACTCAGCAACGACTGTCGGCAACCGATGGCTCAAGGAGTAGCGATGGCTGCACCACCTGACGAGATCGAATCGGCGACGGGCGGCAAGCAGAGAGAACAGAGCGCCGCCCGCTGGCAGTTCGCGATCACGATGCTCTGCGACGTCGTCCTTCCTGCGGGTCTCTACTACGTGCTGCGCGCAGCGGGCGTCAGCGAGCTGCTGGCGCTGCTCAGCAGTGCAGCCGCGCCGGCACTCAGCACCGGGTACTCCATCGTCATGCGACGCAGAATCGACAGGGTCGGCGTCTTCGTCCTCACCATCCTCGTGCTGGTCGGCCTCGGCTCCCTCCTCTCCGACTCCCCGCGCCTGGTCCTGGCCAGAGGCGGCTGGTTCACCGGGCTCATTGCCCTGTGGATCCTCGCGACGCTGTTCACCGCCCGTCCGTTCACCTACTGGGCGCTCAAGTCTCTACTGCCGGGCAAAGCAGAGGCCCTGGAACAGTTCTGGCACACCGAGCCGACCTTTCGCCGGGTCTGGCGCGGCCTGACCGTGCTGTGGGGGTGCGGGCTGCTGGTCGACGCGGCACTGCGCATGATCATGGCCTACACGCTGCCGGTCGATTTGGTGCCGGCGCTCGACGGTCTGCTGTACCTCGTCACCTACCTCGTGCTGCAGGTGATCACGCACATCATCCTGCACAGGACGGGTGTCCTTCGCATGATCTTCCCCAGGCGTGCCAAGGCGGCCGAATCCGCTGAAGCTGCGGAGGCGGAAGAGACCGGGACGGTATGAGAAGACTCGGCAGGATGGCTTGCCACGTCGACAGGTGACCACGCAACGGTGCGCCGCCTCATCCGCGTCCGGCATGCAGGGGCGAGGACAGGCCGTGAGCCCGCCGCCGATGCGGCCACCGGCCCCTGAGAAACCAGGGAAACGACCATACTTCCGTTGCATCGGGCCGAGATGCCTTGCGCCGGCCGACCGGGCTCCATGGATAGTGGCGGCAGAACGCACCTTCCTGATTCGCTCGGGATGACGGCGCCGGTAGTGGTTCGGCTGCACCGGCCCACTGGAAAGGACTGATCAGACCCATGAGTTCATCCCTTGCGGACGACGGCCTGTGGTGCCGGCGCTTCCACCCGGCCCCTGACGCGGGCCGGCGCCTGGTGTGCTTCCCGCATGCCGGCGGTTCCGCGAGCTTCTACCATCCGGTCTCGGCCGCGCTCAGCCCCGGCGTGGACGTGATCGCCGTGCAGTACCCCGGGCGGCAGGACCGCCGCCAGGAACCGCCGATCGACGACATCGGCCTCCTGGCGGACCGGATCGCCGAGGTGCTGGGAGCCCTGTCCGACCGGCCGTTGACCTTCTTCGGCCACAGCATGGGCGCGCTGGTGGCCTTCGAGGTGGCACGGCGGCTGGAACGCCACGGGAACGGCCCCCAGCGGCTGTTCGCCTCCGGACGCCGAGCGCCGTCCGCCCGCCGTGACGAGACGGTGCACCTGCGGGACGACGACGGCATCGTCGCCGAGCTGCGGGCCCTGAGCGGAACCGACGCACGGGTCCTCGACGACGAGGAAATGCTGCGGATGGTGCTGCCCGCGCTCCGCAGTGACTACAAGGCCGTCGAGACCTACCGGAGCGAACCCGCGGCCGTCGTGCGCTGCCCCGTCACCGTGCTCGTCGGGGACGACGACCCCAAGACCTCCCTGGACGAAGCCCGGTCCTGGGACGGGCACACCACCGGCGACTTCGATCTGCGTGTCTTTCCCGGCGGGCACTTCTACCTGGCTGACCGGCCGAACGAGGTGATGACGGTGCTCAGTGAGCACTTCACCTCAGCGGCTCTCTCTCACCATGCGTAGGGGCGGCGACCGCACTGCCCCGACCGAGCGACCCCTGGAGCCTGACAGACATGTCTGAACTGCCACTCACCGCGCCGGCCACGCCCACACCGCGCACCGGGCGACGGCCCAGGGTCGGTCATATCGATTTCCTCAACTGTCTGCCGCTGTTCTGGGGGCTGGCCCGAAGCGGCAGTCTGCTCGACATGGATCTGAGAAGGACAGCCCGGACGGTCTGAGCGACGCACTCGTCGCCGGTAGGCTCGACATCGGACCGATCAGCCTCCTCGAATTCCTCAAGCACGCCGACGACTCGGTGGCGCTGCCGGGTATCGCCGTGGGCAGCGACGGTCCCGTGGAGTCCTGCCTGATCGTCAGCCAGGTCCCGCTGGACCAGCTGGACGGCGAACCGGTCGCACTCGGCTCCACCAGCCGGACCTCGGTCCGGCTCGCCGAGCTGCTGTTCGCGGAGACGGTCGGCGTCCGGCCCGACTGCTTCGTCTGCCCTCCGGACCTCGCGGCGACCTCGGCGAAGAACAGCTGCGAGTGGTGGCCCGCACAGCCGCCGACTCCGTCCGCTTCGCCTGGACCACCCGACGGCATCCCGTCCCTATGTCCTGGAGCATGCCCAGGAGATGGCCCCGGACGTGATCGAGCAGCACATCGGGCTGTATGTGAGCGACTACACCGCCGACCTTGGCGAGGACGGATACGCGGCGGTGCGGGAGCTGCTCGGCAGGGCCGCCGCCGAGGGCCTCGTCCCCGCCGTCAGCCCCGGCGCACTGGACTTCCCGCGCCGGCTGAGGGGCGACCGCCACCCACGGGACACGGCCCCCGGAGGCGGTCGTCGTACCGTCAGAACCGACGGCCCGACGACCACCTCCGCGCCAGCCCGGCCCGCTACCCCTCGACGGTCACCGGCACGGCCTGCGCGCGCACCGCATCGACCAGTTCCATCGTGGCGACCGCGTCCTGCCGCCACCGCGCCTCCTCGGGGGAGGCCGCAGCGCCACCGGCGGCCACGGCCGCGGCGAACCCGGCGAGCGACCGGTTCAGCTGGTCCGCCGCCGGCAGCGTGAACTGCTCGACATGGTCCTGTTCCTCCAGCACCAGCACGGGCTGGTACCCGGGCGGCGGGGTGAACGCCCGGGGCACCGTGAGCTTCGCCCCCGCGCCCCACAGGGAGTAGGACGAACCGTAGGTGTGCTCGAAGCCGAACTCGACGCTCGCCAGCACACCGGACGGCGACACCAGCAGCGCCTTGCCCGACAGATCGAGCCCATCGGACCGCCGCACCCGCGCCGTGGCGCCCGCCACCCGCAGCCCGGGACCCAGCAGCATCGCCGCCGCCCGGAGCGGATACACCCCCGCGTCGAGGAGTGCACCGCCACCGAGACCCGGCACATACCGGATGTCCTCCGAGGACAGCGGCGGAAAGCAGAAGGCACCCCGGAACGAGCGCAGCCCCCCGAGCCGCCCTTCGGCGATCAGGGTCGCGACCGCGTCATGCTGCGGATGGTGCAGAAACATGAAGTTCTCCCGCAGCACCAGGCCACGGTCCTCGGCCAGCGACACCACGGCACGGGCCTCGGCCGCCGTCGTGGCGATCGGCTTCTCGACGAGCACGTGCTTGCCCGCATGCAGCGCCCGCGCCGCCCATTCGCCGTGCAGCGACGGCGGCAGGGAGATATAGACGGCGTCGATGTCTTCGCGTTCCAGGAGCGCTTCAGCGGAGTCGCCGGCGCAGCCGAACCGGTCGGTGAACCGCTGCACGCGCTCCGGACTGCGGCCGCCCACCGCGACGAGTTCGGTCTGCGGGCAGCCCGTCATCGCCGGCAGTACCCGCCGCCACCCGAAGGACGAGGTACCCAGCGCGCCGAAACGCACCGGGGTGGACAGCGGCTGTGGGGGCGTGGGGCGCTGAGCTGACACGGAGTCGTTCAAGGGAATTCCTCGGATACTGAGACGCGGCGTCTGCCACCACGCCGGTGATCGATGGGCAGTCTGCGGCCGCGGTGAGCGGGCCTGCCCGGCAAGCCCGCCCGACACGCCCGCCCCGGGTCATCAGCCCCAGGTGACGGGCAGTTCGCGGACGCCGTAATGCATCGCGGTCTCCCGCAGCGGCACCTGCTCGGCGGCCGTCGCGAGTCGCAGATCCGGAAAGCGCTCGAACAGCTTCTGGAAGCCGATACGCAGCGACGCCCTCGCCAGGTGCTGCCCGAGGCACTGATGGATCCCGAAGCCGAATGCCAGATGCCGCCCGCGAGGGGCGGCCGATGTCGAACTCGTCCGCGTTCTCGAAGTACCGCGGATCGCGGTTGGCCGACGGCAGCGAGAGCACCACGGTCTGACCCGCCTTGATGGTCCTGCCGTCGATCTCGACATCCTCCAACACCACCCGGCTCGCCCCGAAGTGAGAGATGGTCAGGTACCGCAGCAGCTCCTCGACGGTGTTCTCCATCAGCTCCGGACGCTCCCGCACCTTCGCCAGCTGCTCAGGGTGCTCCAGCAGTGCGAAGGTGCCCAGCGTGAGCATGTTGGGAGTCGTGTCCAGCACACCGTCGATGATCCGTTCCAGCGTGGACTCGTACTGCTGGATCTTGCGTACGGTGAAGAAGCCGGTCAGCAGCCGCCGGTAGCGGGTGTGCTCCGGAGCGTCCATCCGCACGAAATTGCCCGGTGCGGACGGCTCGGGGGAGTAGTCCTCCACGGGGAACGGCGGTGAGTGCACCAGCGCGAGCAGCTCGCTGCGGTGGCTGAAGCGGGGGGCCGTCATGATCTGGCGGATGTGATCATGCCGGGTGATCAGCCAGCCGTCCTTCTCACGCGGCGCCAGCTCAAAGGTCACCGGGCTGATCGGCTCCTCCTCGCGCAGTCGGGCGTATTCGGCTGCCGGATCGAAGGGGCAGGTGCGCTTGTACGGGATCACCGGCGCTTTCGGCTCGTAAACCATGACTCCTCCGTTGCTGTTGGTGGCCACGGGGCCGCCGCGCTCGGAGCCCGTGCGCAGCGCCCCTGGCCCACAGCGGATGCCATGGCGCCCCCCTCTGGGTGTGGCCCAAGCCCGATGGCAGCCACAGCCCAGCACGGAGCGCCGAGCGGGAGCCAGCCAGGCGCCGGAACTCTAGGGAATTGCCAGTCGCCGACGGCCGGGCGGAACGGCGCCGACAAGGGGGTTCCCGGTGCGGCCGGACGCCTGGCCTTCTCCCGCTGCCGCCCCCGCCGCATCCTGCCTACTTGCCCCAGATACTCAGATACGCCGCCCGGTAGCCGGGCGGATCCCAGGTCGTCTGCCCGCCGCTGTTGGCGGCCGTGGAGAGGTGTACGGGGGCGACATAGCCGCTGGCGGGCTCGCCGGAGAAGGCGCGGTTGAAATCGTCGAGGATCTGCCAGCCCTGCTGGGAGAGCGGCTCGGGAACGGTGGCTGCCTGGAACTGCCGGCTGTTGATGCGCTGGAAGGCGGAGGGATCGCCGTCGCCCGCACCGATGTTGAAGGGGGCACCGGCCCCTTTCTTACGAGCTGCGCGCAGGGCCGGTGCGGCATCGGCGAAGTACACATCATTGATGGCGACGGAGTAGGTCCACCGGTTCCGGAAGCGGGAGAGGAGCGCGGAGACCTGCTGCGGAGTCCGGCTGCTGGTGTCCGAGAGCGGGATGTTCTCCTCCGCCAGCAGCCGCACACCGGCGCAGTCGGCCAACTCCTTCTTGATCAGGTCGGATTTGTTTCTGGCGAATGGGATCGAGGCGTCCGTGAACACGACGACACCGGCGTGGCCGTGGGAGTGCGCGATGATCCAGTCCGCGCTGATCTTCGCGACGTCCTGCACCCTGGTGGTGATGTTGCTGAAGAGCTCGGGGTCCTTGCTCGGGCCGGGGGCATCGACGGCGTGCCAGCCGATCAGCGGAATGTGCAGTGCATTGGCCTTGGCGACCTGCTGCGAGGTCAGCTTGGGGTCGAAACCGCCGATCACGATGCCCGAGGGCCGTAGGGCGATCGCCTGGCTGAAGGCCGCCTGGATCCCGGCGGGGGTGCCCTGGCCGTCGATCACCCGGACTTGCCAGCCCATGGCCGCGGCCGCTTCCCGTACCCCCTTCGCGGCACCGGCGACCCCGGGGTTGGTCATGGTCTGGGCGACAAAGACGATGCTTTTGCCGGGGACCGCCCGGGGGCCACGGGTGGGGCCGTGCCAGGCGGGGTTGGTCCTCATCGCCCGTTGCACGGCCACCTCGGCACCGGCCAGTACGGCGGGGCAGCCGGCCGTTGTCGGACCGGTGGCGGCGGGCCCGGCACCGGTGGAGGTGCCGCGCTCGCAGCCGACGAGGGCAGCGGCCACCACCACCATGGCGACTGCGGTGCCCAGGGCGGTCTTGCGGTTCGGCTGCACAGGCGCTCCTGGCGGAGGGACGACACGGTGGTGACACCTCACGAGGTGACTTCGGTCAGGTCCTGGTGTGTGCGGGGCGGCTCGGCCCGCCGGTGGCGCAGCTGTCGGCGCGCGGCGTAGCCGGCCATGCCGACGGCGAGGAGCAGAGTTGAGCCGTTGAAGAGCGGAGTGACCCAGAACTGCGCGCCGAACTGGCCGATCCCGGCGAGGCCGATGGCGAGGATGACCACGGCGACCAGCGTGCCCAGCGCGTTCGGGCGGCCGGGGCGGATCGCGGTGGAGCCGAGCAGCGCACCGACGAACGCGGGCAGCAGATAGTCCAGTCCGACGCTGGGGTTGCCGATGCGCTGCTGCGCGGCGAGCAGCACACCGGCGATCCCGACGATCAGACCCGATCCGGCGAAGGCGTAGACGACATAGCGCCGGGAGGGGATGCCCAGCAGGTCGGCGGCGCGGGGGTTGGATCCGATGACGTACAGATACCGGCCGAGGGGCAGCCGTTCCAGGAGCACCCACAGCACGGCGGTGAGGGCGAGGACATAGAAGGCGGAAACCGGCAGGCCCAGGAACCTGGAGTCGTAGAGGTCGGTGAAGGCGGCCGGCAGACCCTGTGGGCCGGGGACGATCCGGGCGCCGTTGGTGATCCAGCCGGTGAGGGCGTAGAGGATGCTGCCGGTGCCGAGGGTGGCGATAAAGGAGTCGATCTTCGCGAATTCGACGACGATCCCGTTGAAGGTGCCGACGACCGCCCCGCCGAGGACGACCACGAGGCACGCCAGCGGCCAGGGCCACGCCTCATGGGCGATGAGCTGCATCGTCATCACATGCGCCAGGCCGAGTCCGTAGCCGATGGACAGGTCGAATTTGGCGGTGACGATGGGGATCATCGCCCCGAGCGCGAGGAGCGCGGGGATCGACTGGTTGGACAGGATCTCGGAGACGTTGTCCAGGGTGGGAAAGGTGTCCGGCAGCGCGAGGGAGAAGGCCAGGAACAGCAGGGCGGTGAGGGCCAAGAGGCCATAGGCGCCGACGAGATGCCCCAGTCGGCGGCCCAGTGGGGAGGGCGGCATGGTCAGCTCGTCTCCCCGGTGAGCGCGGCCATGGCCGACGAGGCGCGGGCGAGCCCGGCGACCGTGAGGGCCTCGCCGCTCAGCTCCTCCGTCACCGCCCCGCGGACGAAGACCAGGGCGCGATGGCACACGTCGGCGACCTCCTCGAAGTCGGTGGAGAGAAGCAGCACGGCGAGCCCTTCGTCCAGCGCGTCCTGCAGCAGGCGGTAGACGGCCGTTTTGGCGCCGATGTCCACCCCGGCGGTCGGCTCTTCCAGGATCAGCAGCCGGCGCCGCATCCGGAGCCACCGTCCGACCATGACCTTCTGCTGGTTTCCCCCGGACAGGGTGGCGATCGGCGCCTCGCTGTCCCGGGGGGACACCGAGAAACGTTCGGCCAGGGCCTCGGCCTCGGCCCGCTCGCGCCGCGGGCTGATCCAGTGCAGGGCCGGCAGAC
The DNA here is from genome assembly GCF_027497495.1 of Streptomyces tubercidicus. Lineage (GTDB taxonomy): Bacteria > Actinomycetota > Actinomycetes > Streptomycetales > Streptomycetaceae > Streptomyces > Streptomyces tubercidicus. Next base: position 7,838,388 of record NZ_CP114205.1, read on the forward strand.
CGTCGGCCCGCGGGTTGGCCAGGAAGTTCTCCCGTACGGTCAGCTCGGCGGCACAGCCCTCTTCCTGGCGGTTGCTGGTCACGAAGCCGACGCCGGAGTCGACGGCTTCGGTGACCGTGCCGGGTGCGTACGGCCGGCCGTTGAGCCGGACCCGTCCGCCGACCAGCGGCCGGGCGCCGGCCAGGGCACGGCCCAGCTCCATATGGCCGGCCCCGGTGAGGCCCACCATGCCGAGGATCTCCCCGCCGCGCAGTTCCAGGCTGACCGGTGCGGTGCTCTCGGTTCCCACGCGGTCGAGGCTCAGTACGGCCGGTCCGGCGGCGGGGGCGAAGCGGTAGCCGGCCGGTTCCTGGCCCACGATGTCGTGCACCAGCCGGGCGGGGCTGTGCCCGGCGACCGGGCCCTGGCTGATGAGACGGCCGTCGCGGAGGACGGCGAAGGCATCGGCGACCTTGTACACCTCGTCGAGCCGGTGGGTGACGTAGACGAGTGCGTGGCCCTGGTCGCGCAGGGTGTGGAGCACCTCGAAGAGCCGGGTGCAGTCCGCGGCGGGGAGGCTGGCGGTCGGCTCGTCAAGGACGATGAGTTCGGCCCGGGTGGACAGCGCGCGGGCGATGGCCACCAAGGAGCGCTCGGCGCGCGGGAGGTCGGCGAGCACGGTCGCGGGGTCGAGGTGCGCGGCGACGATCCCCAGGGCCGCCGCGCACCGTTCGCGGGTCTTCCGCCAGGACAGCAGCCCCGCCCGGCGTGGGTAGCCGGTGCCCAGCGCGATGTTCTCGGCGACCGTCATCCACTCGACCAGCCCCAGGTCCTGGTGGATGAAGGACATGGTGCGGGCGGCCGCTTCGGTGCCGAGCGGGTGCCCGGCCACGGTCACCGCGCCCTCGTCCGCGGCATGGACGCCCGCGAGCACCTTGATGAGGGTGGACTTTCCGGCACCGTTGGGCCCGAGCAGGGCGAGGATGCTGCCGGACCGGATATCGAGGTCGACCGCGTCCAGCGCCAGGGTGCCGCCGAACCACTTGCTGAGGCCGCGTATGCGGACGAGGGGCTCCGGGCCGTGGCGCGGGGGAGGGGTGCGGTCAGGAGCGTCGTGCACAGACTTCTCCGGGGGTCGGCCTCGTCGTTCTTCCCGCCTGAAAGGGGCAGTGCTGCGGGCGCTGCACGGCGGTACGGGCTTCATAGCAGGCAGTTTTGACGATGCGTTACCTGTCCGCTCACCAGCCCGCTCCGCACATTCCCGTCATGCTAAGGCCCGCTTCGGCCCTGATGCCGGATGGGCCGTCAGATGGCGGGAATGTCGTCGAAGTACGCTTCGGTGACACCGGGCTTTCCGCCGGGCGCCTCCAGCGCACACTCGGCCCAGATGATTTTCCCGTCGGCGGTGTAGCGGGTGCCCCAGGCCTGGGCGAGCTGCGCGACGAGGAACAGGCCGCGGCCGCCCTCGTCGGTGCTGGCCGCATGGCGCAGATGCGGGGCGGTGTTGCTGGCGTCGGAGACCTCGCAGATCAGCGTGCGGTCGTACAGCAGGCGTACCTGGATGGGCTCGGTGCCGTAGCGGAGGGCGTTGGTGACCAGCTCGCTGAGCAGGAGTTCGGTGGCGAAGACGGCCTCGTCCAGCCCCCATTCGGCCAGTCGGCGGGTCACGGCCGCCCGGATACCGGAGACGAGCGCGGGGTCGGCGGGCACGTCCCAGGTGGCGATCCGGTGCGGGGCCAGGGCCTGGGTGCGGGCGACGAGCAGGGCGATGTCGTCGGTGGGGTGGTGAGGCACCACGGCCCGGACCACTGCCTCGCAGGTCTCCTCGGGCGAGCGGTCCGGGTGTGCCACGGCGCGGCGCAGCAGGTCGAGCGCCGCATCCACGTCGCGGTGACGGTCCCGGATGAGCCCGTCGGTGTAGAGAACGAGCCGGCTGCCTTCGGGGAGGTGGAAGGCGGCGGTTTCGAACGGGAGCCCGCCCAGGCCCAGCGGCGGGCCGTCGGGGAGATCGGGAAAGGTCACCGTGCCGTCCGGGCGCACGATCGCGGGCGGCGGGTGGCCGGACCGGGCCATCACACACTGCTGGGAGGTGGGGTCATAGATGGCGTACAGACAGGTGGCGCCGATGATGCCGGGGCTGTCGGCGGAGCCTTCCGCGCTGTCCTCGTCCCGGTCGAGGCGGCCCACGAGATTGTCCAGCTGGGTGAGGACCTCGTCCGGGCCGAGGTCCAGTTCGGCGAAGTTGCGCGCGGCGATCCGCAGCCGGCCCATCGTGGCGGCGGCATGCATCCCATGACCGACGACATCCCCCACGATCAGGGCAATACGAGTACCGGAGAGGGGAATGACATCGAACCAGTCTCCGCCGGCCCCGGACTCGGCAGGCAGATAGCGGTGGGCGACCTCGACCGCGTTCTGCTCGGGGAAGCTGCGCGGCAGCAGACTGCGCTGCAACGCCAGCACCATGGCGTGCTCGCGGGTGTAACGGCGGGCGTTGTCAATGCAGATGGCCGCGCGGGTGGCGAGTTCCTGGGCCAGCGCACGGTCGTCGTCGCCGAAAGGAGCCGGATCGGCCGAGCGGTAGAAGCTCGCCACGCCCAGGGCGATTCCACGGGCGAGGAGGGGGACGGCGATCAGGGAGTGCACATGGTGGTCCAGCAGCCGCTGGGTGTGCCCGGGATCCTGCGCGATCCACCCCGCGGCGGCCCGTAGATCGGGCTCCAGAACCGGCTCCCCGGCGGCCAGACAGCGGAGCTGAGGGGTGGACGGGCGAAGATCTACCCGCTCACCGGCCGGGTAGAAGGGACAGTCGTCGCGGATGCCGTGCACCACCGTGCGGTGCAGGCCGGAGCGGGGATCGGGCGGTTCCTCGCCGCGCAGCACCGCCTCGGGCAGGTCGATGGTGACGAAGTCGGCCAGCCGCGGAACGGCCATCTCGGCGAGTTCCCGGGCGGTACGGCTCACGTCCAGGGTGGTGCCGATACGGGTGCTGGCCTCGGACAGCAGCTCCAGTCGGCGCCGGGCCGCCACGGCGAACTCCCCCACTCCCGGCTCGCCCACCAGCACCACCCCACGGGTCGCGCGGTCGGGCGCGGCGTCGGCGGCGCCGGGCACGCCGGGTATGCCGGGCTCATGGGCTGTCGCCACCGCCCGCCCGGGTGCGACAGCGGAAAGATGCTCGGGCAGCGGACCGGCGGCTGCGAGGACCGGCTCCACGAGCGGGACGGGGGACGCTCCGGCATCGGCGGACACGGCCAGGCGCTGATGCGTCGCGGGAAGGACCGCTTCGATCACTATGCCCTCCACCCCGGAGGCGCTCGTCACGGGGCGGCTGAGCAACGTGACCCGGCGGCCGCCGGGCAGCGACACCTCGACGGCGGCTCGCTGGGCCGAGGTGATCAGTTCGGTGGCCCTCTCCTTGAGAATCATCTGGTCACGCCAGTCCAGCCCGCTCTCGGCAAGCTCGCCCAGCTGCCCGTTGCCGCTCGTGTCGCCACTCGTATCGCCGCCCGGCGTGTGGCGCCTGGCGTCCAGATAGGCCGCCAGCAAGGCCCGCTCCCGCGTCGAACTCTGCTCCAGCAACCGCCGTTCGATGGCCCCGGCGGCCTTGCGGATCACGGCGCTCAGTGCGGGGTCCGCGTCGGTGAGCGGAAAGCCGAGGCAGAGAACGCCCTCAATGCGCCCGCTGAGCGGGTCCCGGACGGGAATCGCCGAGCAGGCATTGGACTGCGAACGTTCGGCGAAGTGCTCGGCCCCGTAAACGCTGACCAGCTGCCGTTCCGCGAGTGCTAGCCCGATCCCGTTGGTCCCGCCGAACCGTTCGGCGAACACGAAGCCCGGGACGCTCTGGATCGCGGCCAGGCGCCGCACCAGCGAGGCTTCGCCGAAGCGGCGCTGCAGCACCGCACCGTGCTCGTCGGCGAGCGACACATTCATGTTCCGGCCCTCGAACCGGGACTGCAGCCGGTCCAGTACGGGCACCGCGGCACGGACGAGCCGGCCGTCCAGATCGAGATCCGCGCTGTACGGAAGCTCGCAGCCGTCCGGTGTGAGCCCCAGTGACCGGGAACGCCGCCAGGAATCCAGGATCGGACTCCGGACCGCTCCCTCGACCGCCCCCTCACGCAGGAACTGCTCACGGGCGCGTGCGGGACCGTTGCCCGCTCCCGCCAGCCCCATCACAATCACTTCCCGCATGGCTGCATGCCAGGATGGCCACCCGTACGTCGGCCACCCGTACGTCGGAGTAGCTGTCCCATGTGCTCTCAATTGTAGGGCTTTGAATGTCTTCGGAGCTGATCACGAACCCGTCGCGGCACTGATCACGGACGCCCGCCCGCCGCTCACAGGACCGCGACCGGACTCACGGGCGAGCCGGTACCGCCGGGGATGTTCAGCGGGGCTACCAGGAGTAGGAACGTGTAACGCCCCGTCTCGGCACTCGCGGCGGAGAGCGCCTCAAGATCGAGGTTGTCCAGGAGCGGCACCCCCATCGCGGCCACCGCGAGCGCATGCACCGGAGAATGCACGCCCTCGACCGGCGAGGGCCGTACATCGCTGTCCCCGTCGCCACCCAGCAGCGCGATACCGCGCTCCGCCAGCAGCGGCATCACGTCCACGTGCAGACCCGCGCTCGCCGCACCGGTGTCCCAGGCGCCCCGTTCCTGTCGGCGGCGCAGTCCGCCGAACCGCAGCAGCACCGCATCGCCCTCGCCCACCGTCACCCCCAGCGCCTGCTCCGCGGCCACCAGCTCCTCCGCGTGCACAGCCCGTCCGGGCTCCAGCCAGGCGACCCCGAGCGCGGTGGGCAGATCGAGCAGCACGCCCCTGGTCGCCAGCGGCCCCAGTGCGGACACGGCACCGAACCGCGCGCCTCCGGCGTCCACGCACTCCCGCGCCGCACGGCCGTCGTAGAGCTGCCCGCGATAGGCGACATGGGACAGCGCGTCCAGATGGCTGACGGCCTTGCCGTGGTAGTCGATGGCGATGAAGTCCTTGTGCGTGGCAGGTTCAGGAGGCTCGACATCACCGAGGTCGGACATGAAGTGCAGGGCGGGTTTGCTGTTGTCCGGGCCGGGTGCCGTGTCCCAGGGGCGCGCCATCGGGACGACCGTGCCGGACCGGACCAGCGCGGCGGCCCGCCGTACATGCTCCGGTGTCACCCGGTTCCAGGCCCCGCGGTCGGCAGCGGCCCAGCGGCCCCACGTACGGACCGCCGCGAACAGTGCGTCGAACTCCTCGCGGGACACGAAGGGCCCCTCGCTCACCGGCGGGGGAGTCGGCGCGTGGCCGGGATCGCCGGTCACGCCCGGGTGACCGCTTGCGGGAAGTCAAAGACCTGGTCCGGGTCGTAGTCGTGCGCGACGGAGCGCAGACGGGCCAGATTCGGGCCGTAGTAGGCCGTACCCCAGTCGGGAAGGGCCGGGTCGATGTAGTTCACATAACCGTCCCTGATGCCCAGGTCCGCGAGTCCCGCCACGACCTGGCCGACGCTACGCGTCACCGCGGTTTCCGACGTGGCCGTCGCACTCGCATAGATCTGCGCGGTGGCGAACGCCTTGCGGTGCGGGAACGCGGTCTGCCGGACGTCCACATCGGCCACCGCACCACCGAGTGCGTCCAGGATGAGAGCCATCCCCGGGCGGCCTTGGAGCAGGGCGACGACGCCGCCCGGGTTGGCGGTCGGCGAGGAGAGAATCCGCGACGAGGCGACGAACGACTGCCGGTCGGGACTGCCGGAGAAGAAGCGCATGGCTTGGAAGTAGTCGTGGTCCTTGACCTTGCGCTGGGTCGGCGGCACCCCGGCGCGCGAGACCAGGTCGTTCAGCAGGGGATTGCAGGCGCTGCTGGGCCCGACGAAGCACCCGGCCACCTTGCAGCTCGGCGTGGTTCCACCCGCCACATTGAGGTTGGCCCACATCGCACGGGGCGCGGCCGTGATCCACGGTTGCCACCCGGCCAGCACCTTCTTCACGCTCCCCGCAGGGAAGCTGAGCAGGAACACCGTCAACGCCGGAGCCGGGTCGGTCGCGAAGGTGAACTGCGTGACGACCCCGAAGTTGCCGCCACCGCCACCGCGCAGCGCCCAGAACAGATCCGGGTGCTGGGTGGCCGAGGCCGTCAGCGTCCGGCCGTCCGCGATGACGACCTCGGCGGATACGAGGTGGTCACAGGTCAGCCCGAACTTCCGTTGCAGCACGCCGATTCCGCCACCCAAAGCCACCCCGGCGATGCCGACGGTGAAACAGGAGCCGCCGGGCAGACAGCGGTTGGCCTGTCCGAGTGCGGTGTAGACACCCTCCAGCGTCGCCCCGGCGCCAATGGTGGCGGTGCCATCCGGCCGGACCTCCACGGACGACATCCGCCGGAGATCAAGGGCGAGACCGCCGGGCGGAGCCGAGTAACCGACATACGAGTGCCCCCCGCTGCGCGCCGCCAGCGGAACCCGGTGCGCGGCTGCCAACACCGCCTCGCGGACATCGGCCGCCGACACACACTGCGCCACCGCCGCCGGCACCCGGTCGTCATTGAGCGGATTGAAAAGCTTCCTCGCACTGTCGAACCCGGCGTCTCCCGGCCGCAGCAGCACTCCGCGCATCCGACGCCGAAGGCCGTCCCAGTCCACGTTGTTCCTGAGAGCAGTCGCCCCGGACGCGTGGAACCGAGGGTCCCGCGCCATGGTCACCATCTCCCTCTGGAGAGGCCAGGAAAGCGGGCAAAAGTCCGTTTTGATGCGGACACTTTCACGCTAACACGGGGTGATCGGCCCCTCCACTTGACCGCGACTCGGCAGCCCTACGCCTCGGAGCCGCCGGTGAGGGCCGGTTGAGGCATCGGTGCCCGCGGCGAGTCGGCGCTCTCGGCGAGGTCGGCGTCCCCGGGGGAGGTCGGCGCTCTCGCCGAACGGGCGGACCGAGTCAGAGCCGGCGGCCGAAGAGCTCCAGCAGATTGCGCCAATGACGCTCATCCGCCTCGGAGTTGTACGCGGCGGTGTCGGTCTGGGTGTAGCCGTGCTGGGCGCCCTCGTACAGCTCACTGCGGTAGGACACACCGTCGGCGTCCAGGGTGCGTTCCAGGCTCGCGATCTGCTCGGCCGGCATCGAGTGATCGTGGTCGGCGTGGCCGAAGTACAGCTCCGCCGTGCTGCGTCCGACGAGCCGGTGCGGGCTGTCCTCGGCATCGGTGACCAGGTGGCCGGCGTGGAAGGAGGCCGCGGCGCCGATGCGGTCGGGGTAGGCCGCGGCGGTGCGGACCCCGAGCACGCCGCCCATGCAGTAGCCGGTGGTGCCCACCGGACCGTCGGCGACCAGCGGGGAGGCGGCCAGCCAGTCGAGATAGGCACCGGCGTCCCGCATCGCCAGGTCGGGGGTGAACGCCTGCATGATCGGAGAGAGCTGCGCGAAGATCTCCGTTAGCTCCGAGGGGACGATGAATTCGGGCAGATCCACCACGGGCGCCCGCCCCGCGCGGTACATGACGTTGGGCACCAGCACCGTGTAGCCGTGCCCCGCCAGGCGCCTGGCCATCTCCTCCAGCGAGGGGCGCAGCCCGAACGCGTCCATGTACAGCAGCACACCGGGATGCGGCGTGCCGTCGTCGGGGTGGGCGAGGTAGGCGTCGGCGACGCCGTCCGGGGTGGGGATGTCCAGCTGGGTACCGTGCACGCTCGTCATATCCACACCTTTGCTCGGGCTCCGGACGACGCGCAAGGGCGCCCGCCCGTCCGCCGCTGACCGCGCCAGCGGATGCCCCCACCGTACTCAACCCCGCTCCCGGCCGATCTGTCGAGAGCCCACCACGGATGCCCCGCAACACTGTGCATGCCCACACAAGTCCCTTGCATTTCCCCTGTGTTGGAATCCAGACATGGCCACTCCCTCCGCTGGACCACCACCCGGGCCACCCTCCTGGAACGACCCCTCCGGTCGGCTGCGAACCGAGGTGGAGCGGTTACGTGACGAAGCAATACGCCAGAAGGACCTCGCACACCGCAGAGCCGATTTCTGGGCCAGGGTCGATATCGCACTGGGCTTCCCGGCAGCGCTCCTCGCCGGAGTGTCCGGAGCGGCGGGATTCGCCTCGGTGGACGCCCGCATTCCCGCGGCGCTGGTAGCGCTGACCGCTGCGGGGTGTGCGGCGGGGGCGGGCTTCCTCCGGGGCGACACCCGACGGCTGGCCAACAAACGCGCCCGGCAGGCATGGGCGTCCGTCGAGGCCAGGGCCCGTATGAAGCTGGCGAAGGACCAGGTGGACCCCGACGACCTCGGCGAGGTACTGGAGAGCCGCCAAGTCGCACTGGCGGCATACGAAGGTGAGGATCCCCAGCCCGATGCGCCACCAGCGGTCCCGGGCCGATAGCCGCATACGACGCAGATGGCCGCATGCGACGCCTGCAGTCGCATACGGCGCCGATAGCCCCTACGGCCACTCCCCGACTCCGGCCGACCGGTCCCCGAAGGTCAGTTGTGGCCGAACTTCCGCTGCGCCTTATGGGCCACATGCTTCGTCATCGACTGCTCCGACTCCTGCGGGGCCGATTCCTTCGCCTTGCTCTTCGCCTCAGCGACGGTGCTGCGTTCATGGCCACCGGTGCGCGCACCGCGATTCTGCCGGCTCTGCTTCTTGCCCACGATCGTGCCTCCTGGCCGATCTCGAACGATGAACCGGTACCAGACTTGCACGCGCGCACAGGGAGTGCATGTCGGCATACAAGGGGCGTCTCACGGCCAGCAGTTGGACGCGGAATCCGACATCCGGCTCAGGATGCGAGTGAGCATGCCCCCACGGACAATGAAAGAGGTGTCCGCTTCCCGACCCGGCTCTCCTCTCCCCGCCCGAGCACGTCACAAGGAGCAGGCCATGAGCGTATTGATCGACAAGCGGAACAAGAACTATGACCGCTTGGCCAGCGTCGCCGAAGCCGATGCCTTTCTCGACGACACCGAACGGGTGGCGGCCGAGGTCGACCAGACCCTGGTGGCGGACCGCAGCAAGGTGAACCGCTTCACTGGGCATCTGACCGAGCTACGGGTGACCGGCGCTCCTGCCATCACCGGCTTGGAGGAGCTGGTGGCGATGCCCGACACCGGCTATATCGCCCAGGCCAAGCGGTATGTCACGTCAGTTGCCGAGGCCATCGGCTTCGCGGCCGGCGAGCCGGTGGAATTCGAGGCCGACCCGAATGTGATGGTGACGAGCGAGGGCATGCGCGTGGTGAGCCTGCAGCAGGTGCTCAACGGCATCGAGGTGTGGGCCATGGCGCCCAAGGTGTGGCTCTTCGAGGACGGCACGGTCGACCGGGTCATCGGCGACACGGTGAGCGCACCGGCGAACCTGCCGGTCAAGCCGGTGGTCCCGGCCGAGGTGGCGCTGCGGGTGGCGGCCGCGAAGGCTGCCGAGCCCAGAACGCTCCGCGGAGCCTTCGGCGACGACGAACTCCCGCGTCTCGACGTATCGGACAGCTTCACCCGCCTGTCGTACCAGGCGCGCAACGATCAGCCGATGACCTTCGGCAAGGGGCCGTTCGAGGAAGCCATCCCGGCCCGGCTCGTGTACCTGTACATGGGCGACGACGCCCGCCTCACCTGGATGTTCACCCTCTCCAGAGAGAAACTCGCCGCTCAGTACCAGGCCTTCGTCGAGGCCGATGACCGGACCGGGAACCCGAACGAGCCGCAGATCCTCTACTTCTACGACACCGTCCGGCACGCCGTCGCCGGACGCGTCTTCCAGCGCAACCCGGCCGAGAGCACCTTTGACACCGTCCCGTTCCCGCTGCCGGCGGACGGCTATCCGACTGTGCTTCCCACGGGGTTGCCCGCCGGATTCCCGCTGCCCTGGGCAGAGACGCACCAAGGGAAGGTGTCGACCGAGGGCAACAACGTACGCGCCCTCAACGGCTCGACCCGGCGCCCCGTCGAGGTCCCCGTCGACGCCGCGGGCAACGGCGTCTTCGACCCGGCGCAGGACAGCCCCGAGCAATTCGTCACCAACATCTTCTACTTCTGCAATTTCGCCCATGACCTCTTCATGATGCTCGGCTTCACGGAGGACCAGGGCAACTTCCAGACCGTGAACCTCACGGGCCTGGGAAAGGGCGCGGACCCCGTCCGGGCCCTCGCGCACCCGGGGCCGGTCTTCGGCACGGCCAACATGGCCACCCGGGCCGATGGCCTGGAAGCCGTGATGAACATGGGGCTGGTCACCGGCACGGGCCGCCACACGGCAGACGACTTCGATGTCGTCCTCCACGAGTTCTGCCACGGGGTCTCGAACCGTCTCGTCGGGGGCCTCTTCGACGCGAACGGCCTGGAGGAGGACCAGTCGGTCGCGATGGGGGAGGGCTGGGGAGACTACTTCGCCCTCACCACCCGGAACTTCTCGAACGCCCAGGAACGCGATGTCCTCGGCAACTGGGTCGTCAATCAGTCGCAGGGCATCCGTCAGCGCCCCTATGACGCGCAGTACCCCGGTACCTTCGGGGACATCGGCAAGGGCCCGGGAGAGATCGCGGGCCCCGGCAACAGCGATCTGACCTACCAGGAAGTCCATGACGTCGGCGAGATCTGGTGCGCTGCCCTCATGGAAATGACCCGCAAGGTCGCCGCCGCGCTCAACAACAAGGAGCGGGGCTACCAGGTGGCCTGGCAGGCGGTCGTCGACGGCATGAAGCTCACACCGAAGAACCCCTCATTCCTCACCGCGCGCGACGCCATCCTGCGCGCCTTCAAGGCGATGCAGGGCGGACTGCTGACCACCACCGAGTACACGGCGGTCCGGAAGGCGGCCTGGGAAGCGTTCGCACGATTCGAGATGGGCTTCGACGCCTTCTGCCCGAACGCCACCTTCACAGGCTGCCGAGGCGGCACCGCGATGCCGCCGGCGGGTCAGGAGGACTAGAACCTTTCCTTCGGCCGCGTGCCGGTGGACTCGCACGAGCGTGGAGTCCACCGGCACTGCCCAGGTCAGAACGTCATCGGCCTCGGCCTGGGCCCCCAGCGCGGTGCAGACGCTCTCGGGCCCTCATGATCAGGCGGCCCGCTGCGGCGCCCGATTGTCGTCAGGAGCAGGGCTTGTAGAAGTGCTTCCAGCCGTCGCCGGGCATGGACGGCGGCTCGTTTGTCGTCCCGAACTCCCCGTACTTGACCTGAAGGTCGTAGTCATAGTTCCCGGGACCGCTGCCCGGCTTCGTCAGACGTACGTCCCGGTCCAGCGTTCCGTCACCGGCGTTGTTGAGGATCGCCAGGTCCGGGTACGCGTCGCCGCCGTAATTGGCGATCCGAAGCTGCTGAGCCTCGCCCAGGTCGCCGATGTCGGAGTGCCGGGACTTGGCGGAGGCCAGGTTCGACCGCTTGAGCGGGCCGGGCCGGTAGTCCGCGACGCGCGCCGTCGCGGGGTCATCCCCGTCGGCCGGCGTGACGAGGTTGACGACCATGTCCAGGGTGCCGTCGCGCTGGAAGTCGGCGACCGCGGCGGTCGTGACCTCCCCCTTCTTCGCGCCGAGAAGCTGGCTGACGGCGTGCTTGGGGCCGAACGAGCCGTTCGCGGTGCCCCACTGGATCGTCATCTTGGTGCCGGTGAGGCCGGGATTGCTGATCTTGTCCGGGTGGCGGTCGCCATCAAGGTCGCCGACCAGCGTCGTGGCATCGGCCAGGCACGGGGCCGTCATCGCGGCTCCCTTGCCGGACGACGCTGCCGGGGCCGGCGCGGCGACCGCTTGGGCCTGGAAGCCGGCGAACGTCAGGGGCAGGGCAATGGCCGCGGCCGGCACGGCGATCAGCTGTAAACGCTTACGACGCATCTCGAACTCCTCAGGTTGTCGTTGTTGAGAAGTGAGATGCCGTCAGCACACGGGAGGTTTATGTCAGTTCGCTGTATTACACAACCGTGACGTGCGAACGGGAGAGCGGCACGACCCGGCTGCTCCGTCCTCTCGCCCGGCCGGTTTTCACTGACCCACCCTGCCGTCGACGCACTCGCGCAACAGGTCGGCGTGCCCGCAGTGACGGGCGTACTCCTCGACCCTGTGCACCAGCAGCTCCCGGACCACGATCCCGTCCTTCCCCACACGCGCGCCGAGGTCCGGGTGCCCGGCCAGCGCGGCGTCGGTCGCGGCCTGCTCACGCTCCAGATCGGAGTACGCGGCATCGACCGCCGTCTGCTCGGCGACCACTCCGTTGAAGTCCGCGTCACGCTCGCCGTACAGCTTCGGCAGCGGGTCACCGTCGCTGATCCAGTTGCGCCAGTCCCGTTCCACCTCGGCGAGGTGCCGAACCAGGCCGAGCAGCGACATCGTCGACGGTGGAACCGACCGCCGGGCCATTTGCTCCGCGTCCAGGCCCGCGCACTTCATCCGCAGGGTCATGCGGTAGTTCGTCAGGTAGTCCTGCAGCGTCGCAAGCTCGCCCTCCGGACTGGGGCCTTCGCTGTTGCGCGGGTCGTCGTCCGGATCGGCCCACATGTCGGTGTAGACGGTTGCCTGGCTCCATCGTGCGGGTTGGTCAGTCATACGGGGCATGTTCGTCTGCGACGGCCAGGTCCGCTACTGATTTCTTGAGCCCGCTGGCCCGAGACGAGTGGTTCGGGCGAGCGGGCTCCGTCACGGGCGGTCGCAGAGGTACGCGAAATCGGTGGTCCGGCTATCCCGCTTGTTGGCCTTCGGCCGGGACCCGCCAGGCACGTCCGATCATGCGCATCAGAGCCGGATCCACGATCAGATGTCGAAGCGGCCGGATCGCCGCCATATAGACCTTTCCGAACAGCCCGTTCGGCTTCACCAGAACCGCCATCTGACCGCGGTAGCCACCGCACCAATCCGGGACCCAGCCGATGTGCATCACCGCGTGCACGGTCCGGTTGGCCACCTCCGCCGCCCATTCGCGGTCCGTCAGGTAGACGGGGGTGAGCGGAAGCGCCCGGAAGCCGGGTCCGGGCGGGGCAGCACGGAGATCCGCCGGCAACCTGTCGCGGAGAGTCTGCACCCGCGCGCCGAGACCGGAGCCGGGCCGGTCCCAGCCGAGCAGTGCGCCGAGCTTCCAGCGGAGCGCGAAGAGTGGGCGGGTTGCACCGGAGAACCGACCGCTCCCGGAGGTCATTTGCCGGACCAGGCGCGTGAGGTCGTCCGGGCCTCCGGGCGTGGGCAGCGCCCATACGTCCTCCAGCCGGAAGTCGGGCGTCAGGTCGTGAATCCGCCAGGGAAGTGAGGAGTGCGCGGTGTTCGGAAGTCTCATTGGTGGCCGCCTTGTTGAGTACAGAGGAGTACGTGTCACCGGGGCCCGACGGCCGCTGACTGCCGACGCCTGTCCCATTCGGCCATCAGGCCGAACAGGGCGAACCTGTCGAGTACGGGCTGGTCAGGGTGGATCTCGCGATAGCGCCGATAGACGTTGACCACGACTCGTTCGGTGTCCAGCCAGCCGGCGTACTCGGCCAGATCGATCCCGAACGCCGCCTCCTGGAAGTCAAGGCCCTTGGCGTAGGCGGCGTCGGCCTGTTCGACGATATGGCCGAAGTAGTCCCGCACGGCGCGGATCCCGTTGGCGTCCGTCACCGGGCCATGGCCTGGCACCACCGTCGTCGCGCCGAGGCTGATCATCGCGTCGCAGGCGGCGATCCAGTTGGCGAGGGGGCCACTCCATACGATCGGTGTGCACCCGATGAACAACAGGTCGCCCGCGAACAGCACTCCCGCATCGGGGATGTGCACCACCGTGTCCGCCTCGGTGTGGGCGGGCCCGAGATTGAGCAACTGCACCTCGCGACCGCCCACGTCGAGGGCAAGCCGCCGGTCGAAGGTCCGGTCGGGAGCGCGCAGACGGATGCCGCCGAAGTCGAACTGCCCGAAGCGGTCCCGCAGATACGGCGTGAGCGTCGGTCCGAGGTCCATGACCTGTAGGGCCGCGGTCAGTTCGGGCACCATCTCGGTGTGCATCTCGTGCGCCGTCCCCTCGGCGGCGATGACGCGCACCGAGCCGGGCAGCAGCTGGCCGCCGTGGGTGTGGTCGCCGTTGGCGTGGGTGAGCACGGCCTGGCGCAGCGGATGCCGGTCCGTGACCGGCCGCATGCCCGACAGCATTTCGGCGGTGAGCGGCAGGTCGTACAGCGTATCGACCAGCAGCGAGGCACCGTCGCCCGCGATCAGCCCCGCATTGCTCCAGCCGTACCCGCCATCGGGCAGCAGCCACGCCCAGACGCCGTCGCCGACCTGATGCAGCCCCTTGGTGTACGGCATGGCGGAGGCGGCCGGGTTGACCCGCGGCCGACGGGGCTGCGCGGTGGGGTCGGGCCGGGCGGCGAGCGGATGGGGAGGGGCACTGGCCCGTACGGTCTGCCGTACCTCGCCCAGCCCGTCGGCGCGCAGCGACACCACATCGCCGTCCTTGAGCCAGCCGCGGAACGCCGCGAGATCGCCGAAGTCGAGGTGTTCCAGCAGACAGCAGCCGGGAACGGTGCCCGAGCCGAAGACATCTCCCGGTCGGAGCTCGACTCCCCGGGAGGCGTAGGAGATGACTTCGCCGAACGTCCAGTCCATGGACTCGGTACGGCCGGTCCCGACCAGCTCGCCATTGACCTCGGCCCGCACCTGGAGCGCGAGCCTGCCGTCCAGGTCGAAGGGCAGCTCGTCCGGTGTGACCAGCCACTGCCCGAGCGTGGACGCACCATCCTTGCCCTTCGCCTGGCCGATCTTGAGCTGGCCCTCCAGGCCCTGCAGGTCGCGGGCGCTCCAGTCGCAGAAGAGGGTGTAGCCGGCGATATGACCTTCGGCCTGCTGGGGCGTCAGATCCTGGCCCGCGGTGCCGATCACGGCGGCGATCTCCAGCTCGAAGTCGAACCAGGCGCTGCCGGGGGAGATGGGCACCTCGTCATGGGGGCCGATGACGCTGGCGGTGTTGGCGAAGTAGAAGGCGGGGATCTGGTACCAGGTCCGCTCCAGCGGTCCCGTATCGCCGACGGCCTTGCGGCAAGCGCGGATGTGGTCAAGGAAGCACAGGCAGTCCCGGATCGACGGGGGCCTGGGGAGCGGGGCTTTGAGCGTGACGTCGGCCGGCGCGACGACATCAGCGGGCTCGGCGAGCGCGCGCCGGCCCGCCTGCCGCAGCGTGGAGCCGAGCAGTTCGATCAGCGAAGTGCCGTCCGGTAACGCATGGATCAGATCGCCGTTGATGACACCGACCCGATCGGGACCGACCTGATCGGGACCGACCCGATCGGCACCGGCCCGGTCGCCGTCATTCGTGGCGGCGTAGGTGACGAAGCGCAAAACAACCTCCCCATCTCATCTTCCTATGTTGGTCAGCATAGAATATTATTGCTAGCACAGAGGAGGTGTCGTGACAACGCGACGAGAGCAGACCAGTCACGAAAGCAGCGAGCTGATCCTCAGGGCAGCGGCAGAGCTGTTCGCGGCGAAGGGCTATCGACAGACCACATTCGCCGACGTGGCCGAGCGGTCCGGCATCAGCAGGGGATCGATCCCCTGGCACTTCGGCAGCAAGGAGGGCCTCCTGCTGGCCGTCCTCGAACGCTCGGTGGACCTGATCCGCGCCGGACTCGTCGAAGAGCCGGGGGAGCGGGTGGAGCCGGAGGAGGCGGCGGCGGGGTTCGACCGCCTGCTGGGGGGCGCCGACGCCCTGTTCGCCCAGCCCACCACCAAGCTCTTCGTCACGCTCCTGGTGGAGGCACTGGAACCGGGCTCACCCATCCACGGCCGCTACGTCGAGATCCACAACACCCTGCGCGACCATTGCCGACGCTGGCTGGAGCGACTCCCCCTGCCGCCCGGCCTGTCCGCCGAAACGCTGTCCGTCACCCTCATCGGCGCCGGCATCGGCATCCACCAGCAGTGGCTGCTGGCCCCCGAACGCGTCGACCCGAAGCAGGCACTCGCCGCGCTGCGCACGCTGGTGGCGGGGGCGGTGCTGTCGGCCGACGGTGAGCCGCCGACCGGGGGTGAGCTCGGGAGGTGAGCTGGGGCCGCCCTGCGGCCGAGTTCCTTGGTACGTACGGGAGTTGGGGCCGGGGGAGGCGACGCCTCAGCTCCGGTCCCCCCTCCCCGCCCCCGGCCACCCCGCCGCGGCCACCCGCGCCGATCAGCTCGATCACAACGTCATCGCCGGGGGTAGCCACCAGAACGTCAACGCAGGGTGTAGCCACCGTCCGGATACAGGGTCGAACCGGTCGTGAAGCCATTGGTGAAGAGGAACAACACGGCCTGGGCGATCTCATCCTCCGTACCGAGCCGACCGAGGACGGTGTCCCTTCGGTACTGGGCGAACGCCGCCTCCCGGTCCTCCTGCGGGCGGTGCGCCCAGAGATTGCCGTCGACGGTACCGGGCGAGACGACATTGACCCGAACCGGTGCCAGCTCCACGGCCAGGCCCCGGCCCAGCCCCTCGATCGCTGCGTTGCAGGCCGCATAGGCGGGCGCGGCGGCCGGCGGACGGGCGCCCGCGGCACCGGCCATCAGGACGACGGAGCCGTCCTCCGCCAGCTTGGACGCGGCCGACCTGACCGCGTGGTACTGCCCCCAGAACTTGGAAACAAAGGGACTTTCGGCATCCTCATCGCTCAACTCCCGCATGGGGCCGACCCGGTAGGAGGCGGCGGAGGTGAAGAGGTGGTCGACGCGGTCGAGCTCCGCGAAGAACGAGGCGAGCGAGGAACGGTCCGTGGTGTCCACGGCCCGCCAGCGCGCATGGCCGCCCAGTTCCGCCGCGGCCGCGACGAGACGGGCAGGGGTACGCCCACCGAGGACGACGTGGGCGCCCGCCGCGACCGCTTGGTGAGCGACACGTAAGCCGATACCGGACCCACCTCCGATCAGGACGACAGTCCGTCCACGAAGAGGGCCGGCATCGGGGAGACCGTGGGCGCGGGCGCGGGCGTGGTCGTGGCAAGGCAGTTCATCCATGGCAGCAGGCTCCGAGGGCTGAGTTTCATGGGCAGTGATTCCCACACCCCGCAGCGCGCCAGCCGATCAAGGTATTCCTCAGCCCTGCCATCCCGTGAGGTGGCTAGTGGACGGCGTGGGCGATTTGTTTCCTCGTACCCCTTCCAGGGAATGATCTGTGCAACTGTGCGAGGATTTCAGTGAGTCGGGGGGCTTGCTCATGAGCAGTACGTCACGGTCGTATCAGAATGGCGCGGAGGCGGATGACGCCGAGCCTGAGCCGAAGCGACCCAAGGTGAAGCAGATCGCGCTCAAGCCGCCCTCCCCGGGGCCGCTGCCCGACGGGGGCACCAAGCGTTTCAGCGACGAGCACCTCGACCCCCTCGCCTCGATGCTGGCCAAGGTCAACAACGGCGAGCCCATACCGGCTCCCGGGGACAGGGTGGACAGCGAGGACCGCGACATCCATGAGGAGGAGTGGCGGGCGCATGACCGCCACGGCCCCTATGGGCAAAGGCGTCGCCGCAGGAATTAGCGCGACTCGGCGATGGCGGTCATGCGCCGTTTGCTATGTCCTCCTCGCTCCTCGACGCCGGTGCGGGGTGGGGGAGGGCGGTCAGCGGCGGGGTCGACGGGAGGGCTAGGACGACGGCCGGGTGGCCTCTCGGTGTGGCTGGCGACTCGTCGCTGTTCAAGTGAAAAATGATGACGCCTTCGGCATGGCGCTGCATGCCGTTGCCGTCCCATTGACTATCCAGGTGCTATTCAGGTGCCATGACCCTTCGTCACCCCGCAGAGCGGGGCGGAGACCGGCGGGGGCGGTTTGCCGAACTGGCCGCGAAATCCTCGCATTTCACCAGCTCTCCCGCCTTCTTTGTGCTCTGCCTCGCGCTGATCGCACTGTTCCTGGCCGTTCATTTCGCGCATCTGCCGCTGGGATGGCAACTGCTGGCGGGGGACCTCATGACAGCGGTGACCCTGCTCCTCCTCGCCTTGCTGAAGAATTCCGAACTTCGCGCGGAACATGCGATCCAGCGGAAGCTCGACGCCTTGGCAGCCGCCCTGCTGGAGACCCGCGAAGGACAGGAGGGAGAGGCGGCGGAGGAACTCAGGAGAGTGATTCGCCTGGAGGACGAGACGTAGCCCGGCGATCAGTATCACCGAGCGGGGGAGCCGTTCGTCGGGCCGGCGCGGCATCTGCCGCGAAAAGGACCATAGGGGAAGCCGGTCTCGACGAACGGCAGGTCACTGGCACGGCATCCAGGCCGGCACCTCCGCCAGCCGGACTGTCTCGCGAAGCCTACGGATGCAGAACCACCTTCGTGTACCCCTCGATGCGCTTGTCGAACTTGTCGTAAGCCGAGGGGGCCTGGTCCAGGGGCAGGTCGTGTGAGACGACGAAGCTCGGTTTCGCGCGGCCCTCGATGATCATGTCGCGCAGGAACCGGTTGTAGCGCTTCACATTGCACTGCCCCGTACCTATCCGCAGCCCCTTCTCGAAGAGCTTGCCGATCGACACCAGGAGCATGCCCCGCTTGGCCTGTTCATCCGGGCCGCCCGGATCCGCCGGTACGTACAGGCCGGGTACGCCCAGGGCACCGGTGGCGCGGACCGTTTCGACGAGCGAGTTCAGCACGGTCGCCGGTTCCTCGCGCGCCGCGCCGTGCGCCATCGCCTGGTAGCCGACGGCGTCCACGCCCTTGTCCGTGCCGACGCCCTCCGTCTGGTCCTTGATCTGCTCCACCGGATTGCCCTCGGCGAAGTTGACCGGAACCGCGCCGATCTCCTCGGCCTTCGCCAGCCGCTCGGGCACCCGGTCCACGACGAAGACCTTGCTCGCGCCGCGCAGCAGCGCCGAGTAGGCGGCCATCAGCCCGACCGGTCCGCCGCCGTATACCGCGACGTTCTCCCCGGGGCGTACCTGGGCGAGTTCGCAGCCGTGGTACCCGGTGGGGAAGATGTCGGCGAGCAGGATGAAGTCGCTCTCGTGCTCATTTCCCGGTGGCAGCTTCAGGCAGTTGAAGTCGGCGTAGGGGACGCGCAGATATTCGGCCTGGCCGCCCGCCCAGGGGCCCATGGCGACATAACCGTAAGCGCCGCCCGCAAATCCCGGATTGACGGTCTGACAGAATCCCGTGAATCCCTCGACGCAATTGTCGCAGAATCCGCAGGCGACATTGAAGGGCATGACCACCCGGTCGCCCTCCTTGAGGGAGGTGACGCCCTGGCCGAGCTCCTCGATGATTCCCATGTTCTCGTGCCCGAAGACGATGCCCGGCTCGGCTGCCGTACGGCCTTCGTACATATGCAGGTCCGAGCCGCAGATCGCGGTGGAGGTGACCCTGACGATCGCCTCGTTGGGGTGCTGGATTCCGGGCTTGTCAACATTCTCGACAGCTACCGAGAACGGTCCTTTGTAGACGACGGCTTTCATTTGCTGCCACCTCCCGCTCAGCGAAGAGTGCGCATGGATTCCCGCCCCATTGGCGTGAGCTATCACTCATGATTCTCCGGTCTGCTGGGCGGGGCAAGCCGCTAATCTATGAGGGAATATCCACTTTCTGGTATCGCAATGTCGCACCGAGCAGCGAAAGAGGAGGGCGACACGTGGCAGCACAGCGACTCGGGACCTTGCTCGTCCCGGTACCCGGCCTGTCCGGCACCACGTACCCGCCCGGCACCACGGTTACCGTCCGTGGTCGCGGTGCGACGGTCGATGCCTTTGTGAACGGCGACTGGCTCCCGCTGTCGTGGTGGGAGTTCTCCGACGGTCTCCGTGAGGACATCGCCGACCGCTGACTGGCCTTCCCACCTGCGGATTCGTCGTGCAGGACGCGGCGAAAGCGATGAAAGCGGCGGAATCAGCCGCCGTCACAACCGAGTGATGATCAAGGCGATGTCGTCGCGGGCGCCGCCGGTGACGCCGAGGTGGGCGAGCAGGGCGTCGGCCAGGCGTTCCGGGCTCAGGGCCCGGAAGCTGACGAGGGCCTCGGTCAGCCGGGAGAGCCCGGCGTCGATGTCCTCATCGCGACGTTCGATCAGCCCATCGGTGTACAGCACGAGGGTGTCCCCGGGGAGGTAGGCCGTACCGGCCTGGGGGCGCGGCACATGCTGGGGACGCGCGCCCAAGGGCGGGTCGGTGGCCTGGTCCAGCAGGTCGTAGCTGCCATCCGTGTGCACCAGGATCGGCGGCGGATGGCCCGCGTTGCTGTAGATGATCAGGCGGCTGCGGGGATCCACCAGCGCCTTGACGGCGGTGGTGTTCAGCGCGCCCTCCACCGATCGGGCGTACAGCCCCAGCACCTCCAGCGCCTGGGCGGGCCGCTCCAGGGCACGGATCGCGGCGCTCAGGGCGCTGCGCAGCATGCCCATGGCCGCGGCCGCCTCCAGACCGTGGCCGACGACGTCGCCGACCGCCAGCGCGAAGCGGCCATCGGGCAGGTCGACCATGTCGTACCAGTCGCCGCACACATTCAGCGATCCGGCGGCGGGCAGATAACGCACCGCGACTTCCCGGTGCCGTGCCAGATCCGGTGACTGGAGCATGGCCTCCTGGAGGGTGACGGCCACCTGGCGCTCACGGGTGTGGGCCTGGCGCAGCTCCTCGTTCAGCCGCTGCAGCTCACGCGCCCTGGCGTACAGCTCGGCCTCCAGAGCTTCGCGCTCGGTCAGCTGCCCGGTCGGCGGACGGTTGCTCCCCGCACGGGCCTGGATGAACGCGGTCACATCCTCGACCCGGTGAATGATCCATGCCACCGTCCCGTCCTGCCCGAGAATCGGCGTATTGACCGGGGACCACCAGCGCTCCTCGAACGCCCCGGGCCGGCCCATGACAGGGATGTCGTACTTCTGCAGAGCCATGGTGTCGGGCTCACGCGAGGTCAGGACCCGGTGCAGCGAGGCATCCAGATTCCGTACGCCATCGGCCTCGGGATCGGCGGGGTTGTCCGGGAAGGCGTCGAAGATATGCCGTCCGATCAGGTCCTGTCTGGTTCGCTGGGTCGCGTCCAGGTAGGCCCGGTTGACTTCCACGATCACCAGGTCCGGCCCCAGCACCAGGTAGGGGCTCGGCGTGGCGACGAACAGTGCCGCGTAATCCATCCCTGACATCGCCGCCGTCTCCCTGTCCTTCTCCGTGCCGCCGGCTCCGCCCCTTCACGCTACGGTCCGTCCGCCACACCCGCCCGCCCAGCGCCCGCCCCGTCAGCGCCCCGCCCTGCTCGGGTGGACGCCGCTGGCCCCGCTCACGGATGCCAGGCCCCCTCTGCCGCACCACCTCCACCATCCGGCTGCGCGGTCGGCTCTCTCATGTCGCGGATCGCTCCCTTTCGGAGTGGAGTGGTAGATGCACGGACCACAGCCGGTGGATGCCCCTCGGCTGTGGGGTGGCCGACATTCGGCACACGCAAGACGCCTCACTTGATCAAGGAGCGGCATCATGCCGGCAGGTTCGGACAAGAAGCGTGAGCGGCAGTACGAGCACATCAAGGCGAACGCGCTGGAGCACGGTGTATCGGAGAAGCGCGCCAAGGAAATCGCCGCACGCACGGTGAACAAGGAACGCGCCCGCGCCGGGGAGGCGAGGTCCGCCGGCAAGGCCTCCACCCGCGACCCCAAATCCGCCCCCCAGCGCGGCGGCGAACGCTCCCACAGCGGTCCTCAAGGCCCCACGAAGGACCAGCTGTACGCGGAGGCCCAGCGGAAGAACATCGACGGCCGCTCCCACATGAACAAGGAAGAGCTCCGCAGGGCTCTCGGGCGTTAGGCGTGTTGTCCGGACAGGTTGGTGACGCCCCGCCCAAATGCCGTACTTCTCGGGCAGGTACACCCACTAGTCGAGATGCAGGAGCAGGAGTAGCGCTCCCACCACCAGGATGGGAAGCCCAAGGGCACGGATGAACCCGGGCCGTGCGTTCAGTGTCGGAACGTACGGAGTCTCAAGGCGCCCATGGCTCCACTGCATTTCGCGGCGCCGGTCAGCCGCCTTGCTCTGCACCTGCTCACATCTGCGCCGTATGAATCCGCCGATGTCGAACAGCACGCCGGCGCCAATCATCACAAACAGAACCGCAAGACCCATAGCCATAGGGCCAGCCTATGAGGTGGGTGAGTCCCGTCGGACTACGGTGGTGGTGGCCAGGGGGAGTGACGAACTACTCGGCGCCTCCTGGCCATCTGGCATAGGAGCCAGCGGCCAGGAACCTTCCTCTCCCTTCGGGCTCGGGCCGTTCCTCACCGGGTCTTCTTCCGGTCGAACCAGATCGTCGCAAACGTCGGCGCGAGCCCTGCCCAGAACAGAATCTGCGGCAACGTCCTTTCCTCCCAGGGTATTTGGGCGATCAGCAGTGCGCACAGCATGGCCCAGGCCGCCTGGGCCAGCACTATGCGGGGCCACCGGCGGCGGCGTATAAGTGACCGCACATTGAGCTGGACGCCGGCGCGCCGGCGCCGGTAGCGCAGCAGGGCGCCGACGATCCAGATGGCGGTTGCCACCACGAGGTACCAGAGGCGCTGGCCGAGTGGCAGCGGCAAATCCCGCTGCACCTTGCCCGCGACGGCGAACAGGTCCATCCCCGACCCGGCGAAGGCGACACAGAGCAGGGCCAGCCACCGCACCCCGCGCAGCATGCGGTACGTGGCTTGGTCGAGGCCACGCTGCATCTCGGCGGAGTCCGGTGCGGCGGCAAGCCCGGTGGCGTAAAGGTCGGCGGCCCGCGCGGCCTTGACGCCCGGGGCCTGGGCGGCCTTCGTGGTCTGCCGAGCCAGGGCCTCTGTGTGGGTGGGGTCGAGCCGGAGGATGGCGTGGTCGAGCTGGTCGGCGAGGGTGGTGTTGAGCGAGAAGGTGGCGACCTGGTGGGCGATTTCGTGGGCGTAGATCTCCTCGGGGCCCAGCCGCAGCGCCTCCGCTGCCAGGTCGGCCGCCTCGCGGAGGACATCGGCGCGCTCGTGGGGCGGGGGGAATCTGGAGCCGTTCGCCTGGACGTAACGGACCAACGACATGCGGCAAACGGCGTCCGCGAGCATCGTATAGCCGTACCAGTGGTGCGGGTCGGCCCGGACCGCTTCGCGCAGTACGGGCTCGGCCGCGCGCCATGCCCTGTCGGGTATGCGGGTCAGTGCCTTGGCGCGCAGGATGAGTGCGAAGAAGTCCTCGGGAGCCAGCTTGAGTGCCTCGTCAGCCGCGTGAAGGGCTTGTTCGGGCTGCTCCGTTTTCAGGTGGCAGTGGCCGATCTCGATCCAGGCACGCCGGTCGTCGGGGTTTTCGGCGAGGTGCTGCGCCAGCACAGCCCTGGCCTGCTCGTAGCGTTCAAATTCGAAGAGGGCCTGGGCCTGCTCGACGGCCGAGTTCAGTTCGGTCACAGCTTCCGCTTCTTCTTCAGGTAGGCCACCAGGTCGTCGTACATCCCGCCGTCGTTCGCGTACATCGCCACGTTGCGTGCGGACGCGAACCACGGCTCCGTCGAGGGACCGATCTGCCCCGCCGCGGCCAGCAGGTCCTTCATCCCGATCAGGCGTACGGTCCCGGTCCGGGCCGAATCCAGCAGCGCCTGCTCGGCCGCGGCCTCGCACACATGGGCCAGGTCGGCGCCGGACAGGCCGTCGGTGGCCTTGACGAGCTTGCCGAGGTCGACGTTCTCGATGGGCCGCTCCCGCAGGTGGTAGCGGAGAATCGCCTCCCGGGCCGGCCCGTCGGGTGGCAGCACCAGCAAGGTCCGGTCCAGCCGGCCGGGGCGGCGCAGCGCGATGTCCACGTCCCAGGGCACATTGGTCGCGGCGAGCACGAACACGCCCTCGTTCGCCTCCGCCTCGACGCCGTCCAGCTCGGTCAGCAACTGGTTGACGGTGTTGCGCATCCCCGCGCTCTGGGTGCGGCTGCGCTTTCCGCCGAGCGCGTCCAGTTCGTCCAGGAAGACCACGCACGGGGCCTGGCGGCGGGCCGTCTGGAAGAGTTCGTGCATATTGCGCTCGGAGTTGCCCATCCACATGTCGAGTACGTCGTTGACCGACACGGACAGGAAGTTCGCCCCGAGCTCACCGGCGACCGCGCGGGCGATGAAGGTCTTGCCACAGCCCGGCGGCCCGTACAGCAGGAGACCGCCGCGAAGACTCTTGCCGTACAGACGGCGCAGCTCCGGATTGCGCAACGGCGCCAGAAAGGCCGCCTCCAGCCGCTCCTTGACCTCTTGCATGCCGCCCACATCGGCGAGGCGGACGGCCCCGGGCCGCTCCACATCCCAGGCGGCAACGCCCTCAGGGTCGCCGCTGCCGTCGACGGTCAGCGGCGCTTCCACGAAACGGGGTGGCACGACATCACCGACCTGGTCCTCGGCGGCCTTCCAGTTGAAACCCGGGCCCGAGGCGGGGGCGGACGCCGGGGCCTGTCCGGCCGCGGGGTCCTGCGGCGGTCCGGCCACAGAGTTCG
This sequence comes from Streptomyces tubercidicus, assembly GCF_027497495.1. Taxonomy (GTDB): domain Bacteria; phylum Actinomycetota; class Actinomycetes; order Streptomycetales; family Streptomycetaceae; genus Streptomyces; species Streptomyces tubercidicus. The sequence continues at coordinate 7,862,678 of NZ_CP114205.1, forward strand.
GAGGCCGGCCGGGCACCGGGGGCTGCGGCGGCGAGGGAAGCGCCGCTTCGTCGGAGATGTTTGTCGGCGTACCTGCCAGGGCCCGGACCATCAACTCGCGTGCCTGGGCGTCACCGGGCGCGTGCTGCAAGGCCACGGAGACCTCCCCCACCGCGGCGTCACCGTGCCCCGCGGACAGCAGCAACTCGGCGAGGTGAAGCCGCAGTGGCACGTCATCGGGCGCCGCCGCAACGGCCTTGCGCATGCTCTGTATAAGGGGGGATTCCGCCGACATGACCCACACTTTACGGAGCCGAAGTGGGCGACTTGCGGGCGCCCTTGGTGTGCCCGGCACTGGTTTGGGTCGTGCTGCCGTCACGGGGGCGTCGGGGAAGCACAATGGACGGTAGGGCTGGAAGCCACGGGGTTCGGTTTCGGGCCTGACCGTCACGCCACGTCCGTCAGGTGGTCAGACCGGCACTGGTCAGCCAGATGTGTTCGCAGGTCGCGGATGCCCCTTGCAGCGTCTCGCGGGACTCTTGTGAGGCGTGGTAGAAGGTCCGCTCGATCATCCAGCACAGGGCGCGTGCCATCGCTGAGGCTTGTTCTGGTTCGGTGCCGGCCTGGATGCCGGCCCGTTCCAGGACGGCGGCGATGGCCGTGATGAACAAGTCCGCTGTATGGCTCCACAGCTCGCCGATCTCCGGCACGGTCAACGACAGGTCGATCGCCGTGCGCATGACCAGGCCGTGCTCGTTCCACAGTTCTACCGTGCGCTGCATGGCTTCTGCGATGGCCTGGCGGGGCTCGTCGGTCTGCGCGGTGGTCCGGGACCGCTCCCACAGATGCTCGACGGTACGCGCCACGAGTGCCACCACTACTTCTTGCTTGGAGCCGAAGTAGAAGTACAGGGCGCCGCGTGTGATGCCGGCGCCCTGGGCGATGTCGCCGACGGTCATGGCGTTGTAGCCCTTGTGCGCGAGCAGGGCTTCGCAGGTGTCCAGGATGGCCCGCTCCCGCAGATCGCCCTTGCGTTCGGTGCTGCGTCGGCTCCGCGCGGGCTGGTGGCTGGGCATCAGAGCTGAGCACCTTCGTCGAAGTCGGTCGTGCGGGAGAGCGTCTCCCATGCGCGGATGTCCTCGTCCACGGAAGTGCGTGCAGTGGTGACCAGCCGCAGCGCGTCCGAGCCCAGGACGAGGTGGGCCGGCGGCTGGTCGACCGAGGCGATGCGCACGACGGCTTCTCCGGCCTTGGCCGGGTTGCCGAGCTGGTTCCCGCTTGCCTTCTGCCGCGCTTCACGGATGGGATCGAACAGCTCGTCGTAGTCGTCGATGGTCCGCGCGGCGCGTGTCATGGACCGTCCGGCCCAGTCGGTGCGGAAGGAGCCGGGCTCGATCGCCGTCACGTGGATCCCGAACTGTGCGACCTCCTTGCCCAGTGCTTCGAGGATGCCTTCCAGGGCGAACTTGCTGCCGCAGTAGGCGGACATGCCGGGCACGGCCATGAGCCCGCCCATGGAGGTGACGGCCATCAGGTGTCCGCGGCGGCGTCGGCGCATGTGGGGCAGTGCTGCCTGCAGGGTGGCCACTGCCCCGAATACGTTGATCTCGAATTGCCGCCGGACCTCGGCCAGCGGGGTTTCCTCGAAGGTGCCCTCCAGGCCGTAGCCGGCGTTGGCGATGACGACATCCAAGGGGCCGACGCCTCGCTCCACCTCCGTGATCACATCCGAGACGGCGTGGTCGTCCGTCACGTCCAGGATGCGGCCGCGAGCGTAACCGGGCTCAAGCCCCTCGAAGGCTTGCAGGTCCTCCTCGGAGCGGACCGTGCCGACAACGGTGTGACCGGCAGTCAGGGCGGCCTGGGCGAAGGCACGTCCCAGGCCCGTGCTGACGCCGGTGATGAGCCAGTTCTGCCTCTGCATTGCTCCTCCAGGAAGGTCTCGCGGGGAGCAGGACTGCTCCCCGCCCAGAAAGTCTACACGGTGTATATTTTTATCTTCGCCGCGTTGGTTCTGGGTTACTCAACGGCATCACGCCTGGCCGGGGGAGATCCGGCCGTACCGAGACCGGGGCCCGCTGGCGCAGGCCGCTGTGCGCACTGGCTGGTGAGCTGCGGTGCCGGCACAACCTCACGCCGGCTGGAGAGGAGGAGCCGCGCTGGCCACCATCACACCGGAGGTCATTACGGGACAGCCCTTAGGGAGCCCCCGCCGCGGCCGGGCGGAAAAAGGGTTTCCGCTTTCGTGGACCGTGCCCTAAAGTGCCGACCGCGCCGAACCCTTGAGAGCGTGGTGGCTCCGTGGGTTCCCACGGGGCACCCGCTGTTCCCACGGGACACCCACCACCCGATGGGCCGCCGGATTCCGCCCGGCAGGCGCTGCGGAGAAAGGAAGGAGTGGTCGCCGTGACATTCCGAACCTAGCCGCCCGCCCGGAAAGTCCGGGACCCCGGGCGGCGGTTCCGGAAGGAACGCGATGTCCCGTACGGACAAGACGAAACCGCTGTGGGTGCGCCACGCGGAGCACAACCCCCGACCGCTTCACGATCACCGCTACGGCGCCTGTGACCTGCCGCCGCATCCGACGCAGGAGGACACGGACACCCGCTGCCGCTGGGAAAGCCCCCACACGCTGCTGTTCGGCCACACCTGCTGTGCGGGGTGCAATGTGCGCGCCTGCAACAAGGAACGGCAGCAGATGGTGAAGGCCGACAACCGCAAGGAGCGCTACGCGGGCCGGCGCGAGGCACGCCGTTTCGCCAACGGAGCGGACAGCGACTGATCCCACCCCTCCCTTCGCCCAGAACTGGATGACGCTGAGGTGCACGGGACCTTCGGACCTTCCTGCGACCGTGCACCGAAGCGGACTCACCGACTGCGGCGGCCTGGGCCCGCTGCGCGATAGTCGGCGGCCGTGACCAACTTCCCGTATCCGCAGTGCAGTTCATGCCGTGCATGAGCGGAGAGCGGTCGCACTGTTCGAGCAGCGTCGCAACCGCGTAGGGTCTCAACTATGAAAGCTGGCTTTCCTATCAAGGTTGATGATCTGGACCCCAGCGCGGTGGGTTCGGCGCTGCAGGCGAGCCTCGGGCTGTTCGTGCGGCGGCTTCGTCAGCCGGTCCAGGGCGAGCTCACCCTGCCCGAGGTCTCGGTCCTGTCGCGCCTGGAACGGGCCGAGTTGGCCACGACGAGCGAGCTGGCCAGGGCCGAGCAGATCACCCCGCAGGCGATGGGGATGACGCTCGCCGGGCTCGTACGGCGCGACCTGGTGGAGCGCCGCCCCGATCCCGCTGACCGTCGGCGGGTGGTCCTGTCGGTGACCGAGGCCGGGCAGAGGGCGCTGCGGAAGAGGCGCGGCGACCGGGCCGAGCAGCTGGCGGAGGCACTCGCCGCCGGCGGGTTCACCCGCGCCGAGCTGGAGACCCTGATGGCCGCAGCGCCGCTGATCGAGCGGCTGGGCGAGAACCTGTGACGCGGGAGCAGGTGGCACCCGACGTCTCCCATTCCGCCAACGCGTTCTCGTGGCGGTTCGTGACGCCGCTGTTCACGGGGGCGGCGATCAACGCGATCAATACCTCGCTCATCGCGACCGCCCTGGTGCCGATCGCGGCCGCCGTCCACGTCCCGGTGGGGCGGACCGCGGTGCTGGTATCGGCGCTGTACCTGGCCTGCGCCATCGCCCAGCCGGTGGGCGGGAAGCTGGCGGAGGAGTTCGGGCCGCGCCGGGTGTTCCTGGCCGGCACCCTGGTCGTCCTGGCGGGCGGCCTCGTGGGCGGGGCGGGGCAGAATCTGACCACCTTGGTCGTGGCCCGGGTGCTCATCGGGGTGGGCAGCTCCGCCGTCTATCCCTCCGCGATGCTGCTCATCCGCCGCCGGGCCGAGACCGCCGGGCTGGACGCGCCGCCCGGCGGCGTCCTCGGGGGCCTGATGATCGCCGGTGCGGCTACCTCTGCCCTTGGCCTCCCGATCGGCGGCGTACTGGTCGACGCCTGGGGGTGGCGGACCACCTTCTTCATCAACCTCCCCTTCGCGCTCCTGGCCCTCGCCATGGCCTTCGTCTGGATCCCTGCCGACACGCGGGTCCGGCGAGCGAGAACACTTCGCGAGCTCGCGGCGCGCCTCGACGTGGTGGGCATCGCGGGCTTCGGCGGGGCCATCGCCGCACTGTTGGTGTACTTGACGGGACTTCCGCACGCCAACTGGTCCGTACTCGCCCTGGCTGTCGTCCTCGGCGCGGGGCTCGTGTGGTGGGAGCTACGGGCGCGCAGTCCGTTCTTCGACGTCCGCCTGCTGGCCACGAATACGGCGCTCACCCGCACCTACCTGCGCTTCGCCGTGGCGGGGCTGTGCGTCTACACCGTCCTGTACGGCCTCACCCAGTGGCTTCAGGCCGGTCGGAGCATGTCCTCCGAGCAGGCCGGCCTGCTCCTGCTCCCCATGAGCGCGCTCTCCGCCCTGCTCGCCCGTCCGATCTCGCAACGGAACCTGGTCCGGATGCCGCTCATCGTTGCGGCGGTGTCCTGTCTGGCCGCTTCGACCGGGGTGCTCGCACTGACCGAGCGCACCCCGATCGTCTGGATCGTGGCCATCACCCTGCTCTTCGGAATCACCCTGGGCACCACCATCAGCGCCAATCAGACGACCCTGTACACCCAGGTCGGAGCCGGTGAGATCGGCACCGCTGCGGGGCTCTTCCGGACGTTCGGCTTCCTCGGCTCCATCGCCTCTTCCGCGCTGATTTCCGTCGTGTTCCACACTCAGGTCAACGACCACCGCCTCCACATGATCGCCCTGATCATGGTCACCGTCAGCATCCTGGGGCTGATCATCGTGCTCACCGACCGCACGCTCATGGCACGCGCCCGCGCGTGACGCATCGCCCCACCGGCCAGGCGCAGTTGCCGGACGACTCGCGGATTCGGGCTTACGGCCGCGTTCGTCAGGCGACGGGGTACCGGTGGACGGGCGGCAGGCCGGGCAGGAGGCCGGGCCAGACGGCATCCAGGACATGGGCGCTGGGCGTGAACAGCTCGGCGGCAAGAGTCGGGAGGTCGGCGACATCGTGCCACTCCCAGCGGCGGATGAGGTCCGGCTCCCGCACGGCCGGTGTGCCGCAGAAGCCGACGACGCGCACGGCGGCGGTCACGCGCGGCATGCCGTGTACGGCGTCCATCAGAATCGCCAACAGCCGCGCCTCGGCCGCCTCGGCCCTCAGCCCGGTCTCCTCGTCCAACTCGCGCACGGCGGCCTCGACAAACGACTCTCCGCCGTCGTTCTTGCCGCCGGGCAGCTCCCACGTCCCGCGCAGTGACCTGCCCAGCAGCACATGACCCGCTTCATTCGTCACCACGACGCCCGCACCGGTCAACGCATGCGGGGACGGACGCCCCTTGCCTTTGTACGCCACGGGCTCCGATACGGGGTCCCGCAGCATGAGGAACGCCAGCCCTCCGGCGTCACGTCGTTCGACCGTCTGCCATCCGGCGGACAGCAGGGTGATCTCCTCCTCGTCGAGCGCGATACCCCGGCGGTCGTCAGGCACTGCCGCCGCGACCGGGGTGATGACCACGACCGCGCCACCGGGGCTCAGCCGTTCGAGGAGTCGGCGGAGGACACGGGTACGGTCGCCGATGAAGGCGTAGCTCAGGCGGAGTGTGATGAGGTCGTACGAGGAGTTCAGGCCGTCAAGCGAATCGCGCTCGATATCGCACTGCACGTACCGCACTGTGCCCGATGTCGGTGGTGTCTGCGCGGCGGTGCTCAGGGCCGAGGCGGCGTAGTCGACGGCATCCACGGTGTAGCCGGTGGCCGCGAGGTGGCGGGCGAGTCCGCCCAGGCCGCAGCCCACGTCCAGGGCATGGCCGCCGCCGGGCGGGGCGGGAACCATTTCACGAAGCAGGGCGTGTTCGGTGTCGTCGAGCGGCCGGAACGAACGGCCTTCTCCGTAATGGGCGTCCCATGAGTCCTGCGTGGCGTATTCCATCGCGCAACTGCCTTCCAGGTATTGGTATTGGGTGAGTTGCTGAACCGGTCGGCGGGTCTCGGTGTGCCGCGAAGCGCCAGTGAATCCTGCCCCCTTGTGGCCCCAGAGCGAACGTCGCGTCCGCTGTCAGTGCCCGCCCCTACAGTGTCCGCATGATTGCCGAGACGCAGCCGGAGAATTCCCCGCCGCATCTGCTGGAGAAGTGGATCGACGAGCTGCCGTATCAGCTGCTGCTCCTGGAGAGGGTGCACCTTCCCGAGGAATTTCCGTTCGACTACGGCCCCGGGTCGCTCGAAGCGCTGGAGGCTCGACTCCTGGAGGGCGACGATTACGTCCAGGGGAGCGCGAAGCAGGCGGAGTTGGTGGAGAGTGCGACGGCCTACCTCGGTGAAGTCCTGCTAGGTGTCGCGGGTGGCGAGTGGGGCTGGCACGCTCGCCCGGTCAACGGCCTTCCGGGGCAGCCCGTTGTCTGTCCGGACCCTGAGCTGGAACTCTCGCCCGTGGCACCGATGTTGCTGATCTCGTACGCCCGTCGGGTCCGCACGGGGACGGCGTTCGCCGAGGAGCTGGTGAGGTTGCGAACGGCCGTGGCGGTCCGGCAGGAGGAGATACCGGGGTGGCAGCCGGTCAAGGACCACCGGCCGCATGTGGACCCCAGGGCGGTGCAGCCGGAGGAGCCGGTGCTGTCGGCGTGGCTGGCCGAGCGGAGGGAGGCGCACCCGGCCTGGGCCCAGGACGCCTTCGACGGAGCGTGGCGGTGGAATTTCCACCCCGGCACCCTGGACTGGCTGGAAGCCGTCGTGAAGCGGCGGTTCGCGACGGTGGAGGAATTCGACGCCGCGCGCGACGAGTCGTTCGTGCAGGGGGCCTGCTGGTATCTGGGCGAGGTCATCCGGCGTAACAAGGGGGCGGTGTGGCAGTACATCCCGTACGCCCCTGCCGCCGAACCCGGAGCCCCGGGGTCGCGGGAGCACCCGTGGACCGAGGTGCCGTTCGTGGATCAGCCGGACAAGCGGGTCGGGGGCGCGGCGATTCTGGTGGAGTGCCTGCGTGCGCTGCTCCTCGAAGAGGAGGCGGCGGGCGGGGAGCGGAATGCGGGACAACTCAGGCTGCAGGACGAGCTGTTCTGGTTCCGGGCATCCTCGTATGCGCACGTGGGGGCGCTGCTGACGCGAATGGGCATGGTGTCCCGGGAGAAGGTCGACACCGTCCTCACGGGGTACGCATTCGCGCACGCCGAGTTGTCACCACACGAAGTGCCCGGTGCACTCGAATCGTTCGGCGTGGCGATCTCGGCTCACGCGGACGATGTCGACGATCTGGAGGAGAGCTATACGGGACTGTTGGAGGAGGCCGCGGCACTCACCGAGGGGGTGGTGACCATCACCGATGTCCGGTTGTACGGCGGCGAGTTCGGCGAAACCCTGGAATTCACCCGCAACGGCGTTCTGATCACCCACGAGACCGAGCACTATTCGAGTGATTACCTCGACCAGCTCGCGATCATGGAGTTCATCGGCCACGTCGACCCCGACCCCGGCGACGATGCACGCCGGTTCCACCTGGTCGATTTCGTACACCTCAGGGACGGCGGTTACGACAACTACTACGTCTTCGCCACACCGGAACAGGCCACCGTGCTGGAGAAGGAACTCGGCCTGGAACTGCGCTGACGGCCTGGAACTGCGCTGACGGCCTGGAGCTGCGCTGACGGCCTGGAACTGCGCTGAGCGAACCGAGAACAGACCGCTGAACCGGCCCCGGCGCGGGCTGGGGCCGATCGGTCCCGACCGGTCAGGACAGGACCGGTCCCAATCCGTCGCGAACCCACAGCTGAAGCTGGCACCATCAACGCCCATGGATGATCCAGCAGCCCCGACAGCCCAAGCTCTGAGCCTGATTACCAGCCACTACCCGCACGCCCTGGGCGCGATCCTGGGCGGTTCAGCCGCTCAAGGACGCGCAACTCCGACCAGCGATCTGGACGTGGCGATCCTGCTTCCGGACTCGGACACCAGCCGTCGGGAGGTGATCCGCCACGACGGCCGCCTGGCCGAACTGTTCCTGCACACCCTTGCGGACCTGCCGGGGTTCTTCGCATGGGACAGGGCCCGCCGCCGGGGCACCGTTCTCTTCATCTATGACCAGGGTCTGCCCCTGATGGATCCGCACGGCCATGTGTCCCGTGCACGCACACAGGCCAGAGCGGTGCTCGCATCCGGCCCGCCACCCCTCACCCCCACCGAGCGGGAACGAAGCCGCTACGTCCTCACCTGCTTCATGGACGACCTGATCGACACTCCGCCGGCCGACAGATACGAACAGCTCTCCCTCGCCGACTCCACGCTCCGCGAGGCCGCGCACCTGCTCACCGCACACCACAACGCCTGGACGGGCATCGGCAAATGGCTGCCCCGAAGACTGCTCAGCGCAGACCCGGAACGAGGCAGAGCCCTGCTGAACGGCCATAAAACCGTGGCCGAAAACGGCGACCCCGCCCCACTGGCAGCCGCGGCCGAGAAACTGCTTGAGCTGCTCGGTGGACCACTGCGCGAGGGCTACACCCAACACTGGGGTGACTGACCTCACCTCCGTCGGGCCGCTGCCCCTCCCCACCGGGCGGCACGTTCGAACCTGATCGAATCCGGTGTCCTTTGTGTGCTACAAGTGCTTGAATCGACTCTGACTCCGACACCGGGCAGCGCCCGGGGGGCGAGGGGCGTTCCATGACCGGGAGCGTCCCCCGCCCACGTCGGCAACACGCAACACCGTTGATTCAAGGGGGAGAAGAGAACATGAAGCGCAACTTCATGCGGACGGTGTCCGCGGCAGCGTTGAGCACTACGGGGCTGATCGGGATCGGCACGGCCACCGCGGGCGCCACCCCCGCCACTCCGGCCGCGCCGCACGCAGCGGCAGCTGACTCCGTGTCCCCGGCCGAAGTGGGCCTCAACGCCGCCAAGTTCTATTTCTTCAAGGACGACAACCGGCACGGCGGTTACGCCTATGTGACGGGCTCCGACCGCGACCTGAGGAACAACCGCTGGCTGAGCGGACCACACAAGGGCCGCACGATCGACGGCGGCACCAGCTCGGTCAACAACACCACGTCCCACTTCGTGGTGCTGAGCGACCACCCCGGCAGCTGCGTCGGACCGCACTACTACTCCAACGCGCACAGCTCCGACAACGCCCTGTCGAACAACGGCTTCGACAACAAGGCCAGCTGCGTGAGCTTCCGGTAGCAGAGCAGTACGGTGGGGCGTCCCGCAGAGGCCGCCCCACCGTGCCGCGTGCGTAGTGAGGTCACCATGCAACGCCGTCATATCGCCGCCGTCCTGGCTCTGCTGGCCCTGGTCACCGGGTGTTCTTCCGGGGTAGAGCCCTCCCCGCCGCGCCACAGCCTGCGGCCCTCCGCCGCGCCGCCCGCTTCCGAGGAAGTACGCCGCCTGGCCCTGCCGTTCGACGCCTACGCGCTCTCCGCCCCCGATGTCCACACCATCGAAGCGGCCGAAGACATCCTGATCCGCGACTGTATGCGTGCCCAGGGGATGAGTTGGACCGCGCTTCCCCAACCCGGCGCCGTCGACCCGGACCCGCCGCAACGACGCCGTTACGGCGTCATCGAACCCGATGTCGCCCGCCGGTTCGGGTACCACCTGCCGCCGGCCCCGCCGGAAACCGCTCGACGGGACGCCATCTGGCGCGCCCGGGAGAAAATGCCACGCGCCGCGCAGCTCGCCGCATATGGAAAGGACGGCGTCGGCGGGTGCTGGAAGAAGGCCCATACCCACCTGCTCCGAGGCGTCCCGAAGGGCAGCACAGCGCTGCTCAACCGGCGTACCCGCGATGAGTTCACGGCCTCCCAGCAGCAGCGTACGGTGCGGTCCGTCGTCCGTTCCTGGGGCGCCTGCATGAAGCGGAACGGATATCGCTCTACGGACCCGCTCGCCGCCGCCGGAGACGAACGCTGGGCGAAATCCCCCTGGCCCTCGCGTGATGAGCTCGCGGTAGCACAGGCGGACGTCCGGTGCAAGCGAGAGACTCGTCTCGTGTCCGTCTGGGCCAACGCGGAAACGCGACTCCAGCACGGTGTGGTGCGCGGCCACGCCGCGGAATTCCGACAGCTCGCCGCCCAGAAATCCAGCTGGCTCAAGGCCGCCCGCAGAGTCATCCACATCGGCTCCTGACTCGCGCCGCGGGGAGCGGGGCCGGACGGCTACGGCACCGTGTCACCCAATTGCCGGGCGTCGCGATAGCTGGCCCCCGGCACAGGGCAGATGGTCAGTCCCAAGACAGTGACAGAGCTGACCAGCGACACGAGTGGGAGCGTGGCCGTGGCACGGCTGATGGTGGACGGCGACGACCTGGTGTTGCGGCTGGCGTGGTGGGAGAAGGCCATCGCCAGGCGCGGAAACGTCCGGATACCGCTCGCAGCCGTGGAGCGGACAGGCATCGAACCGGACTGGTGGCGAGCGCTGCGTGGCATCCGCGTCCGCACCCATGCGCTGGTGGTTCCGGGCATGCTGTGCCTGGGAGTGTGGCGGCACGGTGGCGACCAGGACTTCCTCGCCTTGCGCCGCCCGCGCCGGGCCCCGACGGTCGTCGTGGACCTCCATGACCTCCGCACCGCGGCCCCGTACGCGCGGATCGCCGTGACCTGCCCACACGCCTCACAGACGGTGACCGCCCTCAACACGGCCCTGGACCGCCATCGACGTGGGGATTCCTCAGCGGCCTCGGACCAATCACTCCACGGCGGCCTGCTCTAGCAGCAGCGGGCATCTTTTCCCCCGGCCGCCGACGATCGAACTCGGCTCGGTACCGGTTCACCCGTCCGGCCCTCCCGCGATGGCCCAGCTGAGTGCCCCGGTGTTCCATGAGCAACGGATGGAAACGGACCCACGGCGCTGGCGGCGGCTAGTTCCCTGCCGTCCAGCCCCCCACCAGTATCAGGGAGAGGCCCATGTACGAGATGCGCGCCGGCCCCTCAACGACCGGCAGCTCAGGACAGGTGTGGCACGTCATGGCCAAGCACGACGCCCGTTCCACCCTGTGCGGCCGCAAGCTGGCCACCCATGGCCCCAGGCCGTCGGATCAGGAAGATGACCCCACCGCACGCTACTGCTCGCCGTGCATGACCGCTTTCCGTGAGATTCTGGACATCAATTCCACCCCGGTGCATGAACACAAGCCGGCCTGATTGTCCTGACCGAGCCCGGGGGAGAGCCGATCGCTGCACCCCCGGGCTCGAAGGAATTCCCCGCGAAGCGCGTTCGCTTACTCTGGCTTGGGGGGTTCGGCAGCCGCAGTGGCGGCCCTGCTGGGGTGGTAGCCCCCAGCGTCCGGGTAAACGTCCCGATAGATGCTGCGAGAAATGGTCTCTATCGTGTCGATCCCGTAATCCCACCCCTCCTTCGCGGGGTGCCCCTCGGGAACTCTGTTGTTCTCGGTGAGTACGACCAGGCCGGAGTCGTATCCCTTCTCCGTGAGAGCAGCCATGCTGTTCACCTTCCAGTCACCCTTGTCGAAGGTATCGACGTCAGGATCCTGGCTACGCTGCAGCCAGCCGTTCTTCACATGCATGACGGAGTCCAGCGGGGCACCGGCTGTGGCGCCCCATCGCTGGGTGCTCTGCACGTGATTCATGAGCTCAAGTGCAATAGAGCGACTCTTGCTCCCGAGGACCGAACCATCGTCACCCGTGAAGATGCGCAGAAGCTTGGCCTGGTCTTCCGCTGTCACCTGGGTGAGGCCCCAGACCCCCTCCTTGTCGAGGACGGTGTTATCCATCCCGGCCTTGTCAAGGAATTCCTGGACCTTGACAGGGTTCGGCTTCTTGGGGTTCGTCAGATCGGACAGTTGCTTCCACAGCGTGGTCGCGGAAGCGTTGTCCGACTCGGTGATCATCTTGCGTGCGAGCGCGCTTTCCTCATCGGTGAGGGTTCCGCCCGTCTGGTACAGCAAGGCCCCGAGAATTATCGTCTTCGTCACGCTGGCCGAGTCGTACTGCTTGGCGGCGCCGGAGGTGCAACTGGTGCTGGTGGGCCGGTCATAGAAGGACAGCGACGCCATGCTTTCCCGGCTCGCCAGCGCGTTGGCTATATCGTTCTCCAGTTTCCTGGCCAGCTTTTCGTCATGGGATGTGCATTGCACCGTCGAGGTAGCTGCCTTGGCCTGCTGCGGTGCGGCGGCGGAGGGCGTCGCCGCTGCGATGGGTCCGGCAACAGCGCCTGCTCCTATAGCGGCTGCGGTGAGGGTAGAAGCCCACCTCAAAACTGCTCACTGTCCTTTCTGGGTGGCCGAACAATCGGCGTGTGGAATGCGGGATTCACTACTGCTCCTGGCGCCGGGTGGGGCGCGCGGGAGCCGGGAGGAGAGGCGATCGTCCGGCCCCCCGCCGCCCGTCAGCCGCGGCCGGTGAACTTCTGCCCGACGCCGAGTCGGCGCAGGTCGGCGAGGACCTTCGGGTCCTGGGCGTCGAGCCAGTCGCACAGCTGCCGGAAGGAGACCATCCGGACGTCCTTGCGCTTCTCGTCGGCGATGTGCTTGATCGCGTCCTCGACGGCGTCCATGTAGATGCCGCCGTTCCACTGCTCGAAGTGGTTACCGACGAAGAACGGGGCCCGGTTCGTTTCGTACGCCCGCTGGAATCCCGCGATATAGGCGTCGGCGGCCTGCTTGCGCCAGCGCGGGTAGTTGGCCGGCGGGCCCTTGGTGGAGGCATTCGACTGATTGGCCATGATGTTGTAGTCCATCGAAAGGACATCACTGCGGAGCCCGGCGAACGGCATGCCCTGAAGGGGGAGGTTCCACACGCCCTGCATTTTGTCGGGCCAGACCTGCAAACCGCCGGGGGAGCTGGCGTCATAACGCCAGCCGCGCCTCTTCGCCGTCGGCAGCAGATTCTGCTGGCCCAGCAGGCACGGCGTGCGGGCGCCGACAAGTTCCTTGCTGTAGTCGAACGGCAGCGGTTCGATGTCGGTAAAGCCGGTGTTCGTCCGCCACTTGGTGACGAAGTCCATGGCCTGCTCTATCTCGGAGTCCCACTGGGCGGGGGTCCAATGGGCGACCGAGCCACTGGCGGTGCCGCAGAAATGACCGTTGAAGTGCGTGCCTATCTCGTGGCCCTCCAGCCACGCCGCACGCAGATTCTGCAGCGTCAGCCTGATGTGGTCATCGGTGAGGAACGGTATGTCGGAGGCGCCGACGGGGTTATTCGGCGGCCGGTACATCCGCCGCTTCGACTCCGGCAGCAGGTACAGTCCCGAGAGGAAGAACGTCATCGAGGCGTTGTGGTCGCGGGCGAGTTTGCGGAACCGCGGAAAGAGGCCATTGCCCACCTCGCCCGCCCCGTCCCAGGAGAAGACCACAAATTGCGGCGGCTTCTGGCCGGGCTCCAGCCGCTCGGGCTTGGGCGGCTGATGCGGCTGCTTGCCGGTGTACGCGGTCGAGCCGTCGCCGATCGGTTTCGACCGGTCTTTCTGTCCGGACTTCTCCGCCACCTTGCCGGAGTCCGACGAACCGGAGGAGGAGCAGCCTGCGACGGACAGCGCCGCCGCCGCACCCACCCCGAGTCCAAGTATTCCCCGCCGACTGATCTCACGCATTACGGTCCTCATCGCATTTCTTCGCCCTGGAGTGCCCCACTGGACGCCCAGAGAGAGGGGCTGATCGATGGAGGGGTTCCGTTACGGCGGCGAAAATCAAAAGATGGACCAAGAGGCAACGGAGGGTCGTTATCCCGTCACTACCGGGTGACAGTCGGCCGGTAACGCTGCGCTTTTCCTGCTGGGCCGCTCCGGTGCAGGCGAGGTGAGCCCATTTCGCCGTGCACGTAGGGGAGTTGAGCGCGCGGACAGGCCGTCGCCGCCGACCCGCTACGCCCTCGGCTGATGTCGGCCTTGGCCTACGACGCGTCCCTGCGCCCAGCGGAGTTGTGCTCGCTGCGCAGTGCCGACGCCTCGCCGCTCGTCGCGCTCGTCCATCACGGCGGCGAACTGAGCGCTGGTCGGGGCCGGATGGGGGAGCGGGCGTGCCGCTTCGGGCCTCAATCCGTTGATGAACGGAATGATGAGGGCAGTTGTCGCCCCGAACTACGGCTCCCCGGCGGTGCTGACCGTCGAGGACCTCCAGATTCCCCGGCCGGACCCCGGCCAGATCCAGCTGCGAGTGGCGGCAGCGGCGGCGTGGTGAACCTCGCCCTGTCGGCCGACCGCCTGATCGAAGTCAGCCGGGTGGTACGACGCGGTGGCCGACTGATGAATGCCACCTACCCCGCCCCCGAACCCGGCACCTACGCACGCGACGATCTCGCCATGGGCGCCATCTACAGCGCGGCCCGCCCCGGTGACCTGGACGAACTGGCGGCACGGGCGAACGACGGATCGCTGCCCGCAGCCATCGGCCGACGCTATCGCTTGGCCGACGGCCCACGCGCCTACCTCGAATTCGTGCAGGAACACACCCGCGGCAAGCTGATCGTGGCGATGCACGCGTAAGTATGAGGGGTGCGCCTCGCGATCGTCGCCGCGGAGGCTCGGCCACGGCGGCGATCGGCCACGGCGGCGATTGCCCGCGTCAGACGGAGCCGGCTGCACCCGCTAGCTGTCATCCGCCTCATCATCCGGCACCCAGCGCAGCACATCACCGGGCTGGCAGCCGAGTGTGCGGCAGATCGCGTCAAGTGTCGTGAACCGCACCGCCTTTGCGCGACCGTTCTTCAGTACGGCGATGTTGGCGGGCGTGATACCGACGGCATCGGCGAACTCGCCCACCGACAGCCCGCGTTGGGCGAGCAGGAGGTCGAGGTCGACGATGATCGCCATCAGACCACCTCGGCGATCTCGGTCTGCAGATCCGTCGCTTTGTGCAGGAGGCTTCGCATGATGACGATGAGCATCGCGAAAGCCGCCCCCACCCCGACGCTGGCGATCGCAGCGGCCAGCGCGCCGATGAGCTCCATGCCGTCGCCGGGGGAGGGGATGTCGGTGAGGGCCAGGTGCCCGGTGACCCCGATCGCCAGCAGCGTCGCCACGAGCGAGCACCCGATGATGATGTCGACCCATCGGAAGGCCCGCGACGTGAAGATCGCATCGCGTTCGACCATGGTGAGCAGCATCCACACGGCGGCGAGGGCGACTTGGACGCAGGCGATGCCGATGATCGCCACGGTTACGTACGGCGCGGCGAACGGGGCGTAGGGAGGAAAGCGGTCGACCTCATCGGCTGCGGTCGTCGGGATGACCACGATCTGGCCGAAGAGCCCGAACAAGATCACTGCGGCGATGCCGACCCGTAGTGCGGCGATGTAGAAGCGATGCATGCATCGATTATCGATTGATTTCGATCGAAAATCAATCGATACGGTTCTGGCTGCGGTGTGGATGGTGCTGAGGGGGAGTCGCTGGCGGTGAGGGCGGTCCCGGTCATGTCCAGCCCATCTCGGTGTAGAGGTGCCCCGCCCGGACTCCGTCGATCGCCGCACGGGCGTAGGGCACGAGCGGCTCCGGGAGTGCTTCCGGTCGCCACCAGCTCCAGCTGACGCACTTGTCGGGTTCGAGAATCTCCGGCGTACCCGTCCAGCGCCGGGCGCGGAAGACCATCTGCATGAGCGGCTGTGTGCCGGGCGCATCGAGCATATGGACGGCGTGTACGTACTCGACGGCGCCGGGATCGATCAGCAGCCCGGCTTCCTCGTGGGCTTCGCGGACGAGACAGGCGACGGCGGACTCCTGTTCGCAGTGGCCGGCAAGGAAATGCCATCTCCCGCCTGCGTAAAGGGAGTTGGGGTGGCGCAGCCCGAGCAGGATCTCGCCGCGGGCGTTCTCCAGGTAGAGATGGACGCCGATGCCATTGAGGACGGTCTTTCCGCTTGTGGCCGGTGCTGACGGGGTGTGCGGGTGCGGAGGCCGGCTGGCCGCGGTGTCAGCGTCGGTGTCCGTCGCCGACCGAGTGGATCCGTCATGGCCGGTGCGGAGCAGCTCGGCGTGGCGGTGGACCAGCTCGCGGGTCGAAGGGGCCATCCTCAGACGTGGCATGACCTCCGGCCGGAACCAATGCAGCATGACGCCTTCGGTCAGGTTCAAGGCCGCGGGGTCACCGGCCCACTGACCGGCGAAGATCTGGATGGGGACGGTTGTCCCGTCGCTGCCCCGGGCCTGCTCCACGGCGAACGGGACCAGCTCCGGGATATCGAGGCCGGCCTCTTCCCACAGTTCCCGTCTGATCGTCTCCTCCAGAGACCGGTCGCCCGGTTCACACCCGCCGCCGAGCAGGGACCACGATCCCGGCTCCCAGATACCGGGAATCTCGTCCCGCAGGTGCAGCAAGTACTCGCCGGATCCGTTGTGGATCAGCGCCGATGCGTTCGCCTGCTGCCGTTCGTGCTGGGGCTGGTGCTGGAGGCGTTCGAGCTCGTTCATGAGGACTCCTTTTGCGTCAGGTCGGTGGCTCTCCCGGCCTTCAAGTACGGGCGTGAGGAAATATGCCGCTCATGACCTATGCCATTACCCCAGCCATCCCGGCTGGGACCCTCTCAGCTTCCGCTCAGCCCTCGATTCCGTCGCATGACGGTGCGTTGCTGCTGCGGCCCTGGGAGGCGGAAGATGCTCCCGTACTGCAACGCGCCTTCCAGGACCCTGCAATCCGGCGCTGGCACACACACCATGTGAATGCGCCGGAGGAAGCCCGGGACTGGATCGCGTCCTCCCACCGGTCCTGGCAGCGCGAACAGGCTGTCCAGTGGGTTATTGCCTGGGCCGATGGCGAGCCCCTCGGCCGGATGGCTCTGCGCTGGATGGACCTTCTCCACGGACTCGCTGAGTGCGCGTACTGGGTGCTGCCACATGCCCGCGGCGCCGGTGTTGCGTCCCGAGCCCTCGCCACGTTGACGTCCTGGGCGCTTGACGAGGCCGGCTTTCACCGCCTTGAACTTGCGCACGCGGTCGACAACGAAGTCTCTTGCCGGGTGGCCACCAAGTCCGGCTTCGCTTTGGAGGGCACTCGGCGCGGCGCGCATCTGCAACTGGATGGCTGGCACGACATGCACCTCCACGCTCGTGTCCAGGGCGATGCTTGAGCTGCTGGGAGTCGCCGGATGAATTCCTCGCGCGGTGTGTTGACGTGGACCACCGGGGCGTAGCAGCCAGCCAGGGCATGGCAGCCAGCGAGTTCAGAGAGCGTAGCGTGGCCTCACCGGCCCTGCCAGCAATCTGGCCGGCTGCCGTCGATGTCGGTGAATCCGTACTCCCTCGCCAACTGGGCGGAGCTGACGGAGCGCTGGTTCCAGCGGTGGCGTTCAGGGTCCGCGGCCAAGGCGGCTGCCGCCCGGCCGACATAGCGTGGGGACTCCGACTGGGCGAAGCCCGGCGGTGCGGTGGGCAGACCGTTGTCCCGGTGGGGATTCAGTGCCTCGCGCCAGTTCTCCTCGTGGACACCGAAGTTGTCCAGCATCATCTCCGAACGAAGCCAACCGGGGGTGAGGGCGACCGCGGTGGCTCCGAACGGCTGTAGTTCATGGCCTTGCGAAAACGCCAGCCGGTTCACCGCGGTCTTCACCAGGTCGTAGAACACCGAGATCCGGTAGGAGGACTCATTGAACTCCCTTGTGCCGTCGGTGACTTCGATGAGCAAGCCACCCGGCTCCTCGATCAGCAGGGGGAGGAGGTGATGGGAGGTGATCAGGTGGGTGTCGAGACCCAGGCGCAGAATGCGCAGGCCGTCGTCGAGGCGGTGCTGCCAGATCGGGGTGTTCCAGTCCGCCGGGCCGCCTTTGAGGCGTTCCGCGCCCCAGATGTCGTTGATCAGGATGTCGATACGGCCGTGCTCGGCGCGGAGGCGGTCGGCCAGGCCCTGCACCTGCTCGGAATCGAGATGATCGACCCGATAGGCGATCCCGATGCCGCCGAGCCGGGTGACCAGCTCCGCCGTCTCCTCGATCGTCTCCGGCCGGTCGTAGTCGGATCCTCCGGGGCCCCTCGCGCTGCTGCGTCCTGTGCAGATCACGGTCGCACCCGCTTCGCCCAGCGCGGCGGCGAAGCCCCGTCCTGCGCCCCGTGTCGCCCCCGCCACGACCGCGACCTTCCCGCGCAATGAGTCAGGGTCTGGAAACCACACCATCTCTCGACTATCGCAGAACTGGCGCGAAGTGGTCTTCGGCGCTCCGGGCGGTGCGCTGGCCGACTGCAACGGCGGGTCCGGCGGGTCCAGCGAGTCCGGCCGGGGCCGGGCCGATCCGCCCGGGATCGCGGACCCGCCCGGCCCCGCGCCCCCCGGACAGTCCGGCCTCAGTCCGCCGCCCCCGGTGCCGTCCGCAGCGGCACCTCGCGAATCAGCCAGGCAGCCGCGAAGGCGATGACGCACAGTGCGGCCGTGCCGATCATGACGCCGTGGAGTCCGCCGGTGACCCCGGCACGGAGGGCCTCCCGGACCGGCTCGGAGAGCCCGCGCAGCACCGAGGGGGTCACCTCGTGGCCGCCGGCGAGGCGCTCCCCATCCCCGCCGAGCCGGTCCGTGAGGGTGGCGGTCATGCGGCTGGTGTAGACGGAGCCGAGTACGGCGACGCCGAGCGAGCCGCCAATGGTGCGCAGAAGCGTGGTCGTGCCGCTGGCCGCGCCCATGTCGCGGAGAGCCGCGCTGTTCAGGGTGATGAGCATCGAGGACTGCATCAGACAGCCAAGGCCCACACCGAGGATCAGCGTCAGTGCGGAGGCCACGGCCGTGGGAGTGTCCGCGCCTGCCCCGAGCAGGGCCAGCGCGCCTGCCGTGGCGACCGCGCCGCCCGCGATGGGGTACGCGCGGTAACCTCCGCCGTTGCCGACCGCCCGCCCGATGACCAGCTGCGCACCCATCATGCCGAGCATCAGCGGGAGCAGCAGCAGTCCGCTCTCCGTCGACGACGCGCCCCCTACGAACTGCATGTACTGCGGCAGATAGCTCGCCGCGGCCAGCATCGCCGCACCCACCAGGAAGCTCAGCACCTGAGCGAGCGTGAAGTTCCGGTCGCGGAACAGACGCGGCGGGATGATGGGTTCGTGCGCCCGCCGCTCCACACGGACGAACCAGCCGAGGGCGGCCACCGACAGTGCGGTCAGGCCGGCGATCTGCGGTGAGATCCAGTCGTACGCCGCGCCGCCCCAGGACCCGATCAGGGTGAGTGCCAGAATGCCCGCCGTGAGAAGCGCGGCGCCGGCGTAGTCGATACGAGCCGTGCTGCGCGCGCCGCGCAGCCGGATGCAGAGCCCGACAATCAGGAGCGCGACGGCACCGACGGGCACATTGACATAGAAGACCCAGCGCCAGTTCAGCTGGTCGGTGAGGAAGCCGCCGAGCAGAGGGCCGCCGATCATCGCGAACGGCAGCAGTACGCCGATCATCGACTGGGAGCGCCCCGCCTGCGCGGGCGGGAGGAGCGTCCCGATGAGCGAGAGCGCGCCTACGAAGAGGCCGCCCGCGCCGAGTCCCTGGAGTGCGCGGAATGCGATCAACTGCCCCATGTCCTGGGCGAGTCCGCAGAGCACGGAGCCGACGAGGAAGACCGTGATCGACGCCTGGTAGCTGCCCTTGCGGCCGTAGAGGTCACCGAGCTTGCCCCAGATCGGGGTGGAGACGGCGGTGGTGAGCAGATAGGCCGTGACCACCCAGGAGAAGTGGTCGAGGCCGCCCAGGTCGCCGACGATGGTCGGCAGGGCGGTGCCGACGATCGTGCTGTCGAGTGTCGCCAGAATGATGCCGAGCAGCAGTCCGAGGACGGCGAGACGCGAGGGCGGCGCCGGGTTCGGCAGCTGGACGGTGCGGGAGTCCGCGGCCTCGGGCGCGGCTCCTTCCGTACGCTGATTCATTTTATCCCCCAGTGTGTTGACAAGGCATCAGACGGCATACGGACGGGCATTCCTGGCAGCCCGCAGCGCGTCGCCCCACCAGGCGAGCTGGTCCAGCATCACCTTGGCCGCGGCATCGCTCTGCGCGTCCTTCATCGCGTACTCCTCGTCGAACAGGCCCCAGGCGTTGTGGAGGCTTACCGTGTTGCGGATGGTGGTCGCATGCAACTCCGCCATGACGAGGCGGAGTTGCTCGACCGCGCGCAGGCCGCCCGAGATCCCGCCGTAGGAGACGAAGCCGATCGGCTTGGCGTGCCACTGCTCGTTGTGCCAGTCGATGGCGTTCTTCAGGGACGCCGGGAAGCTGTGGTTGTACTCCGGCGTGACGAAGACGAACGCGTCGGCCGCGGCCAGGCGCGGCGAGACCAGCGCGAGGACCTCCCCGGTACCGGGCGCCGGCGGCTGCCCGAAGGCCGGCAGAACGGTGGGCAGCGGAGTCTCGGCCAGGTCGATGACGTCGGTGCTCATGTCATCGCGCTGATCGAGGTGGCCCTTGATCCACCGGGTGACGACGGGTGCGAAGCGGCCCTCCCGGGTGCTGCCGACGACGATCGCGACGCGGAGCTGCTGCGGCTGCCGGCTCATGGAAATCCCCTGCTGTGTACGTCCTATCAGGATGCGTACAACGTACACGTCGATGTGTACGGCGTCTACTGATGTGTACGTCGTATACTGGCGATACGCTGTACACGAATGGTTCGGTCGGAGAGGAGCCCTCAGGTGGCAGCCCAGAAGAAGAGCAGCAGTGCGGATACGCCCGTGCTGTGGGAGCGCCTGGAGCGCCCCGCCGCCGCGCCCCGCGCCTCGCTGACGCCGCAGAAGATCGCCGCCGTGGCGGTGCGGGTCGCCGACGCCGAGGGCTTTGCCGCTGTCACCATGCGCCGCCTCGCCACCGAACTGGACGTCGCGCCCATGGCCGCGTACCGGCATGTCGCGGGCAAGGACGACCTGTGGGCGCTGATGGTCGACCAGGTCATGGCCGAACTCGCGGTCCCGGAGGAGGCGACCGGCTGGCGCGACGTCCTGCGCGGCTATGCGATGGCCAGCCGCGACATGGTGCTGCGGCACCCCTGGCTCGCCCAGCTGCCCACACTGCACTTCGTGCTGACGCCGAACCGGATGGCGGCCGCGGAACGCCAACTGGCCGCGCTCGACGGCCACGGCATGGACACCGACACCATGATGGCCGCCTTCCGCGCGGTCAACAGCTATGTGCACGGCGCGACGCAGTCCGAGATGGCGCTGCGCCAGTACATGGAGGACAACGGCTGGGCCGACGGTGACGAGACGCGCCGCGCGCTCGCGCCCCAGATGACCTACCTGATGGAAACCGGCCGCTACCCGACCTACCGGCGCTACGCCCTCGGGGCCGCCCGGAAGGACGACGCGGCCTGGCAGTTCGAGACGGGGCTGGACTGTGTGCTCGATGGGATCGCGGTCAGGGTCGGCGGATAGGGCCCCCAGCGAGCCGACACTGCTCGACGGTGATGCCGTGGTCCGTCACGACCCTGATGGTGGTGCGCGGTGGGGCCTGCGCGTACCCCTCCGAGCTTCAGCCGCGGAGGAACGCCAGGAGGGGATCGGTCTGGCCGAAGATCGCGTGCCCGACGCCGGGCAGGACGTTCACCGTCGCGCGCGGAACGTGCTGGTGCACGCGGTGGGCCGTGCCCTCGGAGTCGAAGAGGACATCGCGGTCACCGACGATCGCCAGCACCGGAATCGTCAGACGGCGCAATGCGTCGTCGGAGAAGACCGGCAGCCGCTCCATCCGCGGCTTGAAGTGTGTGAAGGTCAGCACGATGTTGTCGAGGACGGGCCGGGCCTGCGGCGTGTTCAGTCCGGCGACGACGCCTGCCGAGCGACGTATCCCGCTGGGTCCGAACAGGCGCAGGAAGAGGGCTTTGGCCAGCCAGCCTGATTTCTGTCTGCCCAGGCCACCCGGGCACAACAAGGCCAGCCGCGTCACCCGCTCCGGCCGGCGGATGGCATAGTCCAGCGCCACCCAGCCGCCGAGTGACGCCCCGACGATCGGTGCACTCGTGATTCCCAGCGCCTCCAACACCTCGTCCAGCCACCGGGCATGGGAGTCGGAGTCCAAGGGTGGCCGCGACGGCGCGCTCAAACCCGGTTCGCCGAGGAGGTCGACGGCGTAGGTGCGAAACTGGCGTGACCAGGAGCCAACATCGTCACGCCACATCGTCGTGTTCGCCCCCGAGCCGTGCAGCAGCAACAAGGGCGGCGCGTCCTCGGGGCCGGAGGCGACGACGAAGGTCTCGCCCTCGCGGGTCGGCACCCGCAGATGTTCGGCCGGGACGGGCCAGGCGTCCAGCGCCTCCCGGTATCGCCGCTGTATCTCGTTCGCGCCGGCATCGGACTTGTAGATCGTGCTCATGATGCGAGTATCCCGTCCAGGTAGTCGGGCAGCCGGTTCGGTCAACAGGCCGGACGAATCGGCCCGGCGATCGGTTCGCCCACGGTTCGCGTGGATGCCGTAGCGGGTCACGGACGCGCCCCTGCGGTCGGTCACCTGGCCTCCTCGTGCCGAGGAGTGGAACCGTTCCGAGGGGCGGGCAGTGTGGTTCCGGGCGTCAGCGGGAGCCCGTACTGGGCGGCCTGGGCGGCGAACATGCCGCGGTAGAGGCCGTCGTTGACGCCCATGAGCTGGTCGTGGGTGCCCTCTTCGACGACCTGTCCGCGGTCGAGGACGTAGATGTGGTCGGCCTTCGCGGTCGCGGCCAGCCGGTGCGTGACCAGCACCACCGCGTGGCCCTGCCCGGCCAGGGACCACAGGCCCTCGAACGCGGCGATCTCCGCGTGCGGATCGAGCGCCGAGGTGGGTTCATCGACCAGGAAGAACGGTGCGTTCCGGTACCGGCTGCGAGCGGTGCCCAGTTTCTGCCACTGACCGCCCGAGAGCTGGACGCCGCGCTCGTACCCCTTGAAGACGATCGAGCCGTATCCATGGGGCAGGGCTTCGATCAGCGCGTGCACGTCGGCGGCCTGCGCGGCCTCCTTGACCCGGTCCATGTCCCGGGGGCGGTCGCCGACGCCGATGGCGATGTTCGTGGCGGCGGTCATCTCCCAGTGCGGGAAGTCCTGTGCGAGCAGTCCGACCGCGGCGAAGACCTGTGTGCGGTCGGCGTCGCGTAGCTCGACCCGCTCGCCGGGCTCACCTTCCCACCACACGCTGCCTTCGGCGGGCAGCAGCAGCCCGGCGAGGATCTTGGTCAGCGTGGTCTTACCCGAGCCGTTCGCCCCGACCAGGGCCGTCACCTTGCCCCTGTGGACCGACAAGCTCACCCCTTTCAGCGCGGGGGTCTCGGCCCCGGGGTAGGTGTACGAGACGTTCTCCACGTGCACCGCGCGGGCGGGAGCGGGCAGGGGCGCGCCCGTGTGGGGGATGGCGTGTTCGGTGGCCAGTTCGGTGGCGTGTTTGGTGTCGGTGAGGAACAGCAGCTCTTCGTAGAGCCGGTTGACCTGCTGCACGAGAGACGTGAGGCGCTCGGTGGAGGTACGGATCGCAATGACCGCGGTGCCCCCGACAGCCAGGGGCAGCCCGCCGGCGGCCAGCAGCCACCACAGCAGCCCGTAGCAGGCCAGCGACGCCAGACCGGCCAAGCCTCCGGCGACCAGGTCCGTCTGCGCCTGCGCCCGCGCCAGCCGCCGCTGCTCCGCCTCCGTCTGCCGGGACATCTCCTCGTACCCGTTCAGCAGCGTCTCCCCGGCCGCGTGCACACGGATCTCGCCGGCGGCGTGCGGCCGTGTCAGATACGCCAGCAGGGACGAGATCGCCCGACGGTGATCGACCCAATTCAGCCGGGAGAGGTAATCACGGCGCGCGGAGCGCACCGCGCCCCACCCCTTGGGAAAGGCGATCGCCAGCAGCATCGGCAGCAGAATCCAGTGCAGCGAGACCAGGACGACGGCGGCCGCCACCATGCCGATCAGTACATTGCCCACCCCCACCGACAGTCGGAGCATGCTGCGCGCCGAGTCCGTACCGAACTTCCCGGCCTCCAGGACGCGTTGGACCTCGGGCCGCTCGGTCGCCTCCACCTCGACCCGGGTGACGGCCGCGTAGTACCGGGCGGAGACGGCGCGCTCCACCTGGGGCTCCAGTCGGCCGGACATCGCCGTCGACCACGCCGCCAGCAGCGCCGCCCCCACCGACACCACCGCCAGCACCACCAGCGACGGCAGGGCGTCACGCAGCTTGTCCGCGGTCGGGCCGTCCGCGAACAGCTGGGTCAGGACACGGTTGACCGCGACCAGCCCCCACGCGGCCGTCACGCCTTGCCCGATCTGGGCGGCCACGACGCCGGCCAGCGCCCGCCGGTCCGCCTCCCATCCGGTGCGCAGCACCATCCCCACCATGCGCGGCAGCGCCGCCGCCATCTGCCCGAATCGCATCCGGGTCAATGCGCCCTCGTACTGGACGTAGGTCTGATCCCAGCGGAGCCGGCCCCCGTAGAGCTCGCGCTCCGCGTTCGAGATGCCGTCGGTCTTTTCCGAGGTGTCTTCCGGCTGTGCCGTGCTGTGTGTGCCTTGCTTCGCCTCGCGGCGTGGTCCGGCCGATGTCAACGTCGTTCCCCCTGACGGTCGTGACGGTGTTGTCAGGCTCAACGATGCGGCCCGGATTTCGAACACATGTCTTTCGGTCGGACTGAGAACCCCGGCACTGAGCGGTTCATGGCGGGTGTGGGATACATGGACCCTTGTCCCGCAAGTGCTCCCCGGTGAGCGCTGGTTGGCCGAAACGCCGATGTCCTGGCTCGGCCTGACGGTGGCCTGGCTGCGGCCTCACCGTGGTCTGACTGCGGGTGCCCGTGGGGTATCGGTGTCGGGCGGCGTCTGCCGGTGTGGGGGAGGCCGGGGGGACTTTGCGGCACTCCGCGACCGCGGACGGCGCCGGGGTGCGGAGCGCAGCGCGGCTCTCGTACCCCGGCGCCAAAGAGCGGATCTCAGCGAATGTATTCCTCGATCACATCCGCGCCTCGGACGGCTCCGCCGCTGTCCCTGGTCACCTTGCACATCCGGTCAAGGTGGGTGCGCATGGTGGCGTCGGAGGTGACTCGGGCGACCGCGGCACGCAATGACTCGGCGGTGACCGTGGCGGTGTCCAGCTGTACTCCGAGCCCCAGTTCCTGTGCGCGCCCCGCGTTGGCGGCCTGTTCGGGCATCTGTGGGACGGTGATCAAGCCCACCCCGTAATACAGGGCCTCCATGGTGGAGTTCATTCCGGCGTGCGAGACGAAAGCGTCTGCATGCCGGAGGACGGCCGGCTGGGGGAAATACGGCCGGACGTCGAAGGTGGGCGGTATCTCTCCGAGATCGGCGCGGTCCAGATCGCCGATGGCCATGGCTACTTGGTAGGGACCGTCGCCGAAGGCTTCGATGCAGGTGCGGAAGAACTCGGGGCGGTCGTTGAAGACCGTGCCGAGCGAGATGAACAGCACGGGAGCGTCGGGATCGGCCGGGGACCACGGTTCGGCGTGCTCCCGCTCACCCAAGGAGGGGCCGATGAAGTGGAATCGGTCGTCGAAGGTGTCACCGGCGGGCTGGAATTCCCTCGGAATGAACACGAGGTTCAGCTTCTCGGTGAAGTTCAGGACCAGCTCCGGGGCGAGCGTGACACCGTTCTCGGCGGAGAATTCCGCACAGTCGGCGGCGAGCGCGGCCAGCATGGGATCTTCGTCGCCGACTTCATTCATGAGATTGTCGAACAGTGAGAACGCCTCATTCGAGGCCAAGTTGGGCACGAACCGCACGGCGGGCAGGCCCAGTTGTTCAGCGGCGACCCGGGCGGGCCAGTTCATGGAGTCGTAGCAGATCGCGTCCGGTGACTCCGCGGCACAGTAGTCCCGCAGCACCGGGTGCAGCGTGCGCATCTCCGCGAACATGCCGCGCATCCAGCCGGGGATCTTGTCGAGACCGAAATTGTGGGGTGGCGTGAGAAGCGCGGGTGACTGCAGCTTCAGCTCGACCCAGTGCGCGCCGGCTTTGATGACGGCTTCGGAGTGCTCCGCCGTGGTGGCGTAGTCCACTCGGTGTCCCCGGCGGACGAGTTCCTCGACCAGCGGCAGTGTGGGGTTGACGTGTCCGTGCCCGAAGAGGGCCACGAATAACAGGTGTTTCGCCATGGCCAGATCGTACCGAGCCGGGGTTTCCGTGCCCCGGTTCCCGGTGTCCTTTCAGCCGCGCCCGTCACAGGTGCCCCTTGGGTCGCGCCCGTGACGCCGGATCAGTCGCCGACGGCCTCGGGCCAGTTCTTACGGACGGTGCGTACAGCCTTGTTCAACTGGACCTCGGTCGGGAACTGCGGTGTGCCCTCGACCGTCGGCAGCCGTGCGGCCAGGGCCTTGTCGAGGGTGCCGTTCTTCGCCATGGCGGCCATCAGTACCGGGCGGGCGTAGTCCACGAGACGGAGATTCTGGCCTTGCGGACTGAAGAGGTACTCCTCCCACAGCCGTGCCGCGGCCGGGTGGGGTGCGTCCTTGTTGATCGCCTGCGCGTAGTACTGCGAGAAGCTGCCGTCGAAGGGGATGGAGACCTTCCAGTTCACCTTCGTCCCGCGGAGTTGGTTGAGGTGCTCCAGGTTGAGGTAGTCCCATTCGATGCTGATCGGTGTCCTGCCCTTGGCGATCGCGGCCGGGGTGGGCTCGGCCCGGTTGTAGTTGCCGACCTTGTCGAGCCGGGCGAAGAAGTCGATGCCTGGCTCGATGTTGCCGAACGATCCCCCGTTGGCGAGCGCCGCCGCGTACACGGCAGCGAAGGCCGATCCCGCGACCGTGGGATCGCCGTACATCGCGACCAGGCCCTTGTACTCCGGCTGGAGCAGATTGGCGAAGGAATTGGGGCAGGTCTTGACGCGGGAGGCGTCGCAGCCGATGGAGACATAGCCGCCGTAGTTGTTGTACCAGCGGGCGTTGGCGTCCTTCTGCTCCGGTGGGATCTGGTCGAAGGGGGCGACCCGGTAGGGGGCCAGCAGGTTCTGCCGCGCCGCGGACTGGGCGAACGAATCCCCGAGGTCGAGCACGTCGGGGGCGCGCTTCTGCCCGCGGTAGCGCTTGATGGCCTGGATCTCCTGCTGGCTGTGACCGCTCGGATTGTCGATGACGACCTTGATGCCGTACTTCTTCTCGAAGCCGTCGATCAGCGCGCCGTAACCGGCCCACCGGCGCGGCAGCGCGATCGTATTGAGCCTGCCCTCCCGTTTGGCTGCCTTGATCAGTGCCGCTGTCCCGCCCGCCTCCGCAGCGGACTCGGCCCGGGAGGGTGCGACCGGCCGCGAGGGTCCCTCCTCCTGGCAGGCACCGAGCCCGAGCGCCGCAAGGCCGAGACAGCCAAGGGCAGCGCCTGCGCGGACCCGGTGATGTGTAGCCACGACGCCTCCAGCAGGGGCAAGTGAGGAGCGGCCCGACGAGCGGGCGGTGGACGGGGACCGGGGCGTGTCAAAGGTCCGGACCAGCGTACTCCGCGGGTTGGTGGGCCTCCGTCAGGACGCCGCTCGGCTCGGGTCATAGCGGCCCGGCCTCACCACCCCCCGCGCTCCTCCCAATGGCTGAGAAGGTGCTCCGACGGCTCCTCAACCGAGGGCAGGGCGTCGGAGCCGATCGCCTGAGTGGCCCAGATCGTCTTGCCCCTGGGGGAGTAGCGGGTACCCCAGTGTTCGGCGAACTGCGCCACCAGGAAGAGGCCACGGCCTGCTTCGTCGGTGTCCTTCGCCTGGCGGATGTGCGGGGAGGTGCTGCTGCCGTCGGAGACCTCGCAGATCAGGGTGCGGGTGTGCAGAAGACGCACATGGATGGGCTCGGCACCGTGCCGAACGGCGTTGGTGATCAGTTCGCTGAGGATGAGCTCGGCGCCGTGGACGAGGTGGTGCAGACCCCACTGCTCCAACTGGCGGACACAGGCGTTCCGGACCGGGCCCACCGCCGCCGGGTCGCGGGCCACGTCCCACTCGGCGACGTCCGCCGGGTCCAGCCGCCGGGTCCGGGCCACCAGCAGCGCGACATCGTCGGTGGACCGGGCGGGCAGCAGGGATTGCAGGACGGTGGCACAGGTGTCATCCGGCGTACGGTCCGGTCCGGCGAGGGCCGTAGCCAGTGCCTCCAGCCCCTCGTCCAGGTCGCGGCTGCGGTTCTCGACCAGCCCGTCCGTGTACAGCACCAGCCGGGAACCCTCCGGCAGTGACAGCTCCGCGGTCTCGAAGGGCAGGCTGGAGCCCAGACCCAGCGGCGGGGAGACAGGAGCCTGCAGGAACTCCACCCTCCCGTCGGGGTAGGCCACGGCGGGCGGCAGATGGCCGGCCGTGGCCGAGGTGACCCGACCGGAGGCGGCGTCATAAATGACGTAAAGACAGGTGGCGCCGGTGATCGCCGGTGTCTCCTCGGAGTCCTCGTCCTGGACGTCGACGTCGGTCACCAGCTCGTCCAGGTGACCCAGCAGCTCGTCGGGGGAGAGGTCCAGCGCCGAGAAGTTGTGCACGGCGATGCGCAGCCGGCCCATGGTGGCCGCCGCGTGCACGCCGTGTCCCACCACGTCGCCGACGACCAGCGCCACCCGGGCCCCGGGCAGCGGGATGACATCGAACCAGTCCCCGCCCACCCCCGCCTGGGCGGGGAGATAACGGTGCGCCACCTCCAGAGCGTCCTGCTCGGGCAGGTCACGGGGCATCAGGCTGCGCTGGAGCGTCATCGCCATCGTGCGCTCGCGGGTGTAGCGCCGGGCGTTGTCGACCCCCACCGCGGCCCGCCCGGCCAGCTCCTCGGCGAAGGAGAGATCCTCGTCGTCGAACGGCGGCGAGCTCCCCGACCGCCAGAAGTCCACCCGCCCCAGCACCACTCCCCGGGCGCGCAGCGGTACGACCGCCAAGGAATGGACCCCCTGGTCCAGGATGCGCCGGGTGCGTTCCGGGTCCTGGGACCGCCAGGCGGAATTGCCCGCCAGGTCCGGCTCCACCAAGGAGCGGGCCTGGTCCGCACTCCCCGCCACCGGGGTGCCGGGGTCGAACCGGATCAGCTCGCCGACGGGGTGGAGCGGATGGTCCGGCGGCAGCCCGGCGATGGCCGTCCGGTGCGGCTCGCTCCCCGTGACGGCAGGCTCCTCGCCCTTCAGGACCGAGTCCTCCAGTTCGACGGTGGCGATATCGGCGAACCGGGGGACCGCCACCTGCGCCAGCTCCTCGGCGGTGCGCTCGACATTCAGCGTGGAGCCGATCCGTAGCCCGGCGTCGTAGAGCAGCCGCAACCGCTCCCGCGCCACCTCGGCGCGCCCCGACAGCCAGCGCAGTTCGGTGGTGTCGCGCAGGGTCACCACACTTCCCTGGTGGGCTCCATACGGGGAGGTGGACCGCTTGTTGACGGCCAGCAGTTTGTCCTGGGCCAGGTGCACCTCATCGGTGGCGAGCCGGTCCGACGCCAGGAGTTCGGCGGTGCGGTGGTCCAGCCCCAGGTCGCCGACGTGGCGTCCCTCCGCGTCCGCCGGGAGGTCCAGCAGTCGCCGTGCCTCGTCGTTGGCCAGCAGCAGTCGTCCGTCGCGGCCGACGATGAGGACGCCCTCCCGCACCGCGTGCAGAACCGCATCGTGATGCTCGTACATCCGGGTCATCTCCGCCGGTCCCAGACCATGGGTCTGCCGACGCAGCCGACGGCTCACCAGGCCCGCGCCGCCCGCGGCGAGCGCCAGCGCTCCGACGGCGATGCCCAGGAACATGGGCAGCTGCCGGTTGACCGACTTCTGCACCTTCTCCACCGTGACCGGTGCGGCGACGATGGCGACGACCTTGCCCGAACCGTCCTTGACGGGAGTCGCGGAGATCACGGAGAGGCCCAGGGCTCCTTCGAAGGTCCTGGTGAAGGGTTTGCCCCGGGCGGCTTCGGCATACGGACCGATGACGTGCTTGCCGATCTGCCGGGGGTCGCTGTGAGTGAGGGCGATCCCGTCGAGCTTGTACACGATGAGGGCATCGACGCCGGAGGCCTTCCGGGCCTCCTCGGCCAGCGGCTGGAGCTTCGCGGTCGGGTCGGCGCTGTTCAGGGCCTCCTGGAGCCCGTAGGAGTGCGCGAAGGACTCAGCGGCGGCGAACGTGCGGTGCCGCGCGTCGAGCATGGTGTCCCGCCGGGCCTGCACGACGAAGGCCACCACGGCCGCCGCGACCAGCAGCACCACCAGCACCAGCTGGAGGAGGAAGACTTCCCGGGCGACGCTGCGTGTGGTCAGCGAGGGCCGTATGTGCTGCGGGTCTCCGGTCCCCGCGGGGCGCTCGCCCTGGTGGTCGCCGGTGCCGTTCCCGGCAGGGGGTGCGCCCGGAAATGCGGAACGGCCGGGCGCGCGTCTCAGCCAACGCCGGAAACGACCCGATTGTCCGCTCATGATTCACATTTATCCTGCTTTGCCTGGGTGCTGGCAAGGCGTGCTACGGCAGCTGCTCCATGGGGCGGAGGCCCCCTACGCGTCTGCCGCCGCCTGCTTCTTACCGGCACCGGCCGCCTTCACATCCGCGATCAGCCGCGCCATTCCCTCGTCGAAGCGGGTCCGGTACTTCTTCACCTGCTCCTCGCTCAGCTGCTCCGATCCGAACGTATGCGCGAAGTCGATGAGGTTGAGCTTCGCCGCGGCCGCCGGGCTTTCCGTTGCCGGCTGCTCGTCCACCGCGATCAGTACGCTCGCCGCGATGAAGGCGAGGCCGGAGTCACCGGCGGCCGCCCTGACGTGGGTCAGCTTCTCCACCAGCGCGTCATAGACGCTGGGCTCCGGCGAAAAACCCTGCACAATCTGCTCGGACTCCCGCCCGATGGCGCGTCGGCTCCCCTTGAGGCCCGTACCGCCGACCGCCCGATAGCCGCGGTCCGCGGAGCCGGTCACCTTGTCGGCGGCCTTCAGCTTCATCTTCTTCTTCCAGGCGTCGGCCTTCGACATGGAGGTGAGCAACTCCTGCTTGCTCGCTGTGCTTTCACCCACCTTGATGTCGAGAACCTTCGGCATCTTCATGCCGAACGTCAGGTTGTCGATGTAGATGTGAGTCGAGTCGTCGCCCTCGCCCTTTTCGCCGTCCATCGTCCGCACCTGCTCGGCGGTGTACGAGTTCGGGACCACCCCGTCCAGAGCGGGGTGCTTGCCCGCGCGCATATCGGCGTAGAAACCCCGCTCCACGTCGTTCGTGGGTTTCTCCTTGATTTTCCCGCCGGCCCGGTCCGTGATCCCGCCGTGCCCGCCGGTCGTTTCTTCCTGCGCCCGCTGGACGACCTCGCCGGGCGCAGCTCCGCGCTGGACGGTTTCCCGGCCGGTGGCCCCGCTCGCCCCGCCCCGCCGCCCGTCTTCGACCAGCCGTGAAACGGCGGCGTTCCCGGCGGTGCGCTGCAGAGCCAGCAGCGCCGCCGGGACGGAGTCGGCCTCGGCGGCCGGCGGACGCGCCCCCGTGGTGGCCGGGCGCGCTGTTGCCCGCCGTTTACGGTCCTCGTCCGCGCTCGCGCCCCGGTCCCTGTTCGCGTACAGCTCTGCCCCCTCCTGCGGGCCTCCCCGGCGCGCAACCAGTCGATGGGTGTCGTGGTGTGGTGGCACCAGGAAACGCAGACGACTGCCGCGCTGTGAAGGTACGACGGGGCAAGAATGCGGGCATCTTGCCCCGTCGGTCCGGGCCGGACAGTCAGGTATCCGGCCCGGATTCCAGGGTTGTCAGGAGCCTTCGGCGGCCAGCTCGGCGCGGATCTCACGGGCGGCGGCGACCAGGTTCTCCAGGGAGGCCCGGGTCTCGGGCCAGCCGCGGGTCTTCAGTCCGCAGTCCGGGTTGACCCACAGCCGCTCGGCCGGGATCGCCTCAAGTCCCTTACGGAGAAGGCTGGCGGCCTCTTCGGCGCTGGGGACGCGCGGCGAGTGGATGTCATAAACGCCGGGACCGGCCTCCCGGGGATAGCCGTGCCCGGCCAGTTCACGCGCGACCTGCATATGGGAGCGGGCGGCCTCCAGGCTGATGACGTCGGCGTCCAGGGCATCGATGGCCTGGACGATGTCGCCGAACTCCGCGTAGCACATATGGGTGTGGATCTGGGTGTCCGGCCGCACGCCGCTGGTGGTCAGGCGGAATGCCTCGGTCGCCCAGTCCAGGTAGGCGGTGTGCTTGGCGGCGCGCAGCGGCAGTGTCTCGCGCAGCGCGGGCTCATCGACCTGGATCACCGAAGTGCCCGCCGTCTCCAGGTCGTTGACCTCGTCGCGCAGGGCGAGGGCCACCTGGCGGGCGGTGTCGCCCAGCGGCTGGTCGTCGCGGACGAAGGACCAGGCGAGCATGGTGACCGGCCCGGTGAGCATGCCCTTGACGGGCCGCTCGGTGAGCGACTGCGCGTAGCGGGTCCAGCGCACGGTCATCGGTTCGGGACGGGAGATGTCCCCGGCGAGCACCGGCGGGCGGACGTAGCGGGTGCCGTAGGACTGCACCCAGCCGTGCTGGGTGGCGAGGTAGCCGGTGAGCTGCTCGGCGAAGTACTGGACCATGTCATTGCGTTCCGGCTCGCCGTGCACCAGGACGTCGATCCCGGCCTTCTCCTGGAAGGAGAGCACCTCCCGGATCTCGTCCTTGATCCGTTCCTCGTAGCCGGCCGTGTCGATCCGACCGGCCCGCAGATCGGCCCGTGCCGTGCGCAGCTCGGTGGTCTGCGGGAACGAACCGATCGTCGTCGTGGGCAGCAGCGGGAGTCCGAGGTGCGCGCGCTGGGCGGCGGTCCGTTCGGCATACGGCTGGGAGCGGCGGCCGTCGGCGTCGGTGACGGCGGCGGTGCGGGCCCGTACGGCGGGGTCGTGGGTCAGCGCGGAACCGGCCCGGGAAGCGAGGTCGGCGCGGTTCGCGGCGAGTTCGGCGGCGATGGACCCGGTGCCCCGCGCCAGGCCGCGCGCCAGGACGGCGATCTCCTCGGTCTTCTGCCGGGCGAAGGCCAGCCAGCGGGCGATCTGCGGATCGATATCGCGCTCGGCGGTGGCGTCCAGCGGTACGTGCAGCAGCGAGCAGGACGCCGAGACATCGACGTGGTCGGCGAGCCCGAGGAGCGTGCCCAGCGTGGACAGCGACTTCCCGTAGTCGTTGATCCAGACATTGCGGCCGTTGACGACGCCGGCGACCAGACGCTTACCCGGCAGTCCGCCGGCCGCGGCGAGGTCCCGCAGGTTGGCGGCGCCCGACTCGGTGAAGTCGACGGCCAGGCCCTCGACGGGCGCCTTGGCCAGGACGGGCAGCGCGTCGCCGAGCCGGCCGAAGTACGAGGCGACCAGCAGCTTCGGCCGGTCGGTGGCGCTCCCGAGCTCACGGTAGGCGCGCGCGGCGGCGTTCAGCTCGGCCGGTGTGCGGTCCTGGACCAGCGCGGGCTCGTCCAGCTGCACCCACTCGGCGCCCGCCGCACGCAGATCGGCGAGGATCTCGGCGTACACCGGGAGGAGCCGGTCGAGCAGGGTCAGCGGCTCGAAGTCCGCGGCCACTCCCGGCGCGGGCTTGGCCAGCAGGAGGTAGGTGACCGGCCCGACGAGGACCGGGCGGGCGGCGTGGCCGAGGGCGACGGCCTCCTGGAGTTCCGCGACCTGCTTGCCGGAGTCAGCGGTGAAGACGGTGTCCGGGCCGAGCTCGGGGACCAGGTAGTGGTAGTTGGTGTCGAACCACTTGGTCATCTCCAGCGGGGCGACGTCCTGGGTGCCCCGTGCCATCGCGAAGTAGCCGTCCAGGGCGTCGGCGCCGACCGCCGCGCGGTGCCGCTCGGGAACGGCGCCGACCATGACACTGGTGTCCAGGACATGGTCGTAGTACGAGAAATCACCGGACGGCACTTCATGGATTCCGGCGTCGGCCAGCTGCTGCCAGTGGGAACGGCGCAGATCTGCCGCCGTCTGCCGGAGGGCGTCGGCGCTGACGCGGCCCTTCCAGTAGCCCTCGATGGCCTTCTTCAGTTCCCGGTGCTGTCCCTGGCGGGGGTAGCCGTACACGGTGGCCCGTGCTGCCGCGGCTGCGGACTTCGCTGTCACGGAACTCTCCTTCGCGAGATGTCTCGTTGAGGTCCGGAGACGGAACGGGAGCGCGAAGGAACGACCACCGGGCGGACCACGCCACGGTGTCGCCGCGGGTGCCGCTCGATATGTACGCCGACCCGCCCACGAGGTCACCGGAATGGCCGCACACAAACGTCGTATGCGGGCAACGGGCAGGTCTTCGGACTCGCGGGCCCGTCTCGTACGCGTACGAGACACCTACTGGCCGTCGCTTCCCAGACCCGACCCGGGCCCAGTGCGTATGACGGCGGTCGTTCCCACTCACCGCTGCGGGGCAGTCCCGGATTCCCACCGGGTTCCCTCTTACGACGCTCCCGCCTGGCGGACGGGACGAACCAGCTGCACCCGTCACCCTAGAGGGACAACCTGCGGGCGCGCACCCCTGGGTCCGCGATGTGGTCAGCGATTCCGGGGGGAGGGGAAGGAAGCGGGGGGCCGCGAGGAAGACTTCTGCACGCGGCTGGCACTGCCCCGAGTAGAGGACTCAACCTGTCCTCAATCCGTGGAACGGTGAGATGGAACGGTGAGTCACCGCAGCCCGGTAACCCAAGCCAGTAACCCAAGCCAGTAACCGAAGCCAAGGAGCCATGGATGTCCCTGAGCCACCGCGTGCTACCACCCGTCTGCTGCCGTCCCGCGCGCGACGCGGCGCAGACGTCCGGCCGACGAGCGCGCGGCGGTGTGACGCGATGACCGTTCTCGACACCCGTGCCCTCAACCGCGCCACTCTCGCCCGGCAGTTGCTGCTGGCCCGCAGCGACGTACCGGCCCGCGATGCTGTCGCGCACCTCTGCGGGCTGCAGGCGCAGGAACCACAAGAGCCATTCGCCGGACTGTGGTCCAGACTGCGTCACTTCAAGTCCGCTGATCTGGATGAGCTGTTGACTGGACGCCAGGTAGTGCGTACCCACCTGATGCGCCGCACCGTCCACCTCGTCACGGCCGAGGACGTACTGGCCTGGCGGGCCCGCCATGACGCCATGCTGCGCCAGCGGGTGCTGACCACCTACCGCCGCGAACTCGCCGGGATCGACCCGGAAGAGGTCGCCGCGGCAGGCAGGGCGGTCATGGCCGACGGCCGCCCCCGCAGCATGGCCGAACTCGTCCAGGCACTCGCCGACCGCTGGCCCGCGCCACCGCGCCGGGTGCTGGGCGAGCTGCTCGTCGCCGCCCTCATCCCGATGGCCCAACTGCCGCCGCGCGGGCTGTGGCGCACTACAGCAGGCGTACGCAATGTGCCTCTCTCCCTCTGGCTGGGGCGCGAGATCGCGCCACCGGCAACGGCCGACTCCGACCCCACCGGACAAGCACTGGTACGGCGCTATCTGGCCGCGTACGGCCCCGCCGCCACGGCCGATCTGCGCGCCTGGTGCGGCCTCACCGGGCTCCCCGCCGCGGTCAAAGCCCTGCGCGAAGACCTCATCACCTTCCGCGACGAACGGGGCCGCGAACTGCTGGACCTCCCCGACGCCCCGCGCCCCGACCCGGACACCCCCGCGCCCGTGAGGTTCCTTCCGGCCTTCGACAACGCGATCCTCGGCTACCACGACCGCAGCCGCATCATCGACGACGCCCACCGTGGCCTGTCGGTCGCCGGTGAGCGTGTCGTCCTGGTGGACGGGCGGGTGTCCGCCACCTGGACCGTGCGGGACAACCTGCTCGTCATCAGCCCGCTTCGGGCGTTCTCTGCGGCCGATCGCAGCGCCGTCACCGAAGAGGGCCAGGCGCTGGCGATGTTTCTGACCGACGGCGACAACGACCGCGTACGGATCAATCCGGTGGCCGACCCCACGCAGTAATCCCCTGGCCTCCTTTTGACGGCCCCGGCGGCATTCGCCCGTCCGTACGTTCCACCGAATTCGAACTCGCGGTGTAATTCGAGAATTACCGCCGTCCCAACTTCCGCGTCCTGCCAGGGCATTTCATGGCTACCGGCGCCGGCAAGGGAGCTCATCCAGCCAAGGCCGATATTCCAGCCGATTTCTTTCCGCTCTCTCGCGAATGCCCCGACGCCCGTGCTGTCCTTGTCGGAGTCGGTCCAAGGTGGGGCACTGCAGCGGAGTAGGTCCCGAAATGCCATGGGCCGAGGGAAGGGGAAAAGGAATGACCACTGGAATCAGAGGCTGCGACAACCAGTCGAACTCGTATGTGTCCTTCGTCAACGAAGAGCACGCCGGGGACAGTGAGTCCGTGAACCCGAGGTCGTACAGCGATGCCTATGCGTGGATCTCGCAGCACAAAGAGAAACCGTTGAGCGTCCAGACCGGTCGAGGGCGGTGCATCCTCTGGGACGACGACTGGAAGGTCAAGGGACAGTGGGATGACGGCAAGGGGGAGTTCATCCTCGCCAACGTCCAGAGCAGTCCGCAGGACTATCGCATGACGGTGAGCACCACGGGCGACATCAGTCTCTCCGCGGTCTGATCCGCGGGGACGAGACAAAAGAGGGGGATGGGGAACCGTCATGCCCATGAATAACTGGAGTATCACCAATGCCATGGAGAACCGAACGGGGAACTGGGTGTACTACATCTGTACCGCCGTGTCCGCCTTCGCCAATCTCCACTTCAGCCGCCATGTCGACAACCCCGCCGAAGACCATATGGCGACGAACGACGGAGCCTATTACTACTACGGGGTGACCGGCACGTTCAATCAGGCAGCCCAACTGGCCGATCAGTCCGTCCGGCAAATGCTGGTCGATGCCTGGAACGACTACTTCAAGGTGTAGGCCGACTCGGCCGCGGACGAGGTGGGGGAGACCCGCCGTCTCGTCCGCGGCCGAACGCGTCCTTACTTCCCCCCGGTTCCGCTACCGCGACTGCGAGACGATCAGAACGATTCCGTAGCAGGCCAGGGCCGCGCAGACGGCGAAGCAGAGCACCGCCGTCGCCTTTGCCAGCGCATCCGCCGTACCCGCGGGTTCGGCGCCGGACGGCTGCTCCTTCCGGGGCCGGGTCAGTGCGGCAAGTCCGAAGGAGAAGGCCCCGACGAGCAGGATGACGACGGTCAGGCTGGTGGCGCAGACCGCGGCGAGCGCATCCCAGTCGATGTGCATGGCTTCGGTCTTCTCCTCTCGTGTCTGATGAAACTGCCGCTCCGGCGCCGGTCCTCCCGACGGTGGTGCGGAGGTCCCGGCGTCAGGGTGCGAGGCTGTCGGCCTGCTGCGCTTCCCGGTCGGGTGGCTGGTTGACGTTGTCCGCGTGGACGGGCTTGCGCCGGGAGAGTGCGTACATCCCGCTGACCGCTGCCACGGCCGCTCCCGCCACCAGCACCAGACCGATGTCCCCGCGCCCGGCCAGCCAGGCCGCGACACCTCCGGCGGACGCGGCCGCGGGGAGGGTCAGGACCCAGGACACCGCGATCCGGCCGGCCACTCCCCAACGGACCTCGGCCAGCTTCCGGCCGAGGCCGGCGCCGAGGATTCCGCCCGCGCAGACCTGGGTGGTCGACAGCGGAAAGCCCATGTGGGAGGAGACCAGGATGACGGTGGTGGCGGTGGTCTCCGCGGTGAATCCCTGCGGTGATTCGATATCGGTGAGCCCCTTGCCCATCGTCCTGATGATCCGCCAGCCACCCGCATAGGTGCCGAGCGAGATCGCCAGCCCCGCGCTGAGCGTCACCCACCACGGCGGTCCGGAGCCCTGGCCGAGCACACCGGCGGCGATCAGGGTCAGGGTGATCACGCCCATGGTCTTCTGCGCGTCGTTGGTGCCGTGGGCCAGCGCGACCAGTGAGGCGGAGCCGATCTGCCCGACACGAAAACCACGGCTGACCGGTCCGCTCGGCGAGCGCTGGGTGAGTACGTAGGCGAGGTAGGTCGCCAGCAGCGAGGTCAGACAGGCCAGCACGGGGGAGACGATGGCGGGGATCACGATCTTCTCCACGACCTGCCCGAACCGGACCGCATCGCCGCCCGATCCGACCCACACCGCGCCGATCAGACCTCCGAACAGCGCATGTGAGGAACTGGACGGTAGTCCCGCAAGCCAGGTGACCATGTTCCAGAGGATCGCGCCGATCAGTCCCGCGAAGATCATCGTGAGGCTGACCGCTTTGTCGTCCACGATGCCGCCGGAGATCGTCCTGGCGACCGTGGTGGACAGGAACGCGCCTACGAGGTTGAGCACCCCCGCGACCGCGACGGCGACCCGCGGCGCCAGCGCCCCGGTGGCGATGGAGGTCGCCATCGAGTTGGCCGTGTCGTGGAACCCGTTGGTGAAGTCGAAGGCCAGCGCCGTGATGATCACCGCGACAAGCAGTACAGAGACGCCGTCCACCGCGTCGGGCCTCCCGTCCGGAGTGACGTTCTCGTGCAGAGTGACGTTCCGTGTGCCCGAAGTGGCACGGTTATTGACGGTATGTCATTGGTTGCGGTGTGGGTGCCAGGCCGCTGTGCGGCTCCGTTGGGCGTGTCGCAGGGGTTTACGGGGCGCGCAGGGGCTGCCCGGTGAGTCGTGCAGGGACGCCCGGTGACCGGGGTTTCCGCCCGCCGGTGTCACGGCCGGGCAGCGGCCTTGAACGCGGTGACGACGTCCGCGGTGGCGACGATGGCATGGGCGAAGGTGGGGCCGTTCAACTCATGTGCGGCGTGCATCATGGCGGGCTGCACGGCAGCGGTGGCATCGCGCACCAGGGTGACGTGGTAGCCGAGTTCCATCGCGAAGCGGCTGGTGGACTCGATGCAGGTGTTCGCCAGCAGTCCGATCGTCACGACATGGGTGATGCCGTGCTGTCTCAGCTGGGCATCCAGATCGGTATTCGCGAACCCGCTCTGTGCCCAGTGCTCGTGGGCGACTACCTCACCCGACTGGGGCTGGAAGTCGGGATGGAACTCTCCGCCCCAGGTACCCAGGGCGAACGTGTGCCGCCCTCGTGTCGCACCTCGATGTATCGGGCAACTACAGCGCCACCGTCGGCAGACGCGGCCGCTCGGCCTGTACCGCCTGTCGTCGATGCGCTTGAGCCACGGCAGCGGATGGGAGTGGTGGGGATCCGGGTGTTAGTGCGGCCATTGGAATTGCTTATCGCCTCGGTCGGCCGTGGGGTCCGGCCCAGCGCAGGGCGGGGTGGCCGGGGCGGCGTTTGGATGAGGCGTGAGGGTTGCTCATGCCCATCGGTCTCCCGGCCGGGTGCGAAGGGGAATGCGTCATGGACACCACGGACGACACGCTGCACGCCGATGTCCTCGTCCTCGGCTTCGGCAAGGGCGGCAAGGTCGTGGCCGCGACGATGGGCCGGCTCGGCAAGCGCGTCGTCCTCGTCGAGCAGTCCGCGCACATGTATGGCGGGACCTGTCCCAATGTCGGCTGCGTACCGACCAAGGCGCTCGTCCACCGCTCCGGCAAACGCCGCCCCGAAGACCCGCCCCAGGAGTGGTACGAGCGCTCCGTGCAGGAGACCCAGGCCATCACCAAGCTGTTCCGCGGCGGGAATTACGAGGCGCTCGACGGCATGGGCACCGTCACGGCCCTCACCGGACACGGCCGCTTCCGCGACCCCCACACCGTCGTCGTGGACACCGGCACGGGGCGGGTCACCGTCACGGGCGAGACGATCCTGATCAACACCGGCTCCCACCCGCTCATCCCCGGCATTCCGGGGCTGCGGGAGAGCGAGTACCTCGTCAACAGCACCGAGCTGATCGAGTCGACCGTCCTGCCGGACCGGCTCGCCATCATCGGCGGCGGCTACCTCGGCATCGAGTTCGCCGCGATCTACCGCGCGTTCGGCTCGCAGGTCACCCTGTTCGAGGCGGCTCCCGAGCTGCTGGGCCAGGAGGACGACGACATCGCCGCCGCCGCGGTGAAGATCCTCACCGACGACGGTATCGAGATCGTCGCGGGCGCCGAGGTGACCGAGGTCCGCGATGGCGAGACCGGCGCGCAGCTCACCTATGAGAAGGGCGGCGTGCGGCACACCGTCGAAGCTGATGCCGTACTCGCCGCCGTCGGCCGCGCCCCGACGACTCATGACCTCGGCCTCGAAGCCGCCGGCGTCGCCACCACTGAGCGCGGAGCCGTCCGGGTCGACGAGTATCTGCGCACCAGTCGGCCGCATATCTACGCCCTCGGCGATGTCAACGGCGGACCGCAGTTCACCTATATCTACCTCGACGACAGCCGTATCGTGCTCGACCAGCTCACCGGCGAGGGCACCCGCTCGACCACGGACCGGGTGGCGATCCCGCACACCGTGTTCATGACCCCGCCGCTGGCGACCGTCGGACTCACCGAGAAGGAGGCCCGCGCGGCCGGACACCGGGTGAAGGTCGGCAGCCAGGCCGTCGCCGACATCGTGGCCATGCCCCGCGCCTACGTCGTCGAGGAGACCCGCGGGATGATGAAGTTCGTCATGGACGCCGATACGGACGAGATCCTCGGCGCCGCCCTGCTCAGCGTCGACGCGCAGGAACTCATCAACACCGTCGCCCTCGCCATGCGACACCGCCTCAAGGCCGCCGACCTGCGCGATGCCGTCTACACCCACCCCAGCTCCACCGAGGCGTTCAACGACGTCATCACGGCCATCGTCCGCATCGACGAAGCACAAACCGCCGACGTGTAGGCCCGAGCACACCCGTTGACTCCGCGCTCACTCCCATGGCCCGGCGCTGCGGCCCGACTGGACTAAGTACGCGTGCCCGCCGGTGCGGATGCATGAACGCTGAGTGCCATAGACCTCATCAGACCCCGTGAGACCTATGGGACGAACCGTGAGACCCCGTGCGGCCTCATGAGACCCCGTGAGACCTCAGGGGAAGCGAGAAGGACGTGGTGGCGTTGGCGGCATTTCCGGTTCCTCGATCACGGCGACGAATACGTCGCACACATGTCATGGCGGCCGGGTGCGCCATGGCACTGTGCACTGCGGTGTCGGCCCCCGCCGCCGCGGACGGCGGTGCGGCCCCGGCCAAACCCACCATCGTCCTCGTGCACGGGGCATTCGCGGACGCCTCCAGCTGGAACGGGGTCGCCGAACGGCTCGAACGCCGCGGCTACACCGTCATCGCCCCGGCCAACCCACTGCGCGGGCTCTACAGCGACTCCACCTACATCGCCTCCGTACTGGACAGCATCAAGGGTCCGATCGTGCTGGCGGGTCACTCCTACGGCGGTGCCGTGATCAGTACGGCGGCCGCGGGAAACCCCCGGGTGAAGTCGCTGGTGTATGTGGCGGCGCAGGTGCCCGATGTGGGCGAGAGCGGGATGTCCCTGTCCGCCAGGTT
The DNA here is from genome assembly GCF_027497495.1 of Streptomyces tubercidicus. Lineage (GTDB taxonomy): Bacteria > Actinomycetota > Actinomycetes > Streptomycetales > Streptomycetaceae > Streptomyces > Streptomyces tubercidicus. The sequence continues at coordinate 7,903,773 of NZ_CP114205.1, forward strand.
CCCCAGCGAACTGGGCACCGCCACCAGGACCGTTCCGTACCGGGCCGGCGGCGGGGTGAGCGGGACCGACATCTACGTCAAGCGGGACAAGGTGTATCCGGTCTTCGCCGCCTGCCTGCCGGAGCACCAGGCGAACCTGCTGGGGGTCACCCAGCGGCCCGCGGCCACCACCGCGTTCTCCGAGAAGGCCAGGGTCGCGGCCTGGAAGACCATCCCCTCCTGGGCCCTTGTCAGCCGCCAGGACAAGACCATCAACCCGGACCAGGAACGCTTCGAGGCCAAGCGCGCCCACTCCCACACCGTGGAGATCAACTCCTGCCATGTGTCTTTGATCGCGGACCCCGAAGCGGTCTCCGACCTCGTCCTCCAAGCCGCCACGGCAGGCGAATCCACTCGGCGTCCCGCGCTGGCCGGCACCGGAGCCACCCACGACACCCGGTCCGAGACCGCATTCACCGGCATCGCCGTCGCCTCGGTGGTCGCCGGCGCGGGGGCCGTCCTCGCAGGCCGTCGCCTGAGGCGCCGCGCGGACTGACGGCGCGAGCCGGCGTCCCCTCCCGGTGTGCCGGGCGCGGTGCCGCCGCCCAGCGGCGGTTCGATTGCCGCCGGGCCCTGACGAGCGCCGAGAGGACAGACATGACCACCTCGTACGAAACCATCAGCACCAGCCTGCACGGCAACGTCCTGTCCGCCACCTTCCACGCCCCGCCGATCAACCTCATCGGCCCCGAGGTCGTACGCGATCTCGTCGGGCTCCTTGAGGAGCTCTCCCACCCGGCCGCTGCCCGTGTGGTGGTCTTCGACAGCGCGGATCCCGACTTCTTCTTCCCCCACGTCGACTTGACCAAAGTTCCCGAATACACCGCTGAAGCCGCGAAAGCCGGAGGGCCGGGTGATGCCTCCCTGGGGATGCTGTTCCACCAGCTGAGCCAGCTCCCGGCCGTCACGATCGCCAAGCTGCGTGGCAGAGCACGGGGCGCCGGCAGCGAATTCCTCCTCGCCTGCGATATGCGCTTCGCCTCCCGGGAGAACGCCGTCCTGGGCCAGCTGGAAGTCGGCATCGGCGCCCCGCCCGGCGCGGGCGCGATCCAGCACCTCACCCGTCTGCTGGGCCGGGGCCGAGCGCTCGAAGCCGTACTGACATCGGCCGACTTCGATGCCGAACTCGCCGAACGCTACGGCTGGATCAACCGCGCGGTGCCCGACGCCGAGCTGGACGAGTTCGTAGCCGGTATCGCCGGGCGCATGGCGGACTTCCCCCGCGATGCGCTGATCGCGGCCAAGTCAGCCATCAACGCCATCAGCCTGCCCACTCCGGCCGACGTACGCGCCGATGCCGCGATGTTCCAGCAGCTCGTACGAGGCGAGAGCTCACAGGAACGCACCGCGGCGTTGTTCCAGCGGGGCCTCCAGACGCGCGGCCGTGCCGAGCTCGAACTCGGGGATGTGCTGGGCGAGTTGAGCGCCGTCGACTGAGGCAGGTGGGCGGGCGGGCGCGGTGGCCGTCGAGGCCCGGCCGACTACAGGTCCAGGACGACTTCGGTGGTGGGCCGGCTGCAGCAGACGAGGACGGTGCCGGGCTCGGGGGGTTCGAGCGGCGGGGTGGTGTAGGTGGTCTCGCCCGAGACGAGGTGGGTGACGCAGGTGTGGCAGACGCCGGTGCGGCAGGACCAGCGGGTGGGGACATCGCAGGCTTCGGCGAGGTCGAGGAGTGCGGCGTGGGCCGGTGACCAAGGGGTGGTGATACCGCTGCGGGCGAAGGTGATGAGCGGGCCGCTGCCCGGGGGACCGGGCGGCTGGTGTGGCCGGAGCGCGGCCGTGGATGTGACGCCGGGGTTGATGGCGGGGAGGGCGCTGAACTGTTCCGTATGAATCCGCATGGGGTCCAGCCCGTGAGCGCGCAGCAGGCCGCCGACGGAGTCCATGAAGGCGGGCGGTCCGCAGAGGTAGGTGTCGGCGTCAGCGGGAAGGCCGATGGCCGCGAGTGCGGGAGCGGACGGGCGGCCCCGCGAGATATGCGGCTCATCGGGAGGCGGGCTTTCGGCGGTGTAGTAGATGTGCTCGTGGGCGTCGGGGAGCTGCGACAGAAGAGCGTGGGTCTCGTCCGCGAAGGCGTGGTGGGTGCGGTCATGGGCGGTGTGGATCCACCAGACCGGGCGGGGGTCCCGGGCGGCGGCGAGCTGGTGGAGCATGGCGAGTACGGGAGTGATACCGATCCCCGCCGAAAGGAGCGCGACCGGGCCGGTGCCGTCTTCGAGCACGAACGTTCCACGGGGGCAGGCGATGTCCACGAGGTCCCCGGTGTGGAGCGTGGCATGGAGATAGCCGCTGACCTGCCCGTGGGGCTCGTGCTTGACGCTGATGCGGTAGGTGCCCGCGGTGGGTGCCGAGGAGAGTGAGTAGCTGCGCACCACGGGGGCGGTGTCGCCGAGGGTGAGGCGCAGGGAGAGATATTGGCCGGCGCGCGCCTCGGGGAGCGGTGTGCCGTCGGTGGTGTCGAGGTAGATCGACGAGACGGTGGGGGTCTCGGGGACGATGCGGGCGACCCGCAGGGCCTTGAACCCCGGCCATCCCGGCTCCTCCCGGTGCTGCCGGTTCCCCGCGCCCGCGCCCGGCCATCCCGGTTCCTGTCCGGGCCGCCGGGCAGTGGCGAGTTCGCGGAACGACTGCTGCCAACCGGGGCTGAGCGCAGGGATGTTCAGGGCTTTGTGCAGGAGGGCCGGGTCGCGGTCGGGGAGGTAGAGGAGTGCGTCGGTGTCGGCGACGCTGAGTTCCTCGGGGCCCTTGCGGATGAGGGTGATCTCGTCACCGGCCTGGACGCGTCCCTCGGTGAGGACGCGCAGGTAGAAGCCGGGGCGGTGGTGGGCGACCAGCAGGGCGGCCATGGTGGGTTCGCCCAGGCGCATCCCGACGCGGTAGCAGGTGACGCGCGGCTGGGTGACTTCGAATTCCGCCTCGCCGATGCGATACCGGTCGCCGATGCACACTTCGTCGTCGGGCAGCCCGTCGACGGTGAAGTTCTCCCCGAAACTCCCGAACGTCAGGTCATCGCGGCCGAGTTGCTCCCGCCAGTACCGGTAGGACTGCAGCTGGTAGACGAGTACGGCACGGATGTCACCGCCATGACCGGCCAGGTCTCCCTGGCCGTCTCCGTCGATATTCAGCCGTCGCACCATCCGCGGGCCGTGCACGGGGGATTTCCAGGCTCCGGTGTGGACGGTCCGGCCCTGCCAGGACACATCCTTCGGCATTCCGACGTTCACGGACAGCAGCGTCGCCATCGCGGACCTCCTGCGGGGTGGCCGGACGGGGGTGACCCCTCATGGCGCGGTGATCTGTGCGCTGCTGCCGATCCTAGTTTTGCGCCGGTGCCGCCGCGATTCCGTGATCGCCCGCCATGGATGCGTGCACCGGGACCGGCGGAACGGCTGCCGGAGGTGTCACTCGGCGGCGGCCTCGCGGGTGCGCTGATAGTGGCGTCGGGCCTTCATCCTGTTGCCGCAGAGGGCCATCGAGCACCAGCGGCCCTTGTTGGTCTTGCTGCGGTCGAGGAGGAAGCGCCGGCACTCCGGGTTGGCACACGGCCGTAGCCGACCGGGCATTGTCTCCTGCAGATCGCTCCAGGCCAGGACGGCATCCACCGCCATCCGGTGCTCCGCGGGGGCGTCGATCTCCCAGGTCACTCCGGCGGAGGAGAGCTGCGGGTGGGAGGTGACGCCCTTGAGGAGCGGGGCCAGCGACGAGGCCGGCCGGCTGCCGCGCACCACGGCCTGCAGGGCATCACGCGCGCGCAGCAGCTGCCGGTGCTCCTCAGCGGTGCCACGGCCGCCGTGCGCCCGCTGCCAGGACTTGGCCGCCGCCGGATCCGCCAGCTGATCCTGGACGGCTCCGCCCACCACCGGCGTGGTGTTGAGGAGCTCAAGCAGCGCGTCCTGCGGCTCTCGATCGGCCACCTTCACTCCTCCTAACCGGATTGACTTGCTTGACAGGTTACATGATGCGTCGGGTGGCAGTCGTGGGTGTGTGGGCGCGCATGGGCCGCCTGGGTGGGTGCGACGGGTGGGCGGGTAAGTGTGCAGGTCCGCCGTCCTGCGTGGGGGGACGCTTGGGGTCATACCGGCCACTTGGCGGCCGGGCCCGGCGCCCCGGAGTGGCAAGTCTACCTAACCTCCAAAATGCTCTTGACTGGTTATGGTCGAGCGTGTTCCACTGGCGATATAACCCACAAAACTCAAAAGAAAGGTTAGGGACATGGCCCCCGCAGTCCACCACCGCACCGTCATCGTCAACGGCCTTGAGGTCTTCTACCGGGAGGCCGGCGCCTCCTCATCACCCACCCTGGTGCTGCTCCACGGCTTCCCGACCAGCTCGCACATGTTCCGCCACCTGATCCCGGCGCTTGCTGACCGCTACCACGTGATCGCCCCCGACCACATCGGGTTCGGGCAGTCCGCGATGCCGTCCCCGGAGGACTTCCCGTACACCTTCGAAGCCCTCACCGAGATCACCGCCGGACTGCTCCAGCACCTGGGCATCGACCGGTACGCGCTGTACGTCCAGGACTACGGCGCCCCCATCGGCTGGCGGCTCGCCCTTCAGGACCCGGACCGCATCACCGCGATCATCACCCAGAACGGCAACGCCTACGAGGAGGGCTTCGTCAAACCCTTCTGGGACGGCGTCTTCGCCTACGCCGCAGCACCCGGACCGGAGACCGAAGCCCCCATGCGAGGCGCCCTGACCGCCGAGATCACCCGGTGGCAGTACGTGAACGGAGTCGCCGACCCCAGCCTGGTCAGCCCCGACAACTGGGTTCACGACCAGGCGCTCCTGGACCGTCCCGGCAATGACGAGATCCAGCTCAGGCTGTTCCGCGACTACCCCACCAACGTGGACCTCTACCCGCAGGTCCACCAGTACTTCCGCGACTCCCAGGTCCCGCTGCTGGCGGTCTGGGGCGCAGGCGACGAGATCTTCGGCCCCGACGGCGCCACGGCATTCAGCCAGGACCTGCCCAACGCCGAGATCCATCTGCTGGAGTCGGGGCACTTCGCCCTGGAGAGCCACCTCGACACCATCACCGAGCACATCCGCACCTTCCTCACCGGCGCTCTCGCCTGACGCACGGAAGGGAAAGGGCGTTTTGATAACGTCGCCCGCGCGGCGAAGATCCGTTTGTCCCGTCCGCATAGCGCGTCTTCCGGTGGGGCTGTCGGATCGAGAGGCGGAGTTCAGGTGAGGCTAGGCACTGTCCGCGACGCTGTCGTCCCGGACGGAAGCGCCGCCCTCGTCCGCCGCGTGCCGGGCGAACGCCGCGTGAAAGGCCTCCAGGCCGGCCGCGAGGTTGGCGACATCGGCGGGTTCCATCTGCTCCAGGGTGGCCGTGACCTCGCGGCTCCGTGCCGCGCGGTACTCCTCCAGCAGCACCTTGCCGCGCAAACTCAGCCTCAGCTCGACCTCGCGTCGGCTCGTCGCGCTGGGGCCCCGCTCGGCGAGACCCATCGCCTCCAGGCGGTCGCAGAGCCTGCTGACCGCCGGTGGACGCGAGGCGAGCGCTTCGGCGAGGGTGCGCAGATTCGTGCCTTCCCGTTTCTCGATCACCAGGAGTGCGCGGAGCTGGGAAGGGGACACTCCCGCCGAGCGCGCCGCTTCCTGTCCACGTCCCCACAGAACCTCAAGCAGCTCCGCGGCGGCAAGGGCCGCCGCGCTCGCCTGCTCGCGGGAAGGGGACCGACTGGTGAAACGGGACACACGAACACTCTGTCACCCTGTGCGTCCCGTTGTCAGACCGACCCTGCCCTTGAGGCTGTACGAAGGTGGTCCGCGACACCATGAGTGAACGCCTCGATGCGGGAAGGGCGCTGCGCGCGGCGGCGCCGCACGCGCTGCTCGGCACCGTGCGTGATCACCTCGCCGCCGTCTACGGGGCGACCTCGGTGCGCCTGTATCTGACGGACTATGGGGGCACGGTCCTCAGTCCGTGCGACGACTCCTCGGGGGACGAGGACGCCCCGCTGCTGCCCATCTCCGGCAGTGCGGAAGGGCGTGCGCTGGGGAGCCAGGAGCGACGCGAGCAGCAGGTGCCGCACGGTGACGCCATCGACCACCATCTCCCGGTGACGGTGCGCGGCGACCGGATCGGCATTCTGACGGTCCGGCTTCCCGGTGACCGTTCCACGCCCGCGGTGCTCGATGAGCTCAGGCAGGTGGTCGACCAGCTGGGACACGAGATCCTGGTCGCCGAGCGGGACACCGACATCTACCAGCGGGTTCGCCGTGTCAGCCGGCTCACCCTGGCGGCGGAGATGCAGTGGCAGCTGCTTCCCGCACGGGCGTGCACCGCCGCGCAGTACGCCATCGGCGCCCAGCTGGAGCCCGCCTATGCCGTGCACGGCGACAACTTCGACTGGGCTTCGGACGGCGATGAGCTGACCCTCACCGTCACCAACGGCATGGGGCAGGGCGTCGATGCCTCGCTCCTCACCCACCTCGCCGTCAGCGCGCTGCGCAACGCCCGGCGGGCCGGTGTCAGCCTCGCGGACCAGGCGGCACTGGCCGACCAGGCGGTATACGGCCTCTACCAGGGCGCGTTGCATGTATCGACGCTGCTGATGCGCGTCGACCTCGCGACGGGGCGGATGGAGATCATCGACGCGGGGTCGCCGCAGATGTGGCGGCTGCGGGGCAAGTCCGTCGAGCGCATCGAGCTGGACAGGCAACTGCCCCTGGGCATGTTCGAGGAGTCCCACTACGCACCGGAGAGCCTCACGGTCATGCCGGGGGACCGGCTGTTCTTCGTGAGCGACGGGGTGTACGACGCGCCCTCGCCGCGCGGCGGAACGTATGTCGAGAGCGCGCTCGCACGGGCGCTGCACGCCACGCGCCTGCTGCCGGCCGCCCTGGTACCGGGTGCGGTCCTGCGCGATGTGGCCGAATACCGTGCGGCGGAGACGCTGGATGATGCCTTGGTGCTGTGTTTTGACTGGTTCGGTGACGGTCACGATTGAGCGTGGAGCGTTCTGCGTTACCGGCCAACCGGGCTGCCGTACGGCCGAGATCCCCGGAATCCGGGGATCTCGGCAGGGATGTCAGCAGCGGGCTGATATCCGCTCTTCGGACGCAAAAACATCGCACCGATTCGGCCTTCCGGCCATTCCCCGCTTCGTCGGGTGAAGAGGGAGCCCGTGGGTTACCGGGCTTGATCGCGCTCGATAACATTTGCCGGAAGGCAACTGTCGACGAACGCGGCTCGGCCCGGCCGCACCGGCGGAGCGAGCAGGCCGACGGTCACCCGGGCCGGGCCGGACCGAAAGGACAACGTGTTGGGTTCCGCTGAGGCTGCCGCACGCGAACGAGTCACCAGCGTGCTGCGCGAAGAGGCCGATGAGATCTCGGACCGCTGGGTGCAGTTGCAGCTGGCGCAGCCGTCGCTGGACGGCGAAGTGAGCGAGGCCGAGCTGGGGGAGGAGGCCGACGCCCTGGTCGGTGCCCTGCTGACCGGCCTGGACCTCGGGATCCCGGTCGAGCGCGTGGTCACCTCGCACGAGGAGATGCACCGGACGGTGTCCGAGATCTCCCTGCGCCGCGCCCGCCGGGGGGTTTCCCCCACCGCGACCTCCCTGGCCGTGCTCTCGCTCAAGGAAGCCCTGCTGGAGGCCGTCCAGCGGCGGACCCGCGACGGGGACGACCTCTTCCGCAGCGCCGTGCTGATCAACCGCCTGCTGGACAGCGCCGGGGCGCTCTCCTTCGAGACCTTCGTCGAGGGCCGCGAGGAGATCATCAGCCGGCAGAGCCAGCAGCTGCTGGAGGTGTCCACACCGGTCGTCAGGCTGTGGCGCCAGGTGCTGGCCGTACCGCTGATCGGCACACTCGACACCGCACGCACCCAGGTGGTGATGGAGAACGTTCTCCAGGCCATCCAGGAGCACGAGGCACTGGTCGCGATCATCGACATCACCGGTGTGCCCACCGTCGACACCGCCGTCGCCCAGCACTTGATGCACACCGTCAACGCGGTGCGTCTGATGGGCGCGGACTGCGTCATCAGCGGCATCCGGCCGCCGATCGCCCAGACCATCGCGCAACTCGGGATCGACTTGTCGACGATCCTGACCCGCGCCACCCTCGCCGACGCCCTCCGGGAGGCCGTGAAGCTGACCGAGGCCGCCGGATCGGACCACGCGCCATTGGACGGGCGATGAGTACGCCCGCCTCGGGCAGCGTCCCGATCCTGCGCCTGGGGGACGTGCTGGTCACCGGCCTCCTCAACGAACTCGACGACAAGACCGCCGTGGCGTTCACCGAGGAGCTGACCAGCCGGATCAGCAGCGACCGGGCCCGTGGTGTCCTCATCGACATCTCCCGGCTGGAGATCGTCGACTCCTTCGTGGCACGTACGCTGATGGAGCTGACCACCATGGCGCGGCTGCTGGGCGCCCGGGTGATCGTCGCCGGGATGCGCCCGCCGGTCGCCATCACCCTGGTCGAGCTGGGGCTCCAGCTCACCGGAGTGGAGACGGCACTCAACGCCGAACAAGGAATGGCCGCGATGGGCTGGCGCCAGAGCCCGCAGCCGTCCGGAGGGGGCCTGGGTGAGTTCCGCCCGGAACACTGACCACACGGTGGCTCTCGCCACCACGGTGCCCGGCGCCGCCGGCCGTGACGCGATGACGGAGCGGACGGTCCATCATGTGCGCACCGAAGAAGACCTGTTGACGGTCCGTCATGCCGTACGGGCGGCCACGCTGCGTGCCGGATTCAGCATCGTCGACCAGACACGGGTGGTCACCGCCGCCAGCGAGCTGGCACGCAACGCCTATATCCACGGCGGAGGCGGCTCGGTGACCATTGACCAGCTGACGCTGGGCGGGAAGGCCGGACTGCGGCTGACGGTCAAGGACGACGGGCCCGGCATCCTGGACGCCGACGCGGCGCTGGCCGACGGCTTCACCACCGGCGCGGGACTCGGCCACGGCCTGGGGGGTGCCCGGCGCCTGATGAACGACTTCGAACTGCACACCGTGCCCGGCCAGGGCACGACCGTGATCGCCACGCGATGGGCGGGGCGGTGAGTTTCCCCGAGACGTCGCCGACGGCGCATATCGCCGTGGACCACTACAGCGCCGTTCATCTCGCCGCCGAGACCGCGCGTGCGGTCGCCGGGCGCTGCGGCCTGCCCGGCGCCCTGCCCGACCAGGCCGCCGTCATCGCCTCGGAACTGGCCGGCAACGTGGCCAAACACGCGCACAGCGGCTCGCTGTTCATTCAACCCCTGCCCCTGGGCGGCGGGATGGAGATCGTCGCCGCGGACCACGGCCCCGGCATGGGCGAACTCCAGCAGTGCCTCGCCGACGGCTACACCACCAGCAACACACTCGGCGCCGGGCTGGGTGCCGTGCAGCGGATAGCGACCGCCCTCACCATCCGTACACAGCCCGGGGCCGGCACCCTCGTCTGCGCGCGCCTCACCCAGCCCGACGCCACACCCCCGGCAGCAGGCCAGGAGGTGGGAGTCATCTGTCTGCCGGCGGACCGCGAGCAACTCAGCGGTGACGCCTGTGCGGTCGTCGATCAGGACACCGCCCGCACCGCGATCGTGGTCGACGGCCTCGGTCACGGCCCGCAAGCGGCCGAGGCCGCGCAGACCGCGATACGTTCCTTCCACCGGGCACCGGACCTTCCGCTGCCCGAACTCCTCACCGTCATCCACCGAGCGCTGCGCCGCACCCGGGGCGCGGCGGTGGGCCTGCTGCGCCTGCACCCCGGCCGCGCGGAGTACAGCGGCATCGGCAATGTACGGGTCCTGACGCTGGCACCGCTCGAAGTGGGCCACCGCCTGACCGGCCAGCCCGGTATAGCCGGCCTGAACATGACGCCGCCGCAGGTGCGGGCCTTCCCCGTACCGCCCGGTGCCACCGCGGTGCTGTACTCCGACGGCATCGACCAGCAATGGGCCCGGTCGCCCTCGGCGTTCGTGCACCGGCTGCCGCCGAGCCTCCTCGGTGCGTCCCTCGCCCTCAGCCACCGCCTCAGCCGCGACGATGCGACCGTGATCGCCGCCCGACCTCAGAGACTCCCGTGAGCCCCCACCCCCACACCTTCCACACCCTGCCGAGCCTGCGCCGCGCCGTCCGGGGTATCTGCGAAGCGCACCGGCTTCCGTCCCCCAACGGAGCGCGTCTGTTGCTCTCCGTATCCCGGATGGCCACGGCCGCCCTCGACGCCGGCGGCCCCGTCCGCCTGGAGGCCGTCCAGCAGACCGCGCCCGGTGGAACAACGCTGCTGGCCGTGACGCTGCACGCCGAACCGACACCGGCGTCACTGCTCCCGGCCGATCTGCCGCTTCCCGGGCAGGCCACGCCCGACGGCACCGTGGCCTGGCACGTCCCGCTCGGCGAAGGGGGAGGGGAGGAGCCGCCGCCATCTGCCGTGCTGCCCAAGCCACTTGGAGCCGCGCCCGCCCCGGGCCGCACCCGCGAGGCAGCGGCCGCCGAGGCGTATGAGGCGGAGATCGCGGCGCTCGAAAGCGATCTCGGGGCCGCGCTCTCCCGGGTCGACACCCTCAGCACCGAACTGCACCGGCTCAAGAACGAACTCGCCGAGACCAACAGCGGTGTGCTCGCCCTCTACGTCCAACTGGAGGAGCGGGACGAGCAGCTGCGCCGGGCGCACGGGCAGATCCTGCGCGAGCTGGAGGATGCGCTACGGCCCCCGCCGATCACCGTCAGCGGGATGGACCTCGCCGTCCACTACGCACCGGCCGATCCCGACGCACCCACGGGCGGTGACTTCTACGACTGGCTGCTGCTTCCCGACGGGACGGTGCACATCACGGTCGTGGACGCGCTGGGCCACGGCGTGCGCAGTACCCGCAGCGCGCTCAACGTCACGCATGCCGTGCGCACCCTGGCCCTCGAAGGCCATCCGCTGGAATCCATCGTGGCCCATACGCATGACATCCTCGCGCCGTTCGACCCCGACCTCATGGCCACCGTCCTGCTTGCCCGGATTCACCCGGAAACCGGTGCGCTGCGGCTGGCCAACGGCAGCCATCCGCCGGCCTTGGTCGTCCGCGCCGACGGGACCGCCGACTACCTGGAGGTCCGCGGCCGGGGCATCGGATTTCCGCTGCCCGGCAGCGAGTCGGTGCTGGAGGACACCCTGCACGAGGGCGACCTGCTGATGCTCTACACCGACGGCCTGACGGAGAGCCGGCGGGACCCCATCGAAGGCGAGGCGCGACTCGTCAAGACCGCCCAGGCCCATGCCCGCCGCCCGGTGCGCGAGATCCCCGGCGCCGTCGCGGAGGACATGCACACCGTCATCCTGCATCCGGACGACACGCTCGCCCTGGCCGTCCGCCGGGCGGAGAACCCACAGGTCAAGAACCCCCTGGCGGGGCAGTCGTGAGCACCGTGGACCACAGCGGACCGAACACGCTCTTTTCCCGGCCAGTTGGCTGGGTAGACGCGTCTCGAACAGCACCCGAGAACGAGACCCTACGAGCCGGGGGGAGAAGGCCATGCAACACCGGCTAGCGATTGACGAGTATCCGTCCCAGCTGGTGCAGCGTGTCTGTCATCCGGGTTCCGCGGCGGACGCCCGCGATTTCGTCCGGAGCTTCGCTGCGCTGCTCCGTCCCGAGCCATCCGCACCGACCACCCAGAACCTGCTGCTCCTGGTGTCCGAGCTGGTCGCCAACGCACTACGGCACGCCGGTGCCGTCACGGCCCTGCACCTGAGCGCGGACCAGGAGCGCATCGAGGTCTTCGTCGAGGACCCCAGCCCCACGCCGCCACAGGAGCGCAGCCCCGATCTGTCCGGCAGCCAGGGCGGCTTCGGATGGCCCATGGTGCACTCCCTGGCCCAGCACGTCGCGGTCCTCCCGGGCCCCAGCGGCGGCAAAACGGTACAGGCGGCCCTGCCACGCTGAGGTCTGACCCGCACCACCCGTCTGTGCTGCTCCGCAGCTAGCCTTCGCGCTCGCCGTCCTCGGCTCCTAGAGGGGCCGGCGGCTCGGCATCGAGGGCTTCCGCCACGGACTCGTACAGCGGCAGGACGGTATCGAGCCCGGTGAGGGTGAAGAGCCGCGCCAGCACGGCGGAGGGCGCCGCGAGCCGCAGGGCCGGGCCCAGTGCGTCGTGTGCCTGGATCAGGACATTGACCGTGCTGGAGTCGGCGAACGTCACCGCTGACAGGTCGACGACGACCCGGGCGACGCCGTCCTCGGCCGCCTTCTGCAGGGTTTCGCCCAGCGGCGCGACGTTGTCGATATCGAGGGGTCCCGTGGCGGCGACGACAAGAGCGCCATGCTCCTGCCGCACGGCCATCTCTCCGTCCATCGGTCGGCCTCCACTGGGCTGGGGCAGCACGGTGAACCTCGCTGTAGGGGCTGACGGTTGGGGCAAAGCGGCGGTCCTGGCGTTCGCACGGCCAAGTGACCAGCTCGGACCAGGATAGAAGCGATAGTTGCCGTTTGACAACATTCGCCAGAAGGCAACAATCTGTTCTCGTCACAGAACAAGGCGCCTGCGCCTGGCGTGGCTTGGGACGAAAGAGCGGCCTGAGATCCGCTGCACGCTGTCAGGAGGCCGCCGCGTGGAACGCAACGAGCGCCGCCCACCTTTCCGTGCTCGCGGCGCGGGCGGTCACCGTAACGGGACGCACCCGACCCCTCCGTTCCGTCCTGCGACGCGGTCCCCGTCAGCCCCCGCCTTTGCCCTCGTCCACGGACGAAGAATGCCTGAGAGACCGTGATGCAACGCCGTGAGGTAGAACGAGCGCTGCGGGCGTCGGCCCCGCACGCTCTGGTGGACACGCTTCGTGCGGTGCTCGCCGAGCGCTACGGAGCCCTCTCCGTGCAGTTGCTGCTCGCGGACCACGGAGGTACGGCGCTCACTCCCTTCGGCGCGACGGGGGCGGCCGCCGCACCGGTCCCCGTCGCTAACAGCGCCGAGGGCAGGGCGTTCGGCGGCCGGCAGCCCCACCAGCAGACCCGGCACGGAGACGTCGTCCAGCACCATCTCCCGGTGACCGTCCGAGGGGAGCGCACCGGCCTGCTCACGGTGCGGCTGCCCGCCGAGCGGTCCGTTCCGGACACCATCCATGACCTTGTCCACGCGGCCGGAGCGCTCGGCCATGAACTCCTGGTGGCCGAGCGCGACACCGACGTCTACCGGCGGGCCCGGCGCCTCAGCCGGCTCACCCTGGCCGCCGAGATGCAATGGCAACTCCTCCCGGCCAGCGCCTGTTCCGCCGACGAGTACGCCATCGGCGCCCAGCTCGAACCCGCCCACGACACCCATGGCGACAACTACGACTGGGCCTCGGACGCCGACGAACTGACCCTCGCCGTCACCGACGGCATGGGCACCGGCGTCCATGCCTCGATGCTCACCCACCTCGCCGTCAACGCGCTGCGCAACGCACGGCGGGCCGGTATCAGCATCGAGGACCAGGCGGCACTGGCCGACCAGGCCCTCTACGCCCAATACCGGGGAGCCGCCCATGTCTCCACCCTGCTGCTGCGCTTCGACTTCGCGACGGGCCGGGCCCAGGCCGTGGACGCCGGGTCGCCCCAGCTGTGGCGGATGCGGGGAAGAGCAATCGAGCGCGTAGAACTCGATCCCCAGATGCCGCTCGGCATGTTCGAGGAGACGCACTACAAGGCGCAGGAATTCGAGGTGCGGTCCGGGGACCGGCTGGTCGTCGTCAGCGACGGCGTGTACGCGGCGCGGTCGCCACAGGGCGATACCTACGAGGAGCGTGCCCTGGCCCGGGGCATCCACGCCGGCCGGCTGCTCCCGGCCGCCGCCGTGCCCCGCGCCCTACTGCGTGACCTGGCCGACTTCCGTGATGCGGCAGCGCCGGATGACGCGCTGGTGGTCTGCGTCGACTGGTTCGGGAAGTCGGGAGACCGGCCGCTCGGGCCCGCGAACTCCGGCGGCGGTAGCGCCTGTTAGAAGCCGAGGATCCGGGTACGAGGGCCAAGGCACCGCTCCGAGGGCGCAGCGGGTGCCGCCAGCAGAGGTCTTGAGCCCGTCGGTGTCCCGACGCCGGCTCCCTGCCGTCCCCCATACGGAAAGGCGGATCATGCTTTTCTTGGTCGTAGCCCTGTTCCTGTTCGGCGCGCTGATCGGGACCGCGGCGCATCTCCCGGTGCCCGTCACGGTCGTCGCCGGAATCGCCATCGCGGCCTGGCTGTTGATCTTCCTGACGAGGGAGCGCCGTAAGGCCGGCAGCACGACGAAGGGAGCCGGCCGATGACCTCCGCCCGGATCCCGCTGAAGACCGGACCGCACCCGCAGGCCGACCGGATGGCCGTCGCCGCGTTCATTTGCGGCCTGCTGGGCATCCTGGTGTTCAACATCTTCTTCGGCCCGTGCGCCCTCTTCTTCGGTGCCGCGGCTCTCTACCGCGGCACCATCCGGCGCCTGCGCGCCTACCTGGGCCTGTTGTTCGGCACCGTGGACCTCGTGCTGCTGGCGGTGCTGTCCGCCCGCAGCGGGACCATCAGCTGGCACCTCTGAACAGGACGGCGGCCCTGGCGCTCCGCCAGGGCCGCCGGCCGCTCCCGCGCCCTTGCTCAGGCGTTGCCGGTGTCCTCGGCCGGCTCGGAAAGGAGCTGCGGGCCGTTGTTCCGCACATCGTTGACCGCGGTCGATACGGCGCGGGCGGCCAGATGTCCGGCGGCGGGGGCGGCCAGCAGGGCGCGTAGCTCGCCGGGGTCGTGGTGGGCGGGGTCGAGCCAGGCGCTCCAGTCGGCGGGGGCGACGGCCAGCGGCATGCGGGGGTGGACGCGGCCGGCGGCATCGGTGGCTTCGGTGGTGATGATCGTGCAGGTGGTCCACCATGCCCCAGGCGCGTCGTCGTCCTCGGCGGCCGGGTCGCGCCAGAACTCGTACAGGCCGGCGAGCGCCATGACCTGGCTGTCTTCGGGGCTGATGAAGTACGGCTGCTTGTAGGACTTGGCGGTCTTGGTCGCGGCGACGGTCTGCCACTCGTAGAACCCGTCCGCGGGCAGCAGACAGCGCCGCTTGGCGAACGCGCGGCGGTAGGCCGGTTTCTCCGCGACGGTCTCCACCCTGGCGTTGATCATTTTCGCGCCCGTCTTCAGGCTCTTCGCCCAGGACGGCACCAGGCCCCAGCGCAGCGGCCGCAACTGCCGGGTGATCTCCCCGGTCTCCCGCTCGACGCGTTCCAGCACCGACCAGACATCGTCCGTCGGCGCCACATTCCAGCTCGGCTCCAGAGCCCGGTCAGGGTCCCAGCGGGTGACATCGAAGACGTCCGCCAGATCTTGCGGGCTGCGGGTGGAGACAAATCGGCCACACATGCTCCTAGCCTGCCAGGCACGAGGCCGGAACCGGCTGCTCAGGGGCGAAAGCACCGACGGTGCACCTAGTTGGCCCCTCTGAATGACTGGCCCCTCCGGCCGTCACCCTCAGTCGTCCTCAGTCGCCCTCAGTCGTCGAAGCGGCGGCGGGCGGTCTCGATATGGCCGAGGTACTGGTGGGTCCAGTCGCACATCCCGGCAACCGTCGCGCGCAGGGCTCGCCCCGGCTCCGTGAGGGTGTACTCGAACCGTGGCGGCACGGTCGGATGCACGCACCGCTCGACCAGACCGTTGCGCTCCAGCATGCGCAGGTTCTGGGTGAGCATCTTGTGGCTGATGCCCTCGATCTCGTCGCGCAGCTCGGTGAAGCGCAGGGTGCGGTCACCCACGGCTTCGATGATCAGGAACGCCCACTTGTTGGCGACATCCGAGAAGATCTCCCGCGCCAGCGAGTCCGCGCGCGTCAGGTCCGCTTCGTCCTTGGACTTGGACGAGCCCTTGAACTGCTTGGTCACCATGAGGTTCCCCAGTCACCGAAAAGTGCGTTCTTTGCTACCGGCGGGCCGCCGTGTCGGAGGGCAGTTCGCCGAAGCGGTCGCGGTACTCGGCGGCGAAGCGGCCCAGGTGGGAGACGCCCCACCGGTAGGCGATGGTGCTGACGTGATCGGTGGAGGTGAGGATGTCCTCGCGGATCCGGTCCAGCCTCAGGTTGCGGACGTAGGTGAGGGGAGACAGCCCGAGTTGGGCGCGGAATGCGGAGCTGACGGTCCGTGGGCTGCAGTCTGCGGCGGCGGCGATGTCGCTGAGGGTGAGGCGTTCCGAGAGGTTCGTTTCGATGAAGGAGAGAGCCGCGCGTAAAGAGCGCGGGTGACTGGGATGAGGGCCGTCCCGAAGCTCGCCGGTATGGGTGTGGGGCTGAGCCAGCAGCAGGGCGGTGACAATGCATCGCAGCTGGCTGCGCGGCAGCTCCGCACGCTGGAACAAGGGGTCTCCTGAGTCCAGCTGCTCCACGAGGGAATGCACCAGCAGCCGTACCGCCCGGCCCTTGGGTTTGGCCAGGTCCAGGGCGAAGTCGAAGCGTACGGTCGATGTCGGCAGTTGCCCGGTGAGCGCGGCGAACTCCTGGTCGACGAGGGCGGCATCGATCCTCAGACCCAGAAAACGCGTCCGGCTGCGAGCGGGGCGCAGCTCCTGAGTGTCTCCGGGGTTCACGACTCCTGCGGTGGCCTTGTCGAGGGTCGCGTGCAGGCTGCCGCAGGTCGCCGCGATTGCGCCGGACACACCTATGTTGACGAAGTAGGAGCGGCGGCGGCCGGCCGCCGAAGCGACGCGGACGTCGAGTGGCGAGGCGAAGTAGCCGACCGCGAAGTCGGGGGCGGCGACGCCGCGCAGTTCGTGCTCGCCGCCGGCCAGGCCGTCCAGGGGAGAGGTGGTGATCGAGCCGCCGAACAGCCGGGTGGCAGCGTTGAGCAGATCGACCGGGTTCCGAGATTTGGTGATGCGGAACGTGCGCAGGGGAGTGGTCATGGCGTCACTCGTAGACCGCGTCATGGTGGGAACTCCTTGTGCGGCCAGACGTTGGCCACCTCGCTCCGAGGACGCTCAGATCGGCGGGGCGACGAACAGCCCGGGGTCGACGTCATTGTGGGACTTGGCGGCAATGTATTCGTTCATCTCATTGGCCGTGCCCCACTGGTCGGCGTTGGTGGGGTCCGTCAGGTCGAAGAGGTGCGGATGCCAGGTGTCCTCGTCCACGACTTCGAGCTCGGTGGTGTACTCGACAGTGTTGCCCGCCCGGTCGAGGTAGTAACTGAAGGAGTTGTCACCGGCGCGGTGCCGGCCCGGACCCCACAGGCGCTCGATGCCCAGCCGCTGCATCCGGCCCGTGCCGCGCAGGAACTCGTCCACCCCGCGCATCTCGAAGGACGCGTGGTGGAAGGCCGCATGCGGGCCGCGGACGATGCCGAAGCTGTGGTGGTAGGTGTTGCAGCGCAGAAACCACATGATCTCGCCGCGGCCGCCGATGCACAGGGTGTCCGAGAGCCGGAAACCGAGATGCTTGATGTACCAGGCCACCGTGGCTTCGGGCGTGGGCGAGTTCATCAGCACATGCGACAGCCGCACGGGGATGGACTCCCGGGCCTCGATCGTGCGGTGCCGGCGTGGGGTGACGTCGGCGGAGACCTCGACCACACGGCCCTCGTTGTCGAAGAAGCGGACCGCATAGCCGCCTCCGGGAGTGTCCAGCACCTTCGGTTCCCGCACCAGCTTCACCCCCTGCGCGATCAACTGCGCGGCCAGGGCGTCGACATCGGCGGGGTGGGCGGCACCGAAGGCGATGAGGTCGGTGCGCTTCTGCTGGTCCTCGCGCAGCCGCACCACGTACTGCTCCGGGGAGCCTTCGGCCGCCAGGAAGGAGACACCCGTGTCACCGGCGGTCTCCGTCAGCCCCCATAACTCGGTGTAGAACTGGCGCTGTTCGGCGAAGTTCGGCATGGCGACATCGATATGCCGCAGGTGGGTGATCAAGCTTGTGTCGCTCATCGGTCACACTCCTCGTATGGGGCGGATGAGTTGAGGCGTTCGGTCAGCCGGTCGACGACGGTGGGCATCGACGGTGGGCATCGGATGAATGGTTACGCCGGCTCGGCCATCTGCTGGTGACAGGCGTTGACCAGCGGGTACGCCTCGCGGTGACGCTGTGCCTGCTCCAGGCCGACGATCGCCACCGAGGTCTGAACGAGCGTGCGGCACCGCTGTGCACGCCGGTCGACGAACGACGTGAGCCCCGCGCCGACCGACTCATGACACGCGAGTTCGTGGGCCAGCACGAGCCCGTCCTCGATCGCCAGGGCCGCGCCGCTGGCCATCTGCGGTGCCGGCGCGTGCGCGGCGTCACCGATGACGACGCCGCTTCCGCGGTTCCAGGCACCCGCCAACAGCGCCGTCCGGACCGGGCGGCGTACCACCGACTCCGACGCGGACACCAGAGGGCGGATCTCTTTCACCCGCCCCGGGAAGCCCGCAAGGAGCTGCCGCAGGCGCGGGGCGAGTTCGGCATCGGGCAGGGCGCTGTGTCCTACTCCGTTCTCCGTGAGGAACACGTACGCCTGGCTGCCCGAGATGGGGATGACTCCAGCCGTGTTGACCTCGCCGGCGAACTGATGGACACCCGTGGCCCACCGCGGGCGCGGCACCAGGGCCCGCCAGACCATCTGCCCGTGGTAGTCGAGCGAGGTCGCCAAGCCCAGCAGGGCCCGGACCGACGAGCGGATGCCATCCGCGCCCACCAACAGCGCGACCTGCCGGACCGTCCCGTCCGAGAACCGCACCCGGACCAGCTCCTCCTCCTGGTCCACCGCCGCGACCGTCATCCCGTAGTGCACCACCACCCCACTGCGCTCGGCCGTCTCCCGCAGGATCCGGTGCAGTACGGGGCGCGCCATGCCGAGCATCGCCGGCCGCTCCGCGCCGATCAGACGCGGCAACTGGACCTGGTCCGCAGACGCGCCGTTCACGTCCACATGGGTGATGCCGGCCATCCCGTAGCCCTCGGCCAGACACCTGTCCGCGAGTCCCAACTCGTCCAGCGCGCGCAGCGCAGGGCCGGTCAGGCACAGCCCCCATCCCGACGTCGCCGTCGCCGGGGCGGCCTCGGCGATCTCGACCCGCCACCCCCTGCGCGCCAGGGCCGACGCCGCCGTCAGACCGGCGACACCCGCACCCACGATCACGGCCGTCCGCGCACCGCGGCAGCTCTTCATCCACGCCTCCTGAGCACCGAATTCACCGGAACCCTAGGAGCCGCCACGGCTCCGCCCTATCCGTATCGGGAGGCGACTATCCACTTCCGGCAATCGATGCATCGCGGTGGTATCCCTCGCTGCCACCGCGCTGCTGCTCCCGCGCCGGTACCACCGCGGCCTCGCCGTCCGAACCAGCGTGCCGTTGTCGACGGCGGCGGCGCCAATGTCCTACGGGACAGCCCTTAGCTCTGGACCGGACCCGGGCCCGGCTGGGGCATGGGGATTTCGAAGTGGACCGTGTCGACGCCGGGGCCGTGTTCGCCGGTGGTCCGGGCGTCGAACACCTCCTTGGCCATGCTCCGCCAGAAGCCTTCGGCTCCTTCTGCCCGGACATTGGTGTGCAGATAGATGCTGTCGTAGCCAGGAGTCGTGGCGGCGAAGTCGGCGGCCATGTGCACCAGGGTCCGTGCCAGGCCGTGCCGTCGGTGGCCTCGCCGGACATAGACGCGGACAATTTGTGCGGTGGTCCCGTCCGGGTAGCGCTCGGCGAGCCAGCGGGGGTGGGGCGGGTGGACCGGCCCGGCCGAGCGCACACCGGTCGTGGCTACCACCTCACCGTCGTGCACGGCGACCAGCAGGAGATGCCGTGGGTCATCCAGGTAGGTGCCCGCGATATCGACGACGTCCCGGTGCCATGCGGGAACGTAGCCGTAGCCGAACTCCGAATAGAAGGTGTCGAGCATCAGGCGGCGCGCGCCGTCGATGTCTGATGGTGTGGCGGGGCGAAGGGTGTAGCTGGGGTGTGGTGCGTGGGTCATCGTGGATCTCCGGTGTGCTGAAAGGCGATCTTGTCGCGCCGCCTGTCGCCCATTGCTGGCGCTCGCCCCTCGATCAGGCCGGGTTGGGCAGTGCCGTGGCTGCGACCACTGCCCAACCCGGAGCTTTCAGGCCTGCGCCACCAGGTCGGGCTGCTCGTGTGCGCAGGCGTCGTCGATTCCGTAGGTGTCCCACGCGGGGAACGGGTCGTCGGTGAGACGTTCCCCTTCGGCCAAGAGGCAGCCTTCCAGGGCCGCTTGGAGTGCTTCGGCATGTAGCCCGGTGCCGATGAAGACCAGCTCCTGGCCCTGGCTGTCGTCGGTGTCACGGGCCCCGGACGGTTCAAAGCGTGCGACGGCCCCGGCCTGCGACCACAGGCCGGTGACCTGGGGACGGCTGGCCAGCCAGAAGAAGCCTTTGGAGCGTAGGATCCGGCCGTAGGTGCCACTGTCGAGTCCCTCAGTGACGAAGGTCCACAGGCGGCCGGGGTGGAAGGGAGCGGCGGCACGGAAGACCGTGCTGGAGATGCCGTACTCCTCGGTCTCGGGTACGTGGTCGCCGTTGATTTCGCGCACCCAGCCCGGGGCCTGCTGGGCCCGCTCCAGGTCGAACAGCCCGGTGCCGAGGATGTCGGCGGAGTTCACCTGCCCGTGACTGGCCGGGACGATACGGGCGGCGGGATTCAGGCGGGCAAGCGTGGCCTTGAGACGGTCGGCGCTCTCCGTCCCGACGAGGTCGGTCTTGTTGAGGACGATGACATCGGCGAACTCGATCTGGTCCATCAGCAGGTCGCTGACGGTGCGTTCGTCATCCTCATACTGGTCCAGGCCCCGCTCGGCCAGCCCATCGCCTCCGTTCAGCTCCGGCAGGAAGTTGGCGGCGTCGACGACGGTGACCATCGTGTCCAGCTTGGCGAGGTCTCCCAGCGTCGCTCCGTCATCGCGGGGAAAGGCGAAGGTGGCCGCGACCGGCATCGGTTCCGAGATGCCGCTGGACTCGATGAGGAGATAGTCGAAGCGCCCCTCGCGGGCCAGCCGGTCGACCTCTTCGAGAAGGTCATCGCGCAAGGTGCAGCAGATACAGCCGTTGGTCATCTCGACCAGCCGTTCCTCGGTGCGCGAGAGTGCGGCCTCGCCGCCCCGCACCAGCGTCGCGTCAATGTTGATCTCGCTCATGTCATTGACGATGACCGCGACGCGCAGGCCCTCCCGGTTGCCCAGGACGTGGTTGAGCAGGGTGGTCTTGCCGGCTCCGAGGAAGCCGGACAGGACCGTAACGGGCAGTCGGTTGTGCGTCATGCGGCCGCTCAGCTCTCCGGTCGCAGCAGCCCGCGTTCATACGCCTTGGCCAGCCGCTGCGGGACGAGGTACGGGGTGCCGTCCACGGTGACGGGCACGAGCTGCGGGGTGGTCGCCTTCCACTGGGCGCGGCGGTGGCGGGTGTTGCTGCGGGACATCTTCCGCTTGGGTACGGCCATGGCGGACCTCCTGAGTGAGTAGGTGACGGACTCACTCTATATGGAAATGGATGTCATTACCAAAAAGGCGGTGCTGTGCCGTCGAGTGATGAGGCGGTCCCCTTCAGCCATCAGGCGGCCTTCCCCGCAAGAGGCCGGGCGACCGGGTGCAGCGCCGCGTATTCCAGAGGTGCCGACGGGTCGATCGAGACATCGAGCGGTGCGGGGTCGGCGCCCGCGCGGACGAGGAGGTCCCCGATGGCGGCGATCATCGCGCCGTTGTCGGTGCACAGCTTCAGCGGTGGGACGCGCAGGGTGAGACCGGCCGCCGCGCACCGTTCCTCCGCCAGCGCCCGGACCCGGGAGTTAGCCGCCACCCCGCCGACCACGACCAGAGTGCCGACGCCATGCGCGGTGCAGGCGGCCACCGCCTTCCGGGTCAGCACATCGGCGACCGCTTCCTGTAGTGCGGCGGCCCCGTCGGCCACCGGCAGTTCCTGCCCGCGGTGGCGCTCCGCCCACCGTGCCGCCGCGGTCTTCAGCCCCGAGAACGAGAAGGTGTACGGATCATCACGCGGCCCGGTGAGCGGCCGGGGGAGTGTGACAGCGCGGGCGTCACCCTCGCGCGCCATCCGGTCGATGGCCGGCCCGCCGGGGTACGGCAGCCTGAAGACCCGGGCGACCTTGTCGAAGCACTCGCCGGCCGCATCGTCGAGAGTGTCACCGAGGTGCACGATGGGATCCCGCGCCAGGTCGCGGACGAACAGCAGCGAGGTGTGCCCGCCGGAGACGATCAGCACCACGCAGGGGTCGGGCAGCGGTCCGTGCGCCAGGGTGTCGGCGGCGACGTGTCCCGCCAGGTGATGCACGCCGTAGAGCGGAACGCCCAGCGCATACGCCAGCCCCTTCGCACCGGCCAGTCCGACCTGGAGCGCACCGGAAAGCCCCGGCCCGGTCGTCACCGCGACCGCCCCGATATCGGACATCCGCAGCCCGGCCTCTGCCAGCGCCCGGTGCACCACCGGGGTGAACGAGTGGACATGGGCGCGGGCGGCGATCTCCGGTACCACCCCGCCGAACCGCGCATGTTCCTCCATGCTCGACGCCACGGCATGCCCCAGCAGCCGACCCCCGCGCACCAGCCCCGCCCCTGTTTCATCACAGGACGACTCGATGCCCAGCACCACGGGCGTTCCCTGCATGTCATTCCCCTCTCGCGCTGCGACCTGACCGGCTAATTGCCGAAGGTTAGTTATTGCGAAGGATATGCAATAAGCCGCGCGCGGGGGGCTGGCGGCTGAGTTGGCTGGGGTGGTGGCGCTGACCCGCCTTCGTTTCTGTCGGTCAACGCCCTGATCCGAGACAGAGTTCAGGTGTGATCAGGCCAGTCTGCCTTCGCTACCCCGCCACATGGGCGTCGTCGTGCTGTGGGAGCACGCCTTGCTGTCACCCCCGCGCGCAGCGCCTGCAGCGCCTGACGCCCGCCTCCGGCGCATACGCCACCTCCGGTTCAGCTGCGCGCAACGGCCACCGCCCGGAGCGTCCGCGGTCGTTACGCTCCTCCGGTACGGCTGGGCGTCTCGGGCAGGCGAGCGATGAGACACCGTCAACAACGCGCAAAAATGGAACGATTGGGGAGCAGAACGTGAAGGTGACGATTTCGCCGCGGTTTTCCGAAGTCGATGTGCTCGGTCATGTCACCAACTCCGCGGTACCGGTCTGGTTCGAGCACGGGCGGTTGCCGATTTTCCGGCTGTTCAGCAAGGAAGCGAATATGCGCGACCTTGCGCTCATTCTGCGCCGGTACGAGATCGACTTCACCCGGCAGATCTTCGCGTCCGTCGACGTCGTGATCGAGACGAAGGTGGCGAAAATCGGCAACACCTCGATTGCTATCGAGCAGATCGCCACACAGGATGGCGTCGAGGCCGCCCGCGGTACCTGCATCATGGTCCACTTCGATTACCAAAGGGGAACCACCACCAGTATTCCGGACCACCTGCGAGCTGAACTGAGTGCGCTGTAGCGCCTGAAGCACGTTGCCAGTTGAGATGGGACTATTCCTTGAGTATGTTGCGTCATCCGTTGGTTGACCTTGATTCGTCCGAGTTCCTTGATAATTTTCGGCGCAGTATCGACGAGTTCGACAGCGCCCGACTGCCGCATGAGCCGCTTTCCAGGGAAAGCCTGCGGAAGCTGGTCGACTTAGGCATCTACTTACCGGCCATCCCGCGCGAGTACGGCGGACGGGAAAGCCATCAGGAGATGTGTGAGGTCATCGAGGTGATGTCCGAGCGCAATCTGCCGATGGGCATGTACACGATGATCGTGACGGTTCTCTTCCTTCGCAACGTCGCGGCCTGCGGTGATGACGCGCTGAAGGCAGAGGTCTTTGAAGACTTCGCCAAGAACCCCGTCATCGGCGGTCTCGCCTTCACCGAACCGGGGAGCGGTTCGAACCTCGCGCGTATGCAGACCACCTACCACGACGACGGTGACACCTACCGGATTACCGGAACCAAGCACTGGCAGGCGTTCAGTGAGCAGGCGGACTGGTGGATCATCTGCGCCAAGCATCCCGAGCGGAAGGAGTTCGCCTACTTCGCCCACAAGCGATCAGACGGCGGATTCGTGACCACCGAGGTCTACGACAGCCTGGGGCTGAAGAACCTCGGATACGGACTCAACACCCTGGACCTGCGGGTGCCCCGCCATTACCGGCTCGCCAAGGCGAGGGAGGGCCTGGGCGATGCGGCCGAGATTCTGTGCGCGTCCCGGTTCAGCAAGGCCGCCATGGCCAGCGGTTTCCTGCGTCGGTTGAGCAGAGAGGCGCTGCGTCAGGTCAGTACACGGAAGATCGGTGACGGCACCCTGCACGACATCGGCTATGTGCGGTACAAGGTCGATCGCATCAAACAGAACTATGTCGTGTGCAACGCGCTCTACCGGCATCTGATGCTGGCGGAGGACTACAACACAGACATGGAAGACAGTATGTTCGCCTCACTGGCGACCAAGGTGCTGGCTTCCGAATTCATGCTGGAATCTGCCCTCGACTACCAGCAACTGTGCGGCGGTGAAGGGTACCGGAAGGGCGCGCCCGACAACATCGCTGCCTACGCGCTGCTCGATGCACGCGTCTACACCGTTTTTGATGGCACGAATGACCTGCTGTGCCAGCATCTGGCTCATCTGTTCCTGCGTCAGTTCCAGCAGTCCGGGCTTCGATCGCCGCTGGAGTTCATCGGCCGGTTCGGATACCTGGAAGATGCGTTCCTCCACCTCACCGACATCAACCTCAGCCATATCGCCGATGCACCGTCGCAGGACAAGGTGGTGATCCTGGGGCGCATTCTGTCCAGAGTTTATGGCATCAGCATGCTGCAGAGTTCGTCCCGATCGGCTGCGCCCAGCCCGCGGCTCGCCGTGGACGACGCCGACTACCCGAAGGCCATCGCGGTGTTGAAGAACGAGATCGTCGGCCTGGTGAATGAGTACGAGCTTGCCGGGCGGCTCGCCGGCACGCCGGCAGTATCGGGTGCGCTGCGTGCGCACACCGCCATGATTCCTTTTGACTCGAAGGTGGGAATGCGCCAGTGACCCGCGAGACCAAGAACCTCAAGGTTTCGCTCATCGCGTTGACGTTCGTGATCCTCTACGGATCAGGTTTCGTGGGAGGTCGATACGGCCTGCCCTATGCGGAGCCCTTCTATTACCTGGCCATTCGGTTCGGCCTGACCGCGGTCATCTTGCTCGCCCTGATCCTGTGCCTGAGGGTCGCCTGGCCGCGTTCGGGCTATGTCCACCTCATCGTCAGCGGCATCCTGCTCCAGGGGGTGTTCTCCGCCGGGGTGTTCTACGCGCTCTCTCACGGCATGACCCCCGCGGTCTCGGCGCTGATCATCGCGCTGCAGCCCCTTCTGGTGTGGCTGATGGTCTCCGTCGTGACCGCGCGAAAGGTCCGGCTGCTGTCAGTGCTGGCGCTGATCGGCGGGCTGGTCGGTGTCGGCATCACGGTGTTCCGGGGCCTGGAGTCGTCGTCCGGGCTCACCCCGACCAATGTCGCCTTCGGTTTCCTCGGCCTGGTGGGGGTGGCCACCGGCCAGTTCTACTACCAGTTGAAGAACCCCGGCGCACACCTGTTGATCAATGGGTTCGTGCAGTCCGGCTCGTCGGCCGTCGTCATGCTCGTCGGCGGACTGGTCTTTGAGCAGGGCGTCATCCGGTGGACACCGGAGCTGCTGTTCTCGGAACTGTGGATGTCGGTCGGGGTGTCGATCGGTGCGCTCAGCCTGCTGTTCGTCCTGATGCGTTCGGAGAGCGCGGATCGGGTGGCGTCGTATTTCTACGGCGTCCCCATCGCCGCGGGGCTGATCGCCTGGCCCGTACTGGGCCAGCGGCCGACCGTCTCGGAGATCATCGGGTTCGCCGTCATCATGGTCTCGATCATTGTGTTCAACCGCAGTAGCAGACCACCTCGCCCTCGCGCCGAACGGGTTCCCGAGGTGTCGGTCGACGACTCCGTGCCGGCGGCGGAGCGCGCCTGAGCGGAGTCGGTCAGTGCCGGGTGGTGTCGTTCGGTTCGGTGATGTCGGCGCACGTGGTGGCTACGGCCGGTCGTCAGTCTGACCGGCCGGGCGCCCACCCGGTGAGCAAGTGAGACCCCGACGGTCCCCGATGGGCGTCAACGTCGCGCGTGGCGGATCTTCAACCGTCCGAACCCCATGGTCCCGGAGATCCGTATCGTCGGTCCACCGGCGTGGGAGCGGCGCTGCACCTTGTAGCGGGTGTCCTTCCACCCGGTGTGCAGCTCCTCGACGTCGACGGTCGCATCGCGAGGAACCGTGATCTTCGCCCTGCCGGTGCCGAGTTGCAGCTCGATGTCGATCACCGGATGCTCGATGACCGCCCGGGACAGATCCAGGTGCACCCTTCCGTACGCGGACGCGACCTTGAGGACCCGAGGCACCCGCCATGCGCCGCGCCGCTTGATCCGTCCGCCCTGGGCGGCAATCGTGGACGTCGTGCCCGCACCCTCCTCCAGGGGTTCCGGGAGCGAGGCCAGAGCCGCCACGAGCTCGCTGTGCGTCTTGGCGGTGAGCACCTGGTTGAGGAGTTCGTCCATCTCCTCATGCGAGAGGTGTTCTTCGGCGTATGCCTCCTGCAGACGCTGCACGGCCGCGTCGCGGTCGTCTTCGCTGATACGTGCAGAGAGGTCTTCCGGCAGAGGGGTCACCGTCTCACTCTAGTGCCGTGTCCGGGGACAGGTGCCAGGCGAACCCGTCAATGTCCGTAACCGGCAAGGCATTTGAGCGTAAGGGCGGCCGCCGCAGAGTTCCTCCTGTGATGAGCCGCGCGGAGATGTCCAGCACGTCTGCCCGGAGGCTCAGTGCGCAGCGGGTGCTCGGCGGTCGTAAACGGCGGCCGCCACCGTCAGAGCAGTACCGGCGACGATCGGTGCGATCATCGCGGGGAACAGCCAGCCGGGAATATCTCGTTCCGGCACGGAATGCCACATGACTGCGCAGGCGATCAGGAACGAAATGCCGATGCAGGCGTTCAGCGCCAACAACGCACGGGCGACCCAGAGAGCAGAGACGCGCGTGCGCGGCCGGTTGAACGACGCCCTCACCAGCGCATTGCCGAATGGTGCGGCGCCGTCCGGCAGCTCGGCGCTCGGAGTTACCCGCAGAGTCAGCTCCGCACAGGCGGTCAGCAGGACAGTGACCCCGATGTACAGGAAGACGAACCCGAGGGCGCTACCAACAGACCGGTTCGTCCAGGCGTCCACCCCCTCGCTGCCGATGTGCTCCGGTATCCGGCTCGGCAGATGCGGATAGCGAACGATGCCCCAGACGAGCAAACCAGTCAGGAGAGCGGCGTTGGGGAGGAGCCACAGTCGTACGCGAGATGACAGGACCATGCGGCCCATTGTCCGACGAAGACGCGAAGGGCGCGTGGAATTTTACGGTTTTGGCCGGCCCGGGCGCGAGGTGGGGAACCGTCTCGATACGACGGTCCGACCCGAGGTCCGCCCCCTTCGCTTACCATCTCCTCAGCGGAGCCTGAAGGACATGACAAGGCGCTGGGTGCCGCCACACAGAGCGTCCACCACATCACCCCCCGGACTTCGTCAGACTCACGGAAGCGTGGGCCCGCCCGGCTGTGGTCGGCCTTCGATGAGTGGATGAAGAGTGGACGAAATCCGGGGGAGATCTGCGCAGTGATGCGGAACACTTCGGGCCGGCGATGAGTTTTGCCCGGCGTGCCGGTCTCTACCGGCGTCACCACACACGTCCATGCCGGCGGCCCCTGGCTGCGAGGCGACTGCTCACAGGAACCCCAGCGAGGTACTGCCATGTCAGCTGAGATATCAGAACGACCTGCCCTGCCGGCGGGCCGCACACCGACGGTGGTGCGGCTGCTGGTACTGGCCACCTTCGTGGTGATCCTCAACGAGACCATCATGATCAACGCGATTCCGCGCCTGATGGAATCGTTGCGCATCACCGAGCAGGCGGCGCAGTGGGTATCCACCGCGTTCATGCTCACCATGGCCGTCGTGATTCCGATCACCGGCTGGTTCCTGCAGCGGGTCACCACTCGCCAGGCGTATGCGATAGCGATGGGCGTGTTCCTCGCGGGGACCGTCCTGTCAGCCGTCGCGCCGTCCTTCGAGGTGCTGCTGCTGGGCCGGGTCGTGCAGGCCGCAGGTACCGCCGTGATGATGCCCCTGCTGATGACCACGTTGATGATCGTCGTGCCCGAGCATGACCGCGGCCGGGTGATGGGCAACGTCACCCTGGCGATCTCGGTGGCGCCCGCGCTCGGACCTGCGGTGTCCGGGCTGATCCTGCAGGCCGGCTCCTGGCGGCTGCTGTTCGTGGTCGTCGTGCCGATCGCGGCTCTGGTGACCGTGTTCGGGCTGCGCAAGCTGGAAAACATCAGCGACCCGCAGGTCAGCTCCATCGACTGGCTCAGCGTCGGCATGGCGGCGCTCGGATTCGGTGGCCTGGTGTACGGCCTGAGCCGCTTCGGCGAGAGCGACGGCGCGGTCGGGCTTGCCATCGGCATCGTGATCGCCGGAGTCGCGGCCATCGCGGTATTCGTGATCCGCCAGCTCAAACTGCAACGCAATGGTGCGCCTCTGATGGACCTGCGCACCCTGGGACACCGCACCTACTCCTTGTCCTTGGTCCTCATGTCCATCGGGTTCCTGGCGATGCTCGGGGCGATGATCCTGCTGCCGCTCTACCTGCAGAACCTGCGCGGACTCAGCCCACTGCAGACCGGTCTGCTGGTCATGCCGGGCGGTCTGGGCATGGGCCTGCTGGGGCCGATCGTCGGAAAGGTCTTCGACCGGTTCGGTAGTCGGCCGCTGGTGCTGCCCGGCTCGATCGGCATGGTGCTCGCCCTCGGCGGGTTCACCCAGGTCTCCACGACGATGCCGTACTGGCAGGTGCTGGGACTGCACGCGCTGCTGATGGTGAGCCTGGCAGCGACGTTCACCCCGGTCTTCACGCTCGGCATGGGCGGACTTCCCCCGCACCTGTACTCACACGGCAGCTCGATGCTCGGGACGATGCAGCAAGTCGCCGCGGCGTTCGGAACCGCGCTGGTGGTGACCGTGATGTCCGCGCGCACCAGCCACCTGGTCGCCGACGGTGTCGCCGCCGTGCCTGCACAGGTGAGCGGGATGAAGCTGGCCTTTGGCATCACGGCCGTCCTCGCCCTGGTGACGATCGTCGTCGCGGCGAAGCTGCCGCACCGGGCCCCGGACGCCGACGCCCAGGACCACGGCGGCGCCGACGCGGACCCGCCCGCCGGTGAGCACCCCGACCAAGGTGAGCCGGTCACTGCCAAACAGAGCTGACCGGTACGGACGTGGTCAGACGGCGTCGCTGACCACCGGCGGGGCAGGGCTCCACCACCGACTGCGGCTCGCTGGGGCCCCCGGGCCAGGCCAGGCCCGGGGTCTCCGCGCTGCTCCGGTCAGCCGTGCTGGGCCTGGGACTGTGTCTGGGCCCGGTCGTACACCTTCTTGGCCGTGGCTCCCAGCAGTTCTCCCTGCATCTCGGTCGGAGTCAGGGAGTCCAGTGCGCTGTTGACCGAGACCAGGACGCCCTTGCCGGTGGTGGCGTTGAAGTCGGCGAGCCATGGGCCGCCGCTGGAGCCGCCGGTCATATCGCAGGGGATGGCCTGCACCCCGCTCTTCTCCTTCGCCGTACCGACGCAGCGCAGCAGCTCCTCGCCGAGCTGCGGACGGGTGGCGGGGTAGCCGAAGGCGGAGACGGTGCCGCCTACGGGGCGGTTGAAGGCGATGTCCTGGCCGCCGACGACGTCGGTGAGCCTGCGGCCGTTCTTGTCGGCGTCGACGACCAGCGTGGACACGTCGTTGGTGGAGTCCGTCTCCCAGCTGCGCGGGGTCACGGCATCGCGTACCGCGAACGCGCCGTAGGGCATCTTGCCCTTGCTGTAGCCGGGGACGAACACCATCAAGATGTTGGTGTTGCCGGGAGAGGAACCCCTGCGCACACAGTGGGCCGCGGTCATCACGGCGGACCGGTTGGCGCTTTTCACGGCAGTGGCCGTGCACCAGGTATCGGCACCGTTCGCATTGACGAAGAAGAGCCGCCCGACGGTCTTCATCGTCGTGCCCTTCCACGGCTTGGACTTCGGTCCGGTCGGACCGAGATCCACGGACTTGCCGACGGCCTTCACACGGGCGGGCGTCCAGTAGGCGAGGGCTTCCTGGCGCTCCTTGGCGGTGTACGGCAGGACGGAGACCGGGTCGGCCGAGGCGGCACGTGCCTGGTCAGCCACCGCCGTCGCCGGGCCCTGGGCCGCGAGGGCGAGGGCCGTACCGGCCACGGCGAGCCCCATGGCCCGGCTACGGCGGCGCCGGATCATGGAAGTAGATGTCTCGGACATAGCGGATGTCTCCTCGGCTGGTGCAGTCAGCGGACAGTGGCTGTCGGTGCGCTGTGCAAGAGACAAGGACTCGCCCGTTCGGTTGCGTTGTCGACGATCTGTGACTCAAATGCGTGGATACGGGACGAGTGGCGCGAACGGTGCCGTGAGACTCATCCGCATCCGCCGGAAGGGCCCGGGAGCTCCCGGGAACGCCCCCACCCGCGGAAGTCGAAGGCGAGGACGCCGCGATCGGGCAGCCGCTTCACGACCCGCTCCCACGTACGGGCCGAGCCTCCCCAGTAGTGCAGAAACACCAACGTCGGCCCCTCGCCGGGCTGATGGCCGTAGACGGGAAGGTTCTGGTTCTCGTGCGACATGCTGACTCCTTGGACGGACCCAGCGCAGGGACTTCTACGTCCTGGCCATCGTCCGGGCCGGGCACGGCTCCGCGGTCCTCGACTTCCGCGCACACGCCCTCGCCGAAAGGACCGTGGTACTCATCGCGCCTCCTTGCCCACGACCGCCTCCGGCCACACGCTGCGCCGAGCGCCTGGGCTTCACCGACGCATCCAACTTCTCGGCCTTCTTCCTACGCGAGACCGGGCAACGCCCTGGAGCCTGGCAGGCAACCCAGCCCTGACCGACCGGAACGCCACGGGGACCGCGCCCAGCAGCTTCCACCGGCCGTGACTCAGCGCACGGTTCCGTCCCACTGCCAGTCCGCGCGCCGGGGCAGGCCCGGAAGCGGGATGCGGCCCGTACACCACAGCAGAGCGTCGGACGGGGTGTGCCCGGCCGGAGCGTCGGGGAAGAGGCGGGCGAGGACGGCGGTGCTGAGGTCGTCGGGCGGGGTCCACGTCAGGCCGAGGGCGCGGGTGATGTCGTAGGTGTGGACGGCCAGTTCGGTGATCCCCATGGCGGCGAAACCGGTGGCGTCGGAGTGACCCCAGGGGTGCCAGGCGCGTGCTTCGGCAGTCGTGTCGCGGACGGTGGAAGTGAGGAGGGACGCGGCGATGCGGAGGCCGTCCAGGCAGGCGGGGACGGGGGCCTGGGGGTCGAGTGAGGCGAAGAGCGTGATGTAACGGTCGTCGGGGCGGGCAATGAGCAGGCCGGTGTAGCCCATCAGACCGAGGGCGAGATGGTCGAGGGTCTGGCGGCAGGTCCAGTCGAGGGAGTGAGCGGGGTGTGACCAGTCTTGGTCGGCTCCCTTGAGGAGGGCAGCCAGACAGTCGTCGGTGGCGGCGGCCAGCAGGTCCGTCCATGGCGCGGTGGTAGCGGGAGCCGTCGGGGCCGGCGCGAGATGAGTGGTAGCCGGTGGTGTCACGGTCATTTGTCGTCCGCCGGGCTCTTCAGGACCTCGATCACACTCGCGTAGCTGTCGGAGCCGTGGCCCGCGGCCTTGGTCCGTTCCATGGCGGACTTCAGGAGTTCGGGCAGGGCGTTGTCGATGCCGCGGGCCGCCGCCGCGTGGATGAGATGGTCGATGGCCGCGATCTGCACGTCAACGGTGGCGTCTTCGCCCGGGTAGCGGCCGGCGTCCACCTGGGGCGCGTAAGTGGTCAGGAAGCCGGCCACGGCGGTCAGCCAGCGGATCGCGACAGGGGTGAAGGCCGTGGCCGGTGTCCTCTCCGCGCCGACGAGCGCGGTTCCGTGCAGCCAGCCGGTCATGGTGGACCACATCAGGCCGAGCAGGGCGGCGTCGTAGAGGGAGGCCAGACCCGGGTCGGTGCCCAGGTGCAAGGGGTCGCCCAGGGACGCCAAGGTCGGACGGTGGGCTTCGAAGACGGTGTGTGGACCGCTGTAGAGGAACATCATCTCGGGGTTGCCGACCCCCGGCGGGGTGGTCATCACCGCGCCGTCGAGGTAGTCGGCGGCGTGCGACCGGGCCCACGCGGCGGTCTTGTGGGCCTGCTCCGGGGAGCCGGAGGTGAGGTTGACCAGGACCTTGCCCGCGAGGGAGCCGGCGACGGGGTCGAGGACGGCGTGCAGCGCCTCGTAGTCCAGCACGCACACGAGGGTCAGCGGGCTCGCTGTGATGGCTTCCTCGGGTGTCGCGGCCAGGCGGGCACCCCGGTCGACCAGCGACTGGGCCCTGTGCGCAGAGCGGTTCCACACGGTGGTCTCGTGGCCCCGCTCCAGCAGTACGGCGGCCAGCGCCGAGCCCATTGAGCCCAAGCCCATGACGGTTACCGCCGGGCGATCAGCATGCATGTCACCACTCCCTGTACGTCCGCCTGCGGCGGTTGGTCACGTAGGGATCAAGATCGCAGCGTGCGGCGGCCGGGAACAGTGACGCCGATGACAGCGACCACCAAATTCCTGCCATACCCTTCGAGGCATGAATCCTGGTTCCGTCGCCGTGGTCGTGGCCGAGGACATCGGCGTCCCCTCATGGGACCTGTACGAGTTGAGCATCCCCTGCACCGTCTTCGGCAAGCCGCAGCCGGACCTGGCCGACCCCTGGTACGACCTGCGGCTGTGCAGTACGGGGAAGCGTCAGCAGGACGGCTCTCCGACCGAGAGCGGACTGTCACTGCAGACCCGCTACGGGCTCGATGACCTTGTCGGCGCCCACACGGTCATCGTGCCCTCGGTGCCCGACCCCTGCGTCGACGAGGGCAGACCGCTGCCGTCGGCACTGATCACGGCCCTGCGCCATGCCTACGACGCAGGAGCCCGCATGGTCTCCCTGTGCACCGGCGCCTTCGCACTCGCCGAGGCGGGGCTGCTCGACGGACGACGCGCCACCGCTCATTGGATGCACACCGCTCAACTGGCCGCGCGCTACCCGAAGGTACGCGTCGACGACTCGGTGCTGTACGTGGACGACGGCGATGTGCTCACCAGCGCCGGGCTGACCGCCGGACTCGACCTCTGCCTCCATCTGGTGCGCCGTGACCTGGGCGCACACGTCGCCAATCAGCTGGCCCGCCGGATGGTGGTGCCCGCCCACCGGCCCGGCGGTCAGGCGCAGTTCATCGATCTGTCCGTACCCACCACTGACGACGGGAGCCTGGGGCCCGTCCTGGACTGGGCCCGTACACACCTGGACCAACCCCTGACGGTCGAGGATCTGGCTCAGCGCGCGGCGATGAGCCCACGGACCCTCCACCGGCGACTCCAGGCGGCCACCGGGACAACGCCACTTCAGTGGCTCCTCAATCAGCGTCTGGGACGAGCCCAACACCTGCTGGAATCGACAGACTTGCCCATCGAGAAGGTCGGGGAGCTGAGCGGCCTGGGCACGGCGAACAACCTCCGTCACCACTTCCTCAAACAGATCGGCGTGTCGCCAAGCAATTACCGACGGGCCTTCCCCCGCGCGATGCCCGAGTCATCTCCCTCCCCACAAGAGCCGGGCCCGGGGCGGAGAGGACCGACCGCGGGTTGACCGCGACCCATCCGATGCCCCGATCCCTCAGCGAGTCGGCGGAGGGTGAGGGCCGCGCCGAAGAGCTGTACGCCGTGCGTGGTGTGCGGGTCCAGGCCGGTGAGTTGGGCGGCTCGGGCGAGGCGGTTGTCGACGGTGTTGGGGTGGACATTGAGCGCCTGGGCCGTGCGGCGTCGGTCGAGGTCGCAGTCGAGGAAGGCGGCGACTGAGCGCTCGGCCGTCCGCGGCGGGCGTGAGCCGGACCAGGACCTGGTGGAGCAGTCGTCGCGCGGCCACCGGCTCCTGGGGCACGGGGGCGCGGACGCTGAGCACGAGGTAGCCGGGTTCGAGGGGGAGTCCGCACCGGGCGGCCACCTCCTGCGGCGCGTCACCCCCGAGCAGTGCCGCGGCCAGTTCCCGTTTGGCCGCCTGCTGGTCGGCCAGCCCCAGCAGGTACGCCTCGGTGCCCTCCTCGACCAGGGAGTTGACCGTCGTGATCAGCCGGCGGGTGAGCCACAGCAGGGCGGCCTCCTCCCCGGGGCGGGCGGCGGCGCCGAGCGCGTCCATCACCACCTCGGTGGCGACGTGGTACGCCCTGAGCAGCCCGGTCAGGTGGACGCCTTCCGAGGCACGCTGGATGGCGCGTTCCCGGAGCACCTCGGCGTCGCTGTCCGCGAGTCCCTGCACGCCGCGGAGGAAGCCGCGGATCGTGTGGCGGGCGGCCGAGGCGATCTCCAGATCCTGCATATCGCCGGGGAGGCCGTCGAAGCCGGGGACCTCGGCCCGCTGGCGCTCGACAACCAGCCTGGCCAGCTGGTTGATCCGGACTTCGAGACGGGCGGCCAGCCCGACCACCTGCTCGCGGATGTCCTCGTCGGGTTCCGGGACCTCAGATGGCGACGCGCTGCGTTGTGACACCTCACAACGATAGGCCGCCTGGGGTGTCCTCCGGGCTGATTGTCCCGGCCCGGAGGTGGGGCCGAAAGTAAGGCGATGACGACCAGACCTTCGTGCAGACCTTCGTGTTGCGCGGTGTCGGTCGGCCGGCCGGCCCACCCGCATCCGTCGGTCAACTCCGACAACAGCCCTGTGAGGAGCAGCCCTTCATGAACGCAACGCGACGACTCCGCCGCTGGGGTGCCGCCACCGGTGTGGGGGTGGTCATGCTCGCCCTGTCGGCCGCGCCGGTGACAGCGGCCCAGCCGAGCACGGCACACCCCGCGCCCGCTCCCACCGCCACCACCGCCGACGCGGTCAAGGCGTACGTCTACGGCTACCCACTGGTCCTGGCGCGGGCCACCGAGCAGACGTCCACCAACGTCCGCAAGCCCGACCCGGCGACGCTGCGGGCTCCGGTGAACCAGTTCGCCAAGGCGGACAGAACTCCCGGCCCGGAGTTCCACACCGTGGTGGCCCCGAACGTCGACACCCTGTACACCTCGGCGTGGCTGGACCTGAAGAAGGGGCCGATCGTGCTCCATGTGCCGGACACCAAGGGCCGGTACTTCATGATGCCCATGCTCAATGCCTGGACCGACGTCTTCGCCTCCCCGGGAACCCGCACCACCGGCAGCTCGGCCGGCGACTTCGCCATCACCGGCCCCGGCTGGCACGGCCGACTGCCCGCCGGAGTCAAGCAGATCAAGTCGCCCACCCAGACCGCCTGGATCCTTGGCCGGACCCAGTTCAACGGCCCCTCCGACCTGCCCGCGGTCAAGGCCCTGGTGCGCCACTACACCCTCACACCGCTCCGCGACTACGGCCACCACCACACCCCGCCGCCGGGCCATGTCGACCCGAACGTCCCCGCCACATCGCCGGCCGCCCGCGTCGCCGGCATGGACGCGCAGACCTTCTTCTCCCGGCTCGCCTCGCACATGGCCACCAACCCGCCCGCGAAGAAAGACGCCCGCATGGTGGCCACCCTGGCCCGCCTGGGCATCGTCCCCGGCCGGCCGTTCGACATCAACGCCAAGGGCCCTGCCACGGCACAAGCCCTGCGCAAGGCCGTACCCGCGGCCCAGAAGCAGATCAAGGCCGCGCTCGCCACGTCCGGAAACAAGGTGAACGGCTGGCGCGTCTCGCTCAAGCTGGGCGACTACGGCACCGATTACCTGCTGCGCGCGACCACCGCCTGGCAAGGGCTCGGCGCCAACCGCCCCCAGGACGCGGTCTACCCGATCGTCCGCACCGACAGCCGGGGCAAGCCACTGACCGGAGCCAAGCGCTACGTCCTCCACTTCGCCCCCGGGCAAACCCCGCCGGTGAAAGCCTTCTGGTCGCTCACGATGTACGACCCGGACGGCTTCCTGGTGCGCAACCCGATCAACCGCTACGAGGTCGGACACGCCGTCAAGCCGACCCGCAACCCCGACGGTTCCACGGACATCTACATCCAGCACGATGCCCCGGCAGGCAAAAAGTCCAACTGGCTGCCCGCACCGAGCGGCCAGTTCTCCATGATCCTGCGCATGTACCATCCCAAGTCCACTGTTCTCGACGGCACTTGGACCCCGCCGCCGGTCACCATGACCCACTGAAGCGGCCGCCAAGCGACACACCGCCTACACCTCAGGGAAGCCCCGCCCCTTCATGGAGCGGGGCTTTCTCGGTGTCGCCGGTCTCGGCTGATGGCCGAAGGTGACCCCCGTGCGGCCATGGCCGCTGAGCAGCATGTTTGGATGTGTTGGTGATTGTTAACGCACAGGAAATATCCGACCCGCGCACGTACGTGGACCGCATTCTGGAGCACTGGTACAAGGACGAGGACGCCGAGGCGCTCGTCCAGGGAGCGCAGCGGCTGACCAGGGGGGAGGCTCGGCGGCGGCTGTTCAAGTTCGGGCATGCACTGCGCGGGCAGGGGCTCGCACCCGGCGACGGGGTGGGGCTGTTCCTGGCCAACCGCGTGGACTCCGTCCTGGTGCAGCTCGCCGTCCATCTCATCGGCTGCCGCGTCGTGTTCCTGCCGCCCGAGCCCGGACCCGGCGAACTCGCCGCGCTGGTCGAGCAGTCCAGGGCGCGCGCCGTGGTCACCGACCCGCTCTTCGCGGAACGGGCCGCCGACGCGGCCGGCCGCAGCGTCCACGACCCCGTACTGCTCAGCCTCGGGCCCTGTGAGCAGCCGTGCACAGACCTGCTGGCCCTGGCGGCCGAGTGCCCGGATGAGCGCCCCGACGACGTGCCCGCACCGGCAGCGGACGAAGCCGTCACCGTCCTCTACACCGGCGGAACCCTGGGCCGTCCCAAGCTCGCCGCACACAGCCACCGGCTCTACGACGCGATCGTGGACCTGGTGGAGGACGACCCGCAGAACTCCGGCACCGCGTTCTTTCCGGCCATGGACGAGGGCGTGGACAGGGTGCTCGCCGCCACGCTGCTCACGCACGGCAGCGGCCACCTCACCTCGCTCCAGGCTCTGGTGACGGGATCCGTCCTCGTCGTGCTGCCCGAGTTCGAAGCGGGCGCGGCGCTGACGGTACTGCGCGAGGAGCGGATCACCGCCACCATGTTCGTACCGCCCATGCTGTACGCGGTCCTTGACCACCCGGAGTGCGAACCGGGCGCCCTGCCCGCACTGCGGCGGATCGTCGTCGGCGGCGCGGCCACGTCGCCCAGTCGGCTGCAGCAGGCGGTCGAGGTGTTCGGGCCGGTGCTCGGCCAGGGCTACGGGCAGTCGGAGGCGCTCGGTATCGCCGCGTTCGGTGCGGAGGATCTCGCCGCCGAGGGAGCCCGGCGGCCCGAGGTCTGGCGCAGCTGCGGTCGTGCGCTGTCCGATGTCGAGATCGAGATCCGTGGCGAAGACAGCACGGAGGCGCTGCCCGTCAGGCAGGTCGGCGAGGTGTGCGTCCATGGCGATACGGTGATGCTCGGCTACTACGAGGACCCGGAGCGCACCGCGGCGGCGCTGCAGGACGGCTGGCTGCGCACCGGGGACATGGGCTATCTCGACGCCGAGGGGTACCTCTACCTCGTCGACCGGGCCAAGGACATCATCGTCACCGGCAGCACCAGTGACAACGTCTACTCCCGGGTCCTGGAGGACTTCCTGCTCACGCTGCCCGGTGTGCGCAACGCGGCGGCGCTGGGTGTGCCGGACGAGGAGTACGGGGAGGCCGTACAGATCTTCCTGGCCACGGCCGACGGCGTTGACGTCGACCCGGAGGCGGTCGGCGCGGCGGTGACCGCCGAGTTGGGAGAGCTGTACACGCCCCGGAAGACGGTGCTGCTGGACCAGCTGCCGACGACCAAGGTCGGCAAGGTGGACAAGAAGGCGCTGCGCGCCGCGTGGACGAGCGGGGCCGCGAACACCCCGTAGGCTCCATTGCTGGGGAGAACTCCGGCTGATGCGGGGTCAAGTGCGCCGGAAAGACAGGGTCTTTGTGGCGCACTTGACCGGCCGCCCTTCCCCAGGGCGGCGGTTCGTCAGGCCGCGGGGCGGGTGCCGTTGATGGCCACGCGCCGGCCGTAACGGGTGTGCGGGAAGTAGTCCCAGACGGCGTGGTGCTGCACGCAGCGGTTGTCCCAGAACACCAGCGTGCGCGGCTGCCAGCGGACCCGGCACTGCAGGAGGGGGGTGCGGGCCACGTGGGCGTAGAGCATCTGCAGGAGTGCGTCGCTCTCCGGCCTGGACAGCTGGGTCACATGGGACGTGTAGGGGCCGTTGACGAAGAGCAGTTTGCGCCCGGTCTCCGGATGCCGGACCACCACGGGGTGCTCGGTGCGGGGGATGTCGTACTCCGGCGGCGGGGTCTGGCCCGCGGCGGCCCAGGGCAGGGCGCCGTCGTGCAGGGCGGTCAGGCCGTCGAGGAAGGACCGCATGGCCGGCGAGAGCAGCTCGTAGGCCAGGTGCATGTTGGCGAAGAGGGTGTCGCCACCGCCGCCCTCCGGAACCTCCAGGATGTGCAGCATGGAGCCGAGCGAGGGCTCGGCGTCGGCGGTGCCGTCGGCGTGCCAGCCGTTGCCCGCGACCTCCCGGGACTCCTTCGTGGCCTTGATCTCCAGGATGTACGGATCGGAGTCCTCGGCCGGAATGGCCACGGGGTGCAGCTCGCCGAAGAGGGCGGCGAACCGCTTGTGCTGCTCGGGCGTGATGTCCTGGTCGCGGAAGACCAGCACATGGTGGGTGAGGAACGCGTGCTTGAGTTCCTTCTCCTGCTGCGGCGTCAGCTCCTGTGACAGGTCCAGGCCCGCCACCTCCGCGCCCAGCAGGGGCGTCACCGGGGCAACGGAGAGCGTCGCATACGGTTCGGCCGGCCGAGTGGTCAGACGCTCGACGGCCTGCAGTGCGTACTCCTCCATGGAGGTACCTCTTCCGTGAATGGGGGGTGGAATGGGTCGGTCGGGCCGTGGGCGGACGGGGCGTTCACAGCCCGCGGTCGTGGAGCGGCCGCAAGCCGGCGGCCGAAGGCGAGGTTGCCGTGGATCGGGCGGGCGGCGCGGGGTCGGCGAGGTCTGCCTCGATGGCCTCGGCGACGGACGCTATGTGGGGCGGGGCGACGAGTGCGTAGTGGTCCGCGTCGACGCGGTGGGTGCGGACGGGCACCGGCAAGTGGGCGTGCCACCGCTCGGCCGCGGCGGGTTCGGGCGCGAGGGACGGGACGTCCTGGACGACGCGCTCGGCGAGCCACAGGGTGGTGGGGGTGCGGGTCAGCCGTGGCAGCCGGTGTTCGGCCATGGCCGCCAGATTGGCCCGGCAGCAGTGGGCGAGGCGCTCGGCGTAGTCGCGTCCGCGCGCGCTCAGACCGCCGGTGCGGTTACCCCTCAGCTCGCGGGTGAAGACGGCGTCCACCTGCCCGTCGTCGTAGGCGGCCAGGCGGTCGCCGGCGCCGGGCGGCGGCGGGTCCAGCAAGTACAGGCCGTCCACGGCCCGGCCGTTCTTCTCTGCGAGAGCCGCCATCGACAGCGCCATCCAGGCCCCGAACGACCAGCCGGCCAGACTCAGTCGTCCTCCGGGATCGGGAAACTCGCTCCTCAGCGCCTCCAGGTACTGCGCGGCGCGCTCCGCGATCG
The DNA here is from genome assembly GCF_027497495.1 of Streptomyces tubercidicus. Classification (GTDB taxonomy): domain Bacteria; phylum Actinomycetota; class Actinomycetes; order Streptomycetales; family Streptomycetaceae; genus Streptomyces; species Streptomyces tubercidicus. The sequence continues at coordinate 7,943,417 of NZ_CP114205.1, forward strand.
AATGCGCGGGGCGGTGCGGGTCGCTGAGCGCCGGGTCGGCGATCAGACACACCGTCAGCCGGTCGTCGAGCGCGGCCACCAGCGGCCGGTAGGCCTGGATGTCGCCGCCGACCGGGTGGACGAGGCAGAGCACGTCGCGGCCCTCGCCGCGCTGCCACACCTCGACGTCCACCGGGGCGCCCGGGGCGTCGGTCCGCCTGGCGGTGGCATCGACGTGGCCGAGGATCTCGGTGAGGCTGACCCGGTGACTGAGCCGGGACAGGTCGATCTCGGTGTCGTAGCGCCGCTTCACCTCGTCGACGAGTTCCAGCAGCGTCAGCGAGTCCGCGCCGAGGTCGTACAGCGACGCCTCGGCGTCGACATCCTCCACGCCGAGCAACTGACCGACGGCTTCGGCCAGTTCGGCGGCGAGGGCGTCGGGCCCGGAGGCCGGGCCGCCCGGGGCGTGCACGGCCTGGGCAGGGGAGCCGGCCCCCTCCGCGGCGGTCGGCCTCCGTTCGTAAAAGCGCCGGGCCTCGTCCAGGGGCGTGGTGTTCACCATCAGGTGCGGCAGTTGCAGACGCACGGCCTGCTCGAAGACCGCCACGCCTTCCACGGGCGTGAGCCCGACCGCCAAGTGCTCCTGGTGCCGGGCGTCGTGGCTCAGCGCGTCCTGTGCCATGCCGACCTCCCGCCAGGCGTCCCAGCCGATGCCCAGGCGGACCGTGCGACCGGAATCGTCGTCGGGCACGTACTGGGCGAAGGCGTCCAGGCAGCCGTTGGCCGCCGCGTAGTCGAACTGGCCGACGCCGCCGAACACCGCTGCCATCGACGAGCAGTAGACGGCGTGCGACGGGCGGTGTGCGACGATCAGCCGCTCCATCAGCAGGGCGCCGCGCAGCTTGGCCGCCGTCGCCGAGCGCGCGGTTTCGGCGTCGCGCCGCGCAAGCAGCGTGCCGGTGGCCGTGCCGACCGCGTGCACGATGCCGGTGAGGCCGTCCAGGTGCGGTGCGAGGCGGTCGGCGATCTGGCGGAGATCCTCCGTGGCGAGGTCCGCCTGCACCAGGGTGACGCGGTCCCGCCACTGCTCCAGGATCGCCGGCGGATTGCTGCGGCGGGCCAGCAGGACGACGCGGTTGTCCGGATGCCGGAGCAGCCGGGCGGCGATGCTGCTGCCGATGCCGCCGGTGCCGCCGAGGATCAGGTGGGTGCCGGGGGTCTGCGCCCAGGGCTGCGGTGCGCACGTCCCGGGCCCGGTGGCCGGGGCGGTCGGCGCGGGGACGGGGTGGACCACGCGGTGCCACCAGAAGCCCTCGCGCAGGGCGAGCGCCGGCTGGCTGACCGTGTGGTCGAGGAGGAGGTCCGGCAGGTACGGAGACCAGGCGGCCGGGTCCGGGCTGTGCAGGTCGGCCCAGCGCAGCATCGTCCGCAGCTCCTGCCGCGGGACCTCGGTCGCCGCGGCCAGCAGTCCGGCTTCCGGCCGCCGGACGGCGCCGGTGACCGGCTGCGCCCGCGAGGACAGCAGCCACACCCGCGGCCGGTTCCCGTCCTCGCCCTCCGGCAGGTCCGCCAGGGCCCGGCACAGGGCGGCCACGGTGTCGAGGCAGGCCCACTGGGCGAGGCCCAGCGAGTCTTCGCCGACCTCGCCGTCGATCGCCAGAGGCAGCGCGTGCAGCCAGTCGACCCCGGCCGCCGTGGCGGTCACGTCGGTCAGCACGGCCCTGAGATGCCCGGTGTCGGCGGGATCCGCCTCATAGTGGTCGTCGTCGAGACGGGCGAAAACCTTCCCGGCCCGCACCCGTACCACCCGTGCATAGTGCTGCTCCAGCGCCCGCCATGCGGCGGGATCCGTCCCAGCGTCGGCCAGGACCACGACGGTGCGTTCGGCCGCGGGCGCGTCGGTCCGTGCCCTGCGCAGCCGCGTCCACTGCGGCTGGTGCAGCCACCGGTCGGCGGGGAGCCGTTGCGGCCGGGCAACGTCCGGGGCTGCCGCCGACGCGTGAGCGGCCCCGGATTCCGCCGCCCGCGCGCCGCGGGGGAAGTCGTACTCGGCCAACTCGAAGGCGGGCGGCGGGAAGTCCCAGGGGGCGGTCGCCGGGCCGTCGGGCCACCCGATGCTGTGCCCGGCCGTCCACGCCCCGGCGAGTTCGGAGGCGTCGAGGCCGGTCGCCGGGATCCCGGTCGGCGACACCGGCGCGGCCGACGGCACGAGGCCGCGCAGCCACGTCACGGCCGACGCCACGTCGGGGCAGGCGGCGGCAGCCCGGTACGTGAGCACCGGCCGGCCCGTTTGGAGGTGGCGCAGTACCTGCGGGTAGCGGTCCGGGTTGGCGGTGAGGTAGTCGGCGATGCGGCGGGCGTCCGTGCGTACGGCAGCCGTCGAGCCGCCGGACAGTACCAGGCAGGGCACCGGGCGTTGATGCGCCCCGTCGCTCATGTTCCCCATCGGGGTGTCGGCGGGTTTCTCCAGCACCAGGTGGGCGTTGGTTCCGCCGATGCCGAAGCTGCTCACGCCGGCGACCCGCGGGGTGCCCTGCGGCCAGGGTTCGGCCGTGGTGGGGATGCGGAACGGCCCGTTGTCGATCTCGGGGTTGAGACGGTCGAAGTCGGTGGTGGGCGGGATGATGCCGTGGTGGACGGCGAGCACCGCTCGCACCAGCCCGACGACGCCTGCCGCCGCGCCGAGATGCCCGATCTGGCTCTTGACGGAGGACAGCGCGAGCCGTGCGTCGCCGGGCAGGTCGTAGGCCTGGCGTAGCGCGGCGGCCTCGACCGGGTCTCCGAGGCGGGTGCCGGTGCCGTGGGCCTCCACATAGCCGAGTTCGGCTGCGGTACGGCCGCTGCGCCGCAGGGCGGTGCTCAGCGCGGCGCGCTGCCCAGCCAGCGAAGGCGCGCTGTAACTGAGCTTGTCGGAGCCGTCGTTGTTCACTGCGGAGCCGGTGAACACGGCGTAGACGGTGTCCCCGTCGCGGCGGGCGGCGGAGAGCGGTTTGAGTACGACGACGCCCACGCCGCTGGCGCCCACGGTGCCGGCGGCGTCCGCGCTGAAGGGGCGGCAGTGGCCGTCAGGGGAGAAGAGGTGCTGCGGCCGGTAGGTGTATCCCCCGGTCAGGTCGGAGTCCACGAGGACGCCGCCCGCGAGCATCACATCGGCGTCGCCCTGGCGCAGCAGCCCGGCGGCGAGGTGGACGCCGACGAGCGAACTGGAGCAGGCCGACTGCACGGTGAACCCGGGGCCCGTCAGACCGAGATGGTAGGCGGCCTTGGTGGCGAGGAAGTCCTTCTCGTGGTGCAGAGCCAGCCGGAAGGAGTCGGGCAGCGCCGCGGGGTCGGCTGTGCGCAGCAGGCTCTGGAAGTACGTGTTCTCGCCGCAGGCGGCTATGAGCCCCACCCGCCGGGTCGCGGGATCGGCGACACCGGCGTGCGCGAGCGCCTCCACACAGGCCATCAGCAGATGACGCTGCTGGGGGTCCATCAGCCGGGCCTCGTGCGGGCTGATGCCGAAGTGCCCCGGGTCGAAGGCCAGCAGGCCGTCCATTTGGCTGCGGGCCCCCACCCGGCCGCCGGTCGCCGGGAAGTGCTCGATACCGCTCCCACCGGAGGTGACCAGGTCCCAGAAGGAGGCCAGGTCGGGGGCGCCGGGCAGGCGTACGGCCATGCCGATGACGGCGATGGGTTCATCGGTGGGGCCGGTGGCGGCGCGGGACGGTATCTCCTGCGGGGCGGCGGCCGCCCGCATGTGATCGGGCGCCGGGCCCGCCGCACGCCGCTCGTCGAGGAGACCGGCCAGGGCGCGGATCGTGACGTGCTCGAACAGCTCCGGTATGCGGAAGCGGAGGCCGTCCTCGCCGGCGCAGCGCAGTTGGAAGCGCATCAGGTCCAGGCTGGTCGCGCCCGCATCGAAGAATCGTTGTTGTACCGCGATCGTCTTGCCGGTCACTGCCTCGAACAGGTCGGTGAGGCGTTGCTCCAGCGGCGAAAGGGGCGCGGCGGGCGCGCCGGGCTCGGCGGCGGACCGCAGGTCATACCCGGCAGCGGTGGGCGCTGCCCCGCGGTCCAGCTTGCCGCTGGGCGTGCGCGGCAGCGAGGTCAGGCGTCGGAAGCGGCCGATGCGCACATGGGCCGGCAGCAGTCCGGCCAGGTGGCGGGTGAGGTCCGCGGGGTCCGGGTCGTCGCCTCCTCCTTGCAGGCAGGCCACGAGCGAGCCGTCCACTACGGCGACGACCGCGTTGGCGACGCCCGGGTACTGCAGCAACGCGGCCTCGACCTGGCCCAGTTCCAGCCGGTGTCCGCTGAGTTTGATCTGGGAGTCCTCGCGGCCGGCGTAGTGCAGCAGGCCCTGCCGGTCGAACCTGGCGAGGTCGCCGCTCCGGTAGAACGCGCCGAGCTCAGGATCGTCGGTGAAGCGGGTGCGGTTGAGGTCGGTGTCGCCCAGGTAGCAGCGCTCCGCCATCAAGCCGCCGATCAGCAGGTGGCCCGTGACGCCGGGCGGAACGGGCTGACCGCCGGCATCGATCACCCGCAGCACGGCGCCGGCCACCGGCCGCCCGATGGCCGGACGGAGCGGCCACCCGGCGGGATCACCCTCCAGGCACAGGCTGCTGACGACATGGGTCTCGGTGGGGCCGTAGTGGTTGAACAGGCGGGCTCCGGGCAACCCGGCGAACCAGCGGCGGATGGCGTCGGTGCACACCAACTGCTCGCCCGCGGTGATCACTTCACGCAGCCGCGACGGGTGGCGGCCGGTGCGCACACCGTGCTCGGCGAGCAGTTGCAGGGCCACGTACGGCAGGAAGAGCCGCTCCACGCCCCCGGTCTCCAACTGCTCCAGCAGGGCGGGCATGTCCTGCCGCCATGCGCGATCCACCAGACGCAGCAGTCCGCCCGAGCAGAGCGTGGTGAAGACCTCCTGGAAGGAGACGTCGAAGGACAGCATCGAGAACTGCTGGGTGACGGCGGGAGAGGACAGCCCGCCCTTCTCCCGCTGCCAGGTCAGCAGATTGCACAGGGTCCGGTCGGGCACCTGCACACCCTTGGGTGTGCCGGTGGAGCCGGAGGTGAACAACGTGTAGAGGGGACGCAGCGCCCGGTGCGCGGGCGTGGCCGGGGCCGGGACCTGGGGGGCTTCGGTGCACAGCAGCGGATGGCGCGGCAGATCGGGCGGCGCGATCGCGTCGAGCGCCTCGGCGCGGTCCGGGGTGACCAGGACGCACACGGGATCGACCTGGACGAGTATGTGCCGCAGCAGGGCCGGCGGATAGCCGGGATCGAGCGGGACGACGGTCAGGTTGAGGCGGGCTGCGGCCAACAGCGCCACGACGTGCTCGACCGAGGGCTCCAGATACAGCGCGACGGCGGCCGGGGCCGCGGGGTCGGCGGGCAGGCGGTGGCGCAGCGCCGCGGCCAGGGCGGCGGCCCGCGCGTCGAGTTCGGCGTAGGTGAGGAGGGTCTGCCCGGTGGCCACGGCCGAGGCGTCGGGAGTGCGCCGGACCTGCTGCGCGAACCCCTCGGCGACAGTGGCGAAGGCCGGGGCCGGCTCGGGTCCCCGGCCGTGCTCGGGCAGGGTGCGGCGGTACTGCGCCACCAGTTCGTGCAGGGTGCCGTCGTGACCACCGGTCAGCCGGTCGACGGCCTGACGGAAGAGGCGGGCCGCGGCCTCGACCCGGTCCGCGCCGAGGTCGTCGCGGTACTCCCACAGGCAGTCGAGGCCCGATTCGTGCTCCACCACCGACAGCGTGAGCAGGCACTTGGCGCCGAGCGGGCGCGGCCAGACCGGCCGCACGGCGCAGCCGGGCAGCCGCAGCGCCGAGAACTCGGTGTTCTCCTGGACGAACAGGAAGTCGAACAGCGGTCCCTGCTCGCGGAACGTGTGGTCTGCCAGGACGTCGGCGAGGGCGACGTCCTGCCCGTCCAGCACCGCGCGGGCCACGGCCGCGTGCCGTTCCAGGTGCGCGTGCAGCGAGTCCTGCGGGTCCATGGACAGCGGCAACAGCACGGTGTTGGCGAACATGCCGACCGCTTCGGCGAATTCGGGCCGGGGCCGGTTCGCCACCGGCGCGGCGACGAGCGGCTGCGTCTGACCGGTCACGCCGTACAGGCTCCAGGCGAACGCGGACAGCAGCAGCTGAAACCGGGTCTGTCCGCGCTCCGCGGCGAGCCGGTCCAGTGCACTGCGCCTGACCAGGTCCAGTGAGGTGCGCAGCAGCCGGGCCGTGGGCCGCGCGGGGGCGTCGGGCGTCTCCGGGCCGGGCGAGGAGGCACCGGTCCGCTCGTAGTGGGCGCGCAGACGTACGCGGCGCCGCTCGTAGGCGGGGCTCGTGTGCCAGGCCCGCTGCCAGTGAGCGAAGTCCAGGGGAGTGGTGGCGGGGGACTGTGGGACGGCCCCTTCCCGGCCCTCCAACTCGGCGGTGTAGGCGTTGGTCAGGTCGCGGAAGAGGATGCCGAGCGACCAGCCGTCCACGGCGACATGATGCAGGTGCAGCAGCAGGAGCCCGCCGTCGTCGTCCTGCGGGTCGGGGCCGTCCCACAGGTCGTCGTACCGGAGGTCCCCGTCCCGGCCCGCGTCGCCCGAGGTGCCGCCCCCGTTCCGGTCGCCGGACGGCAGCCAGGTCGCCCGCAGCATGCGCGCGGCCCGCAGGTCGAAGCGGTGGGCGAAGAAGCGGTCGGCGGCGGCCTCCCAGGGTTCGCCGTCGCCGGCTTCGCACGGCTGCCACGGATCGTAGGGGGCGTCCACTTCCTGGAGCAGGCCCTGCGGAGTGGGGACCAGCCGGGTGCGCAGCGCCGCGTGCCGCTCCACCAGCGCACGCAGGGCGCGGCGGAGGGCGGGAAGGTGCACGGTGCCGCGCACCCGGAAGGCGAGCGGCACATCGTAGGCCCCGTCCTCGGGATGCCGCTCGTGCAGCAGCCACAGCCGCTCCTGCTCGCTGGTGGCCGGAGCGGTGGGTTCCGACGAGGCGGCCGGAACGGGCGGATGGTCGCCGCCTGCCGTGTCCGGGGCGTGGACGGCGTCCGTCAGCGCCGCGAAGTCGGCCCGCAGCACCAGGTCCTGTGGCAGATCCACGGCGAACCGGCGCAGGATCTCGAAACGGAAGCGCAACGCCTTCAGAGAGTCGCCGCCGCTCGGTATCCACCGGTCGTCAGGGCGCAGCCCGCTGACCGCGAGCACCTCATCGGCAAGGTCCAGGACCTCCCGCTGCGCCGCGGTGACGGGCAGGTCGCCCCGCCGCTCGCCGCGCCAGGGGGTGTGCGCGGCGCCGAGCAGGGCGGCCTCGTCCACCTTGCCGTTGGCGTTCAGGGGGAGTTCGTCGACGAGATGGGTGCGGTGCGGCCGCATGTACGGCGGCAGCACGGCGGCCAGGTGCCGGTCGTAGGCGTCGAAGGAGAGTTCGCCGTCCAGCAGGAGGAAGGCGAAGAGTTCGTGCCGGTCCGCGTCGTCGCGGCGGGTGCACACATGCGCCTGACGCACGGCGGGGTGGGCCAGGATGTGGCGTTCCACCTCGCCCGGCTCGATGCGGAAGCCGCGCACCTTGACCTGACGGTCGGCCCGTCCGACGTAGGTCACGTGGCCTTCCGCGTCCCCGCGCACCAGATCACCGGTGCGGTACCAGCGCTCCTCGCCGCCTCCCTCGCGCGGCAGCCGAACGAAGCGCTGCTCCGTCTCCGCGGGCCGGTCGCGGTAGCCGAGGGCCAACGCGGGCCCGGACAGCAGCAGTTCGGCCACCTCGCCCGGCTCGGCGGTGCGCCCGTCCTCGGTGCGCAGCAGGAGGCCGGTGCCGGGCAGCGCGGTGCCGATGGGGACGACATCGCCGTCGAAGTCCCGGGGGATGGCATGGGACAGGGCGAACGTCGAGGCCTCGGTCGGGCCGTAGCCGTTGTGCAGCACGGTGGTGCTGCCGGGGTTGGCTTCGTACCAGCGCCGGATGACGCGCGCGTTGAGCTGTTCGCCGCCGATCAGGACCTGGCCGACGGTGGCGAAGCAGTCGGGCACCTTGTCGACGACGGCATTGAACAGGGACACGGTGACGAACAGCGTGCCGATGCGGCGGTCGCGCAGGGCGGCGGCCAGCAGACGCGGGCTTTGCACCTCGCAGTCATCGAGGATCACGCAGGTCCCGCCGGTCAGCAGGGGCACCCAGACCTCGAAGCTCAGCGCGTCGAAGGCGGGGTTGGCGAGGCAGGCGAAGCGGTCGTCCGGGCGCAGAGTCAGGTAGCCGGGCCGGGCCAGCCGCAGCACGCCCTCGTCGGTGACTTCGACACCCTTGGGGCGGCCCGTGGTGCCGGAGGTGTAGAAGACGAAGGCGGCACCGCCAGGGGCGGGGGTGGGCAACCCCGGGACGCCGGGTGCCGGGGCGTCGGCCCGGTCGTCGTCGGCCACCAGCAAGCCGGCGTCCGTGGCGGAGAGACCGTCGGGCAGGACGAGCCCGTCCGCGGCGTTGTGGACGACGGCGACGGCTCCGGAGTCGTCCAGGATGTGCCGTCGGCGCTCGTCGGGGCTGAGCCGGTCCAGCGGCACGACGGTCGCGCCGGCCCGGCGGATGCCGAGCATCACGCACACCAGCCGCCACGACCTGGGCAGGCATACGGCGACCGGCTGCCCGGGGCGTACGCCGCTCGCGCGCAGCCTGGCCGCCACCAGGCCGCTGATCCGGTCCAGCCGCGCGTAGTCGAGGACGACGGTGCCGTCCTCGATGGCGGGAGCGTCAGGGCTGCGCCGGGCCTGGGCGAGCACGGACTCGGCGAGCGAGGAGGGCGCCCGGCCTGCCCTGGGGGTGGACGGTGCGCGCGCCGCGCCGGTTTCGGTGTGCGGGAAAAGACGGTCGTCCATCATGCCCCCCGGGGCGAGAAGGCGTCGACGGGCGAGTCGGCCGGGACCGGCCGGGCGCCGTGGTGGGCGAGTTCGGCGGTGATGATGTCGGCGACGCGGGCCGCCTCGGAGTTCTCCAGCATCTCCCAGTGGTCGCAGTCCATGGGCTCGACGCGGAAGTCACCCGTGCAGCGCTGCTGCCAAAAGGCGCGCACCTCCGCGTGAAAGGAGGTATCAGCCCCGTCAGGCACGGCCTGGGCGAGCACCAGTCGCGCCGGAGAACTGCCCGGGAGATGGTCGCGGGCGGTCATGCGGTTGTGGTTGTAGATGCGGAAGTACCGCTCGACCTGTGCATCGTCGATACCGGGATACATCCCGTTGAACCTCACGAGCTTGTCGCGGAACTCCGCCATGTCCACAGCCGTGATCGCGGCGCGTGCCGCCGGGTCGTCGGTGGCCTGGGTATCGAGCAGGACGACGCTGATGTCGGTACGGCCCCTGCGGGCGAGCCGCCGCCCCATCTCGTGGGCGACGAGCCCGCCGTAGGACAGACCGGTCAGCACCAACGGCCCGGTGCCCAGGGGCTCCAGCAGCTCCAGATAGGCGTCGGCCATCGCCTCGACGCTGGGCAGGGGGTCTTCACCGGGGTTTATGCCCGGGGACTGGATGCCGTGCAGGGCGACCGTCTCGGGCAGGAATCCGGCCAGCGGCAGGTAACAGAAGGCGGTGCCGCCGCCCGGGTGGACGCAGACGACGCGCGCCTCCGTACCGCCCCGGAACTCTATGACGTTGCCCGCGGCACGGTACGCCCCGCCCTCGCGCAGCAGCGCGCCGAGGGCCTCGATGGTCGGCCTGAGCATGATCTCGGCCACGGGGACGGACCGGCCGAACGTCTCGGCGACCCCGTGCGCCATTTTGATCGCGGACAGCGAGGTGCCACCGATCTCGAAGAAGTTGTCACCGATGCCGATGTTCGTGTGGAGCAGGACCTCCTGCCATATCCGGTGCAGGCCGTGCTCGACGTGGTCGCGCGGGCTCGCCGTGTTGACCTGCCGGGAGGACTGGGCGCGGGCGAGTTCGATCAGCGCCGGACGGTCGAGCTTGCCGCTGGGGTTGAGCGGAAGGGCGGGCAGGTCGACGAAGACGGCCGGGACCATGTAGTCGGGCAGCCGTTGCCCCAGGGCGGTGCGCCAGTCGTGGACGGTGCGCTCCGGTGCCGCGCCCCGGCCGATTCCGGCGACCAGCCGGGACTGCCCGGTCCCGTCGCGGTAGACCAGGACGACGGCCTCGCGGACGTCGGGCAGGGCACTCAGCGCCGCCTCGATCTCCGCCGGCTCGATCCGGAACCCACGCAGTTTGACCTGGTCGTCGGCGCGCCCGAGGTAGTGGGCCTGGCCGTCCGGCAGGCGCCGGGCCAGGTCTCCGGTGCGGTAGACGCGTTCGCCGGGCAGGAAAGGGTCGGGCAGGAAGCGTTCCTCGGTCAGGTCGGGGCGGTTGAGGTAGCCACGGGCGAGACAGGCTCCGCCGAGGTAGACCTCGCCGACCACACCGGGCGGGACCGGCTGCATGCGGGAATCGAGTACGTACAGGCGGGTGTTGCCCAGCGGACGCCCGATCGGGCACTGCCGCTCCAGCGGGCGGGGCCGGTAGTAGGCGGTGCTGTACAGCGTGGCCTCGGTGGGACCGTAGCCGAAGCAGATCCTCAGGTCCGGCAGATGCCGTGTCAGCCGATGCAGCGCGGACTCGGTGAGCGACTCGACGCCGGTGAGCAGGGTCCGCAGCGACAGCCCGTGCAGCCGCCGGGCGGGGTCCTCGTCGATCCACTTCACGTACGCGGGCGGCAGGAATGCCTGCACGATGCCGTGCTCGCGCATCCAGCCCATCAGCGCTTCCGGGTCGCCGCGCAGCTCCTCGGAGACGATGTGCAGTACGCCGCCGGTGGTCAGCGGCAGCAGCAGTTCGTGCACCGAGGCGTCGAAGCCGATGCTGGACCAGGCGGAACCGGCCTCGCCGGGCCGGGAGCCCATGTGGGCCTGCCAGTTGGCGAAGAGGTTGAGGATGCTGCCGTGCTCGACCGCGACGCCCTTGGGCCGTCCGGTGGAGCCGGAGGTGAAGATCACGTAGGCCAGCCGGTCCGGCGCGTGCCCGATGTCGTACGGCGGGTGCTCACCGGTCACCCCCTCCGACTCGGTGGCCGCCAGGCTCAGCCACTGCTCGGGGCGCTGCCCGGCGTCGTGATCGCTCAGCACCAGCGGGCAAGCCGCGTCCTGAACCATGCCGACGAGCCGGTCGCGCGGCAGGTCCGGGTCGAGCGGGAGAAAGGCGGCACCCGCCTTGAGGATGCCGAGGATGCCGACGGCCAGTGCGCGAGAGCGCGTCACATGCAGCCCGATCACGTCACCGGGGCGCACGGACCTGGCGATGAGTGCGTGGGCGAGGCGGTTGGCACGGCGATCGAGCGTCGCGTAGTCCAGGGCACCGTCCCGGCAGACGACAGCCGTCTGATGGGGACGTGCACGGACCTGCGTCTCGAACAGCTCGACGAGTCCGCTCGCCGCCAGGACGGACTGCGGAGTCGGAGCGGCGGCGGACGCAGACAGCGCGGGCTCCAGAACGGCTGCCGTCGCGTCCCAGTCCCTCAGCAGGTGCAGGCGTTCCTCCTCGCCCATCAGTTCCAGGGCGGCGATATCGCGGTCGGGGTGACGTGCCATGTCACGCAGCAGGTGCTGGAGGTGGTCCGCCCAGCGCTGCGCCGTCGCCCGGTCGTACAACGACGTGGCGTAGTCCAGGTGTCCCACGACGCGGTCCGCGGACTCGACCGCCACCAGCGAGATGTCGAACCTGGCGGGAGCGCGCGGTATGCGCAGTGGCTCCGCCCGCACCCCGGGCAGGTCCAGGATGTTCTGCCGGTCCGGCTGCCAGGCGAACATCGTCTGGAACAGGGGGGTGTGCGCCGCGCTCCGCGGCGGGTTCACCAGCTCCACCGCCCGTTCGAAGGGGAGGTCCTGGTGTGTCAGCGCCTCGCGGACGACGGCGCGGGCCCGCGCCAGGGCCTCGGCCGCCGTGGGCGAGCCGGACAGGTCGACGCGCAGGGCGAGGGAGTTGACGAGGAAGCCGATCAGGCCCGCGGCCGCGGGGCCACGCCGGTTGGCGACCGGGCTGCCGACAACGATGTCGGTACGTCCGGAGAGCCGCGACAGCAGGATCGCCCATCCGGTCAGGACGGCCACGAAGAGCGTGGCCCTGTGCCGGCGGGCCAGGGCGCGCAGGGCGGCCGTGGTCTCGGCGTCGAGCTCGAACTCGACCCGCCCGCCCTCGTGCCGCTGCTCCGGTGGCCGCGGGCGGTCGGTGGGCAGTTCAAGAACGGGCGGCGCCCCTTCGAGCGTGCGACGCCAGTAGCTTTCCTGGTCCGCCAGCGCACCGCCGAGGACGGCCTCGCGCTGGGCCTGCGCGTGGTCGGCGTACTGCATCGTGAGCGGCGGCAGCGGGTCGTCGCCGCCGTGCAGCAGCGCCTCGTAGAGCAGGCCGAGCTCTCTCATCATGACGTTCATCGACTGGCCGTCGTAGATGGCGTGGTGGAACGTCAACAGCAGCACATGGCGCTCGGCGCCCAAGGTGATCAGGCGGCCGCGTCCCAGCGGTCCGGCGGCCAGGTCGAAGGCGGTGCCGGCCTCCTCCTCCTGGAGCGCGGCGACGTGTGCGCCGGAGTCCCGGGCGTTGGTGAGGTCGTCGAAGGCGAGGGCGAAGCCGGCACCGGGCGGGTCGACGCACTGGAGCACCTCCCCGCTCCGCTCGACCAGACGGGTCCGCAGCGTCTCGTGCCGCACGGTCAGCGCGTCCAGGCACCGCGCCAGGACGTCCCGTTCGAGCGGGCCGTCGAGCACGAAGGCCAGCGGCTCGTTGTACGCCGCGTTCGCGCCCGGCAGTTGGGCCAGGAACCACAGGCGCTGCTGGGCGAAGGAGGCCGGCCGGTTGGATCCCGCCGCCGGGCCGTAGCCGTCCGGCTCGGCGTCCCCGGGAGCGGGCGGCGTGGTGGCGGAGAGAGCGCGGGGGGTGTATGGCACCGGCGTTACCTGGCTTTCCCGATCTGTGTGACTGTCTGGGGGCGAGGAGGGGAGTTCACCGGCCTTGGCACGGGCGGATCACACCGCATGGCGAGGCGCGGGCGGATCTCGTCGGGAGTCTGCCGACGACCCGGCCACGGTGGCCGGAAACAGAGGAACGCACGGCGTCACCGCCGCGACCCGGCACACCTTCGGCTACGGATTCCGGCCACGCTTCGACTCCTCGATCTGGCGGTAAAACCTTGCCCGGCCTCCGGGAACCGCGGACCCCGCGCAACGCGAATGACGCCCTACCACCCCATGTCTGAAGGGTGGGCGGACGGCAGGCATTTACGCTTTTTGCGGCATCCGAGACACCGCCGCGATCATTGATCAGCAGGTTAGGTGCTGTCAACACCCAAGTTACGACAGGGCGCCAACTCCTCTGTCAGAGCAAGAAGTTCTGCGCCCGACGGGGCATGAGGTATCGGTCGCCACACACCTGCCCTGCGCGGGGCAGGGGGGATCCACCGCGTCGGCCCCACTTTCGCGCCACACTCCCAGCGGCGCAGCGGCGAGGCGAGCAGCTCTTCTCGGCCACCTGCAACTCCGGTCTGCACGGATGGTGGTCGACACCTCTCCGAACTCAGGAGTTGGGTGGTGCCGTGGATCCGCGGGGTGCGGCCTTACCTTGTCGACCAGGCCCCTCGCTTTGCCGAGTCTCGTTCTCTGTGGCTGCAGTTCTGACCGCGTACCTGCGCCGCGATACCGCCGCCCGGACCAGCGGAATCTCTTAGTGATCGAGCGATGACCGGTCGTGGCGACGGACCCGCGAGGGCGGTTTGCCGTCGGGGGGCTGAGTAGTGCCCACGCGCTCGGCCGAGAATTGACAGTTTGTTACTCGCTACCACTGGGTTCTCTGGTACGTCTGGCCGAAACGGTCGAAACCTGACAGGGCGCACATGCCCCACGCCTCCGAATTCCGGACCGAGACGTATTGCATTAGAGCGCACTCCAACTCCTAGCTTCGGAAGCATGCGATACATCAAACTCGGAACGACCGGACTGGAAGTCTCCGCCATCACCCTCGGCTGCATGAGCTTCGGCGAGCCGGACCGGGGCGGCGAGCCCTGGTCGCTGGGCGCGGACGCCAGCCGGGACATCATCAAGCAGGCCCTTGAGGGCGGCGTCAACTTCCTCGACACGGCCAATGGGTACAGCGCCGGAAGCAGCGAGGAGATCGTCGGCCAGGCGGTCAAGGACTTCACCCGGCGCGAGGAGGTCGTTCTCTCCACCAAGGTCTGGATGCGGATGCGCCCCGGCCCGAACGGCGCCGGGCTGTCCCGCAAGGCGATCTTCGCCGAGCTCGACGCCTCCCTGAAGCGACTGGGGACCGACTACATCGACCTGTACCAGATCCACCGCTGGGACTACGACACCCCGATCGAGGAAACCCTTGAGGCGCTGCACGACGCGGTCAAGTCCGGGAAGGTCCGCTACATCGGAGCCTCTTCCATGCACGCCTGGCAGTTCGCCAAGGCCCTGTACCTGGCTGACCTGAACGGCTGGACCCGGTTCGTGTCGATGCAGGACCACTACAACCTCATCCACCGAGAAGCAGAGCGGGAGATGCTCCCGCTCTGCGCCGACCAGGGCATCGGCGTGATCCCGTGGAGCCCGCTGGCGCGGGGCAGGCTGACGCGGGCCCGGGACACCACCACGGCACGTGCCGAGACCGACCAGGGCGGCAAGATCCTCTACCGCGACGAGGACCAGGCAGTGGCCGAGCGCGTCCACGAGATCGCGGGCAAGCGGGGTCTGTCCCCGGCCCAGGTCGCCCTGGCCTGGGTCATGCGCAACCCGACGGTGACCTCGCCCATCGTCGGGGTCACCAAGCCGGCCCAGCTGGCCGACGCGGTCGCCGCGGTGGACGTCGAACTCGACGAAGACGAGGCCGCCTACTTGGAGGAGCCCTACCAGCCGCACGAGGCCGCCTACCTGGAGGAATCCTTCTACAAGCCGCAGCCTGTGGCGGGCTCCCGGTAGTCCGGGCTACCGCCGGGCCTTCGACGAGTCCTTGGCCTCGGCCTTCACAGCCCTGTGGTCGGCCCGGCGGTGCTTGCGGGCGGTCGCGCGCAACTGCATGATCCGCGCGCTGCCCGCCGGCGCGGTGAGCAGGATGCCCGCCACCGCGGCCGGCAGCAGGGCCACGCGCAGCGGAACGTGCCCGTGGGCACCGAAGTAGCTGACGTCCAGCGACTGCTGCTGAGTTTGGTCAAGTGGTAGCCACCTGAGATGTCTCTCCTGCGGGCCGTGACCCGTGGATGTACTGGTCGGCCCAGGCGCTGATGATGTGGGCGGCTCGCTGTGCTTGTCCTCGTGCGGTCAGGAGATGGTCTGCTCCTTCGAGTGATACGAAGCTTCGCGGGTGTCGTGCCTCGCGGAAGATCTCTCCGGCGTTGTCGATGTCGACGGTGTTGTCGGTCGGCGAATGCAGGACGAGTAGCGGCAGGTCCAACTCGCCGATCCGGTCCCGCAGGTGAGCACGGCGGACGTCTTCGACGAAGGCGCGCTTGAGGACCAGGGTCCTCCCGCCGACGAACCACTCGTGCGACCCTTCACTGAGCACGCGATCCACGACCGCGTCATACTGTCGCTCGACGTGGCTGGGATCGACCGGCGCCCCGATCGTGGCGACCGCGCGGACGCCGGTTGCCTCGGCCGCCGCGGCGAGGACGGCGGCGCCTCCCCATGAGTGCCCCACCAGCAGGTCTGCCGGAGTCCCGCGCTCCGCCATCATGGCTGCGGCACGGATCGTGTCCTGGACCTTGACGGTGAAGGAACCGTCCCCCCAGTCGCCGTCGGAGTCCCCGATCCCGAGGTTGTCGAAGCGCAGCATGCCGATCCCCTCGCGTGCCAGCTGCTTGCTGACGCGCGAGGCGGCCGGCGAGCCCTTGCCGAGCGTGAATCCGTGCACGAAGATCCCCCAGCCGCGGATCTCGCCGTCCGGCAGGTCGATCGCTCCGGCCAGTTCGGGGCCGACGACGCTCGGGAATCTCACTTTTTCGCTCATGTTGTGATCACCTAGGCAGGGGCTGTTCGTGGAGCAGGGAAGACAAGGGTGCCACCAGCCGGCGCCACGCGCGCGCTCCGGGCAGGGGAGCAGCGAGCGCGGAGCCTGCCGTGACCGGCGCGTCAGGCGTTCGGCTTCTGGTCGGAGGACTGCTCGGTGGTGAGCAGTGCGGTGATCTCCTCGGCGAGGTGCGGGCCGAGTTCGCCCCAGCCGTCCTTGTAGCCGTAGACGCCTGCCAGCGTGCGGGCCTCGTAGTCGCCGTTCATGATCTCGATGTCCGTGGCCGTGATGAGCGCCGGGTGGGCGACGCCGACGGCCGCCGAGACCTTCATCAGCTCCTTGCGGAGGGTGCGCAGGTAGACGGCGGCCCTGGTGGCCTTCGAGGCCGGGTCGAGGCCGCGGGCCAGCCACGGGCTCTGGGTGGCGA
Source organism: Streptomyces tubercidicus (assembly GCF_027497495.1). Taxonomy (GTDB): domain Bacteria; phylum Actinomycetota; class Actinomycetes; order Streptomycetales; family Streptomycetaceae; genus Streptomyces; species Streptomyces tubercidicus. The sequence goes on from NZ_CP114205.1 coordinate 7,959,742, forward strand.
TGCCGGTGGGGCACTTGTCGGTGTGGCACTTCTGCGCCTGGATGCAGCCGATCGACAGCATCGCCTCACGGGCCACGTTGATCATGTCGGCACCCAGAGCGAAGGCGACCGCGGCGTTCTCGGGCAGGCCGAGCTTGCCGGAGGCGATGAACGTCAGGTCGTCGGTCAGCCCCCGCTCGGCGAAGGCGCCGTAGACCCGGGAGAAGCCCATCCGGAAGGGCAGCGACACCGAGTCGGAGAAGGTGAGCGGCGCCGCGCCGGTGCCGCCCTCGCCGCCGTCGATGGTCACGAAGTCGACACCACGGTCACCACGCGCCATCAGCGTGGCCAGCTCCTGCCAGAACTCCATCTCGCCCACCGCGCTCTTGATCCCGACCGGCAGGCCGGTCTCGGTGGCGAGCAGTTCGACGAAGTCGAGCATCGAGTCGACGTCGCCGAACGCGGTGTGCCGCGACGGGGAGGCGCAGTCCTCGCCGAGCGGGATGCCGCGGATCTCGGCGATTTCCGGGGTCACCTTCGCGCCCGGCAGCATTCCGCCCAGACCGGGCTTGGCACCCTGGGAGAGCTTGATCTCTATCGCCTTGACCGGGGCACCGGCGACCACGTCCTTGAGCTTGTCGATGTTGAAGCTGCCGTCCTCGTTGCGGCACCCGAAGTAGGACGTACCGATCTGAAGGACGAGGTCGCCGCCGTTGCGGTGGTACGGCGAGAGACCGCCCTCGCCCGTGTTGTGCAGGGTGCCCGCCAGCGCCGCGCCCTTGTTGAGCGCCGTGATCGCCGCGCCGGAGAGCGATCCGAAGCTCATCGCCGAGATGTTCACCACACTCGCCGGCCGGAACGCCTTGGCCCGCCCGCGCGGCCCGCCCAGCACCTTGGCCGAGGGCAGTGGGGCCTCCGGGTCGTGCGCGTCGGGCAGCGGGCCGGCGAACGTGCGCTGCTTCAGGTACGCGTGCCCCTGCATGTGCTCGACGTCGTTGTCGGTTCCGAACCCGAAGTAGTTGTTCTCCCCCTTCGCCGACGCGTAGATCCAGGTGCGCTGGTCACGACTGAACGGGCGCTCCTCGTCGTTGGAGGTCACTATGTACTGCCGCAGCTCAGGCCCGATCGTCTCCAACAGGTACCGGGCATGCCCGAGCAGGGGGAAGTTCCGGAGCAATGCGTGCTTCTTCTGGACAAGGTCACGAGCGGCCACCAGTGCCAATGCTGTTGCGGAGGCCGTGGCGATGGTCCGGGCGCGCATGAACGTTCCTCTCCTCGGTGCTCGACTCCATCGCCATGCGGTGGAGCCGTCGTGCCGGGCGTTGGGCGGCGGGCACGCCCCAGCGGGCGTCAGCGTCCGTCGGAGGACGCCAGATGATATTAGGGCTCGCCCGGATAGAGGGTCGCGCGTGGGCCGGTCTTCGCAGTGTGGGTGGTCCGGGCAGGTCGGAACAGGCTATGCACGGTGACGCTCGTGTAACACGGCGTAATGGCGTGACTCCCGCTCTCCGGACTACGCGCGCGGTGCGGCCTTGACGCTGACGCAGCGGCAACTTGGACGATGACGCCGTACGGCAGGCACACTCATTCCACCGGAGGCATTCGTCATGTTGCGCGGCAAGGGCATCCATTACGACACCGGCACCTTTCCCAACGGCGACACGTCACGCCCCGTCTTCGACGTTCGGGACGTCGAACGGGACATGCGTGTCGTCGCGGAGGATCTGCACTGCACCGCTGTCCGTATCACCGGGGGCGATCCGGACCGTATCGAGACTACGGCGCGGTACGCGGCGGAGGCGGGCCTGGAGGTCTGGTTCTCGCCGTTTCCCTGCGAGCTGTCGAACGCCGAGATGCTGCCGCTGTTCACCGACTGCGCCGAGCGGACGGAGCGACTGCGACGCGACGGCGCCGAGGCTGTCCTCGTCACCGGCTGCGAACTCAGCGTGTTCGCCCGCGGATACCTGCCCGGGGACACACTGAACGAGCGCATTCCGGTCCTGGCGGGCCCCGGCCGCGAAGCCGCGCTCCAGGGCATCCCCGACAAGGTCAACGCCTTCCTGGGGGAGGTCGTCGAAGCCGTGCGGCCCCTCTTCGGCGGCCGCGTGAGCTATGCCTCCTGCTCTCTGGACGGCGTGGACTGGGCCCCGTTCGACATCGTCGGCCTGGACGCCTTCCGTAGCCTGCGCAATGCGCCCACCTACCGCACCGACCTGCGCAAGGAATGTGGCCACGGCAAGCCCGTCGCCATCATGGAGGCCGGCTGCTGCACCTATCGGGGAGCGGGAGAACACGGCGGCGCCGGCTGGTACATGGCGAGGGAGGCTGACGGCGTCACCCTCAAACCCGGCCTGGTGCGCGACGAGGGCGAGCAGGTCCGCTACCTCGACGATCTCATGACCGTTTTCGAGGGGGAGGGCGTCGATTCCGTCTTCTGGTTCAGCTTCGCCGGTTTCAGCACACCCCACCGGACATCCGGACCGGACGAGGACCTCGCCTCCTACGGCATCGTCAAAGTCCTGGACGAGCACAGCGGCTATCCCGCCGACAAGCGCGCCTACCCCGACATGCCCTGGGAACCGAAGCAAGCGTTCCACGCACTCGCCACCCGCTACAGGGCCCACTGAGCTTCTTCGGAGCGGGTCCGTGTATGCCAACGCGTCCGCCGCCGAGCACGAGCGATTACGCCGCCTGCTGCGCGGCCGGGGCCGGACAGTGGTGCGGGCGGTGAGGGTGCCGCACCCGCTGGCAGCCTGCCCCGATCGTTGAGGGTGAAGAAGGGTGCGTTCACCGCCTCCCGGCCGGACGGTGACTCGCATCGGCCGTCCCCCGTTCCCTCAAGTCAGGTCAGAAGGTCGGCCTTCCGGTCCAACTCCGCCCGGAGTGCGACCACTTGCATGTTCAGTGCGAACTCGAAGCGCTCCTCGTAGGTGCCGGCGGCGGCGTGCGAAGCGGCCGCACTCAGTGCCGGGTACGCGGGGTCGTTGAATTCCGTCATGCACTCGGGCACCTCGGCGGAGTGCGCCTGCTGTTCCTGGGTGATGCCCAGGACCAGATAGAAGATGGTCCAGTTCGCCCAGGCCGCCGTGCGATGCGAGAAGCCGGCGTCGAGCAGGGTCTGGATCATCGTGTCGGCGAACCGGTAGGTGTTCGGCTCGGTGGTGGCGAGCCCGGCGAGCAGACGGGCCGCATCGCGACGGGCAAGGATCGCTCTCCGGCACCAGCGCGCCAGGGCCTGGACCCGGTCCTCCCACGGGTCGGGCAGGGCGTCGACGTCCAGGCCCGCGAGGACGGCGTCCGACATCAGCACGAGCAGGCGGTGCTTGTTGTCCACGTGCCAGCGCACGGTGTTGTGCTGCACCCCCAGCCGGTCCGCGACGGCACGCATGGTCACCATGTCCAGGCCCTGATGGTCGAGTACTTCCAGCGCCGCGTCGACGACTTCTGCCCGGCTGGTGCCCATGGGCGCTGCCTCTCTCGTGATGCCTCTTGTCCGGCGGACAATATACGGCGACCTCTCTTGTCCAGTGGACAAGGCTCCGTTATTGTCCACTGGACAAGAGAGGAGTCCACAGTGTTCCTGGATCCTGAGTTCCTCCCCGTCTACGAGGTGTTGCCCGCGCTCGACGTGTTCGCCGACGTACCCGGCGCGCGCGCTGCCGCGAGCGCGGCCAGTGGTGACGGCAGGTCGGACAGTGCGGTCGACGTCAAGGACCGTGTCGTTCCCGCGAACGGGCACCCATTGAGCCTGCGGCTCTCCACCCCGGCCTCAAGGGGTGTGGGCTCCCTGCCGCCCACGTACATCATGGCCGCCGGGGTCGATCCGGCACGGGACGAAGCGCTGGAGTTCGCCGCCCGGCTGGGCGTGGCGGGAAATTCCGTCGAGGTTCACCTCGTACCCGGAGTGCCGCACATGTTCGATGTCCTGGCCCCCGCCGCACGCGTGACCTGTCGCGCCGTCTCCGCCTGGACGGCGGCGTTCGCCGACGGCATCGGAGCCACCTGCGAGCGCGGACATGGCTGACACGATGCGAGCGGACACGACTGACACAATCCGAGCGGGCATGTCCGAAGGGACCAAGGCCGTGCACGAGATGCTGGTGAGGGTGCGCCAGGTGCGCTGGGAGGCCGCCGGTGTGGTCTCCGTCGAGTTCTCGTCCCCCGATGGGCGACAGCTGCCGTCCTGGCGGCCCGGCGCCCATGTCGAACTCGCGCTGCCGACGGGGATCGTACGGCAATACTCGTTGTGCGGGTCCCCGCAGGACCGGTCCTCGTACCGCATCGGGGTGCTGCGCGAGCGAGCGGGCCGGGGCGGATCGGAGTACGTGCACACCTTCCTCCGGCCGGGACAGCCCGTACGGCTGCGCGGGCCGCTGGATAACTTCGGATTCAGGCGGGAGAAGGGCTATCTGCTCATCGCGGGTGGCATCGGCATCACTCCCGTCCTGGCGATGGCAAAGCAGGCAGCAGCTTGGGGCCTGCCGTGGCAGCTCCTCTACGGAGGCCGCACCGCCGATTCGATGGCCTTCCTCGATGAACTGCGCGCCCATGGGGACAACGTGCGGCTCTACCCGAAGGACAGGGCGGGCCGGATACCGCTCGACGAGTGGCTGGAGAAGCCACGTTCCGGGACCGCCATTTACGCGTGCGGCCCGGAGCCGCTGCTGACCGCGGTCGAGGAGCGGGCCGCGCACTGGGCTCCCGGCTCGGTGCGCCTGGAGCGCTTCAGGCCGCGTCCGAAGCCGACCCGGCCCGACACCGAAGTCGAGGTCGTGTGCGCGCGGTCGAACCGTACGGTCGTCGTCCCCGCAGGCAGGAGCATCCTCGGCGCGCTGGAGGCCGAGGGCCTTCCCGTGACCGGCTCTTGTCGCGAGGGCGTCTGCGGCACCTGCCGGACCCGGGTCATCGACGGTGAACCCGACCACCGGGACGACATCCTCACCGCCGAGGACCGCGCTGCCGGCGACCACATGTACATCTGCGTGTCCCGGGCGCGCGGCGAACGTCTCGTCCTCGACGCGTAGGACCGGACCTCCCTGCGCTGGAGACCGCACACCACTTCCCGGAGGGCCGGTATGAGCCGCCACGAGGACTCCCGTACCACTCCGTCTACCCGTACCGCCGCCGACGACTACCGCCCCATCGCCATGGACCGGGTGCGGGAGATCATCGGACACCCGTCGCCGTTCATCGCGGCCAAGAAGGAGTCCCAACTCGGCGAATTCACCACCAGGTTCATCGCGCACAGTACGTTCTTCTGTCTCGCCACGGCGGACGACGCAGGCCACCTCGACATCAGCCCCAAGGGCGATCCGCCGGGGGCCGTGCGCGTGCTGGACCCGTGGACGCTGGCGCTTCCGGACCGGCCGGGCAACAAGCTCGCGGACACCTTCGAAAACCTCACCCGCAACCCCGCGGTGGGGCTGGTGTTCCTCGTGCCCGGACTTCGGGAGGTCGTACGCGTGAATGGTGACGCGTTCATCAGCGACGACCCGGAGCTGCTGAACATGCTGAGCGTCGACGGAAAACCCGCTGTGCTGGCGACCGTCGTACGCGTGCGGGAGGTCTTCTCGCAGTGCGGAAAGGCGGTGATCCGCTCACGACTGTGGGAGGGCGACCCACGCCAACTGGCCGAAGCAGTCCTGCTGGGCGGCGACTTCTACACGATGCACGTGGCGGAGAACGCCGCCAAGATGGCCGACAGCCTCGGCGACCAGCTCGGGGAACTCACCACCCTCGCCGAGAACCAGTACCGGCACCACCTGTACTGACAGCTTCGCGGTCCGTGTCTCATTGCACCCCACCACTCCCGTCATGGTGGTGTGGGTCATCGGGCCGGGTCGGCCGCGTACCGTACGAGCGCTTCGCGGTGACGATCGATCTTGCGGAAGGCTTCGGCGTACTGGTCGATGAGCTCCTTGTCTTCGGGCCAGTTGGTGAAGGTGGGCAGGGACAGCGCGTGCTGCTCGACGTGTTCGGCGTGTGAGCCGCTCTCCGGTGCGATGCCCTTCTTCGGCGTGCCGGGGAAGAGGGGGTTCTCCGGACGGGCGTAGAGCGGCAGGGTCGACAGCCGGGGGCCGGAGGGGGCGCCCACTTCCATGCCTTCGGCGCGCAGCGCCTCGATGAGTACGGGGCGTGGGACGCCGCCCAGTGCCTCGGGCCGGTAGAGCGGTTTGTAGCCGTACCAGGCGCCCATGTCGACGTGGTCGGCAACGTCTACCGGCTCCAGACAGGGCACGTCACCGAGTTGTTCGCCGAAGTAGCGCAGACAGCGGTGCCGGGCCTCTTTGCGTGCCGGGAACGCCGCGAGCGCGTGCCGGGCGACGATGGCGTGGAACGGCGACATGCGCAGCTTGAGCCCGAAGCCGGTCAGCCGATTCGCGTCGGTGTGGTGGGTCTGAGTGCGAGCGGCGGATGGGCGGCCACCGCCCATGTGCCGGCGCTGGCCGGGCTCGACGGATACGTGTTGCGGGCCCTGAGCGCCAGCAGCACGGAGTCGGCGCGTGCGGCCGGTGAGAAGTACGCGGTGCCGCTGACCTTCAGCAGTGCGCAGGAGTTGGCTCGCAGTGAGGAAGTCGATCTCGTGGTCGTGACGGTGAGGGTTCCGCAGCACCTGGAGCTCATCCGGCCCGCGCTCGAAGCGGGGAAGATGGTGTTCAGCGAGTGGCCGCTGGGCGCCGACCTTGCGCAGGCCGAGGAGATGGCGGACCTCGCGCATCGCAGGGGGGTGCTGACTGCCGTGGGCCTGCAGGCCCGGTCGGCTCAGCCGCTTCGGTATCTGCGGGACCTGGTCGCAGAGGGCCATGTGGGGCGGGTGCTGTCGACCAGCATGCTCGGGTCGGGTGGCTATTGGGGCGCCACGTACGACGACAGCCATGCGTACCTGCTGGACGTTACGAGCGGCGCCACGCTGCTGTCGATCCCCTTCGGGCACTCGCTCGACGCGCTGGCCATGGTGCTGGGGGAGTTCCGCGAGGTGTCGGCCCACCTGGAGAACCTGCGTCCCCAAGTCACTCACGTGACGAGCGGGGCGGTCGCGGCCAAGAGCGCAGAGGACCAGATCGCCCTCACCGGTCTGCTCGAATCCGGGGCCGTGGCCGCTATGCACTTCCGTGGCGGAACGTCCCGCGCCACCCAGTTCCACTGGGAGATCAACGGCACGGAGGGCGATCTTGTCGCCAAGGCCGACCAGGCTCAGTGGTGGTGGGGGAGGCTGCGGTTGTACCGCGCCGGCGGCAACGACGGTGTCTTGACCGAACTTCCGGTTCCGCCCCGCTACCAGCGGTCGCTGACTCAGTGGACCGAGCGATCCGCCGAGCCCGCCTACAACGTCGCCCACGAGTACGCGCTTCTGCGCGACCAGATCACCGGGAGCCTTGCGCCGGACACGGACGGCGTTCCCGACTTCCGGCACGCGGTCCGTCGGCAGGGCATGCTGGAAAGTATCCGAGCGGCGGCACGGACCGGCCGGAAGATCACACTCGCACAGCAAGGCTCATAGGCGGGCTCGCTAGGATTCGGGCGAGCGCCCACGCCGACACTTTCCCGAGCGCCCACGCCGACGCTTTCCCGAGCGCCCACGCCGACGCTTTCCCGAGCGCCCACGCTACCGAATAACACGCGAGCGGTACGCCGGGTTTCTCTCTAGCGCGCTGCTAAATTCGAGACTCAGGACTGCATCAATACCCCCTACCGGTTCTGTCATCGGACCGGCGGCCGGATCCGAAACTCCGTGCATCGCCGACGTTCATTGGAACGACGATTCAAGTGCGCGGCGAAGGGACATGCTGTGACGACCGTCCGTGAAGCCACCATTGATCTGCTCAGGACGCACGGTCTGAATACATGGTTCGGCAATCCCGGATCCTCCGAACTGACCCTGCTGGAGAAATTCCCCAGTGACTTCCGCTATCTCCTGGGTTTGCAGGAAATGGTGCCGGTCGGTATGGCCGACGGTTTCTCGCAGGTCACCGGACGTCCCGCGCTGGTGATGGTGCACACCGCGCCCGGCCTCGGCAATGCCGTGGGCGCCCTGTACAACGTCTACCTGAACAAGACGCCGCTCATCGTCATCGCGGGCAACCAGCGTCGTGTCATGCAGAATCAGAAGTGCCTCCTGACCAACGAGGACGCCGTCCTGGTCCCGCGTCCGTTCGTCAAATGGTCCGCCGAGCCGGCCATCGCGAGCGAGGTGCCCGCGGTCCTCGCGCGCGCCATCCACGTCGCGATGTCACCGCCCACCGGACCGGTCTTCATCTCCGTGCCGATGGACGACCTGCCCTACGAACTCAACGACACCCAGGTCGCGGAGATCGAGGCGATCCGCAACCGCGAGGTCACCCACGCCGGAGGGTTCCGGAAGGACCTGGCGAAGAAGATCGCCGACCGGCTCTCCGCCGCGAAGTCACCCGCTTTCATCGTCCACGGCGACCTGGAGCACGCCGGAGCCTGGGACCCGTTCGTGAAACTGGCCGAACGCAGCAAGGCCGCCGTGTGGACGGCACCGCTCCCGGGCCTGTCCGGGTTCCCCGAGAACCACCCCCTGTACATCGCGCACCGCCCCCCAGGCCCGGCCCGACGTGCCGCGCCCGGAATGGGCCGAAGCCCCGATGCAGGCCGCGGACCTGTGGACGGCCGTCGGCCACGCCGCCCCGGCGGACGCCCTGTTCGTGACCGAGGCCGGTTCCAACGAAATCCCGATCGCGTCATACGTACGGCCCGGCGCCTCCCTCTCCCACATGTCCGCCGTCGGCGGGGGCCTCGGATTCGGGCTGCCCGCCGCTGTCGGCGCCCAACTCGGCGCCCCGGACCGCCCGGTGCTCGCCCTCATGGGCGACGGGTCGATGCACTACGCGATCACGTCCCTGTGGACCGCCGCCCGCTACGAGATCCCGCTGACGATCGTCGTCTCCTCCAACGAGGAATACGGCGTCCTCAAACAGTTCGCCGACATCGAGAGCACCACCGGCGTCCCCGGACTGGACCTGCCCGAGCTGAACATCGTGGCCACCGCCGCGAGTTACGGCATCGACGCCCACGAAGCCACCGACACCGACCAGGTCGCCGAGATGCTCCGCGCCGGAGTCGACGACCGGGAGCGCCCGACCCTCATCAACGTCCGGACGAACAAGGCCAAGAAGGTCGCCCCACGCCTGACCTGAGCCCACCAACCAGTTACGCCGACAAGGGTTACGACTACGACCACCTGCGCCGATGGCTGCGCAAGAGAGGCATCCGTCACCGCATCGCCCGCAAGGGCATCGAGTCCTCGACATGGCTGGGCCGCCACCGCTGGACGAGCGGTTCGGCGACGATGCGGACGTTCGCGTTATTCCCCCACAGGTGGTTCACGTAAATAGGCCAGGTCCTGGCTTGGGCGGTTCTAGGTGATCTTGGGTTTCTCGGTTTGGTGGTGAGGTTCAGCGGGCCGCGGCAGTGAGGTGCCGCACCGGCAGCCCCGGTACGAAGCATTCCAGGCGCGCCTGTTCCTCCCCGCCCGCAGTCCCGCCAGAAGTACTCCGCCAGGCGGTCCGCGCAGAGAAATACACTGAAGCGGCGAATCGTCGCATAAACGCCTAGAGTGGAAAGTGGGGAGGGTATTGGCGGCGAGTGGTCACCGGTCGTCCCGCCGAACACCTATGCGCGTGCGAGAGGGGATCTTTGCCATGGCCAAGGTGCTTTTCATCGTGAGCGGTGCCAGCTACTGGGTACTGAAGGACGGCACGAGGCACGCGACGGGCTACTGGGCCGAGGAGTTCGCGAACCCGTACAAGATCTTGACGGACGCCGGTCACGAGGTCGTCGTCGCGACCCCGAACGGCGTGATCCCGACCGTTGACATGATGAGCCTGCGCCCCGAGTTGGTCGGCGGAAACGACAGCGCCCTGGAACTGGAGGCCGTGATCCGTTCCGCGGAGGTGATGCGTCGGCCGCTGCGACTGTCGGACGTCCGCCTTGAGGACTACGACGCGGTGTACCTGCCAGGTGGTCACGGTCCGATGTCGGACCTGGCTTGGGACGCCGATGCCGGACGGCTGCTGACGCGGCAGCTGACCTCGGGCAGCCCGCTGTTCATCGTCTGTCACGCCCCCGCCGCGATGCTGGCGACCAGGATCCACGGCGAGTCGCCGTTCAAGGGCTTCAACGTCACATGCTTCACCAATGAGGAGGAGGAGGGCGTCGGGCTGGCCTCCAGGGCGCCATGGCTGCTGGAGACCGATGTGCAGGAGAAGGTCGGGGTCAACTTCAGCCGCGGCCCGACCTGGGAGCCGTACATGGTCGAGGACCGCAACCTGGTCACCGGGCAGAACCCGGCCTCGGCCGCGGTCCTGGGCAACCGAATGCTGGAAATCCTCAAGTGAAACCGTCCCGGAGCGATCCGGCGCAGGCGCGTGCCCGCACGGACAAGCCGGGGCCGAAGGTCGCGATCATCCCCGGCGCCGACGGGGGCATCGGCTCGGCCATCGTCACCGCCTACCGCGGCCTCGGGTACGCGGTCGTGGCCACCAGCCGTTCCATGCCGGATTCCGATGATCCGCAGGTGCTCGCCTGCTGCGGCGATCTGATGGAGTCCGGGATCGGCGAGCGGATCACAGGGGCGGCGATGGACCGGTTCGGTCGGATCGACACCGTGGTCAACAGCGCCGGTGTCTACATCGGCAAGCCGTTCACCGACTACACGGACAAGGACTTCGACCTGATCGTCGGAGTGAACCTGCGCGGATTCTTCGACGTCTCGCGCAGTGCCATCGGCGCGATGCTCTCCCGCGACGAGGGCGGCGGTCACCTCGTGAACATTTCCACCTCCCTGGTCGACCAGCCGAATTCACAGGTGCCCTGCGCGCTCGCGTCGCTGACCAAGGGCGGGCTGAACGCGGTCACCAAGGAGCTGGCGATCGAATTCGCGGGGCACGGCATCCGCGTGAACACCGTCTCGCTCGGCGTCGTCCACACGCCGATGAACCCAGAGGTGACGCCCGAACTCAAGGCCCGCCATCCACTCGGGCGGATGGAAGAGGTCGACGACGTCGTCCAGGCCATCCTGTACCTGGAGCAGGCGTCCTTCGTCACCGGCGAGGTCCTGCATGTGGACGGCGGCCAGAGCGCCGGCCACTGAAGGGAATACGAACGCCCCCGGCGCATGCACGAGACGCAGTACTTCGCGGACGCCTTCGGCGCCCCGGATGGCGGACAGCGCTCGCGGAGCCGATGCCGGGCAGGAACATCGCCAGGGCCTGATTCCCACACTCGGCACACGAACACCACTCTCATCGCCACCTCCAAATCGGCCTCGACTGCCCCCAGTCCGGTTTCCGATCGTCATAGCCCGGTCTCGTCTCGGTCGCGGCCCAGGCGGGGAATAGCCTTGAGTCTCCAGTGACTGGAGACAGCAGACTGGGGGGCATGGATGTTACGACCCTCTACTCGATCGGGGAGCTTTCCCGGCGGACCGGCTTGTCCGTGAGGACCATCCGGTTCTACTCCGATTCGGGGGTGGTAGCGCCGACCACCCGAAGCCCCGCCGGCTATCGGCTCTACGACCTCGACGCACTGCTTCGTCTGGAGCTCCTCCGCACACTGCGTGAGCTGGGCATCAGCCTGGCCACGATTCAACGGGTACTGGACCGTGAGCTCTCAGTGGCGGAAGTCGCCGCGGCGCACGCAGACGCCATGGACGTCCAGATCAGGGTGCTGCAACTGCGTCGGAGCGTTCTGCGCGCCGTGGCCGGACGCGGGGCCAATCCCGAGGAGACCAAGCTCATGCACAAGCTCACGCAGTTGTCCGGCGAGGAGCGCCGACGGTTGATCGACGATTTCGTGGAGGGCACGTTCGGCACAGTGGATGCCGACCCGGCGGCGGTGGCCATGGTTCGCGCTGCCACTCCAGACCTCCCCGATGATCCGTCCAGCGAGCAGGTCGCCGCGTGGGTGGAACTCGCTGAGCTGGTCGGTGACGAGGACTTCCGGGCCCGGATGCGCCGGGCGGCCAGGTGTCAGGCCGCCGGGCGCAGGCTCGACATCGAGAACGATGCCGGAGAGGAACTGGTGGAGTTCACCCGTCAGAAGGTTGCCGAGGCCATGGAGTCTGACATCGATCCGCTCAGTGACAGGGCCGCACCCATCATCGACGACCTCGTACACCGCTTCGCCGAGGTATTCGCGCGCACGCCTGACACGGAATTCCGGGACTGGATGGCCCAACAGTTCGAAGAAGCACACGATCCCCGGGTGGACCGCTACTGGCGGTTGGTGTGGATCGTCAACGGCTGGAAGGTAGTACCGAACCTGATCCCGGGGTACCCCTGGCTCACCCAGGCTTTGCGACATGACCGTGACGCATAGTCACCGCAGTGGGCGCCGCCCCGGATTCCTCGCGGGATCGCCTGCGGACATGAGACGAGGGCGTCCGGCGTCGATGTGTGACTAACGACCGGGACAACCTCGCTGCCGGTTCAGGTGGCAAGGCCGTTGATCGGTGACGACGGGATGGCCGACCACCTGTCCCAGGCGAAGCCGGCGATGCCACTGGCCCGGATTCGGACACCGATCGTACTTGTTCCAGCTGGTGTATGCGGCGCTCGCGCTGGCGGCTGAAGAGCACGATGACGAGGGAGAGCAACGCGAGGGCGGCTATCTGCAGCTGGTGGTTGGTCGAGAATATCGTCCGCAATGTTCAGCGATGGTGGGAGACTGCGGGGCAGTTCTCCGCGAGGTGATCAGGAGTCCAGTGGACGACATGGCATTCGGTGAAGCTCTGGAGACAGTCCTGCGGGACCTTCAGGCGCAGTGCGCGGTGCAGCCGCACGTACGTGAGGACGACAGGTTCGGGGTCACGCTCTGGGCTCCGGACGGTTCCGCCCAGGGCCTGAATTCACTGCTGCGTGGCACCGCCGCAGAGCGGCTGGTGTACCTGGCAGATCAGGTCCAGGACTGGGCGGTGGAGGCACTATGGTCCGAAGGCGCATCGGCGGTCTGGCCACAGTGCCCGACGCACCCGGACACGCATCCGCTGACGGCGACAGTGCGCACGGACACGGCGGTGTGGGTATGCCCGAAGAGGGGAACGGCAGTGGCGCGGATCGGGGAACTGCAGACTCAATAGAGCGGGGCCGGGGGGGGCTGCGGTCAGCAGCAACCGGTGCCAGTCGTGCAGCGGCTGTGGCCATGGTTGCCGTATGTGGGTGGCGTCGCTCAGCCCTGAACGGGGCACGGGCATCTGCTTGGGGCCCCTACGCACCGCATTCTGAAACGATCAGTTGGGCCTGGGCGGTTCCAAGGGCGTTGCGCAGGAAGGCCGTTGCCTGGTCGATGGCTCCGCGGGCGGCTTTGGAGTGACTCAGCGAGTTGAGCATCATGAAGTCGTGGACCGTGCCGTCGTAGCGCACCGTGGTCACCGGAACGTCGGCTGCTCGGAGCGCCTTGCGCACGTCCCCCAAGGGCCTCACCGCGGCATTGGCACGAACTCAACGAGGCCAAACGCGCCCGCGTCCCACCCTGCATGCGGCGTGACGCTATCCGGCCGTTCCCCGGCTTCTCGGGGATCGTCTCCGTCGTGGCGACGAGCGTTGCGGCCAGAGACGACGGGGCCCGCTGGAAGCGTCCCGCGCACCGGTGTCCTCCGGTTCACTCATAGGCGTCGCGCGGAGAGCGCCGGTAGGTATGCAGGGGTCTCCTGCGGTGCTGGAGGTGGCATCGGGATCCCGCAGGAGTCGCTGGCGACGGCCGAAAGGACGCCATAGGTGTGTTGGGTGGCTTGTCGGTCGGTACGGGTGCCGCGCATGCTCGTGTTCTAAGAGTGCGCGCTCAAGGGGCAGTTTGCGTTATGGGGACGGGTTGGGGTGGTGCGGCTCGTGCGGTGGGGCGGCACCTTGCAGCAGTGGTGGCCGGTGTTGCCTTTGGTGCTGGGTGGTGCACGCCAGCCGTCTATCGGGCGATTGCCCGCATCGCGACATCCTGCCATAGAGCGCCTTTTTCAAGACAAATGCCCAAAAATATACGTCATGCAGATTCCTTGACCGGTGAACTGATCGTCGGCTCTGCACGCAAAGCGGTGCACGACGGTCGGTGATCGGGAGGGGCTCATGGCGCTCGGGGAGATCGGCCGCAGGAGCGAGACGAAGCGGCTCCGAGCCGTGCTCGAACAGTCCCGCAGGGAGCGCGGCCCAGTCGTAGCGGTCGTCCGTGGCGAGCCGGGAGCGGGGAAGTCGACGCTGCTCGACGCTTTCCGGGTGGAAGCGTCCGCGGCAGGCTTCCGCGTCGCCGTGGTGCGCGGGACGGGGACAGAGGGCCGTCCGTACTCGACAGCCAACCGGCTCATCGCCCAACTGCGAGCCGACGACGGGAAACTCGTGGAGATCCAGCACCGTACGCCGTCCGGCAATGATCTCGGGGGGCCGGTTGCCGCGGTGCCGACGGGGCGGGACGTTCCGGTCGCCCTGTGCGTGGACGACATGGCTCAGGTCGACAGCTGGTCATTACGGTGGTTGCTGGAGTTGTCGCGGACGTTGCCGCCCGCGCCCCTGGCGATCGTGCTCACGGTCCGGATCTGCGGCGCCGGGGCCGGAGCTGTGTCCGGCCCGGCGAACGACAGCCCCGACGAGCCCGGCACCGCACTCCTCGCTGCGGCCGAGCCCATCGACCTGCCGGGGCTGCGCACGCACGACCTGGCCGAAGCCGCAGCCGCACGATGCCGTGTCCGCCTCGATACGCGAACCGCCGCGGTGTGCCGCGAGTTCACCGGCGGTAATCCCGCCCTCCTGCATGCCCTGCTGGCGCCGCACACCGGCAGCGCGCCCACGGCCGACGCTCTGCACGCCACCGCTGCCTCGGGTGCCCTGACAGGAGCCGACCGGTGGCTGGCGCCGCTGAGCACCTCGGCCCTGGCCCTCGCGTGGGCGGTCGCGGTGCTCGGGGGCGGCGCTGAGGTCGTGGACAGCGCCGAGTTGGCCCACCTGACCGTCGGGGAGGCGCTCGGTGCCGTCGACCAGCTCGTCGAGGCATGTCTGCTTGCCAATCACACCCCTCTGGCGTTCCGTCATCCACTCCTCGAAACCATGGTCCTCGGTCGTATCGCCGTCGGCACCCGGACCGCCCTACATCTGCGGGCGGCGGCCCTGCTGCGTGACCGGCAGGCCGCCACGACGACCGTCGCCCACCACTTGGCCGCCGCCGGCCCCTTGGGGGAGGAGTGGGCGATGCGCTGCCTGTGGCGGGCCGCACGTCAGCTGGAGCAGGAGGGCAGGCACCAGGACGCGGCACACTGCCTGCGCGCAGCCCTCCGCGAACCCCTGCGTCCCCACGAGAAGTCGGCCGTGCGGCGGGAACTCGCCGAGCTGGACGCCTTTGCCGACCCGGAGGGCGCCGTACGCCTCCTGGACGCCGCCCGCTGCGAGTCCCACGATCCTGGCGTCGTGCTCGAATACGCGCTGGCGCTGGCCGCGATGCTGGCCGAGCGCGGCCGGGCCGAGGACGCCGTCACTGTGCTCGACGACGCCGCGGCCCGCCTCGGGCGGACAGCGGGGGACGACTCCTGGCAGCTGCGGCTGCGCCTGCACAAGGCGTTCGCCGGCAGGCGTGGCCCTCTGTGGCTGGCGCAGGCGGCGGATGATCCGCTGGGGAACCTGACCTGCCGGACCTCGCACCAGGAAATCGCGAGCCGGGAACTCGCGGCGCTGCGCGCGGTACAGGCAGTCGATGCGGGGGCCGACCGGGCGGCGGCCGTCCGGCACGCCCGGCAGGGTCTGCCCCGGGGCGAGGAATGTGGCTCGGCCGGCTCGGCCACCCTGCTGTGGCACACCTGCGGCGTGCTTGTGGCGGCTGGTGAGGTAGCCGAAGCGTGGACGCACTGCGGCCGCGGGCGGCAGGTCGCCGGCGCCCGCCCCGGCCGGTGGGACCACATCAAGGTCGAGCTGCTGCGCGCGATGGTCCTGCGGGCCCGGGGCGACCTCCATGGCGCCGACGCCACCCTGACCCCCCTGGCAGACCGCCTGCTCGCCTTCGCGGCGACCGGTCACCCCTCGGCCGTGACCGGCGTCGCCGCCCTGGCCGAGGTGCGGGTCCTGAAGGGCCTGACCGACTCGGCCCGTTCCCTGTTCGCCGAGAGCGGCCTGGAAGGGGACCCGCTGCCGTGGCGGCGGGACTCCGCGCACGCGCTGGCCGCACGAGCGGCGGTCCATGAGAGCGACGACCCCGCCCGCGCCCTGGAGGACCTGCTCGCGGCAGGCCGCCTCCTGGAGGAGGCGGGGGTGCGGAACCCAGCGGTGCTGCCTTGGCGCTCCCGCGCCGCTCGCCTCCTCGCGGCGCGGGGCGAACGCAAGGAGGCTGCCGAATTCGCAGGCGCCGAGGTGGACGACGCCCGCCGCTGGGGAACGCCGGAGTCCCTCGGCGGCGCATTGCACGCACTGGCCCTCACCGAGACCGGGGAGCGGCGCATCGACCTGCTCACGGACGCGGCCGGGCTGCTCGCCAGGTCCTCGGACCGCCTGCACCATGCCTTCGTGCAAGCGGACTTGGGAGCCGGGCTCGCCGAGCTCGGGCGCGGGGAGGAGGCCCGTGCCGAGTTGCTCTCGGCCCTCCGGCTCGCCCGCGCGTGTGGTGCGGAGCCGCTGGCGCGGCGCGTCCAGGGTGCCTGGAGGTCGCTCCGGGGGACGGGTGGGGGACCTCTGGAGCTCTCCGGGACGCGTGCGGCCACGCCCACCCCGTCGGCAGCGCCCGATTCTGCGAGCGTGGCGGAGCCGTCCGCGCCCCCGGCGTCCGCCCTTCACGCCGCCCCGCAGCCCGGCTCTCCGCTCCTGGACCGCCTGACGCCGCAGGAACGGAAGGTCCTCCACCTCGCCAAGGACGGACACTCCAACCGCGACATCGCGGGCCGGCTGTTCGTCGCCGTACGCACCGTCGAGTTCCACCTGTCCGGTGCGTACCGCAAGCTGGGGATCACTGGCCGCCGACAGCTCGCCCAGGTCTTCAGCGGCGGCTGACGCCGGGACGGGCGGGGGCGGGCCTCAGCGCGTGCCCTCCGCCCACTCGGTGCCGATCCGCCGCCACGCGGGCTCCTCGCTCCCGTCGGATTCGGCGACGTACCGGGCGAAACTGGCGACGGCCGAGGTGCCGTGCACCGACTCCACGGCCCGCGACGCCAGATGACACAGCAGCCCACGGTCCACGGGCGCCAGCCCCAGCCGGTTGAGGTGCAGGTAGAGGTAGTTCATCACCAGGCGGAACGACGCGAACCACGCGTCGTCGACGAGAAAGTCCCGGTGGCCGTGGTCGGACAGCAGGAGCCGGTGGAACTCGCTGGTCCTGCGCGTCGGCATGCGCGGCGCCAGTGCCGCCCCGCCCATCGACACCTCGCCCGAAGCGAGCAGCGGCTGCGCGATCCGCTGGTGCCGGCGCACGGCCCGCGCCCACTCCCGTACGAAGGCCACCCCGGAGCCCGGCGGGGGCTCGGTGCCCTCCGGCTCCGCGAGTGCTGCTTCCACCTCCCGCAACCGCGCGCCCAGGGCGGCTTCCTGCCTACCGAACCGCTCGTCGAAGCGGGTGAGGTAGGCGGCCGGGTCGTGGGTGCGGGACAGGAAGGCGTCCGCGTGCGAGCGCAGGGACAACACGCCCCGCTCGATCGGAGCCCTGCCGTCCTCGAACGGGATCGCCGCCGCGGCCGCCGTGGTCCACATCAGGTCCAGCGCCAATACGGACAGCGGGGCGGTGCGCAGATACTCGTACATGCGGAACGTGAGGTCGGTGGTGTCGGAGAGGAACCCGGCCAGCAGTTCGCTCGCGCGGAGCGAGCCGAGCACGTGCAGCCGGTGGTCGTACGGGCGCTCCACGACGGTATTGTCCGCCACCCATGGCCCGAGCGGCCCGGTCTCCATCTCCAGCTCAGCGAGCCGCTCGTGCACCGGTGCGAGCGCGGCGGAGTCCAAGCGGACGGTGGATGGGTGAGCCCGTAGGTAGTCGGTGACGATGCTCCTCACCCTGGGGTGCACCTGCGCACGCCATGTCGTCTCCTCCGTACGGAAGTTGAGACGGAGATGCGGTCCGCGCAGCCAGTGCCGGCCGAACCAGGCGCCGCGCACCCATGCCTCCACCGAGGCGAACGCCGGCCGGACGGCCCCCAGGATCAGCTCCGGCTCCGCTGCCTCGTCGTGGTGGTGGACATGGAGGCTGTACCAGGACGCCCCGGCGGATCCGGTCATGCGACGCCCTGCGCCTCGGGCAGCTCGGACAGCACCCGTCCCACGAGGAAACGCAACTGGTTCTCCTGCCACAGCGTGAGCCCGAGGCGGTTGTTCACCAGATGGGCGCAGCGCAACAGCACCAGACTGGTGGCCGGGTGGGCGGTGGCCGCCAGATCCAGCGGTTCCGCCAGGGGGGAGCCCGCCCAGTCCGCGACGAACCGGCCGGTCTCCTCCAGGTGGTGCAGCTCGTCGCGCAGCCGTCGCACCGACGCCAGCCAGTATCCGCGCTGGTCGTTCCCGGGCGGACGGGCCGTGAGCTCCCAGGTGTGCCGGGCCCGCGCGTGCAACTGCTCCCGCTGTGCGCGGTAGCGCGGCTCGACATCGGCCGCTTCGGGGCCGCTTCCGAACGGCAGCGGCGGCCCACCGTGTTGCGCCCACCGGTCGCGGACCTCCTCGCACAGCGCGAACACGCCCACCACCAGGTCGAACGCGAGCAGCGCCCGCTGCTCCACCGAGGTGCCCGCCGACACCACCGACAGCGCCAGCCGGCTCGACTCGCAGAAGTGCCGCTCCACGGCGGCGATGGCGGGGCCGCGCCCGTAGTCGGCGTGCTCACGTTCGTAGGGCAGGAACTCCGCGGTGTTGTTGGCCCGCAGCACGTCGTCATGGCCCGCGCGTCCCTCCAGCCCGGCCAGCCCCTGCGCGACCTGTGCGAAGTGGGAGCGGTCCACGACGTCCGGGGCGGGCGACTGCGCGAGGAACGCGCCGAGGCGACGCTCTGCCACCTCGGCCACCTCGGCGCGGTCACGGGCACGGGAGGGCAGCAGCCGCAGCCGCACATGCGGACCGCCCTCCCAGTAGCGCAGGAAGAAGTACCGCTGGATCAGCCCGCGTTGCTCCATCTCGGTCACCACCGGCTCGACGCAGTGCGCCAGGAGGGCGTCCTGGTCGGTGTCGTAGAAGACGTGCGCGCACACCCAGTCCGCCGCCCGTGCGGTCGCCGGATCCAGGCGGGCACCGTCGCCGTGTCCGTTCGTCATGCTCATCGTGTCCGTCCTTCGTTGATCTCGACGAGGAATTCGGTCACCCGGGGCCCGCTGCCGTCGTGGTCCGGCATCTCGCAGGGACCGGGCAGGGCCTCCTGGAGGAACACCACCTGCCCGGCACCGGCGGCGAGCAGCCGCTCGAAGACCCCGACGAGCAGCAGGTTGGCGAAGTCCACATAGAGCGGCTTGCGCGACTTGACCCGCCACACCTCCCCGCTGACCACCGCCTGCGGATCCAGGGCACGGACGAAGCACCGCTGCGGCATCCCGTGCTCCGCCAGCCACCCGACCAGCCGCAACAGCAGCGAACGGTCGCTCTCACCCTTCTCCCGCCGCGGCACGGCACCCGGTGGCAGCACCCACTGCCGGCGGCTGACCGTCGTACGGCCCACGACCACCCGCGGCTCCGCCAGGACCTCCCGCACCTCGGAGAGCGACGGGTCGCCGAAGATCCGCCGCCCCGGGATCAGCAGGTTGGACGTCGCGCCGAAGGTCTGCAGCAGCAGGCGCAGCGCGGGCGGCAGCCACAGCTCCGCGATCAGGTTGGGATGGACGGGCCGTACCTCGCCGTCGCGCCCTCGCGCGTGCAGGGTGAGCAGGCCGGGTCCGGGGTCGTGCCGGACGAACAGGTCGCCCAGGCGGATACGGTGCTCGGGAGGCCGCAGGCTCAGCCCTCCGGGGTAGTCGATCTCCGCGGCGACGGCGGACGCCCGCAGCCCGACGTTGCTGCCGAAGTGGCGGCAGGTGTCGGCAGGGACGAGGCCCTGGGGCGGGGGAGCGGTGTCCACGGCCGTGTCCCGTACCGCCTCGATCTCCGCCTGAGTCAGGAGCCGCCGGATGCGGTCGCGTCCCCGGCCGTGCCCGGAGTTGACGGCGTTGACCACGAACTCGGGCGCGGAGCCGGTGCCGAGCGGCTGACCGTAGTAGGTCACGGAATCCGGCGCCCGCATCCATGCGGGCCGGCGCTCCACCACCGAGAGCAGCCGCTCGGGGGCGACCCGGACGATGCCCTGCGCCTCGGCCGGAGCCGCGCGGACCACCTCGCACAGTTCGTCCCGCAGCGCGGCCAGTTCGCCCAGCCGGGGCAGCCGGTGGCCGTGCATCGGCCCGTAACCGTGCACGGCGACCGAGAGCAAGGCGGGCAACGCGGGGTCGTCGCGCATCCATGTCTGCACCAGCCGGTGGAAGGTGAGGAACGGCACCGCCTCCCCGGGGCCGACACGCTCGGCGAACAGATCGGCGAGGGCGACCCGTCCGGGCAGGCCGGGGTCGAGCACGGCGTAGCACTGCCGTATGGCATCCAGGTCCCGCAGGACCGGTCCCCAAGCGCGGCGATCCGGTCCGGGGTAGGGCGCCGCCACCAGGGCGTTCTCGATGACGCTGTTCTTGGCGGGCAGACTGATCCGGTCCGGGCCGGCCAGGTCCCTGATCCGCCGCAGGGCTTCCTCGACCGCATCGGTGGCGCGGATCCGCTGCGCCGGATCGGACAGGCGGGGATAGGTGGCCAGAGTGTCGGCGATGACCGCGAATTCCCGCTCGATCCCGACGAGCCCGTCATCCGTCGCCCCGGCGAGCCAGGAGCGCACCTCGGCGACATGGTCGAGGGTCTGGTCGGCGAAGGGCCGCTCGGCCTCCAGGAGCCCCAGCTCCTCCAGGCGCGCCAGGTACGCCGTGGCCGTGGCCTGGTCACTCCCGCTGCGGTCCGCGACGATCCGGGCCGCCTCCTCGCGCGTGGGGCGGCCCTCCCGCACCACCTCCACACACTCCCGCACCGCGGCCGCCCCGGGCAGGGTGCGCAGCGGCTCCTCGGCGCCCGTCCCCAGGAACTCCCAGCGGCCTTCGGTGAGCTGGGCACTCGGGTTGAGGCGCAGCCGCGCGCGCCCGGAGAGCTCGGGACGGTCGGCGAGCGCGCGGACGACCTGCTGGACGACCCACACGTTCAGCTCGGCGACCGAGTGCACCCCAGGCCCGGTGGACGCCCGGTCTCCCGTACCGCCGTCCCACGTCCCCAGGCCACTGGCGGTGAAGGTGCTGAACGGGCTGGTCTTCATGGTCACCCGCGCCAGGTACTTGGCGAGCCGCTGCGCCAACGAGCGCTCCGGCGCCGGTTCGTCGGGGCGCGCGAGCCACTTGCGCACCTCGGCGAGGAGCACCGGACTGCTCAGGACGAGCCCGTGCTGGAGGACGGGATCGGAGGCCGCCTTGCGCAGCAGCACCTGCTGGGTGCGCAGATGGTGACCGATCAGCTCGTCCAGCCGGGCCACCGCCTCCTCATGGCCGGCCCGCAGCCGCACCCAGCCGTCCACCTCGTCGACGACGGCCCGGGGGAGCAGTGCGCGCACATCGTCGTTCCAGTGGCGCTCGGCGAGCGGGCGGCGATTGTGAATGGCCCGCCGCACCGCCACCAGCAGCGGCTTGCCGGAACCGGCCCGCCCGACCTCCTCGTAGAGCATGTCGGACAACGCCGATGCGCGGGCATCGAGTTGGCGTTCCATAGCGCACACGGCCTCGGCCTGGCGCCACAACTCCGGCGAGCGCATGTCGTCCAGCGTGGGTGCGGGCAGCCCGCCGA
Source organism: Streptomyces tubercidicus (assembly GCF_027497495.1). GTDB lineage: Bacteria > Actinomycetota > Actinomycetes > Streptomycetales > Streptomycetaceae > Streptomyces > Streptomyces tubercidicus. Next base: position 7,981,512 of record NZ_CP114205.1, read on the forward strand.
TCCGTACGCCGAAGGTGTCCGGGGTGGTGAAGTCCTCGGTCATGGCCGACTCCAGTCACGGGGGTGCGGAAACACGGGGGCGTGGTGGCAGGGGGGCATCACGGGAACGGGTGCGGGTGAGGGTTGATCTCCTCCTCGGCCAACGGCGCCTTGCGGTACCCGAGTTCGGAGGGGAGCCGCAGCAGCCGGGGCAGCCCGTGGGTGCGGCGCATCCGGTGCCCGAACGTCATCGGCAGCAGCCCCGGCACGATCACCTTCGCGCAGGCCAGCCCGCCCGCACGGTGCTCGTCCGTGGTCTGGTCGACCACGACGACGTCCAGGCCCCGCTCGGTGAACCGGGCCACCGCCTCGGCCAGATCGTCGCGGATGTCCGCGCCGCGCGGTCGGCAGGTGGCCTGTGCGAACGCCTCCTCGACGGGCAGGCCGCCTCTGTCGGAGTCGCTGTCGTCGCCGAGCAGGAAGGCGAACCGGTCGAACGCGGCCGGGTGGCAGTACAGCAGCGCATGGTCCCGCATCTCGCGCACCAGATCCGGCTCGTCGACCATCGCCGCGATACGGTCCCGTTCCTCGCGGAAGGCCGCCCGGTTCCACCCCAGGTTCGCCGCGAGCTCCAACAGGCCGTTCCGCAGGGCGCATTCGGGGTCGAAGTGCGCCCCTGCGGCGCAGACCGCGGCGGGTTCGTCGGGCCGACCCGGTCCCCTCGGACCCACCGCCATCACCCATGCCGTGGGGATGCCGTGCTCCGGGGTGGTGGCGAAGGCCAGCACCCGGTGGCCGCTGTCCTGCCGGATGCGCTCGGCGAGCGCGCCGACACGGGGGTCGGACACCGTCCGCAGGTCGACCCGCGGCACCGGGAGGCGGGCGTACCAGGTCAGCAGGAACGCGTCCCGCTCGGCGAGTTCGACCAGCCCGTGCAGCGCCGCCTCCTCCAGGCAGCCGCCCAGCGCGCACCCGTTGGACACCTCGTACGCCAGGGGCCGCGCCGCCGGGTTGCCGTGCCGGGTGCGGTAGTACGCGTAGTCCTCCGGTACCAGAACGGGGGCGTCACGGGCGAAGGAGTGTCCCCACACCCAGTTGAGCTCCAGGTCCGGGTCGTACGGCGGATAGGGGAAGTCCGGCTCGGCGTAGCGCTCGGGCGGATACAGGCCCAGGTCGAGCGGGCACAGTGCCCGGTCGGCGACCTCCGCGTAGCCGGCCCGCACCGTCGTCCGGCGCCCGCCCGGCCGGGCCCCGCCCAGCCGTTCCAGGGCTTCGGCGAGCGCGGTGCGGGCGCACGCCGCATAGTCAAGGTCGCGGCCGAACCCGGCCTCCTGCTCCCCGCCCGGCAGATGCAGCGGGGCGGAGACCATGGGGTACGGGTAGTCGGTCCGCACATCGAGCTGCCGGACCAGTCCCGTGCGCCCGTCGACGTACCGGGCGACCAGCTCCGCCCAGTCCGCTCTCAGATCGCGCACGCGCGGGACGTCCCGCCGGGGCTTGGGCCGGGGCCGCCCCATGAGGTCGGGCGGCCGGTCCGCCGGGAGCCCGCCGCACCAGCTGCATGCCGGGTCGGGCAGGAAGCGGTGCACATCGACGGCCATGGTGGTCAACGACACGAAGGCGAGGGCGCTGTCGGTCAACCGCCCGGCGGTGGCGCTCAGTTCGTCCGTGACGAGAGCGGCGGTCGTTTCGCACGCCCAGGTGGTCAGGACCGGTGACGCACGGTCGGCGAGCCGGTCGCCGTGCCGCGCCAGGAGAGCCGCACGGGCACTGTCCTTGCCGAGAGCCCGCTGCCGGCGCGTCCGGGCGCACCGGGCGCAGCCGGCCCGCCCCGGGACGGTCGTCGGGCCGACCACGAGCAGGCCGAGCTCGACCCGTACCGGCAGCCAGGGCACGTCGGGGCGCGGCGGCTCGGTCGCGGTCACCCAGCGGTCCTCGGCCGTGACGACCGCGGCACACGCCGGGTCCTCCTCCGGCACCAGCGGGTGCGTACGGGCCAGGGCGGCACGGATCGAAGAGGCGAGGACGCCCTTGCCGACGACGGCGACGGGGGCGGTGGGGGCCGTCGCGGGGTCGGCGGGGCGGGCCGGGCGGAGGGTCTCGGCGAGCCGTCCGGTGCGGGCGGCTGTCGCTGCGTCGGTCAACGTCACATCCTCGTCGTTCGCCGGGATGCCGCGTCCGGCGGGCGCGGGGCCCGCCGAACGCGACCGTGCTGCCGCCTGTTTCAGCAGCAGCAGCAGGAACAGCAGCTCGCCGGGGTACCCCTGGACGTGCAGTTGGACGCGCCGATCTCGACCATGGCGTGGCCCACGTTCACGGCCTCCAGGCTCTCGCCCGGCGAGGTCGGCAGGATCTCCAGTTCGTCCGCACTGAGGTCGGCGAGGTCGAGGACGAGTTTGTCCTGCATCGCGATCCCCTTTCTCCTTGGATGGGTGAGAAGTTGGCCAGTCACTGGTTGCTCCGCATCCTGCGGTCCGCGAGCGGGCGGTGTCTTCACGGTCCCGACCACAGGACCGGCCGTAGCACGGGGCTGCGGGCGCGGGCCGTGGACCACCGCAGGCCCGCCCCACGAGGCACCGCAGGTGCGGTTCACCAGATCAGCTCCGGCTCGTATTGGGCGGTGGGCCGACGGCGGCCCACAATGAGCGTGAACACCGGCACCTGGGCGGCGTCCAGGCCGATCAGGTCCCTGACCATCCCGTCGTGGTAACCGTTGGTGATCCGTGCCGACAGCCCGGCCGCGGCGGCGAGCACGCTGACCCGCTGGGCGACGATCCCTGCCTCCTGGTGCAGCAGGCGGTAACCACGGGCCCCGAACCACCGTTCCCCGGCCACCCGGTCGGCGGTGAGGAACACGACGGCGGCGGCCTTCGCCGTGTTCACCGCCGGAGTCCGGTCGCACAGCATGCCGACCACGCCGCGCCAGTCCCGGGCCGGCAGCCGCGCCAGCGCCGGCGGCCTCGTGGAGGCGTTCAGCCGGTACAGCCCGGGGGAGGCTCCGTCCGTGCCCAGCATGAGGACATAGGCCTCCACGAGGGGGCGGCACGGTGCCTCGGTATGGTCGGACGAGACGGGCTCCAGGGCGTACCGCAGGACCGGCGCCAGCCGTGCGAAGGCCACGGGCCGGGCGTCCGGGAGGAACATCCGCCCGCCCGAGTCCCGGGCCCGCAGCGCGTCGGCCAGGTCCACACCACCGGCTCCTGGCTCCGGCACCGCGAGCTCCAGGACGCCGTCCCGGGCCGACGCCTCGACGGGCAGGCGAAAGTCCTCGGGGACGACGGGCGTACCGGGACCCGTGAGCCGGGCGGCGAGATCGAGCGCGGTCAGGCCGGACCACGCACCGTCGGCCGTGTGGTCGGCCTGCACGTGAACAGGCTGAATATCCGGTAACTCGCATGCAGAGAACGGCTGTTGATGGGATCCGACAGGCATCGGCGCGGTCTTCCCGGCGGGGGCCAGGTCGAGCACGGCGAACGCCGTCTCCTCCCTCCCGTCGAGCCCCAGCGCGCGGTTGACCACCGCGTCGTCGAAGCGGTGGTGCACCCTCGCGCGGAGCCCGAGCGCGGCACCGGCCAGCAGCGCGTTCCCCACCGTCATCCCCGCTTCCTGCGCACACAGCCGGTATGCGTAGTCCCGGTAGCGGAACGCGGTCTTGCGGAACCAGGCGGAGGCCACCAGGAGTCCGGCCTCCGCGCGCACACCCGCGCCGATACGCACCGCCTCCGGCACACCGCCCTCGCGCAGCAGTGTCACGGCGTGGTGCGCCGGGTGGTAGTGGTAGCACCCGGCGGGCAGCTCACCCGCCGGACGTGAGAGCCAGACGTACAGTTCCACGGGGTGGAAGCAACGCGCGGAGGCGACCATCCGGTGGTAGGGCCACACGGCATGCGGACCCAGTTCGATCCGGCCGACCCCGTACGTCCAGTACAGCAGCGCGGACAGCGCGCGACGGTCCAGGACGTCGAGCGCGGGCGCACCCTGCGGGCGGGCGTCCCGGAACGCGGCGAAGGACCAGCGCGCGTCCCCGATCCGCCGCGCCGGCTCGGGAAGGGCATGACGGGGCAGCCCGCGGTATGTCTTGACCGGCAGCGGGTCGTCCGGGCCGCCCTCTTCGCCATGACCCTCGGCGAAGAGGTCCTGGACACCCTCGAAGGTCCGCCACCAGAACCGCAGGCCGGCGGAGCCCTGCAGCCTGTTGTCGGTGGCGCTACGCATCGCCCCGCGCCTCCGCCTGCCGTCCCACTCCCGCCGGACCCTCCCCGGGCCCGTCGGCGATGATGACGCGCACGACGAAGGGCAGCACCTCGTGCACCGCGGGATCGTGATCGAGCGGCACCACGAGCGGGCGCGCCCCTCGCGACCGCAACGCCCCGACCATCCGCTCGGGCCCTGCCGGCACCGGCAACTCGGCACTCCCGTCGCCCGCGACAGGCGCGCCCAGCCGCGCCCACCGGGCCGGAGCGTAAGCGGATTCGCCCGTCATCACCGCCTGGCGGTTGAGCAGAACGGCGCGAAGCCCCTCGGCGACCGCCGCCGCCCCGCACGTCGCGGCGGCCGGGCGGCCACCCTGCCACCAGGCGAGGACGGGTACGCCCAGGGCCTCGCCGATGTCGGCCACCTCGACCGAGCCGCGCGAGGCGATCAGCAGATCGAGGAGCCGCCGTTCCCCGGCGGCCAGCGCGTCCGGCCGCAACCGCGCGGGCCGGGGCCGCGACCGCCCCTGCGCCACGTCGCGCAGCGCCAGGTGCACACAGAGCTGGGCAAGGCCGTCCGTCACGGCCTCGTCCCAGCTGAGCCCGGCGGCCAAGCCGACCTCGTGGTCCGTGGTGAACACCCGGTACGCCGCCACCGCCTCGGCGCGCCGCTCGTCCGGGGCCCAGCCCCACACCGTGTCACCGGGCCCGTAGCGGCGGTCGTCGGGACGGTGCGCCGCATACGAGGCGAGCCCGCGCAGCGCGGCGTCCCGGCGTGCAGCGGCAAAGCCCGTCCCCGCCCCGTGCACCGGTGCCGCGCCCGCCGCGCGCGGCACCGCCTCGGTCACATGGAGCGGCACCTGGGTGAACTCCCCCTCGTCGAGGGCGCGTAGAGCACCGACGTACGGGTCGAAGCAACGGGCCGCGCGCCGGGAGAACGCGTCCTCGTCCAAGGCTGCCGTGACACTCAGCCGCTCGATGCGCCGGGTGAACTCCTCCCGCGTCTCCGGCCGGGCCGGGGCCGCCGCCGGGTGCGGCAGAAACGCATGCGTTGAGGTGCGCAGGGTCTCCAGATCAATCCGCGTCACCTTCCGCGCGCCGTCCGCGGCTTCCGTGGTTCCGGAGATCCCGGTGAGCGCAGTGAACGCCGCAAGGCCCAGGTGCGAGGCGACCACCGCGGCGGCGGGCCCGGTGAGGAAGACGTTCGGCCGGAACGGCCCCCGGGCATCCAGCCGCAACCACGCCGACCGCCAGTCGCTTCCGGCGGGCCCCAGCCACGCGACATCGTCCACCACCAGCCCCTGCACCAGCAGCGTGCCTGCCTCCCGGCACAGCTCGTCCAGCCACAGCGCCCGATCGACACCGCTACCGTCCGCAACATGAACCACCGCGCCCACCCGGCCGGCAACGTACCGCTCCAACTCACCCTCGTCATAGGCAATATGACTGACTCTCTGTAGCGGATCCCGTACGGCGGCCTCGGCTGTGAGTTCCGCCAGCCGCTCGGTGTGGGTGACGGCCTCCTCCGTACACACGGCGCGCAGATGCCGCACCCCGGAACGCAGCGCCGAGCAGACCAGCGAGACGAAAACGGGGCCCGCGCCCACCACCAGCATTTCGCTGTGGCGGTAGGTCTCGAACCGCCGCGCCGCGGAGTCGCCGTGGTACTCGATGAACGCGATCTGTGACGCGTAGGTCTCCAACTCCCGTCGCGTGAGCCGGTGCGGCAGATCCTCTCCCGCATCGAAGAGGCAGCCGGCGGCGTGCAACTGGTCCACCAGGGCGTGCACGGCCTGCCGTTTGTCGTCGGGCAGCCGCCCGACCAGGTCGTCGAGCTCGACCGAACCGTCGAGATGCGGCGCCAGCCGGTCCAGCCACTGGTAGGCGGACCTGCCACGCAGTGCGAGATCGGTACCCGCACCGAAGACGTGGACGCCGTCACCGGTCGGCACATAGAGCACATCGGATTTGAGTCGCGGTCGCATCATCCGCCTTCGGGGTCGGGCATCCGCCACCCCGGGTCCGATGCGCCATCGGACCCGGAGCCGGAAGCGCAGTCGGCCGGGCCCAGCCGAGTATCGGTGCGCCTCAAACCCCTGTCTTCACGGTCGAGCCACAGGAATCACCGCAGGTTTCTGCCGCTGATTGGCCGCGACGAGCGGCGCACACCACCCCGATCGAGCATCAAACGGCCCTCGGCCTCGCGAGTACGTGAGGCGGAGGGCTCGCGCCTCGGCCGACGGGATCGCTGCCTGACCCGTTACACGGCCGGGAGGTCTGGCGGCTGGGCGCCCAGGCCATGCGGGAAGCCTTCCCCGACCTGAAGATCGGTGTCCAGGACATCTTCGGCGCCGACGACAAGGTGACGGTTCTGGTCCACTTCCACGGCACCCACCAAGGCACGTTCCAGCACTTCGAGGCGACCGGCCGGCAGGTCAGCTGCCGGAGGATGGTCTCGCCCACCTGCGCCGCACTGATCGTGGTCACACCCTGCATGAGCTGGCCGGATAGCGTTATTGGGGCCTGCCTGCGGAGAAATTACCCGGAATTGGTGTCGGTGCGGGCGAAAATACCCTTCAGCATTCCGGTGGCCTGTCCGACCTCGATCAAGTAACCATCAGGATCGCGCAGGTAGCAGCGGACTTCGGCAAGCCGGTCGATCGGCGGAGTCAGGAACTCCGCTCCCTTCGCGCTCCATTGGGCGTAGCAGGCCTCGATATCGGCGACCCGCAGGTTCATGAAGCTGGAGACGGTGTGCGGTCCACTGGGTGGTTCCAGCGTCACGTCAGGCTTGTCCGGGGTCGGGCCGCCGCCCGGATTCATGATGATCCAACTGTTGGCGAGCTTCACGATGCAAGGGTTCTCATCCAGGACGACCTGCCCGCCGAGTACCTCGCTGTAGAAGCGACGCGAACGCACAACATCACGCACCGTCAAGAAATGCGTCATCAGCAGCCCCTCACTCGGGGCTGGAATACCGTCGTTGTTCATCTCTGGCCCTCTCTCCGCCGCTCGCGATACCCGGCGCATTGATTTCCATTGAGCCCGAGGCAGCCGAGGCGCACCACGGCGGTGCCGCTACGCCCATACGGTCCAGTGTCGTTGCGGGAGTCTTTTCACTGGTCGGGCCGTGCCGGCTGATGGAGGCACCGTGGTAGGTCGTTGGAATTCCTTGGGGGACGTGTAGCTGTGAGCGGCGCGCGCTCCAATCACCAGGACGAGGCGAAGCCGAAGGTGCGACCGGCGCCTTGGCGATGGCACCTTCCGCTTCCATGTCATCGCGCCACGGTGCCCGCTGCAACCCGTGGCCGCCCGCCGGTGCCCGAACGGCCCTTCTGCCTGTTTCGGGAGACGTATGGCACCTGCGGTTACCGACGGGAGCCATCTGGCCATGCACTGGGCCTGCGCAACGCACTGGGCCTGCGCAACTCTGCACGGTCAACGGCCTCACCACACCCGGCCGGAGCTTGAACCGTTCCATGGCACTGATGCCCGCGCAGCAACAGATTGCCCGCCCAGCAACAGCACCTCACTGTTTGTGACGGCCTTCGAACGGATGGTCACCTGGTGGACGTGCCGCGTCGCCCATCTCCCGTAGCGGTACGGAGCCTGCCCGCGATGGTCAGGCGGCACCCGGGCCTCCCTCACGCTCGTTACTGGTTGGCGATGGCCGGGTGGAGATAGAAGCTCTCGTTGGGGGCGGGGAACCGCCCGGACTGGTCGGGCCACTGGATGACCCACGCGCCGTCGCCCCGGTCGTTGTTGCTGATGTTCGCGTACAGCCCGGTGGCGTTGTTGCGGAGCATCGTGAGGTTGGGGAGGCGCGGGTCGGGGTGTTCGAGGGTGAAGTTCTGGGTGTCGCGCTGGTTGCCGCCGGAGCCGGGGACCCCGTCGATGTCGTGGCAGTCCCAGATGTTGAGGTAGTCGCCCCAGCCGGACTGCTGTCCGCGGTTGACGTCGAGACACTTGCCGCTGTCGCTGCTCATGATCCGGTACATCATGTGGCCGGTGGAGGTGGATGTCCCGATGCTCTGGAGGCGCCAGCGCTGGTTGACCGCTCCGTTGGTGTGGTACTGGACCACGTGCGTGCCGTTGGTGTCGTTGCCCTGGAAGACGTCCAGCAGCCGGTCGCTGTTGTCGGCGTGGATGGTCAGTTCGGGCGGCAGGGCGCCGGCGCGCAGCGCGGAGAAGTAGACCGGCCAGTGGTCGCTGCCGCGGTTGTCGCCGACGGTGGCCTGCCAGTCCTCGGTGTCCACGTTGCTGATCATGTAGTCGAGTTCGTTGCCGCTCTGCTGGGTGGCCTGGCCGCTGTGGTAGATGCGGGAGTCCGCGGGGAGGCCGAGCAGACGTGCCCGGTCCGGGGTGAGGTTGAAGTCGCCGAGGACGGCCCAGTGGTTGAGCCCGCGGCCGTTGGCTTCGTCGGCGACGTTCTGGACGAGCGGGCGTACGTCGAACCCGTTGCCCGATGCGGCGTGGACGGACGCGAACGCGACGTCATCGGTGGGGCGGGTGACCATCAGCGCCGGACGGTACATGCCCTCGACCTCCACCACCTCGTTCGGACCCAGGCCGTGGCGATCGCCAGGTTCCGCGACGTGGTGTACAGGATGTAGAGCTGCCGGGTCACCCCGCGGGCGATGGTCCACTCGTAGTGGTCGATGGTGTTGCCGATGGTGCCGATGTAGCGCGCTCCGGCCGGCGGTTCGTTGGGCACCTCCTGGAGGGCGAGCACGGTGTTGTCCCGGGCGATGGCCGCCGCGCCCTGCCAGCGGTCGCGGCCGACCTGCATGTTCCAGGTGGCGGCACGGTTGGTTTCCGGGTTGGCCGCGTGCGCAGTGCCGCCGGTGGCCAGCAGGCCGCACAGGCAGGCGAGCGTGAAGAGTACGGCGATCATGCGGCGAAGTAAGGGCATGGGACGAAGACTCCTTGAGCGTGTGCGGTTGACTGTGGGTCAGCCGGCGGCGGCCTGCTTGATCAGGTTGGCGACGGCGGCGGGCTGGGAGACGTAGACGGCGTGGCTGCCGGCCACCTCGACGGTCTGCGCGCCGATCCGCTCGGCCATCGCGCGCTGCGCGGGCGGCGGGATCATGCGGTCGTCGGTGGCCACCAGGTACCAGGCGGGCTTGGTCCGCCAGGCCGGCGTGGCGACCGCGCCGCCGGCCGCGTCCAGGCCCCAGGGGACTTGCGAGTCGGCCATGAACCCGGCCTGGGCAGGCGGCAGGTCGCCGGCGAAGGAGTCGGCGAACTTGTCGCGGTCCAGGAGGAGGAAGCCCTCGTTCGGCGGCAGGATCGGCGGGACCGGGGCGCCGGGCGGGCGGGTCGGCGATCAGGGTGTTGACCGACTCGCCCTTGTCGGGCGCGAACGCGGCGATGTAGGCGAGCGCCGTCACCTTCTGGTGGGTGCCGGCCTCGGTGATCACCACTCCGCCGTAGGAGTGGCCGACCAGGGTCACCGGTCCCGGCTGGGCGTCGATGACCTGCCGGGTGGCGGCCACGTCGCCCTCCAGGGAGAGCGTGGGGTTCTGCACGACGGCCACGGTGTAGCCGTCGGCCTTCAGGGCCTCGTACACCCCCTGCCATCCCGAACCGTCCACGAAGCCTCCGTCCAGCCACTGTGCGTCGTCCAGGACCAGCAGCACCGGCTGATTGCGGGACAGCTCCGCCATCAGAGTGACGACGGCCTCAGCGACCGCGTCCTGCCCAGACGCCCTGGCCTGCTTGAAGTCCAGGGCCGCGGCGAGGGCGGGCAAATCCGCCGCTGCCGCCCGGCTTTCGGGCACCGACGTCAGCAACTGCCGCAGTGCGCCGTAGCTGGTCTGCGCCCGGTACTGCACACCCGTCGCACGCAGCACCCGCATCCCCGCGGCCCCGGCCTGCCCGGCGACGGCGGCCAGCAGCGCCGTTTTGCCGACGCCCGGCTCGCCGAGTACCACCAGCGAACCGCCCAGACGCGGAACGCCGGCCAGGAAGGCGCCGAGCAACTCCAACTCGGCGTCGCGGCCGACCAGTGCGTGCCCCGCGATACGGGCGGGCCGCGCGGTGGGCGCGGTGCGATCGGTGCTGCGGTTGTCCATCCCCACACCCCTTGGCGATCATCGTCAGCGGGTAACTTCCGCCGACTCGCTGACCGGTTCGGCCCCGCCCGGAATGCCGCCCAGCGAAAGATCGGCAACTCTCGAACGGGGTACCCAGGCGGGCACCCAAGCGACGCTCATTCGTGCGACCGTGAGGGCGTTTCAGTGGATACACTTCCATCTGATCAGTGGGCGCTCGGCTGGGCAGTCAGTGCCAGGTTGCGCGGCACGGAAGACACTCTGATGCGTACGAGCTGACGGCCGATCTTCGTTCCACCGGCCCGGGTGTATCAACGCGCCGACGGGCGCGCTGTTCCCTTGCCGACGCCTGCGGCGCATGCACTATGACGGCATGACGTCGCATCGCCGTGGTCCGGTGGGTGGTCAAGGGCCTCATCCCGTCATCCGCCTCCCGCATGAGCAGGAGCTCTTCGCCCGTGGGCGCGGTGTGCAGGACCGCCTTGCGGACATGATCACCGCCTTCGCGGGATCGATGGTCTTCGTCTATGTGCACATGGTGTGGTTCGCCGGCTGGATCATGATCAACGAGGGGATCTTCGGGCAGGACGCGGTCTTTGACCCCTTCCCGTTCGGACTGCTTACCATGATCGTCAGCCTTGAGGCGATCTTCCTGTCGACGTTCGTCATGGTCAGCCAGAATCGTCAGGCCGCGCGAGACACCATTCGCGCCGATCTCAACTTCGAAGCCAGCGTGCGCTCGGAGGTCTGGTCGACGAACCTGGGACGCGCCCTGGGACTGGATCCCGAAGAGATCGAGCGGCAGACACAAGAACTCCTGGCGACCAACCGGGACAAGATGAACAGCGAGATGGGGCGACCATCGGCCTGAAGTCGGCGAGGGCGCGCACCCCCGAAATCACAGCGGCGACTGATGGCCGCCCTCTGCGATGCGTCATGCGACATTACGCATCGTGCAACAGGTTTTGCGCATTGTGTATTGCCATGCAGGTATTCGAGGGGAATGCTCAATACCCTGGCAGGGAAGAACCGGAGGTGCGCTGCGCGTGGACATAAGTGCCTCTCGCAGCGATTGCCTATATGAAGATCGACAAGTCAGGTGAAACTCGGCAAGGTTCAGGGCAGTTGCGGCACTGTCGGATAGTGGCCCGTTCAAGGCGGCAACGAGACCTTCTATCTCCACCCGGCCATCGCCAACCAGTAACGAGCCTGAATGAGGAAAGCCCGGCCGCCCCCTGATCATTGCGGACAAACAGAGATCAAGGTGCTGATCGGAGGAGCACAAGTCGAGGCGGCGACGAGGGCACGGGCCGGGCAACAGCGTGGCCGGGCAGCTGCTCTTCGGTCTCCCAGCCCGGCGACGGGAGCCAGCGGCGGCCGGTGGTAGGACATGGCAGTCAGTCTCGCGAAAGTGGGTTGGTCTGCGGGTTTGCGGGACGGTGCGGTCCCGTGGCATGCGGCAGCGGGGGCAGGGAGGGCTTCCGCAGCCAGGCGTCAAAGAGGCTGTCTAGGGGGCGGCGGCGTACTGCTGGGCGTGCGCGGTGAGGTCGGTGGTGTTCACGGTGCCGTGGCGGTGTTTTGTGGCCCAGTCCTTGAGCATGCGGAAGAGCGGGTCCTTGCCGAGGGCGCAGCGCAGCGAATGGACCGTCAGCTCTCTCTGCTCCTAGAGCCGGTCGTCGAACATCAGCTTCTTGCCCGGGTCGGTGAGCAGCAGATCCTGCGGGAGCGCGGCCAGCCATTGGTGCGCGACGGCGGAGTGTGCGGCCGCCGTGATGCCACCGCCGCGCTCCGACCACAGCCACTCCGGGTATTTGGCGAAGCCCTCGTTGAGCCAGATGTGCTGCCAGTCGGCGACCGAGACGCTGTTGCCGAACCACTGGTGGGCCAGTTCATGGGCGACCAGGCGTTCCGAGGTGCGGGCGCCGTCGAGGTGGTTGCTGCCGAAGGTGGCGACGCCCTGGGCCTCCACCGGGACGTCCAGTTCCTCGTCGCCGACCACGACCGCGTACTCCCCGAAGGGGTAGGCCCCGAAGCCCTCCTGGAAGAACTGCATCATCTGGGTCTGCCGGGCGAAGTCCACGGTGAAGAGTGGCAGCAGGCGGGCGGGCAGGTAGGCGGTCTGCGGTACCGGCGGGTGCGGTCTGTCCGCCGGCGCCGGGGTGGTGAGGGGTACGGCCGTGTACTTGCCGAGGGAGACGGTCACCAGGTAGCTGGAGGTGGGGGCCGGCTGCTCGTACACCCGGGTGCACGAACACGCCCATCCGGTCCATCACGCTCTCGGCCAGATCGAGCGCCTCGCTCCAGGTGATGCGTGACCGGCCGCGATGAAGTGGTCCGTAGACCAGCTCACTGATGAAGCAGCGGTCGAAGAGGATGCGGCCGGCACCGTTGAGGATCTCGCGGTACCGGGTGGCCAGGTCAAGATGATCCGCGGTCTTCGGGGAGTGGATCACTTGGAAGCCGTGCTGCGCTGATAAGCGCTCCGCGAGGGTGCTCTTGCCTACCCCGTCGGGACCTTCGAGGATGAGCGTGTCGTAGGCGGTGGCCATCTCGTGGAGGTTCACATCGCCAGCCATGCCTGCACCGCCTCCCTGTCCTTGAGGTGAGCGTGGACGGCGTACCGGATCATGAGGCTGCGCCAGTTCGGCTCGCGGCCGGAGGCGTGGGTGTACGTCAGGTGCGGGTGGAACGCGGCGATCCGGACACCGGACGCGAGGGCGGCACCAATCAGGAGGGCCGTACCGGGAGGGGTCTCCGGCCCGGAGACGTCCGCTAGGAGCCGCGATGCCCCGCACGCCGCGGTCAGATCGTCCAGGGCGCCAGCGATCGGGTCGGTGGCAGTGAACCGCCGAGGCAGCACTACCCCGTGGCCGGCGTCCAGACAGGGACGGGCAAGGTAGTTGTGACCCCATGCCGCGTACGGCGTCCCCTCGACGTAGACGAGGCCGTCCTCGCTGTGGGCTGTCGATCGCACAGCGGGGGTCGGCAGCCTGAGCACGGTCTCGACCGCTGTGTCGAGCGCGGCGTCGACTTGGGACAGGTTCCGGGCAAGGAACTCGGAGTAGCGCGTCGCACCCTGCTGGTGCGAGGAGGCTGGCGATCCGAGGCGGGGCACCCGGATGACGCGCTTGGCCACCGCCTGGATCAGCGGGTCCGGGAAGTCGAGGTGAGCGCCGTCCGCGGTGAGGGAGTAGGTCTGGAGGTCTGGAAGTCGGTGGTGAGCAGGAGCACCGGGGTGCCGCTGGCGGCGGCATAGCCGATCTCCATGCATACGCCGCCGTCGAGGCTCAACGGAATGGCGGACTTCGACGAACACTGGTCGATTCTTAGTGCCAGCACTCGCCGGGCAGCTATCGGTACCGCGGGCCGGCAGGCATACCGCCGGACCTGAACTGAGCCTCATTGGGCAGGCTCTGCCCGGTCGCACCCTTGCCCGACTCGTACAGGTCTCTCCTCACTCCCGAGGTCATGAACGAGATGCGCGCGGAGCTGAAGCGCGGATTGACCCCGCCACTCCACGACCACTTGGCGATTCAGCTCGGTGAGGTCCTGAGGGACGTGGTGCGTGCCCAGTGCCCTGAGCTGATCAGCGGCACGGCAGGCCGACATCCCGGACGGTGACCGGACAGTGAGAAGGCACCCGCGCCCAGCCGTGACTGTGGGCCGCGGCGTAGGGTTCGGTCCCCGGCGGTCCGGGCGGCGACGGCGCTGACAGGAATCAGGGCTGGGCGGGGTAGCTCGGGGCGTCAGCTGCCGAAGGGGATGTCCCGAGGGGTGGCCATCCGGCGGGTGTCCGGGTGGGCCTTCACGTAGTCCGTGATGTACGAGAGCGACTCCCGCACCGCACTGTCGTCCGTGCCGCAGCCCTTCGGGCCGCTGACGCCGTCGGGGTAGCACGACATCCGGTTGCCGTAGATCAGGCTGTCCACGGCGGCACTCCCGTCGGAGGAGTCGAGCAGGGTGGCGGCACGCTCCCTGTCACCCTTGCTCACCGTCCAGCCGACGGTCTGCGCGAGCTTTCCGGTGTCCCGGTCCTTCCTGCCGGCCGCCAGCTCCTCCCGGATGCTGCCGAACTTCAAGGCCATGTTGAACTCGCCCTTGTCCATTACGCGCTGGTTACCGGGGACGTTCGGCCCGTGCTCGGCGAAGCCGTCCCGGACCTGCGCGTAATCGCCGCTGTAGCTGACCGCCTCCTTGGAGTTCAGGTCAGCGAGGGCGTTCTTCCAGCCGCTGCCGCCCTCCTTGCCGTAGAAGCCGTAGAGCACCCGGATGCCCCTGCTCTCCAGCTTCGTACGCGCCATGTCCCGCAGTCCGGCCACGGAGCAGTGGCGCCACTTGGGGTCGTTGCTGTCGCACCAGTCGGGGTTCTTCATGTCCAGCCAGACGAAGGAGACCTGACGCCCGTTCTGATGCTCCTTCGCCACCTGGTCGAACATGGCCGACATGGTGTCCCCGGAGCTTGTGGGAGAGCCGTCGTGATCGGCCCACCAGCCCTTGCGCCAGGCCGTTGCGTCCATCTCCAGCGCGTTGGCCCCGTTCTTGAGCGCCGTGGTCACCCCGCCCGTGGTCAGCACCCGGTGGGCGATGGCCCAGGTGGGGTGCTGCTCGGTGGTGCTGGCCGCGGTCTCGGAGGACGAGTCCTCCGAGACCGCGCCCATTGCGGCTCCGGTGCCCAGGGTGGCTGCGGAGACGACCAGAGTCAGCGGCAGCAGTATGGCGCGAAGCCGACGTGGGGAGGCCATGAGGACGATCCTTTCCGTTGCACGGGCTACGCGTGGTGGCAGCCTGTGTGCCGTGTTGTGGCTGTCTGCCCTACAGAGAGAAGGCGGTCCAACTACCCGCCACTGCAGCACTGTAGGATAAGTTACCCATCAGTAAACAGGCTGCCATCCGTACGCGGCCGCCCTGCCCGTTCGAGGCAAGGAGCGGAAACTTGTCGGCGGTGCCCATGGGCCCCGCGTCCCCGAAGGCGCGCTCGACGAGGCTGACCAAGATCGCCCTGAGGCTGGCTGGCCGCGAAATCTCCGTACCCTGCATGATCGACCCCGAGAAGGTTTTGACGACTGGGAGGTATCGGGAGTCACGGACCCGGACACCGGCCCAAGCTCGGCCCGTGGCTTCGTGACGAGCGGGGGCGGTATGACGGCCTCGTCGTCGCAGCGGTGGACCGGCTCGGCCGCAACGTCGTTGACTGCCTGAACACCGGCTACAAGATGCGTGATGAGAGAAAACTGCTCATCACGCATGGCCACGACGGCTCAGGGGACCTGAACGACGTCACGGCGAGACCGGGCAGCGACCACCACACCGCAGCCGAGGGCCCGCCCTCCTCCATCTCCTCCAGCACCGCCGCGCTCATCCCTACTTCGTCCGCGAACTGCTGTGTCAGCGGGTGCTCGCACACCATCGCCCGCAAATCTTCCACTCGCCGGGCAAGGGCCCGCGGGCCGGCGAGTGGTCAACACGAACAGCACCTTCGGGAAGACCACATAGCTGCGCTGCCACGCCTCGTCGGCAGAACATCTCGAAGAAGCTGCCCAAGCTCTCAGGTCTAGGCGACCAGCAGGTAAGTGGCCTCTTGCGTGATCGGAACCCGGGAGTCGCCGTGCTTGTAGACGCGGTGTCCGAAGCCCGTGATCTTTCGTTTGCCGGCCAGTGCCTCGTCCAGCCATGGTCCCGCCTGCTGCGGGTCGCCGATCTCGTTGAGCATATGCATCACGGCCTCGTTGGCGCCCCTGCAGCGGGCCCTTGAGTGCGCCGATCGCCGCGGTCACGGCGCTGTAGAGGTCAGAGAGGGTGGAGTGACGACGAGTGACTTGGCACGGTTGGCGGCGGTGCTGCCGTCATCCTCGATGGGGTCCTCAGAGCCGAAATAGCTGACGGCGGTGGCAGGACGTCCATGGGGTGGCAGGTCTCGGGCAGCCGGGCGAGCAGTTCGGCGGTGGTCCGGTCCAGCGGACGCAGTGCGCGCTCGCGTGCCCGGAATTCCCGCAGCTGTTCGGTGTCCGGGAGCTCGCCGTGCCAGAGCAGGTACGCGACTTCCTCGAACGAGCAGTGGGCGGCGAGGTCCTGGACCGAATAGCCGCGGTAGGTCAGTGAGTTGGTCTCTTGGATGACGGTGGAGATGGCGGTGGTCTCGATGACGACACCGGCGAGACCGCGATGGATCTCGGACGTGGTGGTGTTCATGGCGTGCCTCCGGTGCGGTGACGAACTTCCCGCGTGGACAGGCAACGCCGGTGGTGAGGGAAGACGCGCTTCTCTGGAATCAGGTTCGCGACCAGTGGCGTGGAGACATTCCTGATTTTGGTGTTTCGGTGTGACGCACCCGCGAATGCCGCCGCAGGCTCGTGGGACTCCGCATCCCAACATGCGTTACACCACGGCGGCAGACTGGCAGGTCTTTGTCTATCCAAGGCCCCGTCCCGGTAACGACGACTTCTTCACCCTCAGCCGTGACCTGGTCTCCTCCAGCGGCCGAAAGCAGGCGGCGGGACGGAGTGGCGAGCGTGGGCGACGTCGCACCATCTGGCCGTCATGACGTCGAGGCTCACTGCTTTGGGCTGTCCCTGAAAACGGGATACGCGGTGGCCATCCGGTGCGGGCGCCGAAATCGCGACACCCGCACCGGTTGGGGGCTGAGGCACCCCCACTCCTTGTGGGCCCAGCAGCGTCTGATAAGACGCGGCACATCGGCCAGCACGCCGTCCAGTCGGTCGCGGGGGATGCTGCCTCCTGGGGCGATGTCTGCGGAGCCGCCACCGCGGCCGTCCAGCAACTGCTTGACCAGAGTGGAGGCGTTGAGCCCGGAGGCCGTGCCGGCCGGGTTGAGTGGGAGCACCAGGACGCCAGTGGCTGTCGCTACGGCTGCCGCGCCGACGACGTCGGCCGCCAGGCGGTCGCGGACGGCCAGAGCCAGGGCGCGCGTCGGCGATACGGGGGACGGGGCCCCGCTCGCGGGCCAGATAGCCGAAGCCCTCCAGGCCCCGGCTGCCACTGGTCACAGGTGCCCCCGGCTGTAGGCCACGCCACGCATCACGATGCCGAGTGCTTCCGCCAGCCGCTCAAGGGTGGCAGTGTGCCCCTCCCGTTGTCGCGTTCCCGCCGCTCGTGTGCAGCGTTGTGTGGTGCGTGCTCAGGATGTTTTCAGGTTGGGGATGGCACGGTCGGGCACCATGACAGCTGATATCTCTGGGGCCGTTGAGCCGCACGAACCGACAGGTGCCGCATCCGCCTCTACCAGCAGGCGCCTCCGCTGGAACAAGGTTCCCGAAGTCACGGCGTACTTCTGGGTGATCAAAATTCTGTGCACCACGGTCGGCGAGACCGCGGCCGACCTGCTGAACGAGAAGCTCGGCCTGGGGCTGACGGGAGTGTCCCTGCTGATGAGCGTGCTGCTCGTCGCGGTGCTGGTGGCACAGTTCCGCACCCGCGCCTACCGGCCCGGCATCTACTGGCTCGCCGTGGCGCTGATCAGCGTCGTGGGCACGCTGATCAGCGACAACCTCACCGACAACCTGGGCGTACCGCTGGAGACCAGCACTGTGGCCTTCGCGGTGGCCCTCGTCGTGGTGTTCGTGGCCTGGTACCGCAGCGAAAGGACGCTGTCCATCCACCACGTCGACACCACCCGCCGCGAGTCTTTCTACTGGCTCGCCGTGCTGTTCACCTTCGCCCTGGGCACCGCGGCCGGTGACCTGGTCGCCGAGCGCATGGACCTCGGGTACTGGGTCTCCGCCGGCCTGTTCGCCCTGGCCATCGCTGCCGTCGCGGTGGCGCACTTCGCCCTCGGGCTGGACGCGGTGTGGAGCTTCTGGATCGCCTACATCCTGACCCGGCCGCTGGGTGCCTCGATCGGTGATTACCTCTCCCAGCCGACCGCTGACGGTGGTCTCGGCATGGGCACTGTGATCACCAGCGTGCTGTTCTTGGTGGTCATCCTCAGTCTGGTGGTGTTTTTGACGGTCACTCGACGGGACCTATCCGAGCCGGAGCGTGTCACTCCGCAGACAAGTTGACCAGGGCTTGACCACCGGAGTCGGAGCGCCCCTCCGTGTTCGTCGGGGGAGTCGAACCGGCGAGGAAGGCGCTTGGCCTGGATTGGAGTGGGCGAGTTGCTTCCGGAGGTGGCCACTTCGCGATCCGGAATGCGGGGGGGGGGGGATCCCTATCGCTGGCCGGACCGGGCAAGCCGTCGAGGGTGGGCAGTCTGTATGTCCACGGTGCTGATCCGCTATGCCGTACCCGGATCGATTTCAACGGATGTCTCTTGCACGGGAGCCGGACGAGGGTGAGCCCTGGGACTCGTCACGACGTCTTCGTGTTGGGGGTCGGGGTTCTCGCGGCGGCTCGATATGGGACAAGCCGTGGGTATCGGTGCTGCAGTAGACCAAGCCGTCGTGATCGACGTCTTGGGGGGGATGGTGCCGTCGTCGTACACCAGCCAGGCGAGCACCGGGCGGTCCTCGCTGGTGGAACCTGTAGGAGTGTCGAGGGGTAGCAGGCAGTCCAGCCCATGCCCGGGAGTGCGGTGATGACTCGGGGGCGGCGTTCGTAGCCGAGGAAGCCGGGATGCAGATCAGCCCGGATGATCCGGCCGCTCCGTGCGTCGTGGATGTAGCCGACCAGTTCTTTCTCGCAGCGCCACCAGTGCACGACGTCGCACTCCTCCGACCCAACCGCGTCATGGTCGACGAGGGCCACCCACCGCTGCTCGGCCAAGGAGACGTACTCCGGCGCAGCTGCGATGACGGCGACGACATCGGGGACATCGCTCGGCCAGTGAACACCCAGGTAGATGCGTGTGAGGCCGACACCGGCCGCCCATAACACGGCCAGTACCCAGACGCACCAGCGCAGGATGCGCTGTGCACCGTGCGCGGCGGCCCAGCACGCGAGCCCGGCGACAAGGGCGGAGGTGGTGCTGTGCCCGGATGGCATCGAGAAGCCCGACGCGTGCGTCGCCCAGTCGGTGCGCGGCGGCCGCGGACGGGCTATGGCCGGCATCAACGCCTGGCGCAGCCCCTGGCCGAGCAGGAGTACGGCGAGGGCGGCGACCGCGCTGACCGTCCGGTCCCGTGCGTTGCGCCCGGCGAGACTTCCCGCGAGTGCGGCCAGGAGGTAGGGCCAAATGCCGGTGCCGGAGTCGGTCAACGCACGGGCTGCCGCTGCGAGTGCGTCCGGCCGGTGAGCCGTCGCCCAGGTGTGCAGAGCCCGATCGCCGGGCAGCGGCCTCTTCCCGTCCGCCGCAAGCACGGTGATCACGAGCGCGGCGAAGAGCGCGGCACAGACCGCCGCCACCCATAGCTGGCCGGGCGAGGGCCGGCGGGCACGTCGTCCCCCGAGCAGAGGACCGGCGAGGTCCGGCGCACTCATCGCACCGGCCCCCGTTGGGGAGCGCGGTCGAACGCGTAGCGGGCGGCAACCTGCTTGGCCGCGTGGGTCAGCAGGGCGCCCAGGATGGCACCGGCCAGGAGTCCGGCAAGGGCGTCGTGCGGGTAGTGCGCGCCGATCCAGACCCGGGAGGCAGCCATGAGCAGAGCGGCCGGGGCGGCGATCCACCCCAGCAGGCGGTCGACGCTCCACAGGGCTACGGCCGCCGCCGCGGCGATCACCGCGTGATTACTCGGGAAGGACCAGTCGCCCAACGGCGGACAGGGATCCAGCGGCGTGACCGGCAGAACCTGGCAGGGCCGCTGCTCGCTCACCCAGCTCTTGACGACGTCACTGGCCAGGAAGGCAAGTACGACTACGGCCGGCAGCGCCAGCACGGGCAATTGCGGCCGTCCGGCCGCGCGAGCCCGCCACCACGCGATGATCATGAGGGTGGCGAACAGCCCGAGGCCGTACTCGGACCACATGGATATCCCCGAATCCACTGCTGCGGATGTGTGGTGAGCAAGGCGTGTCACACCGGCGTAGAGGCCGTCGTCAGGGAAGCCCGGACCGGCGGAAAGAAAGCGGTGCTTCATCGCACCTCTCCTTCGGCAACACCCCGGTCGCGGCGGGCGCGACGGCTCCGCAGAACCTCTCGCGCAAGAGGAAGAAGGGACAGGAGCACGATGAGGGCGACCAGCGGCAGTAGGTAACGGTCGACGTCGGGAACGGATGAGCCCAACGCGTACCCGGCGAGAACCAGGCCCACGGTCCACACCAGGCCCCCGATGACCTGCCAGCGGAGGAAGACCCCCGCCGGGACCTCAAGCGCGCCGGCCAACGGGTTGAGAACAGTGCGGACGACAGGGGCGAAGCGCGCCAGGACGATTGCCTTGGCGTGCCCGTACCGCGCCAGCAACGCCTCGGCCCGTTCAGCTCCCTCATGCAGATGCCGGGACCGGCTGCGGGCGAGAATCACCCGCCCGCCCCGGCGGCCGATCCAGTACCCCACCTGTGCTCCGGACAACCCCCCGCCGGCCGCCGCGAGGAGAACCTGCCAAAGCGACAGGTGCACCCCTGTTCCGCCGGGCACACACAGCAGGCCCGCAGTGAAGAGCAGGGAATCGCCCGGCAGGAAGAAGCCGATCAGAAGGCCCGTCTCAGCGAAGAGGACGACGGCCACCCCCAGCGCACCGAACGCGGTCAGCAGCGACCCGGCGTCCAGAGCGTTGACCGCAAGCTGGCCAGGTGCGGCCAAGCCGCCGAACTGTGGGTACAACGGCACACCAGGCTCCTCCCTGCGGGGGCGGCGTTCCGCCCGGCTGACTACAGCGGTGTAGTCGGTCTACACCACTGTAGACGCAGTCATGGGACAATGAGTTCCATGACTGAGGAGCGCGGCGCCCGCCGGCCGGCCGGCGAACTGGAAGCGAGCGTGCTGGCCGCGCTGTGGGCCGCAGGCGGCGGCCTCACCGCCGGAGAGGTCCGTACGGCCCTGGGGTCCGGACTCGCCCGCACGACCGTGACGACGATCCTGGCCAGGCTTCACGAGAAGGGCCTCGTCACCCGCTCGCGGTCCGGACGTGGCTACGCTTATCTCCCAGCGGCGGATGCTCCGGGGCTGACCGCTCGGCGCATGCGCGCCGAACTCGAGCGAGGTGAGGACCGCGGCAGCATCCTGGCCCGGTTCGTCTCCGACCTGAGCGAAGAGGACGAGAAGATGCTCAGGGCCCTGCTGAACGGCAATGAGGAGACCGGCCCATGAAATTCGCGGTCTGGCTCCCGCTTCTGATCCCGCTGCTCGCGGTCCCCATCGCCCGCGGCGTCACCGCCCGGCTCTCCCCGCGCACCGCCGCGTGGACGCTGGGGGCGTGCTCGGTCCTGCTGGGCGCGTGCAGCACCGCCTCCCTGGGCGTCCTGGCCCTGGGCGGTGCCCTCCAGATCACCCCGATCGCCGCGCTGGAAGACACCTCGCCACGCTTGCTGGGCGACCGCACGCCACTGACCCTGCCCGCCGGGATCCTCGCTGCCGGACTACTCGTCGCTGCGGCGGCTTCGGCCGCTGTCGTCGCCGTACGCAACTGGCGGGAAGTGCGGGCGGCCGGACAGGCCGCCGGGGACACGAGCGGTGAGCTGGCCGTGCACCCCGACGAACGCCCTTACGCCTACGCTCTGCCCGGCCCCTTCGGCCGCCGGGGCCGCATCGTGGTCAGCACCGCGATGCTGCGGTCGTTGAACGCCGAGGAGCGCGAAGTCCTCTTCGCCCACGAGCGCGCCCACCTTGCCGGAAAACACCACCTGTTCCTGACCTGTGCGCACCTGGCGGCAACGCTGCACCCGATGCTGCGCGGCCTGCGCGAACCGCTTACCTACGCCCTGGAGCGATGGGCGGACGAGGCCGCAGCCGAAGCCGTGGGCGACCGGCGGCTCGCGGCCCGCGCGATCGGCAAGGCCGCCCTCGCGGCCGTGGTGCCCGCCGGTCGCCCGAGGCTGGTGCCGGGCGCCACCTGTGGCCCCGTACCGCGACGCGTCGCAGCCCTCATGGGCTCTGGCAGCACCCGGGCGGTGGGACCGCGCGACTCGCGCCGCCGGCTGGTCGCGGCCCTCCTGATCAGCTGTCTCGCCCTCTCGGCCGCTTCCACGCTCCACGCGGCGAGCGAACTGCACAACAGCGTCGAGATCGCCGAAAGCCGCTCCGGCGTCCGATAGAAAGCCCAGGCCTGGGCACGGTCTGTGGCAGGGCGATGATCACAGCAGGTGTGATGCGGCCCATGGGCTTGTACCGCTGCCTACGCGGGTGGTGGGAGGGCTCGGCCAGGCGGGGAGCGCGTCGGCAGGCTCTCGGTCAGCGGACAGGATTTCGGTCAGCGGAGCGGTGTGTCCTCGATCACGAACCGCGCCCGCTCTTTCGTCTACAGTGCGGTAGACCGTCTACCCGCTTGTAGTCGCTTGGGAGGCGCGGGCACCTGGCCGCCCCGGCGACGCGCGACCGAGGCAACGACGACCCGCTCTGAGCCGATCACGGGGAGCAGCCGCGACAGGGCTTCCACGCCGCGTCCGCTATAAGCGCCGTGGCTCCCGCGTCGACTCCCTGCCCGGGAACCAGCGGCCGGCGCCGCATGCAGGGAACAAGTGTCCGAGTCAGTGAGGTGAATCTGGTGCGTCTCACCATCCTGGTCGTCGAGGACGACCACGACCTGCGGGACGTACTGGTGCGCGGACTGCGCGACGAGGGCTTCGAAACGCTGGCCGCTCAGGACGGCGCCACGGCTCTGCGGCTGATGAGCGACGGCGTGGACGCGGTGGTGCTGGACGTCGGGCTGCCGGACGCGGACGGACGGGACGTGTGCCAGGCCATGCGGGCACAGGGGTTCGTCGGCCCGGTCGTCTTCCTGACCGCGCACCATCAACTCCACGACCGCCTCAGCGGGTTCTCCGCCGGAGGCGACGACTACCTCCCCAAGCCGTTCCACCTCGCCGAACTCGCGGCCAGACTGCGCGCCGCCCTCAAACGCGCCGGGCCCAGCGCCCCCACGACCGCCGGGGACCTGGCCCTGGACCCGGTACACCACAGCTTGTGCGTACGGGACGTCGACGTGGCCCTGACGCCCACCGAGTTCCGTCTGCTGGCCGCGCTGATGGCCGGCCTGGGGGCAGTGGTGGGCAGAAGGGAGCTGGTCCGGGCCGGCTGGCCGGAGGGCGCGCAGGTCAGCGACAACACCCTCGACCAGTATCTGAGCCGGCTGCGCCGCAAGATCCGGGACGCGGGCAGCAATCTGACGATCAGCACCCTCCGGGGGATCGGACACCGGCTGTCATGAGCGCCATCCCAGACCTCCTCGCCGCAGCCGCCCGCCATTGCCGCCCGCGTACGCTGCGGGGCCGGCTGTCCCTGATCGCGCTCACCACCGCCGCGCTGGTGATGGTGATCCTCACCGTCGTCTTCAACACGATCGTTGGCCAGCGCCTCCAGCAGCAGGCGGACAACGAACTGCGCGCCCGGGCCGGCGCCGTGGCCGCGACCGTCGACACCCGCCACCACCCGGTACGCGTCCTGGAGACGCCGGGCGACGCCGCCCTCGACACCAACGTGTGGATCTACGCCGGCACCCGGCTCCTGGAGCACCCCGCCTCGGCCCCGCCCGGCGACACGATCACCCGCACCGCCACCGGTCTCGCCGCGCACGGCGACAAACGCTGTGCCGAGGTGACGGCCAGTGACCGGATACGCCTGTGTGCCGAGCCCGTGGGCGGGGTCCGGGCAGGTGCCGGGCCCGCTGCCGCCGTCGTCACCGCCATGGACCTCGCGCCGTACCACGCCTCGGCCGACACCCTGCTCATCGCCTCCCTTGCCCTGGACGCCGGTGTCCTGGCCTGCACCTATGTCCTGACCCGGCTGGCGGTGGGGCGCGCCCTGCGGCCCGTGCGGACGATGACGGAGCAGGCCACCCGGTGGAGCGTGGTCGCCTCCGACCAGCGCTTCGGCGCCGGGGACCGCCCCGTCGAGCTCACCCGGCTCGGGGCATCACTGGACGAGCTGCTGGACCGGATCCGTGCCGTGCTGCGCCACGAACAGCAGCTCACCCGTGAGCTCTCCCACGAACTGCGCAACCCCCTGGCGCGGATCACCGCCGAACTCGACTGGTGGCAAACCCGCCCCCGCTCCACTGCCGAAACCCGCGCCACGCACGCCTCCATCGCCGATGCCGCCACCTCCATGCGCACCATCTGTGAGACCGTCCTCGATGACGCCCGGGCCGGCGCACACACCGTTCCCGGCACGGTGGACGTCATGGCCCTGCTGCGCCGGCTCGCCGCCGGGCTCGAAGCTCCAGGGAAGACCACGATCACGGTTTCCGGCCCGGACACCCTGGTGGCCGGGGTGCCCGCCGCGCTGCTGGAGCGCATCGTCGCCCCACTCGTCGACAATGCCCTGCGCTACGCCCACAGCAGGGTCGCCATCCAGGTCTCGACGGGGCTCGACGGTATACGTGTGGCGGTCGTCGACGACGGTCCCGGTGTCCCGGCCGCTTTCACCGCGCACCTCTTCCAGCCGGGCCGGCGCGCCGACCCCGAGGACGGACACGGCGGAGCGGGCCTGGGACTGCCGCTCGCGCGACGCCTGGCCCGCTCCGCCGGCGGTGACGTGACCCATGACGGCGGGCACCACCCGGGCGCGCGCTTCGTGGTCAGCCTGCCCGCCGGATGATCCCGCCGCACCCGGCGCCGCTCAGGAAACGCCCGTGAGCGTCTTGTCCTGGGAGGCCGCGGTCCTGCGCTCCTGAACGTGGGCGGACCCCATGAGGCCGATCAGCACCGCCAGGAGTACCGCCGACGAGCCGGCCGTGCCGAGGTCGAGGCCGCCCTTGGCGAGCGGCTTGGTGAGGAAGTCACCGGCGGTCGCCCCCAGGGGCCGGGTGAGCACGAACGCGATCCAGAACAGCACCACGTTCGGCACGGCCGGCACCCGCATCAGAGCGACCAGGACAGCGAGCAGACCGGTGACGAGCAGGGCGCCGCCCGCGTACCCGAGGCCGGAGCTGTCGGAGAGGAAGTCCCCCATCGAGGTGCCGAGCGTGTTCGAGACGAGGATCGCAGCCCAGAAGAGGACCTCCGCGCGGAAGGAGACGATGTCGCGGATGGCGAATGTCAGGCCGGTGCACTTCCAGATGACGAAAATGGCGAGCAGTAGCGAGATCAGGATGGCGGCCCCTGTGGGGTATCCGAGCCCCAGGCCCTGCGGTCCCCAGCCGAGCGACTTGGCGCCGTCCGTGAGGAACTTGGCGCTGGCGTCCCGGTTCATGAAGTCGGACATCGTGGTGCCCGCCATGCTCGTGGACAGGATGACGGTCCAGTAGAAGAACGGGTTGTAGCGCCGGGACCGGAGCTGCACGACCAGCGTGACCACGAAGATCAGGAACAGCGCGATGGTGGTCAGGAAGTACCCGAGTTTGAGGGTCTGGGCGAAGAGGTCACCGGCGGTTTCGCCGAGGGTTGTCGCGGCGATCTTCATGCCCCAGAAGGCCAGCGTGACCTCGGGGAGCTTCCGCAACACGTACCTGTCGGTGCCGGCGACGTCCATATCGGTCAGGACTTCAGGCTCAGGCAAGATCAATCCTTCCTGGGGCGCCTCCGCATCACCGCACGGCGTGCCGTGGGGGCTTTATGGAGTACGCACACTGGCGGCGAAAAGCGAGTACGAGGTGCACCGCGCGCAGCGGTGACGTCGCACGCCGCCCGATGTTTCCAGCCGCAGCCTGAACACATCCTGAACGCCGCCGACCGGACCCAGGAAGCAGACCCCGGACCGAGTTCCCGCCCACCTCGCTTGCGCTGAGATGCGTTCCGGCTCGGACTTCGGCGACCGCGAAGGCATGCTGGCCTGGTACTTGACGCCCTGCGCCCGCCACCGAGTATCCCCGTTTCGCGACCGCCCGATTCGTCGGGGCATCGTTCACAGGCACCGCCCGGTTCCTCCTTAGCCTCGCGGTCCTGGCGTGCGTAGCCGCGCAAGCCGCGCAAGCCGCGAACCGGGCGCCGGCTGTCGGGGCCGCGCTAGGCCGCCGGAATGGCTGATTCGAGACTCTGTCGGGTATAGGAACGATGCGTCATTCTGAGAAGAGTGGTTGGTACTTCAACGGGCTGAGTGCGTGCTGTGCTTGGGGGAGCCGGTGGCCTACGTTCCAATTCTCAAGGGCAGGGCGGGGGAGTTCCTTGCACTGGGGCATGCGTCGGCGGAGGTGCAGTCCCAGATACGTCCGGTGATGGAGGTCGTGCCCGACTGCGACGTCCGGGATCTCCTGGAGACCTTCTGTGACCGTGCCATGGAAGATGTTCCGAATGGAATGGTCCTCACGGTCGACTGCGGAGCCTTGCCGGCAGCGCAAGTATTCAAGGGCGATGCGGGCGGTCCGATGGTGAGAGTCGGCGAGTCGCTGGGCTGGCGACAGGTCGCGATGTGCCCGGTCTTCAGAGGAACTGACAGCGACGAGACGCTCGCCGAGGTTCGTGCGGTGATGGCGTGGCACCAGCAGGGCGGTTGCCTACGCATCTCCTCGGCTCGTGACGTACAAGAACGCCGCCCGGACGATGAACGGATCCGCGAGATGCTCCGAACCCTCCGCGCTGCGCCGGAGGAAATCGATCTGATCATTGACGCCGGGCCTGTGCATTCTCGGGACAGAAGGAAGGCACTGGCAGTTGAGGTATTGGAGACGCTCCATTACATGGCGCGTTGGCCGTGGCGCCGTGGGTGCGTGGCCGCCGGTGCCTTCCCGGTCAATCTGACGAATTTCCCGCGTGGACAGGCAACGCCGGTGGTGAGGGAAGACGCGCTTCTCTGGAAGCAGGTTCGCGATCAGTGGTGTGGAGACATTCCTGATTTTGGTGATTTCGGTGTGACGCACCCGCGAATGCCGCCGCAGGCTCATGGGACTCCGCATCCCAACATGCGTTACACCACGGCGGCAGACTGGCAGGTCTTTGTCTATCCCAAGACCCGTCGCGGCAACGACGACTTCTTCACCCTCAGCCGTGACCTGGTCTCCTCGCCCTACTGGCCGCCCACTGGTGCGGGTATGTCGTGGGGAGACGCTCGGCTGCAGGAGTGCGCGAAACGGCAGCGGCCGAAAGCCGGCGGCGGAATGGAGTGGCGAGCGTGGGCGACATCGCACCATCTGGCCGTTGTGACGTCGAGGCTCACTGCTTTGGGCTGTCCGTGAAAACGGGATACGCGGTGGCCATCCCCACCCGGTCCGTCGGCCTGAGAGGTGGTGGCCGTATAGGCGCCGTATATCGAGCATTCGGGAGTAAATTCAGATGGATAGGTGACCGAAACTGAATCAAATGCGACCGCTGTGCTTTAAGAGGCTTATGGTGACAAGATGCGGCCCCGGCTCGCCAAGGCGGTTATCCGCAACTTCCGGCTGCTCCGCAGGACCGACCTCTCCTTTGCCGACAAGGTGACGCTGTGCGTCGGCCGCAACAACACGGGAAAGACCTCGCTGGCGAAACTGTTCGCATTCTTCGTGGCGAGGAAGAAGACCACGATGAACATTGAGGACTTCTCCGCCGACTGCTACGAGGAGTTTTCGCCGCTCATCGCCTCTTCGTCTCGGGCGAGGCGGAGCAGGCGCGTGACACGGTTCCGGCAGTCACCCTCACCCTTCACATCGCCTACGACAAGGACTGCGGCCAGTACGGACCCCTGACACCCGTCGCGTGCAGCTCGGTCACAACGATCTGCCCGTCCTCGCGAGGGCGTTCTTCGCCCTTCCCAAGTTTCGGGCCCTGGCTGCCGACCGGTTCCCGATCGTCTTCGTGGACGAGTACCAGGACACCCCCGCCGGTCTGGCAGAGGCCATGCTGGGCACGCCGGGCGATGAGGGGTAGGAGACCATGCCCGCGTAGCGAGGATTGCGGAGCATCTTTGCGATCGTTGTGGACGACCACGTGCTGGCGGCAGGGGGCTTGATCCCTTCTGCGTTGAAGGCCTTGGCGATGCTGTAGGCCGATTCCCCCGACATGAAGTCCTGGAAGATCCGGACGACGACGTCGGCCTCGTCCGGGACAAGCTGCCCCTTGTACTCGCCTTTGCGGACCCAGCCGTAGGCGATGCGGCCCTGGGCGATTCCGTTCTGGGCGGCGGAGAGATGCTGACGAGCGACGCGGCGGGCGGTGTCCTCGGAGGACTTGAGCGCCATCACGCACATCATGCGAGCCATGTGACGGTCGCTGTCGTTGATGAGGTTCATGCGGCCGCCGGTTGCGCCGGTGACCGGCCGCTTCACGTACTCGACGATGTCGATGAGATCTTCAAGGTCCCGGGGTTGACGGACGAGCCGTCGAGGCCGTAGAAGATGACTCCGTCGATGACGCCATGGGCGAGATCAGCGAGCAGCTGACGGAACTCGGGGCGCAGGCCCGTCCAGTCGATGGAGCCGTCGGGCTTGACGACCTTGCGCTTCTTGAAGGCCGAGGTGTCGTCTCCCGGTAGATCTTGGCGAACGGCCCCCAGCGCAGGCGCGCCCGGGTGTCTTCTGCGTCTTCGAGCTGGCGGTCGACACCGGCTTCGAGACCGAAGCGGTCCGATGAGATGCGCAGGTAGGCGCGGTCGAACTCAGGGGTTTGGTGGTGCCGTGGATCCGCTGTAGGCTCCGCGGCCGCCTCCTGGATACTGATCACCATGCGCACTGACTTTGACCCCGCCGCAATGTCCCGCAACGAGTTCTACAAGCTTCTGACCGCGGTGGTCGTTCCGCGGCCCATCGCCTGGATCTCGACGATCAGCCCTGATGGTGCCTCCGCGAACCTGGCCCCGCACTCCTTCTTCACCATCGCCAGCGTCGCGCCGCCCGTCGTGCAGTTCACTTCCGTCGGGCGCAAAGACACTTTGCGCAACGTCGAGGCGACCGGACAGTTCGTGGTGAACCTCGCGCCGGAGGGACTCTTCGAGCAGATCAATGACACGGGTACGGATTTCCCGCACGGGGTGAGCGAGTTCGAGGCAGCTGGGGTCGGCTCCGAGCCGAGTCTGCGGGTCAAGCCGCCGCGGGTGGCGGCCTCGCCGGTGGCGCTGGAGTGCGAGGTGCACACCACGCTGGGAATCGGTGACTCCACCGTTGTGTTCGGGCGCGTGGTGCATGGGGTCGTCTCACAGGACGTACTGGTCGACGGTCACCCGGAAATCTCCAGGCTGAAGCCCATGTCACGGCTGGGGAAGGACGAGTGGGGGACGCTCGGCGACGTACGCGAGATCTCCCGCATCCGCCATGCGGACTGGCAGGGGCCGGCGAGCGCTCGATAGGGGAGGGAGGGGCCGGAGGCGACTGGGGGCCGTAGGCCACTGATGGCCTACGGTGCGGTTCGCGACTTTCTCAGCGCCAGGATCAATACGCCCTCCGCTCCGCACACGGTCAGTTTCCGAGCGATCACTTACCGCTTCAGATGCTTCTCGACCGGTGATCGTGGGTACCCAGCTGGTGATCGATCGTGAGCAGAGGTGTGAGCGCGCGGCGTCGCGGGTCGCTGCTCAGGAGTGCGTGTGGTGGCGGGCGGCGGAACCGCGGATCTGGAGGCCGTCGAGAAGTTCCTGGGTCGCGGCCGCCACGGTGTCCACGGCCTGGTCGAACACCTCGCGGTTGTGTGCGGCCGGGGCGCGGAATCCGGAAACCTTGCGGACGTACTGCAAGGCCGCGGCCCGGATGTCCTCGTCGGTGACCTCGGGGGTGGCGGGCGGACGGAGCGTCTTGATGCTGCGGCACATGAGTCCAGTGTGCCTCGCCCGGGGCGCCGCGGTGCCGTAGCTGTCGTCGTGCGCCCGCCAGGGATTACGGGACAGCCCTTAGTCCGGTCACCCGCATCGTGATGTTGAGGCGGCCGCCGGCCAGACCGGAGGCCGGGTCGCCGGTGCCGGGCCGGACCTTGGGCACGCCGTGGTAGGCGAACCGGGACGGCCCGCCGAAGACGAAGAGGTCACCGGAGGCCAGCTCGACATCGGTGTACGGCTTGGTCCGCGTCTCGGCGTTGCCGAACCGGAAGACGCAGGTGTCGCCGATGCTGAGGGAGACGACCGGGGCGCCGGAACGCTCTTCCTTGTCCTGATGCATACCGAGCTTCGCCTGGGCATCGTAGAAGTTGATCAGTGCGGTGTCCGGTGTGTAGCCCTCACCCGCACCGGAGTCCTGATACGCGTCGACCAGCGCGCGGCGTCCCAACTCGACCATCCAAGGCGGAAAATCGGCCACCCGGGCGCCATTCACATCGTCGGCGGTGCGGGTGTACGCGTACGGCTGCCAGTGCCAGCCGATGCACACCGTCTGGACGGACATCACGCCGCCGCGCGGGAGCTTGGTGTGCCGAATCGGGGCCGGGCCACGCGCCCAGCCGCGGCACGCGGTGACCAGCTCACGCTGCTGCGCCATGCTCAGCCAGCCGGGTACGTGGACGGCGCCTGGGGCGATCTCTCGCCGGCTGCTACTACGGTCATGGCTGCTGTCGTGACGTGCAGGGCCGGCAGCGCTCGGATCGGCCACGGGGGAGTGGCCGCCTCCGGATCGGCCGAAGGACGGCGCTCCGCTAGCGCCATCCGCACCCCCAGGCCCTCCGGAGACACTTGGTCGACCGGGTCCGTTGGCGCCCTCAGGCTCCCCGAAGCCTTCAAAACCGGGAAGTGGCGTGCTCATCTGCTCCTGCCTCATCGCTACCTGCTTACAGCGTGCCACGGGGAGGAATCCAGCGGCCTACGGGCTCCTAGCTGCCAGTTGCTGGCAGCCGGGTGACCCAGCCACGGTCGATGGTCCAGGTGCCGCCGTCCGCCGTGGCACCGCGCATGCCCTGCAGTGTTGGCGGGCCCGCCAGAGGGGGGACGCGGGAGTCGCCGAGTGCCGCGAAGCCGAAGGTACGGGCCGGGTCCCAGTTGGTGCTGTGCCGCAGTCGGCGGCTCATCTGGGCCCAGCCGACAGGTGCGGCGGCCACCACCCAGGCGTCCGGCTCCTCGGCGGTGAAGCGGTGGGCCGTCCGTAGCCAGGATGCGGCGGCTTCCGGCCAGTCGACCACGGCGAGGACCGGCTGCCGCCCGATCCCGCACCAGGCTTCGACGAACGCTGCGGCGGACGAGCGCGACGCGGCGTCCCGGCTGTGCCCGACGACCACCGTGGCGATACGCAGACGGGGCGCGGTCAACAAGGCCAGTAGGGCGGTGAGTTCTACCTCGGTGTGCGGGGTGGGGGAGGGGAGGCAGCCATAGGCGGCCACCTCGGCTTGGGGGACAAGTGGCGAGGTCATCGGAGAGAGGGGACCGGTCATGCGCCCGCCTCAGATGAGGGTGGGTTGCAGGGCGCCCTCATGCGTGAGCAGCGCAATTTTGGCTTCGACGCCTGCCGCGTAGCCGCGCATCGTGCCGTCCGCGCCGATCACGCGATGGCAGGGCCGCAAGATCAGCAGAGGATTTGCCCCGATCGCGGCTCCCAGGGCCCGTACGTCGCCCCGCGACACTCCGAGAACCTCGGCCAGCCGCCCGTATGTGGTCGTAGCGCCGTACGGAATCGTCTCCAGGGCTCGCCAGACACGCTCCTGGAACTCCGTACCGGTAGTGCGGAACTCCAGCTCGAAGCGGACGAGCTCACCGGCGAAGTAGCCACGGAGCTGACGGATGGCCTCGGCAAAGCGGCCCGGGTCGTGCCGCCAGCGCGGCTGTACGGCGACGCCCCGCTGCTGAGGCATGGAAAGGGAGGCCAGGGCGGTACCGCCAGGGGCGGTGTCAGACTCCTCCCCGACGAGCAGCAGCTCCCCGAGGGGGCTGTCGAAGGTGGTGTAGCTGGTCGTGATCGAGGTCGTCTCGGGAGAGATCATGGCGCGTCCTCATTCGTGTCCGCTGCTTTCACTCTTCGATTCTGCGGGCCCGGCGACGCATCGGCTGGCGGAAATCGGACGTTACGGTGGCTGGCTGCCCTCTCCAAACTGGACTTCCGTGGACGGGGTGGTGCTGTAGCCATTGCCGTCCACGGTGCCCTTGTCGTTCGACGTGCAAATCGCCGCGGTACCCAGGGCCTTGGTCTGTGACCCGAGGAAGAAGGCCTGCTCGGTACCGGAGGCCGGAGCCACGGTCAGCTTGCCGGGCGCCAGTAACTTGAGAACGCCGTTCACAGTGGCGTTCACGCCCTTGCCGGGGCAGGCCCGTAGCTTGACCCGCGTCGGGCCTACGCCGCCTCGACGACCTCCGTTACCTCCGCGCGCACCGCCACCGTCCATATCTCCAACAGCACCGCATACTCCGCCATGTCCTCAGCCGACCACGCCAGACCGCGCCGGGCGCGCACAAATCGCCGGATCGATTCGTTCGCTTCGGAGGCAGGGACGGGCACATCTCTATGGGCAGAAGGAGTTGGGGACATATGAGCAATGCTAGGGGCAGACACTGACAACGCGGCCCCGCGCGCACAGCCCCGCGGCCCACAGCTCTTGCCCGCGCAGAGACGTTGACGGTGTATCAACTTCCTGACCAGGAACGACCGTCGGTCCGCTGATCCGCTTTCGCTTCCCGCATGTGTCCATTCCCACACGCTCCGCGGTCACCCGCGGTCATGACGGAAGATCGCGACACCGGCGCCCTTCAATGGAGGAAGAGGCAGAACGGATGCCCCGCCGGATCAAGGAACACCCGGACATCGTCCTGCGGCTGGAACGTGGCGCGCCGCGCTCCCAGCGCGACCGCAAACGCCTCGGCGTCGTGAAGATCATCAACGCGGAGGTCGAGATGGAGCATCTTCTGCTGCTCCTCGGGCTGTTCCGGCCATACGGGGGCCTGATATCCGGGCTCGGACTGGAAGGAGAGCCCGATACCGCCGTCCGGGCAACGAAGCAGGACCCAGTCCGGTTCGCTGTATTTCACCTCCCAGCCGAGCAGTTGTCGGTAGAAGTACGCAAGCGCATGAGCGTCCGGGCAGTCCAAGACCACCGTCGCAAGCGAAATCCGAGGTCGCTCAGTCATCATCGGTGCCACTACTCCCACCCTTCACGCTGCTTCCACTGCTCTCACCATCCCTGCTGCTGTCACCGCTTCCACCATTCCTGCCAACCCGACGAAGATCGGGCCGCAGTCGCCCAGCAGGAGGTCCCGATCGGGTGACGTATCGAGTTCCCCGTTGGCAGCGGTGTGGAGGGCCGTGCCCCGGGCGTCACCTCAAGGGATGCCCTCTGGGATAGCCACCATCCCCTCATCGAACTCAGGCGTTAGCGCCCCCGGAGGCCGGCCCATGCGCGCACCGTCGTGTTCCGCCGCCCCGCGTTGTCAGTGGTGCCCCGTACCGTGGATTCCGTAACTATCCGAGCTGCTGGCGCTCCTCGGACCCGCTCCGCTCTCGTGACAGCGCACGGGAGCGGAGCACACATCCGAATGGCTGGACAGGATTACTGGTGGCGCACCGGGAGCGGATATTCCTGTGGAGCGAGCAGGAGTGAGTTGAGTGGGTTCGGGTCGGTCGGACCCGGGAGCAGGCTGTCACGCGTCCCGCACAACGCCTGCGCTATGTGCGCCTCCAGGGCGGCATCTATCGGGCCGGGCTGGGGAACGCCGTGCGCATCGAGCTTTTGATAACGCGTCAAATTGATGCCGAGGGATATTTGCCGTTGGCCGTCCGCGCTGGTCATGGACAAGGTCATGGCCCCCAGCACCAGGCCGTCGTGCCCCCAGAACTCTCCGCACGGCAGGTGCTGCGTGAACAGGCCCAGGCCGTAGCGCAGCCTGCTGCCCTCGATGGGCACCGTGGTCTTCATCTGCCGCAGCTGGGCCGGGGCGAGCAATTCGCCACCCAGCAGAGCCCGGTAGAAGTGGTTCAAATCGGGCATGGTCGAGACCAGTGAGCCTGCCGTTCCGGCCCAGGACGCGTTGTAGACGCTGAAGTCCCGCGGTGGGTTGAACCCGCCATGCGCGGCCTCGTACATCTTGGCGTGCGGCCCGGTGAGGTAGGCGGATCGCGGGAAGTATGTGTGCCGGAGCCCTGCCTTCCGGATGACGTGCTCGGTGATATACGCCTCCGGCGGCGTACCGGTGACCTTCTGCAGAAGGAGACCCGCGAGCACGTAATTGGTGTTGGAGTAGTGGTGAGCCTGGCCCGGTTTACCCAACGGCTTTGCCTTCAGCCCCAGGCGGGCCAATTCCCGGGGATCGAACTGGTGGAAACGGTTGCCTTCGATGCTGTCCGCTGTGGCGAAGATCGCCGGGCCGTAATCGCCGATACCGCTGGTGTGGTTCAGCAGCATCCGGACGGTGATGGTCCGGCCGCGTTCCCCGGGGACGAGGTCGGGCAGATAGCGGCCTATCGGAGCGTCGAGCTCGATGTGGCCCTTGCCGACCTCCTGGAGGACGGCGACCGAGGTGAAGGTCTTGGTGATGCTGCCGATCCGGTGCCGCATCCGCGGAGTGGTGGGGCGACCCGTGTCGACGTCGGCGACCCCCGAAGCGCCCTGCCACGCCGCGGAGCCATTCCGCACCGCAGAGTAGGCGCCATACATCCCTGCGTCATGGACGGCTTTGAGCGTCGCGTCCAGGGCCGGCCGGTCGACGCCGGACCGGTGGTCGGCCTCAGGGGACCGGCCGGCAGCCCCGGTGGTGGTGGCATTGCTTGCGTGCATGGTCGGCGCCGTGGCGGCTGAGGCGGCGGTGGGGATCGACAGCGTGAGTAAGGCGGCGGTGGCGGTCCCGGCCAGCCGCAGGTGCCGGCGACGGGTGGTAACGGGCATGGATTCTCCGTCAGTTCAAGGTCTGCAGTCAGAATTCGGTCTTCGACGTCCCGATTCTCGCGGGCGGACGGCGGCTAGACGTCAGCCTTTGGAACGACCTTGATCACAACTCCCGATGACAAAAATCAGGTTTAGCGAGGCCGGGCTTTGCGCTTCCCGTCGAGGGGGCCGCCTGCGCGACGGCAGCTTCTTGGGCGCCCCGGCATGGCCTCATCGCAAGCCGCGGCACAGCCTCACCGGCAAAGGCTCATCCGGCCGGAGCCTGGCCCCGGTGTCCTCCTCAGGCGCTGCGGGCGGGAGTGGGCGAGGATGGAATGGCCGAGGTGCAGCGGCGCGCTGAGAGCGGCTGCGGGGAGGGCCGCCGGACGTACCTGGCCAGTTTTGTCGGGAGGACCTGATGGATTACCCGGAGAGCTATGAGCTGGTATTTCAAGCTCCTGCAGTGGAGGACGACGTAGTGATCGTCCATCGCACCGAGCGGGCGGGAGCGGGCGGGTATCCGGTCTACGAAGATGAGTCGGGGATCGTACGCGCAGAGATCAGTGACCGGGGCGAGGTCCGCATGCTGGCCAGCGGCGGGCATCAGATGCTCCGCACGCCGATGCTGGCCCGCCCCCTCACCCCGTGAGCTTCAGGAGTACCACCGGCAGCTCGCGCTGCGCACACCTGCACACACTCTGTATGAGTCCGCTCACCCTGTGTCGAGAAGGCGGTATTTGAGCACCCCGTTTGGGCTGGCAGCCTCCTGGCCCTTGTCCTCGGTAACCTTCTGCATTCCATCCGTTGCGCGGTGTGCGGCGATTTCGCACTGCCGAGCGGATAGCGGAAATTCAGAGGCCGCGTAGATGACCTCGCCGCTGAGACGTTCGCCGGGCGTCGGGCTTTGACGCTTTCTCGGGGTCCCCGTTGCTTTTGTCGGTCGCGACGGCGGGATCGGCTTCGTCGGGCTCGCCGTTCTCGGCCTCACCGTTGTCGAGGTCGATGCCTTCGGCGGCGCCAGGCTGGGTGGTGACGGATGTGGATTGCGGTGTGGAAGCCGTGGTCTGGCCTTCCAGCACCGCCATGGCGCGTTCGAGCGTCTCACCGGTGACCTGCATCCGGATCCTGGCCAGTCGTTCTAACTCGGTACGCGACACCACGTCAGGGTACCTGCCGTCAGTTCAAACCTCGGTAGGACACAAGAATAGGTGGAGTGAGGGGAGTTGGGGATGGTCATTTCCCCAACCCGAGGATTCGGAGGGCGACTGGATATGCCCGGCTGGGCGGTTGTGCCACTACACAGCGTCGGTGAGAGCGCGGGTGACGGCCGCTTCGGCATGCAGCCGTGTGGTGGGAAAGACCGGGACCGGGCTGTGCTCCGGCCCGATGAGCAGCTCGATCTCCGTGCAGCCCAACACGATGCCCTCGGCTCCGGCGGCGACGAGGTCCCTGATGACAGCCATGAAGGACTGCCGGGATTCCTCTTGGACGATACCGAGGCACAGCTCCTCGTAGATCACGCGATGGACGGTGCTGCGCCCGGCGGCATCCGGGATGAGCACGTCCAGCCCATGGCTTTCCAGCCGGCCTCGGTAGAAGTCCTGCTCCATGGTGAACGCGGTGCCCAGCAGTCCAACACGGCGCAGGCCGCTCGCACGGACGGCGTCGGCCGTGGTGTCGGCGAGGTGCAGCAGCGGGACGGTGACGGCGGCGGCAACCTGGTCGGCGACCTTGTGCATGGTGTTGGTGCAGATCAGCACCATGTCCGCACCGGCCGACTCCAGCGCCTGGGCAGCGTCGGCGAGAACCTCCCCGGCCTCATCCCAGCGCCCTTCGACCTGCAGCCGTTCGATCTCCGCGAAATCTACGGAGTAGAGCACGCACCGAGCGGAGTGCAGGCCGCCAAGACGCTCGCGCGTCAACTCGTTCAGCAGCCGGTAGTACTCCGCGGTGGACTCCCAGCTCATGCCTCCGAGCAGCCCGATCGTCTTCATCGGGCCAGCTTCGCACAGGGGGAGGAGCGTCGCGTCACCACCCCTGGTCCCTTGGATCGTTTGCCGTTCGGCGTCATTTCGCCGCCTCCACTATGGAAGGGAAGACCGTCCGCACCTCTTCGAAGAGGGCCGGATAGTCGCCACCGAACGTTGCGGCCGCCGCATAGAGCGCGTCCAGGACGGCCTGCAGAGGGTCGTCCTCCACCGCTCCAAAGAGGGCGGGCACGGCCATTGCCTGCTGGGACATGTTGTCCCAGGGGCCGTTTATGGAGGTCACCGTAGTCGTCGGCACCCGTGGATCGCTGAACAGCCGCTCCCACACCGTGTCCCAGTCGTCGAACGGCGAGGGCAGCGGGCTTCCTGAGTCCAGGGCATCCAGGGCGGGGGCGACCCAGTCGAGGTCCGCCAAGCCGGCCAGGGTGTAGGCGCGCCGCGCCGCCCACCGCGCGATCTCACGTTGCAGTTCGGGTGTCGCCCCGTCCACTTCGTCCACGAGGAGGCGGTCGAGCCGCACCATGCCACTCACATTCCCAGCCACCCGTTTGAGGTGTTCGCTGGGCAGTCGCCCATACCAAGCCCACTCTTCCGCGCGACGGTCTTCCTCTTCCGCCGCGCGCTCGTGCGCCAGCCGTGCCAGACGCGCGGCCTCCGCGACTTCCTCGGGGCTGGGTGGTGGAGGGAGTTGCTGGGCGTGTTGGTGCCAATATTCAGCGATCTCGCTGGTCCGGCGCACCACCTGGTCCTTGGCGCTGGGCGCCGGCCAGAACTGCAGGAGGTGGCGTTCCACCTGCGGTTCGTCAGCGAATCTCGTGTCGAGCGAGTTCCCCTCGTCCATCCCGATGCCGCAGTAGCGGACGCGGTAGTCGATCTGTGCGAGATCCAGGTCCCAGGCTGCCTCCGCGGCCCACTGCTCCAGCAGCACCTGAGGTGAGACGGGCCGGAACGATGCCTCGACGACGTCCTCCCACTCGTCCGACAGGTCGGGTTCCCGCTCATGGAGTTCCACGGTGAATCCGATGTCCCCTGTGTGCAATCCCGTCAGCAGATAGAGCCCACCGGGCAGCGCCCCGCCGCAGAGCCCGTTCTCCTGCCCCGCGAATGCCGCGTCGAAGCCCGCCCTGATCGGTTCTCCCCAACTCTCGACATAGAGCTGTCCGTAGTGCACATGGACTTCCCCGTCGAACAACGTGCGCTTCCGCATCGTCTTCCCCCGCTTCGTCGGTCGCGTGGCACTTCTGTGGCGCCTTCCCCCTCGGCAACCCCGGTTCTGCGCCGTCCTGTCGCGATGCCCTCAGTCTCTCGCAGGGGTCTGACAATGCCCGGAGTCGCGAGGGAGGGGGCGCTGTTGTCTGCCTCTTTGTGGCGACCCGTCAAGGATCACTGCATTGGTATGGACATGTTCATGTGGCGCCCATAGTCTGACGCTGGTCTAGACCGTAGTCCTCTTTGT
This sequence comes from Streptomyces tubercidicus, assembly GCF_027497495.1. Lineage (GTDB taxonomy): Bacteria > Actinomycetota > Actinomycetes > Streptomycetales > Streptomycetaceae > Streptomyces > Streptomyces tubercidicus. Next base: position 8,019,775 of record NZ_CP114205.1, read on the forward strand.
AGTCATATGCGCCCCAAGTCCATGTGCCCCAACGTTCGCTGTCTGTGCGTCAGTTGAGTCATCCAGGCGGCTACTTCGCCTGGCGTTCCCGGTGTGCCGGGACCCGGTACCTGCTACGGCGATCCCCCCACCTGCGGCCCCTCCCTGCCCGGAGGGCAGCCGCGAGAAGGAGTCACTGTGATGAGGTCACGTATTGCCGCGCTGCTGAGTGCCGCGACCGTAGTCGTGGGCGTAGCGCTCGTCGTGCCGACGATGCCGGCGGCTGCTGCGACGGGCTGTTCCGACTGTGTCGCGGCCCCGGCCGGCGCCGACGCCCGAGCCGAGGGATTCGTCGTCAGCGAGGCGCAGTTCAACCAGATGTTCCCGAACCGGAATGCGTTCTATACGTACAGCGGGCTGACCGCCGCCCTCAGTGCCTATCCGGAGTTCGCGAACACCGGGAGCGACACCGTGAAGCGTCAGGAGGCCGCGGCCTTCCTCGCGAACGTCAGCCACGAGACCGGCGGCCTCGTCCATGTGGTCGAGCAGAACACCGAGAACTATCCCCACTACTGCGACGCCACCCAGCCGTACGGGTGCCCCGCAGGCCAGGCTGCCTACTACGGCCGCGGGCCCATCCAGCTCAGCTGGAACTTCAACTACAAGGCAGCGGGCGATGCGCTCGGCATCGACCTGCTGCACAACCCCTACTTGGTGGAGCAGGACGCCGCCGTCGCCTGGAAGACCGCCCTCTGGTACTGGAACACCCAGACGGGGCCGGGCACCATGACCCCGCACCAGGCGATGGTCAGCGGCGCCGGTTTCGGCGAGACCATCCGCAGCATCAACGGCTCCCTTGAGTGCAACGGCGGCAACCCCGGCCAGGTGCAGAGCCGGATCAATAACTACCAGAGCTTTGTACAGATCCTGGGGACCACACCCGGCGACAATTTGAGCTGCTGACGCGGGGCAGACCGCCGGTCGCCTGCCCCGGCTGTCTGTCCATCTGGCGCCCGCCCCGGCCCCCAGTCGCCTACTCCCAGCGGTCGGGCGTGGACGCCAACCGGCTAGCTCTTCCAGCGCACCGGCAGTTGCTCCGTCCCCCGGATGAGCATCCCGGTGCGCCAGACGAGGTCGTCGAAGTCGACGTCCATGGCGAGGTCGGGGCAGCGTTCCAAGAGGGAGCGGATGGCAACTCGGGCCTCCAGTCGAGCCAGTGGGGCGCCGAGGCAGAAGTGGATGCCGTGGCCGAAGGCGGTGTGGCCGCGAGCGTCGCGGGTGATGTCGAAGTCATCGGCGGCGGCGAAGTGTTCCTGGTCCCGGGAGGCGGCAGCCAGCGCGATCACCACGGTCTCGCCGGCGGGGATCACTGTGCCACCGATCTCGACCGGCTCCCCGGTGAAGCGCCAAGTGGCCGTCGTCACCGGGCCGTCGTAGCGCAGCATCTCCTCGACGGCGTTGTCGAGCAGGGAGAAGTCGGCTTGCAGGGCCGCCAGTTGGGCAGGGTGCTGCAGCAGCGCGCGTACGCCATTTGTCAGGAGACTGACGGTCGTCTCATGGCCCGCGACCAGCAGTAGGAAGGCCGTGCCGACCAGCTCGTCACGGGAGAGCTGGTCGCCGTCCTCGTCGCTGGTGCGGATCAGCGCACTGAGCAGGCCGTCGCCGGGAGCATTGCGCTTGCTTTCGATGAGGTCGACGAGGTAGCCGGACATCGCCACAACGGCCTCTTGCGCAGACTGCTCACCAGTCGGAGTGATGATCTCGTTCGACCAGGCACGGAAGGCCGCCCGGTCCATGGCGGGGACGCCGAGCAGCTCGCAGATGACCGTCATGGGCAGCGGAAAGGCGAGGGCCTCCACCAGGTCGGCACGGCCCTCCGGGGCGGCCAGCATCGTCTCCAGCAGCTCGTCGGTGATCTGCTGCACCCGTGGGCGTAGTGCCTCGACGCGACGGGGCGTGAATTCCTTCGCCACCAGCTTCCGCAGCCGGGTGTGCTGGGGCGGGTCCGAGTCCAGCATGTTCGTGAACAGGGGCGACTCTTCGCCCGGGTCGCTCTGCAGCCCGGCATTGCGCCAGTTCTTGTTGAGGCGGGCGTCGCTGAGCGCGGCTCTGACCGCTTGATGCCCTACGACCAGCCATGCTTCCTGCCCGTAGGGGACGCGTACCCGGTGTACGGGCCCCTGGGCGCGCAGCTTGGCGTAGTACGGGTAAGGATTCGTGATGAAGTCCTTGCCGTAGGCCCCCAGATCGACAATCTCCGCCATGCGGTGCCCGCCCCTCTCATGATCCCCGATGATGCACGACTCCCGGCATCCGTCAGACAGTACGCACGCGATCCCGGCGTCAACATCGACCCAACGGAGGAGCCGCAGCGGTCGATGTCCTCCGCCTGTAGTGCTCCGGTCGTCGTTCTGCCGCCCGGCCGCGGGCTCGGCGGAATGGGTCCGGCCCCGTGGGCGGGTGCGCGTCGGCGGGCGGGCGGACGGTGATGTCCGCGTCGAATTCGTCGATCATCGCAGGGGAGACGGACGGTGCCACACACGCGAGCGCGGCCCGGATGGGAGCGCCCTGGTGTCCCAGGCGGCTTGCCCCACGCCTCTGACCGGCAAGAATCCGCTGGCTGACGTGGTCTGCCCGATGGCATGCTGTCCGGCGTGAACGGACCCGAAATCCACCTCAGCTTCGACCCAGCGCTGCATCTTTTTGTCGCTTCAGCGCACAGCGCCGCCCGTACGCGCGTGGTGACCGATGGGTCATCCACGCTCGGCCATGTCGTCGAGTCGCTCGGCGTCCCGCTCACCGAGGTCGGACGGCTTGTCGTGGACGGAGTCGAGGTCCCCGTCTCCCATGTCCCACGGGCGGGCGAGAGCATCGAGGTGCATCCCGTCGAGCGTCCACAGCGGCTTCCCGGCGCGCCGCTGAGGTTCCTGCTCGACGTACACCTCGGCACCCTGGCGCGCAGACTGCGGCTGCTCGGGGTGGACGCGGCGTACACGAACGAGGACCCCGGCGACGCGGCGCTGGCTGCGCTCTCGGCGGAGGAGCAGCGGGTACTGCTGTCCCGGGACCGCGGGCTGCTGCGGCGGCGGGAGATCTGGGCGGGCGCGTTCGTCTACAGCGACCGGCCCGATGACCAACTCCGGGATGTGCTGGGGCGCTTCGCCCCGACTCTCGCGCCGTGGACGCGCTGCACCGCGTGCAACGGCCGGCTCATGGACGCCGACAAGAACTCCGTCCGTGAGCACCTTGAGCACGGCACGCAGCGTACGTACGACGTCTTCGCGCAGTGCACGGCATGCGGCCGCGTCTACTGGCGAGGGGCGCACCACGCCCGGCTGGAGGCGATCGTCGAACAGGCGCTCCGGGAAAGCGCCACCTGAACGGCTGGGCCGATCGCTTTGCGATGTTTCACATGAAACATCGCACGGCCCGTCGACTGAACCTGTCGGGCGTACGAATTCCGCAATCCGGGTGAGGGGAACTCGCCCATGGGAGTGCACCAGGCGCCCCCCGGGGGGGGGGAGGGCTGCCCGCACTCGGCCAGGCCGAGTAGGCGGGCGACCGGGGCCGCAGGGCGCGCTTTCCTGACTTTCACTGCACGCACCGCCTTAGTGAACCTGAACCGCACCCGCTCGCCATTTCCGGCGAAGAGGCGGACAGGGAAGGGGAGTTGGATAACGATAGGTTCTGTCGAAGTCGTTAGCGACAGCTCCGGAGCCTTGCGCGCCTAGGGTCGTAGCCCCCTCAGGCTGGCCGTGGGATGCCGCCCCGACGACGGTCCGGGGGGCGTGGAATCCCATGAGGCGTCCCCCCACCCGGCAAAGCTGTTCAGTCCGTCAGAAACCGTCGGCGTGTCGCGGAAGGGCTCCGTTCGCCGGTGCTCGTTGGGCGAGAATTGCCCACCCGGAGGGTCCCTCCGAAGGCCCGTCGGAGCCCTCTAGCCCACTCGTTACGCGACACGCCGACGACGCGCGCCGTCCAATGGGTGAATCCGCTGCCTTCCGCCACCCGAAGAGCCCATGGCGTACCTCGAATGCGACATTCTCCGGTGGTGCGCGATCGCAATCCGGCTGACGGTGATCACGTCGCCACTGCGATCCGATGAGCCGACAAAGAGTCAGCCTTCGCAGTCGCGCCGAAAGGAACATGTCCCCATGCGCACTGCTCGCACCCTGTTCGCTTCAGCCGCCATTACGGCGGTGCTTGCAATCTCTGCTCCGGCTGCGAACGCCATGATCACGGAGGACATGGCGTCGGACAGCGCTTCCTCCAGCAACCAGAACCAGGCCACGAAGGGCGACGGTGACCGTGACCACGGTCGGGATCGTGACCGTGACCGTCGCCGTGACCACTGCCGGGACGGTCGTGACGGCCGCGATGGTCGTGATGGCCGCGGCAACGGCCGCGATGGCCGCGACGGCCGGGGCAACGGCCGCGATGGCCGCGACGGCCGTGATGGCCGCGATGGCCGCGACGGCCGGGGCAACGGCCGCGATGGCCGCGACGGCCGTGATGGCCGCGACGGTCGTGACGGCCGCGGCAACGGGCGTGACTACGGCCGCGGCGGCTACGGCGGCTACGGACGTGACCACTGCCGTGACGACCGCAGGCCGAGTGGCGGCATGCACACCGGTGGCGGTGCCATGGCCAAGGCCGTGCCCGGTGACTGGGACCAGGGCGGTGGCTACGGTGACGACCACGGGCGCGGCGGCGACCGTGACCACGGCCGTGGCGGCGACCGCGACCACGGCCGCGGCGGCGACCGTGACCACGGACGTGGTGGCGACCGTGACCACGGCCGCGGTGGCTACGGCGACCACGGCCGCGGTGGCTACGGTGACCGCGACCACGGTGGCTACGGTGACCGCGACAACGGCGGCTACCGCAGGCCGCACGGTGGCATCCACACCGGTGGCGGCGGCCTGGCGACCGGCGGCGGGATGGCCGCGGGTTCCGTGCTGATGCTCGGCGGTCTCGGCGCCGGTGCGTACATGCTGCGTCGTCGCAATGCCTCGGGTACCGCGGCTGCCTGATAAGGCAGCCCGCACGGAGACCGATGCGCTGTCGCGGCCACCGTTCCACGTGGACGGTGGCCGCGGCGATTGCGTTACCGATGCCCCTCTCACGCCCCACCGCCTCGTTCACGAAAGGCACCGTGACATGAACGCCCCGCAGTCGCCTCAGCCGAATTCGAATCCCCCCCGGACCGCCTCCGCGTCTCGCCCCATCGGCCGCGGTCTGCTGTGGTCTGCGGGAGCGTTTCTGCTGGGTTCACTCCTCGTCTACAACTCCGTGGACACGTCGGCGGACCCCAAGCCGCCGTCCCATTCCGCCGCGGCCGCCTCACCGAGGAGCTCCGCCTCCTCGGCGGTCCCCGACCTGGCCTTGCCCCGTTCCGCCCCGAAGCGGCTGTCGATTCCGCAGATCGCCGTCAACGCACCCTTCACCCCGCTGACCATCGGCCCGACCGGGCAGCTCAATGCGCCGCCCGCGGGCGACAAGAACCTCGTCGGCTGGTACAAGGACGGGGCCGCGCCGGGTGAGCGTGGCTCGGCGATCATCGCCGGTCACGTGGACACCAAGACCGGACCGGCGGTGTTCCTGCAACTCGAATCGCTCAAGACCGGCTCCACGATCAACATCACCCGTGAAGACGGCATCATTGCCACCTTCAAGGTCGACTCCGTCGAGACCTTCAACAAGGCGAGATTCCCGAACGAGCGGGTCTACGCCGACGCTTCGACCGCGCAGCTCCGCGTGATCACCTGCGGTGGCGCATACGACCGGAAGGTCAAGGACTACGTCGACAACGTGGTGGTGTTCGCCCACCTCGCCTCGTACAGAAACGGCTGAGCGGGACCGCTTCGTACGGCGAAGACCGCCCCGCCCTCTTAGGACAAGCCCAGGCCGTCGCTCTCCACCGACGGCCTGGGCTTTGTTGTGCCGTAAACGGCCGCTGAGCACCGAGGATGTGACGATCACCGACCGGCCCGCAGTGCACAAGGCGGTGTCGGCAGCGGCCCTGGGCAACACCATGGAGTGGTTCGACTTCGGGGTCTATGCCTACCTGGCCGGAACCTTGGGCAAGGTGTTCTTTCCGTCGAGCTCCCCTGGCGCCCAGGTGGTCTCGACCTTCGCCACATTTGCCGCGGCGTTTCTTGTCCGGCCCCTGGGCGGCTTGGTATTCGGCCCGCTCAGCGACCGTATCGGCCGTAAGCGGGTGCTCGCCGCCACCATGATCATGATGGCGGTCAGTACGTTTGCGGTCGGATTCCTGCCCACCTACAACACCATCGGCTTCGCCGCACCGATTCTGCTGCTGATCTGCCGTCTGGTACAGGGCTTCTCCACCGGCGGGGAATACGCGGGAGCGACCACCTACATCGCTGAATACGCACCGGACACCCGGCGTGGATTCCTCGGCAGCTGGCTCCACTTCGGCGCCTTCGTCGGCTACGCGCTCGGCTCCGGTCGAGGAGGCCCGGCAGTCCGGTAAGGGCCGGCTCAAGGAAATCTTCACCCGGCACTGGGAGGCGGTGCTGATCTGTATGGGCCTGGTACTGCTCTACAACGTCACCAACTACATGGTGACCTCGTATCTGCCGACCTTCATGACCGAAACCCTCGGGCAGAACGCCCTCACCGCCCAGCTTCTCGTGCTCGGCACCATGATCGTCGTGGTGCTGCCCATCACCACCGTGGGCCGCACCTCCGACCGCTGGGGCCGCCGGCCCGTCTTCATGGCGGGCAGCGCCGCCATGATCGTCCTCGCCGCGCCCGCGGTGCTCCTCATCCGCGCCGGCGGCATCCTGCTGCCGGCCTTCGGATGCCTGATCCTGGGCCTGTTGCTGGTGTGCTTCGCGGGCACCTCCGCATCGACGCTGCCCGCACTGTTCCCGACCCGGCTGCGCTACGGCGCGCTGTCGATCTCCTTCAACATCTCGGTCTCGCTCTTCGGCGGCACGACCCCGCTCATCGCCTCGGGGCTGGTGCAGGCGACCGGCGACGACATGATCCCCGCCTACTACCTGATGGTCGCCGGCGTCATCGGGCTCATCGCCGCCTTCTTCCTCCACGAAACAGCCGGTCGGCCACTGCGCGGCTCCGGCCCGATGGTCGAGAGCGAAGGAGAGGCCCAGGAACTGGTGGCCAAGAGCCGGACCGAGGCCGGACGGCGGGCCCGGGACATTTGGATCCGGCTGCGGCATCACTGGACGCGGCATTAGCGGCATTAGCGGCATTAAGGGAGCCAAGGGGTGCGCCACGAGACTCCCGCGCGCATCCCGGCTCACCCGGGCGGCGGCAACCCGCGGGACTAGCTCGACGGTCTCCCAGCAGTCCCACTCCAGCGAACCGGCCCTTCCGTCCCAGGCCGTCGGCGGCGCCTGGCGCAGTACGGACACGGCGAGCTGCACGGCACGTCCAGATCGTCCGCGGTGACGGCGTACGGCGGGAGCGCGGCTTCGGTGCTTGGGGGCGTTGACCGGGACATGGCGGGACCGTACCGCTCAGGAGGGGAAGGCAGCGGTGCCCGGACCTGCGGGGGATCGGCACCGGATCTGACGGTCTATCGTGTCCCCATGTCCGCCCCAGAACTGATCCGTATCGTCTCCCGCGACTCGCCCATGGCGCTGGCCCAGGTGGAGCGCGTCCGCGCCGAGCTCGGCGCGCTGCATCCCGGCATCGCCACGGAGGTCATCCCGGTCAAGACCACCGGCGACCGCTGGATGGGCGCCCTCTCGCAGGTGGAGGGGAAGGGGGCCTTCACCAAGGAGGTCGACGCCGCCCTCCTGGCGGGTGACGCGGACCTCGCGGTGCACTGCGTCAAGGACATCCCCGGTGACCGCCCGCTGCCGGCCGGCACCACCTTCGCCGCCTTCCTGGCGCGCGATGACGTCCGTGACGCGCTGATCCACCCCGGCGGTCTCACCCTCGACGAACTCCCCGCAGGCACCCGGATCGGCACCTCGTCCGTCCGCCGGATCGCCCAGCTCGCCGCCTCCCACCCGCAGCTCCAGTGTGTACCGATGCGCGGCAACGCCAACCGTCGGATGGAGAAGCTCGCAGCCGGTGAGGCGGACGCACTGCTGCTGGCCGTCTCCGGCCTGGAGCGCATCGGCCGCACGGACGTGATCACCCAGATCCTCTCCGCGGACGAGATGTGCCCACCCGTCGGCGCGGGCGTGCTGGCCCTCCAGTGCCGTGAGGACGACACCCAGACCATCGACGCCGTCAGCGGCCTGGGACACCCGCAGACGTTCCAGGAGACGACCGCCGAACGCATGCTGCTGCACGTCCTGCAGGGCCACTGCAACAGCCCGATCGCCGGCTACGCCAAAACGGACCGACGCGGCGAACTGTCCCTGCGGGCCTGTGTCTTCACCCCGGACGGCAAGACGGTCCTCAACGCGCACGAATGGGCCGGCCCGCTGACTCCGGAGACGCTCGGTACGTCCGTGGCTGTCGCTCTGCTGCGGCAGGGGGCACGCGAACTGATTGACGGCATCGCGCACTGAGGGGCGCGTGTCCGGGGCCCCGGCCCGGCCCTCGGCGACGCACCGGTCGTCCCTCAGCGATTCCCGAAGGCACCGCCGCCGCCAAGCCACGCCTGGAGAACACGCCAACAGGCGCCACACGCAACAGCGTTGCCCCGGGGCGCGGCCAATAGGCAGCTCGGACTCCCGCGCGGGCAGTCGGGTTCATCGCCGCCGGGTGGCACCGTCCCCGGGCAGGCCGACGTCGTTCTCCCAGGGCACGACAACGACCTGCACCTCGTCCTCGTAGACCACCCTCCCGGGGGCCGTGGACTCGACCCGTTCGCAGGCCACTTCATGGGCGGCCAGGATCTCCAGGTAGCCGTCGACCCGTTCGATGAGATGCCTGGCGGTGGTGGCCTTGAACCATGCCACCGCCCCCGGGTTCAGGTCGGGGTCGTAGACGTTGGGGTCGGTGTGTGACGGATTGGGATAGTTGGCGTCGTACCAATCGTTGCCGGCGCGCCAGAAGCGGTACTGCTCATCGCTGAGTTTGCCCTCCCGTGCAAGGCCATTGGCGAGCGCGAAAACGCCGGGGAAGTGGCCTCGCGGGCCGCGTGTGGTCCCCTGGAAACGCACGTATGAAGCCGCCGCACTCATGAGTCGCCTCCTGCTGATGTGTCGATGGGGATGTGGTCCGGGAGCTGTCCGGTGGGTGCTCCGGGACCGGACCCTAGGCCGATTCGAGGCCGATCGGGGCCGGGCGGCGTGCTTCGCTTCCGTGACATCGCTGGTCTCGGGCTCTGGGATGATCTTTTGCGTGCTCGCCGCGCACATGACACGATGTCCAGCGCCGCACGGGGGAGCGGCGCATGTGTGGGGACAACCTCCCTTTGCGCACCGCGATTTCCACCGTGGTGCTCCCTTCTTCCCAGGGCGGCGAGAACCTACCAAGCCGCAGCACACAGAATCACAAGGGAACGGGAACAGACATGACGACCTCCACACCCACCTCCAGCCCCACGCCGATCTATGAAGAGCTCGTCGAGGAGCACGGGGATATTCTCGCCGAAGCCCGCGCGGCCGCCGAGCGTTCGCAGCTGACGGCATCCCAGGCGCTGGACTGGAGTGATCTGCGCCGCCGCGACTGATATCCGCTCGGTTGCCAACGGCAGTAATTGCCGGATCCGTCGGGTCTGCCGGATCTGCCGGATCAGTCACTTCCAGGGAAAGCGTCCACCAGCCGCGGCGGTGCCGCTTGTTTCCAGGAATCCACAAGGATGTCGCGCAGCTCGGTGATGTCCTCCAGCGCCGCCAGTCGCACTCGCACCCAATGGGAGCTTGCCTCGTGCGGCGGTACCCAGAACTTTTCCGGTTCCGCTGCGATCAGCTCCTTCCGCTCGTGAATGGGGCATCTCACGGCGAATGACGTCTCATCGTCGGGGATCGTGATGAACATCTTCCCGGCGACCCGGAAGGTGGGCATCTCCCAGGCTTCTTTCTCCACTGTCTCGGGCAGGGAGAGGGCGATACGGCGGACGTCAGCGGAATCGATCACGGCCACCACTGTAGACGCGCGACGAACAGGGCGAACAGATATTCCCCGGGGCCGCCGCGATCGCCGCCGCGTACGCGAAGCCTCGCCGAGGCCCGCGCCCTGACCTGCTCAGGGGGCGGAGTGCGTCCCCTTGTCCCGGATCAGATTCTCGACGTGGTCGAAGCGCTCGTGCAGCGTATGCAGCTCCGAACGCAGTGCCTCCGCGTCCTCGCGGGCATGGCTCCCCACTGTTTTGCTCAGGCGAATCATGTCCTGCTCCGCGCGGCCCACGAACCAGGTGGCGAGGGCCGCGGTGATGACCCCGAATGCCGTAATGGCGCTGAGCATCAACAGGGATGCGATGACGCGGCCCCACAGCGTGACGGGATAGAAATCGCCGTAACCCACGGTGGTCGCTGTCTCGATCGACCACCACAACGCCTTTGGATACGACGTGATATTGGCGTGTGGCGCACCGGATTCCGCGACCCCGACCAGTGCGGCACCCGCAAGGAGTACCGCGGTCATGACCACGGTGACCCAGAGCGCCGCTTGTGCGTGCAGCCGCCGCCAGACCTCATTTCGGAAGAGGCGATTCAGTACGGACACGAGAAACGACGGCACCAACGGGCGTCACCTTCCACTGCGGCCTGGCGGGCAACTGGCCTTCCGCCATCGCTGACATTAAACGCCCTGGCGTGGTGTGGCCGGTGGATCGCCATGGACGGCATGCAGATAGAGCGCCAGAGTGTCGACCGTGAAGTACGAGCTGTAGGAGACGTCCGGGAAATCGCCGCCCGTGTGGTAACCACCAATGACGCCGATCAGGGCATAACCGGTGAAGTCCCGCACCAGGAATGGTCCGCCGGAGGTGCCGCCGATATAGCCCGCGCAGGAAATCTCCAGGAAATCGCCGGGGGCGGCCGGATCGGTGCTGGTGTAGCGGTGGGTGGAGGAGGTGCAGTCGAGCGGTTTGGGATGGGTGGTGTCCTTGCTACCGGGGTAGCCGATGAGCCGTACGTTCCGGTGGCCATAGCCCGGGTACGGCAGGAGGTCGAAGCCGCCGGTCACCTCCTCCACCTCGGCACCGTCTTCCCGCGCGCCGAGCCGCACGACCGCGTAGTCCCAGCGGGCGCCCGCGTTCGTTCCGAGGTCGTAGTACCGCTGGTCGAGGTAGATGCGCTCGACGGGGTAGATCCCGTGCGGCTTCAGCCCGTCGTGATATTGCGGGACGAAGGACAGGTGGCGCTTGGGGTCGGGGGAGCGCAGGCAGTGGGCGGCGCTGACCACCAGGTCGCGGTGCGGGCTGCGCACGACCGTGCCGCCGCAGAACCGGCCGGTGTTGCTGCCGTCCGTCCAGAAGAACGTCCCCACCTGTGGGAGGCCGTCGAAGGGGTGGCTCGGCGGGGTGGGCGGGGGCGGCGCCGGGGTGGTCGTGGGGCGCGGCGCCCCGGTGGTCTTGCTCGCGGGGGCGGGTCGCGCTGCTCGCATCCGCTGCGGAGTCCAGTACGTGTCGGCGGGCTCGGCAGCATCGGCGGCGTGGGAGGGCCGGGCGTCGAGGCGTAACCCGTGGCCGTGCTCGTAGCCGTACCCCTGCCCGTGGCCATGCCCGTTCCGGGCAGGTGCCGCGTCCGCCGGCAGTGCCGGGGCGAGGGTGGACGACACTCCGAGCAGCAGCGCGGTGAGCAGCAGGGTGAGACGGCCGCGTACAGCATTCGGTCTGCTCATGATCCGGTTCCTCCCGAGGGTCGGCGTACGGAACGAGAGACGTGCGCGAGGCGGGCGTGCCATGGTCCTACGGACGGGGAGCGCAGGGCGAGAGGCCGGGCCGAAATGTGTGGCATGCCGTCACGAGCTCACGAGCTCACGAGCTCACGAGCTCACGAGCTCACGAGCTCACGAGCTGCGGCCGAGGCGGCGCCAAGGGCCGTGATGAAGCCGGGGGCGCAGTCGGTTACGTCACGGACCGCAGACAGTGGGATCCAGAGTGCGTTTCATCAGGGCACCCGCCCCACCGGGCCCGCCTGGTACGCGACCCCGACGGTCGCCTACGCGGTGGAACTCGGGGCCTCGGTGCAGCCGGCCGAGGCGTATGTCCGTTACGAGCACGGCGCCTACCTGGATGCCTGGTACACCCGGCTGCGCGATGCGTACATGGCCACCATGGCGGATCTCGGCGTCACCACCGGTATGCCGGACGACGCGTTCCTCGCCGCCATGGCCCGCCACAAGGACCTCGATCGGGACAGGCCGCCGTATTGTCGGCCATCAAGTCGTCCGTCAAGGGCGGCATCGGCAAGCTCCGTGAGCGGCCGCAGGGCATCGGCTTCCAGTACGGTGAGCGGTGGCCTGCCCTGGAGCGGCCGACCTGAGGCCCGCACATCCGGGCGGAATTGATCGGCAAGTCCCGCACCAACATGCACCGCAAACGCCTCTTCGACGCCCAAGCCGCCGGAGCGTCGGAACAACAGCTGCAGAACATCGCCGCGAAGGGCCTTCAGGAGATCTACTTCAAGGACCGCGGACGGCGGGCCGACGGCCTCCAGGTGGAGTTCACCGATATCGATTACGTGGAGATGGACTTCTAGCGCCCTGCGCTCTTGCTGTGGGTAGTTGAGCGCATGGAGTTGCCACCACCGTGGCGACCGCCAGCGGCGGTCGGCTCGAAACGCTCGCGCTGACGGACCCCGACGTCCAGCGATGGCGTCGGCAGAGCATGGGAACCACCCCCGCCTGGGTTCCCACCCTGCTTCGCGTCCGTCAGAACGATGTGAAGGCGTACACCGGATGGTCCCTGGCAACAGCCCTGGTCCTTCACCTCGGGCCACGGCCCACGGCTCGGGTCTTACAGGCTTTGGGAGAACTCGAACAGCACGCCAGGAGCGAGGCGCGCCAGACGGACGGGGCAGGGCTGGGACGAAAGCAGTTCCTGCGCCTGATCGGCGGGGCCGCCGCGGCTGCCGGTCTGGTCGCGACGGCCCAGTCGCCCGCGCTGGCCCAGTCCCCGCACGCCCGCGCCAGCGCCTGGGTGGAGGCGAACCTGGACCGTCTGCCCCGTACGTATGCCGGCATCGCGTCCCGCCCGGTTGCCTACCGCAAGGCCATCCACCGAGTGCTCACCCCACAGGAACGCAGCCAGGTCTGGGCGGACCATTTCCGTTGGTACCGCCGAACGCACCCGAACCTGACCGCCGCTCAGGACAGGGTGGTCGATGACGCCATAGCCGTGGCGTCCCGGGGCTTCTCCCCGAGGCCCGGTCTCGATGTGGAACTCCGCGACGTGGAGCAGTCGGCCAAGGCCGCCTTCGGACAGCAGGAAGCCGGGGCGCTCCTGGCGATGCTCGGGCCCGCGGACCCGGCGGACGCCCTGGCCAACTGCACCTGTTCCACGGAAAGTCAGTACTGCTCGTGGCTGTACAACTGCGGCACACGGATCAGGTGCACGGTCGTACCGAACGACTGTGGGACGGCCTGGAACTACGACTGCAACGGCACCTGCTACTGAACCCCGCGGTCAAATCCAGCACTGTCAGGATGAGAGGAAGACTCCGGGTCGTTCTCCCAGGAGGTGGCGGCCCGGACGCATTCGCCCTCCGAGGGCCAGGCCAAAAGTCAGCGAGCCGCTCCGCGAGATTGGGTCATGACAACCACCGTGCTTCGGCTCAGTTGTGACTTAGCGCTTCAACTGACGGATGAGCGCGGTGGTTGGCGAAGCTGAGCGTTTCAGCTGACGGACGGGGCGCGGCCTGCGGCGGGAGAACTTGGAAGACCCAGCGGGAGAGCTGGATCTCCCAAAGAGCAAGGTCGCCTCCGCCTGCCTCAAGTATTGTGACTCCGCGTGATCGAATCCGAGATTGAGATCAGCGAAGATCTGGTCCGCGACCTGCTGCGGGAACAGCATCCGGACCTGGCCGAGCTCCCCATCCGCGAGGTAGCGGGCGGCTGGGGCAACCAAATGTGGCGCCTCGGGGACGAGTTGGCCGTCCGGATGCAGCGGAAGGACACGCGCCCCGATCTACAGCTCAAGGAGCGCCGGTGGCTGCCGACCCTGGCCTCACGCCTGCCGCTTCCGATCCCGATCCCCGTGCGAGACGGCGCGCCGTCCGAGCGCTTCCCCAAGATCTGGACCGTCATGACATGGGTTGAGGGCACGCCGCTGGACCACGGCTCGATCACCCGCGTCGACCACGCGGCCGACACCTTGGCGGCCTTCCTCAAGGCCCTGCACGTGGAGGCACCCGCCGACGGACCGACCGATTCGGACGTCGGCGGGCATCCCAAGGACTGCACGGACGGCTTTGAGAACTTCCTTCGGGCCCTCGCCCCCGGCCCCATGGCCGACGACGTCCGCGCCGTCCGGGAGGTCTGGGACGACGCGGTTGCGGCCCCCGAGTGGGAGGGCCCGCCGGTGTGGGTGCACGGCGACCTCCATCCCGCAAACGTCGTCATCGCGCAGGGGACACTGGCGGGCGTCATCGACTTCGGCGCAGTCTTCGCCGGCGACCCGGCGTGGGACCTTGCGGCCGCCTGGCTGCTGCTCCCGGCGGGCGGCGCAGCACGATTTTTCGACACCTACGCACAGGCGGATGAGGCTGCGGTCCGACGCGCACGCGGGCTGGCGGCGATGAAGAGCCTGTTCCTGATGCTGATGGGGCAGAACGGGGACCGCGGCCTGCCCGGCGGCAAGCCGAACTGGGGGCCCGCAGGCCGGTCGGCACTTGATCGTGTCCTCAAGGGCCTGTGACGACGGCAAAGATCGACTGGGCCTCCCGCCCGGCGCCCGAGCAGTGCCGGTGTCACGGTAAGTGGCAGATTGCTAACTGTGTGGAAGGAAGGGGGGTGGTGGAGGCGGCGATGTCCCTCTCAGGCGGGACGGGAGAGTGGTGTCCGTCGCCGTACCGCGGACCCGCTTCGGCGTAGTTGCTTTGCCGCGAAGCTGTTCGCTCGCTGCCCGCAATGACCCGGGGGTAACCTGAATTCACCACTGCACCTGCTCCGCAACGCCGGGGAGGGCAAATGACCGGTGTGAGCCTGCGCCCCAGCAAGGCGGATGCGCCACGCTATACGCCCATCGCCGAGCACGGCATGATCGGCGATATGCGTACCGCCGCGCTCGTCGGTACCAATGGCACGATCGACTGGTATTGCTGTGCACGATTCGACGCACCCAGTGTTTTCGCGGCGCTCTTGGACGCCGATCGTGGCGGGTCCTTTGAGCTGGCCGCGGATGTGCCCGCCCGGACGAAGCAGTTCTACTTTCCCGACACCAACATCCTGATCACGCGGTTCTTCGCGGACAACGGGGTCGGTGAGGTCCAGGATTTCATGCCGATAGTCGACGACTCGCGGGAGGCGGACCGGCACCGGCTGATCCGGCGGGTGCTCTGTGTGCGCGGGTCGTTGCCGTTCATCGCCCGGGTGGCTCCCCGCTTCGATTACGGGCGAAGTGCGCACACCGTGAGTTCCCAGCAGGGCCAGACCATTTTTGAATCCCCAGGACTTTCGCTGGCGCTGTCGTCCAGTGTTCCGGTCGAGATCGACGGACCCGACGCCTGCTGCTCCTTCACGCTGGACGAGGGCGGGGCCGCGGTATTCGCTCTCGACCGGATCGGTGACGGGGTGGCGCCACGGGCCTGTCCGCTGATGGAGGCGGAGGAGCTGTTCGGCGCCACGGTGCGGTATTGGCGCGGCTGGCTGTCGCACTCCCGTTATCGAGGGCGCTGGCGGGAAATGGTGCACCGCTCCGCGCTCACCCTCAAGCTCCTCACCTACGCGCCGACCGGCGCCATCGTGGCCGCTCCCACCACCAGCCTGCCCGAACAGATCGGCGGCGAGCGGAATTGGGACTATCGCTATGCGTGGGTGAGAGACGCCGCATTCGCCATCTATGCCTTGCTCAGACTGGGTTTCACCGATGAGGCCAGGGCGTTTGTGCGCTTCCTTTCCCAGAACGTCTGCCTTGCGGAGTGTTCTGACGGCCCGTTGCAGATCATGTACGGCATCGACGGCCGCAGCGAACTGCCCGAGGAGGAACTCCTCCACCTGGAGGGCCACCAGGGATCGAGCCCCGTCCGGATCGGCAATGACGCCGTCAACCAGCTCCAACTCGATATCTACGGGGCACTTATCGACTCCCTCTACCTCTATGACAAATGGGGGGAGCCGCTGTCCAGCGAGCACTGGGACACCATCGGCAAGCTCGTGGACTGGGTCTGCGATAACTGGGACCAGCCGGACGAAGGTATTTGGGAGACCCGCGGCAAGACCCAGAACTTCCTGTACTCGCAGCTGATGTGCTGGGTGGCACTGGAACGGGCGATGCGGATCGCCGCTCACCGGGGGCTGCCGGCGGATGTGATCCGCTGGCGCTCGGCCCGGGACGCCATCTATCGGCGGATCATGGATCGTGGCTGGTCCACGAAGCGAAAGGCATTCGTTCAGCACGAGGGCGACGATGTTCTCGATGCCTCGGTTCTGATGATGCCGCTGGCCAAGTTCATTTCGCCCACGGACCCGAAATGGCTTTCCACTCTGGAGGCATTGGGGGAGGAGCTGGTGTCCGACTCCCTGGTCTACCGCTATGACCCCCGCAGCAGCCCGGACGGACTGCGAGGTGAGGAAGGCACCTTCTCGATCTGCTCGTTCTGGTATGTCGAGGCGCTGTCCCGGGCCGGCCGGGTGGACGAGGCCAGGCTCGCCTTCGAGAAGATGCTCACCTACGGAAATCACCTCGGCCTGTACGCCGAAGAAATCGGCCGGACCGGCGAACAGACCGGCAACTTCCCCCAGGCCTTCACCCACCTGGCACTCATCAGCGCCGCGTTCAATCTCGACCGGGCATTGGGCTGAGGCTGCGGGCGAGGTCGCTTCTGCTGATGGGCTCCACGGGATGGGGAAGCGCGGATCGCCCGCTGTGATCGCTGCGGCTCAGGACCGGGATCGGCGTACCTGCGCGGCGGCCCCTGCGACCGGCGGGGCCTCTGCACGGTAGCGGCAAGGGTGGCGGCGCGGTGCCAGGGGGCCCTGATGGGCGGGCCGGCTGTCCGTCTTACCGTAGGGCGGATCTGTTGATGCCTGGAGAGTCATGACCATCGAAGAATCCGCCTTCCGAGGGCGGATGCCTGCCCGCCCCGGCGACCTGGCGGTCGAGCGGCACGGAATCGGGCCGGTGCCCGAAAGCAACCGATACGGAAAGGCTGCCCGCCTTTTCACCGTGTGGTTCGCCCCCAACCTCACCATGACCGGAGTGTTCTCCGGCACGGTGGGTGTCTCGCTGGGGCTGGACTTCTGGACGGCCTTCACCGCCATGGTGCTCGGGACGGTCGTCGGTGCGGTCCCGGCCGCATACCTGGGCACATGGGGCAGTCAGACCGGGACCGGTCAGCTGCCGCTCTCGCGGCTCGCCTTCGGGCGAGGGGTGGCCCTGCCCGGCATCATGCAGTGGCTCTCCTCCGTGGCCTGGGACGCGCTCATCGGCCTTTTCGGTGGCGAGGCGCTGGCGCAGCTGCTCGGCTGGCCGTTCTGGTTGGGGGCCCTGGTGATCCTGCTGCTCCAAGGGGTCGTCGGTGTCTTCGGCTACGAGGCCCTCCACCAGCTCCAGACGGTGATGACGTTCGTGCTGGGCGCCGCGTTCGTGGTCCTCAGCGTGCAGCTGCTGTCCGGTGTGCCGCTCCCCGTCCAGGGCTCCGCGCACGGTGCCGATCGCCTCGGCGCCTTCGTTCTGACCAGCACCATCGCGCTCAGCTTGGCCATCTCGTGGGCGCCCTACGCCTCGGACTTCAGCCGCTACCTGCCCCGGGCGACGTCCCGGCCCCGGATGTTCGGGTACTCCCTGCTCGGCATGGTGCTCTCCTTCGCCTGGGTCCAGGCGCTGGGGCTGTGGGGAGCCGAGCTGTTCACCGACCAGACCGCCGCCGGAGTGCATGGGCTGCTGGGCGGTGGCGCCCTCGGTGCCTTCGGGCTGCTGGCCATCGCGGCCGCGGCGGTGTGCAGCAACGCCATGAACGACTACAGCGGCTCGCTGGCCCTTCAGACGGCCGGCATACGGGTGCCCCGGCCGCTCGCCGCGGCGGCGGCCGCCGTGCTCGGCTTTCTGCTCGTCCTCTGGCTGCACGCCGAGGACACCACGCTCCGCTTCCAGAATCTGCTGCTGTTCGTCGGCTACTGGATTCCCGGGTTCGTGGGCATCGTGCTTGTCGACGCGCGGCTGCGCGCCAAGGCCCGGCGCGGTACTCCGATCGATGTCGAGGCCGAGTTCGGCCGGCCCCAGCCCTGGTGGCCCGCTTGTGTCGCGTTTGTCGTCGCCTTCGCCGCGGCCGTGCCCTTCATGGACACCACCCTGTTCGTCGGCCCGGTCGCGGCCGCGCTGCATGGTGCCGATTTCGCGTACTACGTTGCCTTTCTGGTCTCTGTGGTGGTCTATGCGCCTTTGCGGCTTTTGGTGCGCGGGGGCGGTAGGGCCGAGGTGGCGGAGCCGGTCGCGGTTGCGCCGGGAACGGGTGGGTGAGCCGGGCGCGCGGTGGGTTGGCCGGGCTCGCGGTGGGGCGCGTGCCTGGGGCGAGCGCTTCTCGCGCGGGAGGCGGGTCTGGCCGCTGCCGTGGCGAGCGCTGCCGGCATGACCGCTGCCGTGGTGGTGCGGCGGCAGGAATGCAGCCCCTTTTACCCGTCGGGTCGTGAAGCAAACCGGGGTGATATCCGGTTGGCGGCTGCGGATACGGGCACGCGATTGTCCGGAGGATGACAACTGTGGTTCCCCTTCTTCTGGTGCTGCCGCACTGATCATTTTCGGCGCCGGAATCGCAGGGAAGGGCTGATGGCGGTGCGCCATCGTGCTCACCGTGCGGCTCCCGGACCGGTGAGATGCCGCGGCACTCCGCTTGTCCGTGGCGGTTCGGACACGCGGGTTCGATCATTCCGAGGTTGCGAAGAACAAACATTTTCGTCCGAACTCGGAAATGTGTGGTTGATACCCGGGGAAGAGGGCACGCTTTCCGGCCTGAAGGCAAGTCGATGCGATACGAGGTGAGCTTTATCATGAGCACCGCCGAGGCTCCGCGCACGGTCACGGCGTCGCCGGTGCTGGAGCTTCAACTGGACTGCTATTCCGAAGTGGTCGGGCCCGCCCGGCACATTGCGGCCACGTTCCTGGAGCGGCTTGAGCCCTCCCCGGACAAGGACGCCCGGGACGCGGTGATCCTGGTCGTCTCCGAACTGGTCACCAACGCCGTTCGGCATGCAGGCGGCAAGCTCTGCACTCTGCGGCTGACCGCCGACCCGGAGTCGGTCGTGATCGCTGTGGGCGACTCCAGCCCCGTTCTGCCGCGCCCCCGTACGCCGGATGTGACCGGAGAAGGCGGCGGCTTCGGATGGTCGATGGTGTGTCGCCTCGCGGCAACCGTGGAGGTCCATAGCAAGCCGGCCGGTAAAACCGTGACGGCGGCCATATCCCGCCAGGACACCTCGGGCAGTGGCCGCTCGGGCCGTGACTGAAGAGCCACGACCCGAGAGCGCACCGTCCGTCGTGCATTTCTCCGTGATACCTGTCACCACCCCTGCGGGGTGGCCCGGAGGATATGGCGAACCGGAATTGGCGGGGACGACGCCAGCCACTGCCCGAATTCCGTGACGGTGTAATCGACATCTATTGTGCGTGGCGCAGTCCGCCGAATCCGAGGCACCGTCAACAGCCCGGTCGGCTCACCGAGTTACTCGCCACCAAACCGGCGGAGACGGAAGCGTGTGCGCGTCCGTCCGGTGACGCCCAATCGATGCCGTTGTTTGTTTTTTTTGCGTCCGCGGCCGTCCGGCGGCATTGTTCCCGGGTTCGGTCAGGGGGCGGCGTCCGGCCAGGGAACCTGGGTGGCGGTCGGGGCCGAGTAGTCGATGCCCGGTACCGCGAAGCCGTAGAGCCGCTGGACCTCGGCGTGGAACCAATCGAGGTCGGCGAGGCGGGTGATGCTCTCGGTGGTGGCCGTGTCCCACCGCTCGGTGACGGCGGCCTGGACCGCGCTGTTGAGTTCCCAGGCGTCCAGACGTACCCGGCCGTCGTCGTCGACGTCGAGCGGCCGGGCACCGGTGAGCTGGTCCCACAGGCCGGTCAGCTGGGCGATCGGCGGCACCATGGCGTCGCCGAGGACGCCGCGCAGCAACCCCACATAGAGCGCGATGCCGGGGATGGCAGTGGAGGACTGGGTGACCGCGGCGCCGTTGACCGAGGTCACCGCGCGGCCGCCGACCAGCTTCTCCAGGCGCTCGTTGAGCGTACGCGCGGTCGCTTCGAGGTGGGACTTGGCGGCGCCGATCGTGCCCTGCCGGTAGATCCCGTCCGTCAGAGGGGAGCCGATGTAGGACAGGGCGGCAGTGGTGAATCCGTCGGCGAGCAGCTCACGGTCGGCGAGGTGGTCGATCCACCGCTCCCAGTCCGCGCCGCCCATGACCGCGACGGTCTGCGCGATGTCGTCCTCCGTGGCCGGCTGTGTCTCCACCTCCTTGACCTCCGGCGTCCCCTCGCTGTCGAAGGCGAGGGTCTTGGTGCGGTACGACTCCCCGATGGGCTTGAGGGCGGAGGCGTAGGTGGCACCGGTGTCCGGGTCGGTACGGCGCGGTGCGGCGACCGAGTAGACCAGATGGTCCAGACGGCCGAAGCGCTCCCGGAGCAGCTCCGCGACCTCGTCCTTCATCGCGTCGGAGAACGCGTCGCCGTTGAGGAAGACCATCTCGTGCCCGTTCTTACGGGCGAGTTCAGCGGTGGCGGCGGTGCGGTACCAGCCGGCCGTGGCGGTGCGCCGCTCGGTGGGTGGCTTCTCGAAGCAGACGCCGATGCCGCGGATGCCCACCCGGGCGAGCCCCGCGATCGTCGCGGCCAGCCCGTAGCCCGCCGAGGACCCGATGACGAGCGCCACCGGCGCGCTGCTCGGGGCCTCCTCGGCGGCGGGGACGGCCTGCCACATCTCCTGTACCAGACGTGCGCAGCCGGCCGGATGGGAGTCGAGGAAGAGGAAGCCGCGGCTGCGCGGGGTGATGACTCGTTCGCTCATGAGGCACGTCCTTCGGGTCGTCGCGGAGGAAGCGGCGGGCCGCACCGAAGCACGCCCCGCACCCTGCAAGTCTGCGACCAAGCACCATCCCATGATCAGTTGTGCGGACACAGTAATGAGGGGGCGGTTTTGGAGAATTTCCCTCAGTCCGCCGACGAGCGCGCTACGGACCACGCCCGGCGCGTCGCCCGGACCCGGGCCCACCGGCCGAGCCGACGCGCACCATCCGCTGCCCCCATCATCGACCATGGGACCTAGCTGACGCGGGACTTGACCCGGTGCCACCCGTTTGCCGCCACCGGCCCGCCCCCCCCGGGCGGCCGTCGTCACCAGAGCCTGTCGGTCTCGCCCGGGTACACCTCGATCCGGGAGTGCGGGAACGAGGAACGATGGCTCCGGCCGAGAGGCGAGAAGAAGTCGGCCATGGTGACCTTGTCGAAGCCGGGCCGGTCGCTGGGGAACGGGGCCAGGGGCGTACCGCCGATGAGCACTGCACCGGGCAGCAGCTGCCAGCCCGCACTCTCGTAGAACGGCTGAAGCGGCCGGTCGCAGGTGAACAGGCCGATATCCAGGTCCATGGCGGCCATGGCCGCGCGGGCGGCGATCACCAGACGCCGGCCGTGGCCCTGTCCGCGGGCGGTGCCACGGGTCACGACGGTACTCAGCCCCGCGGCCCGGAACCGCGAACCGGCGTGGACGATCTCCTTGAAGAGGATGTCCAGCGCGGCGAGCACCGTGGCGCCGTCCACGAGCAGCATCGACACCGGCCGCAGCGCCGGGTCGTGGGCGAAGGTGCCGGGCGCCGACGCGGAGTCCGGCGGCCATGCCTCGTCCCGGAGTTCGGAGACCTGCGTCCGCAGTGCGGGCGGGGTATCGGATTCCGGGAACGTCATGATCGGCACCAGTCCATTGTGACGGGCCCGTACGACAGCGGCCAAGGCGTTTTGCGACCGGGACGCCGGGCCGCACAGCACCGGTCGCCCACAGTCCTTGTGGACCGCATGATGCCTGCATGTGGCGGTTACTCCCGGGGCAGGTGAACCACCATGGGAATATTGAGGCGTTGGGAGCGCGTGGTGGAGGACTGCGAGAGCGCACTGGTGGCCAAGATCTTCCGAACCGACCCGGTCCAGATGCTCGATGCGCTCCGGCGGGAGTGTGACGACCACGCGATCGTGTGCAGCCAGAGCCGAGTCCTGGTGCCCAATGACTACACCGTGGAACTCGCGGAGCAGGTGCACGACGTACTGGCGGCCCGCGGCGGAGAGGTGGGCCGTCAACTGACCGATGTTCTGGCCCGGCACGCCGCCGACCGCGGCTACGAATGGGCGGGCCCACTCACCGTCCATGTCACCACGGCCGAGGTGCCGAACGGCCGGTACCGCATTTCGAGCGCGGCCCTCGCCCATATCCCCGCCGTTGCGGCGGGTCCCCGGGGGGCCTGAACGGGGAAGCCTGCCATCCGGCAGCAGAGGGGCGGGCCGGGCAGGCCCCCAGGACGCCTTGTGTGTTGCGTGACCGGCGGGACGGCCGTCCCCGCGTGACCGCGGATGTGCGCGGGGACGGGCCGCCCTGCTCGGGGTTACCACTGGCAGCTACCGGTGAACTACCGGCGACCGCGGAGGGTTTACAGCGGGCGGGCCCACAGGTCGTACTTGAGCCCCGTGCCGTCACAGAAGGGGTCGGCCCACTTGCCGCTGCTGACCAGGTCGGTGCCGGCCTCCTGGCAGCCGCTGAGGGTCCAGAACTTCTTACCGGTCCACACGGTTCCGGGAGGGCCGTCCATCGGCCTGACCTGGTGCTGCGTGGAGGAGGCGGCCGGTGCGGCGGCCTCGGTCCCGGTGGCGGCGTGGGCCTGGGCGGCACCACCCAGTCCGATGACCGTGAGCGCGGCGGCGGTGATCGCGGCGCTGAGAATTCGCCTGTTACGCATGTGTTGTCCTTTCCCCGTAGTCAGGGCCCCTTGCGGGCCCGTCACCCTGCACACGGCTGACGCCCCGTCGATGTATGACACCCCATCATGTGACGTGCGTCACATGTTCATTGCGAGGCTGGGTGAGGTGCGTCCATCGCGCCCGCCGGTCTGAAGTGGCCTGTCCGAAAAGGGATTTGACGAGCAGTCAGGCTTAGTCACCTCGCTGCGTCCGCCCCCGTGTGCCTGGTAGGGAAGTGTGCCCCGGCGCCCGATTTCGCCCCCGTCCTGAAATGGGCGCCGAAGTGGCCGGGATGACGGGGTGTCCGGCGTGGTGTCCAGGTGTCGGGAGGTGTGGGGGTGATCGGGCGATCTGTCCCTACCTGCGGATTTACCTGTTCTTTTCGGGGTGTTGGCCGGAGACGCTTGCCTTGGAAGTGCGGGCATGGATAGCGTAACCAGCACCTAAAGCTTTCTGGACAGCTTTAGTGAAAGCTAAAACATCATCTCGGTCCCGGGTGGGGGAGAAGTATGCAGATCAAGGTTGCGGTGGCGTACCACAGTGGGTACGGCCACACCGCAAAGCAGGCGGCGGCCGTCGCGGCCGGCGCGGAGAAGGTCCCCGACACTCAGGTGCGCCTGGTCTCGCTCGCCGAGCTGAACGACGAGCTGTGGGAGGTGCTTCAGGAGTCCGACGCCCTCATCTTCGGCACGCCGACCTACATGGGCGGCAGCAGCGCCGTATTCCGCGCGTTCGTCGAGGCCACCAGCGCGGTCTGGGGCGACAACATGCGCTGGAAGAACAAGATCGCGGGCGGCTTCACCAACAGCGGCAACATGGCGGGCGACAAGCTCAACGCGCTGATCGACATCGCGCTGTTCGCCGCCCAGCACGGCATGGTCTGGGTCGGCCTCGCCGAGTACGGCGGCTGGAACACCTCCTCCGGCAGCCCCGAGGACCTCAACCGGCTCGGCAGCTGGCTGGGCGCCATGTCCCAGTCGAACAACGACGAGGGTGCGGACGTCACCCCCTGCGCCAGCGACCTGCGCACCGCCGAGGCACTCGGCCGCCGGATCGCCGAGACCGCCCACATCCACCGCGCGGGACGCGCGGCCGTCGGATTCGACGAGGTGTCCGCCTGACGTTCGGTGCGCCGCACTGAGGCAGCTGCGACCGGGGGGGACCCGATGCACAGCCGTCAGGAGCCGGCGGTGTCCCATGCGGACGCTTCGTCCGCGGGGGTACACCACGGCAGGTTCAGCCGACATCCACTCATCAGGGCGGCGAGGGCCGGGGCCGAGGCGGCCCGCGTCGTGGGGGCGCGGGCACCATGGCCGGGCACGCCCCCGGCGCCCCTTCGGGCGGCCCGGCCCGCTCCTTCCGTATCGCAGCCCTCCACCGCGGGCTCTTCGGGCTCCAGCCCACCCGGGGCCGCCCTCCGTCCGGCAACCCCGGCAGCGGCGGCCCCGACGACCGGTCCGTCGGGCAAACGGGCCGTCAGCCGCCCCCTGCGGGCGGGAGCGGCGGTCCGCGCTCTCCTTCCGGGACCGGCCCTGGGCGGACTCTGCCCGGCGCCAGCCGCGTCCGGCATGTCCCGGGCGGCCATGACCTCGCCGCACGGCCTCCGCGCCGCCTTCCTCGTCCACGGCCGCCATGGCCTGGCACCTCTCCCGCTCGCCCCTGTGGCGCAGCCGGGGCCGGCGCGCCCCCGGGCGCAGCGGCTCCCACCGGTCACGGCCGGCTGAAGTTCGTCCCCGTTCGGCAGTCCCACAACTTCACCGTGCCCGCGGCCGTCGCGTGCACGGCATGTCCTGGCCGCGCGCCTGCTGCGTGGCCGTTCCCTGCCATCCCGAGGAGATCAGCCATGTTCAAGACCACCACCGACGCCGAACTGGCGGGCAACCCGATCGATGAGGTGATCGGCTCCACCATCCGCTATGCGGCGCTCACTTCCGCCGCCAAGCTCGGCATCTTCCGGACCCTGGAGGAGGGCGGCGCCAAGACCCTCGACGAGCTGGCCGACGCGATCGGCGCGAGCAAGGACGGCACCCGCGCGGTGGCCGACGTCGCCGCCGTCCTCGGCTGGCTGACCCTGGAGGGCGGGCGCTACCGCAACGGCCCGCTCGCCGAACGCTGGCTGGGCAAGAACGCCGAGTACGACTTCACCCCGGCGCTGCTGTGGGCGTACGAACTCACCAATGTGATGTGGGAACTCCCGCAGGCCGTCCGGGACGGCAAGCCCGCCCAGTCCCTCTGGGACCGCTGGGCCGACAACCCCGAGGCCGGGCGGGACTTCTCCGCGTACATGCGGGTCAAGTCGCGCCTGACCGTGCAGCCCATCGTCGAAGCCGTCCCGCTGCCCGAAGGGGCGCGGCGCCTCCTCGACCTGGGCGGCTCGCACGGTCTGCACTCCATGGCCATGTGCGAGCGGCACCCCGAGCTCTCCGCCACCATCCTCGACCTGCCCGAGGCGCTCGCCGACACCGGCGCCGCGATCGAGAAGGCGGGCCTGGCCGACCGGATCACCCTGCAGCGCGGCAGCTTCCTCAGCGGCGACCTGGGCACCGGATACGACGTGGTCTTCCTCTTCGAGATCGTGCACAACCACACCGACGAGGAGAACCGGGACCTGATCGCGCGGGCCGCCAAGGCACTGCGCCCCGGCGGCCGGATCGTGGTCCTCGAAGATGTACGCGGCGAGCAGCTCGACGAGCACAACGCGGCGTTCTCGCTGGCCATGTACGCCTGCTCCGGCGACCGCACCTACAGCCTGCCGGAGATCTCCGGCTGGCTCAGCGACGCGGGGCTGAAGTCCGTTGAGCGCATCGCGCTGCCCTCATCCGTGTCTCTGGTCGTCGGCACCAAGTAAAGCCGGCAGCCGGGGAAGGGGGGAGCACCGTGCAGATCGATCTGGCACACCGGTCGACCAGCTCATGGCTGGACGCCGCGGACCTCGCTCGTGAGGTGTACGCCCAGGCATACGGCGCCGATGTGGCGCCCCGGCCCGACTCGTTCATCGTGGCCCGGCCGGCCTGCGGCGCGGCGGAGGAGCCCTGCGCGCCACTGGCCTGCGCGGGGCTCACCTTCGGCAGAGACCAGGAACTGTTCTCCGAGCGGTACCTCGAAACCGGCGTCGAGGACGCCGCACTGGCCCGTCTCGGAGCCTCGGTCGACCGCAGGCGGGTGGTGGAAGTGGGGGCACTGGCCACCCGCCGCGCCTCGGTCGGCCGCGAACTGATCAGAGCCACCCCGATCATCGCCTGGTGCCTGGGCATGGAGTACATCCTGTGCACGGCCACCCGGAGCCTCATCACGACGCTGGAGCGCACCGGCATCTCCTTCGTGCCGTTCGGCCCGGCCGACCCGCGCCGGCTGACCCCCGACGAGGCGGCACGCTGGGGCACGTACTACGACCAGGAGCCGCAGGTCGGCGTCATCCCGCTGAACGCCCTGGACCGGCTCTTCTCCGACGCCACCGGGCGCTACTCCGTCACCGATCTCCAACTGAGCATCAGTGCCATGGAGGTGGCCGGTCATGCTGGGCATTGAGCAGAGCCTGGTCCGGTTCGGTGACTCGGCGCGCCCGCTGATCGAGGTGCTGGGGGAGGACGGTGCCCCGGCCAGGACCCTCAGCTACCAGGAGGTGACGCGCCGGGCCGCGGACCTCGCGGAGCGGATCGGCCCGCGCGAGGGCCGGCCGCTGCGCGTCGGCGTGGTCTGCGGCAACACCCCCGAATTCGTGGTCGCCGACCTCGGGCTGATCGCCGCGCGGGCCACTGAGGTGCCGGTCCCGCTGGCCTTCTCCGCCGAGCAGGCAGCCGGTCTGCTGGCGGAGACCGATCTGTGCGTGGTGGATGCCGCCGGGCAGGAGCGGCTGACCCAGTGGGGCCGGGACCGGGTCCTGCGCCCGGACTGCACGGTGCTGCCGCTGTCCACGGACGGGCCGGTGCCGTCCGCACCCCTGGTACTGCCGCCGGTCGGGGCCGGGGGAGCGGACTGGGAATGCAAGACCATCCACACCTCCGGGACGACCTCACGCCCCAAAGGCGTACGGATCCGGGCGGCGGCCCTGAACGAACTGCTGGGCTCACTGCGGTCGGTGATGCCCGACGGGGCCTTCTCCCGCTATCTCTCCGTCGTCCCGTTCAGCCTGCTCATCGAGCAGGTCACCGGGCTCTATATGGTCCTGCTCGACGGCGGGACGCTGGTCCTGATGCCGCCCGGCAGGGCCCTGGTCGGCACCGCCGCGGCGGCCCCCGCCGATGCCATGCCGTATGTGACGGCCGCCCGTCCGACCGCGATGGTCGCCACGCCCGCGCTCGTCGACGCCTTCGCCACCGCCGCGGACGAGGCCGTGGCGGGCGGACGCACGGTCGCACCGGCCCTGTTCGGCACCCCCGGCGCGCCGCTCATCTGCTGCGGCGGGGCGCCCGTGCACCCCGAGCTGCTGCGACGGCTGGAGGACCACGGGCTCCCCGTGCACGAGGGCTACGGGCTCTCCGAGAACAGCTCCGTGGTCAGTTGGAACACCCCGGACGCGCGCCGGCTGGGCACCGTGGGCCGGGCGCTGCCCCATGTCCGCGTCCGCACCGCGGACGACGGCGAACTCCTGGTCAACAGCACCTCGTTGTTCGCCGGCTACACCCGCGACGACCCCTCCAGCCTGGTCCTCGACGCCGACGGCTGGCTCCGGACCGGCGATCTGGCCCGGATCGACGAGGACGGTTTCATCAGCATCACCGGACGCAAGAAGAACGTCATCATCACCGCGGCCGGACGCAATGTGGCCCCCGAGTGGGTCGAGGCGCAGTATGCCCAACTCCCGTTCGTCCGCGCCGTCGCCGTGATCGGTGACGGACTCACCGCCCTCCACGGACTCTTCCTCGTCAAGGAGTCCACCGACCTCGCGGCGGCCGAAGCGGCCGTCCGGGAGTTCGGTGAAGCGCACCTCTCCGAGGTGGAGCGGATCGCCGTACCGCACCTCACCGTCGCCGATGAGCGCCTCTACCGCCGGTTCTTCACCGTCACCGGAAGGCCCATGCGGGCAGCCATCCGCACCGCCCTGTCCAACGGAACGCTGTACGACCACCAAGGAGCAGACGCATGACCACGATCGCTGACGTCGAGCCCTACGGGGCCGCCACCGGCCGGCTCATCCTGCCCGTCGGGGACAGGTCGCTCGGCGCACTGGACCCGGCCTGGGTCACCGGGCTGCTCGCCGACGCCGGCTTTCTGCTGTTCCGGGGCTTCCGCACCGACCTGGAGGAGTTCACCTCCTTCGTGAAGGCACACTCCAGCCGGATCACCCTCGACCCGGCGCGCTCCTTCCACGGCGGTGAGGTCGCCCAGAAGGTGGACGCGGGCACCGTCGCCGTCGGCCTCCATCTGGAGAACGGCAACAGCCCCTTCGGCCCCGACCTGACGTGGTTCCTGTGCGAGAAGGCCGCCGCCAGCGGCTCCCAGACCACCGTCTGCGACGGCTACCGGGTCTGGGACGCGGCGAGTGACACCGCCCGCGAGGTCTTCGGCGTCAAGGACATCATGTACAGCCGCCGGGTGGAGGAGCCCAAGTGGAAGGCGTTCGTCTCCCACCAGACGGAAGGCCGCAAGAAGCTCGACGACATCACCTTCGCCGATATGAAGGACCTGGTGGGCGGCAGTGTGTCCACCACCCTCCAGCTCAACGACGACGGCTCCATCCACTACGCGTACCGCATCGGTGCCGTCCACCCCACGCTCTTCGGCAGCCGGCTCTCCTGGGCCAACAGTGTCTTCGGCCCGTCGTACAACTACGAGGCTCCCCGCATCACCTTCGCCGACGGCACCGAGATCCCCGAAGAACTCCTCAGCGAATTCCGCCGCCTGACCGAGGAGCTGACCGAGGAGCTGGACTGGCGGGACGGCGACGTGGCCCTGATCGACAACACCCGGGTGATGCACGGCCGGCGCGAGATACTCGACACCGACCGCACCATCTACAACGCGCAGAGCTACCTCGACCCCGCGCTGCTGGCCGCCGTGCGGGACGGGAGGGCACAGGGATGACCACCGCCGCCACCGGACTCACCGACGAGCGTGTCGGTGCCGTCCTGGACGAGATCGCCCGGACGGCCGAGCGCAACGACCCGGACGTCATGAAGCGTGCCTACGCCACCGCGGCCGACTGGCCGCAGCCGCCCACCGCCCAGGAGGCGGCCGAGCTGTGCGCCCAGGCCGCGCTGCCCGTACACCCGCAGGTCGGCACCTTCCTCTACCAGCTCATCCGGAGCCTGCGCCCGGCCCTCGTGGTGGAGTTCGGCACCTCCTTCGGCGCCTCGACGATCTATGCGGCGGCCGCCCTGCGCGACAACGGATCCGGCCGCATCATCGGCTCGGAGCTGCACCCGGGCAAGGCCGACCGGGCCCGCAGCCACCTGGAGCGCGCCGGGCTCGCCGCCTACGCCGAGATCAGGACCGGCGACGCCCGGGAGGAGCTCGGCACGCTCCCCGGGCCGGTGGATCTGCTGCTGCTGGACGGCTGGAAGGAGCTCTACCTCCCGGTCCTCAAGCTGCTCGAACCCGCACTGCGCTCCGGCGGCCTGATCGTCTCCGACAACCTGCCGATGCTGCCCCCCGAGTTCACCGACCATGTCCGCACCGCCGGGAACGGCTATCTCTCCCAGCAGCTTCCGCTGGGCGACGGCATCGAATTCTCCGTCCGCCTCCAGGACGCCGCATGACACCGGTCCGGACCGGCTTCCCGAAGCCGCCCCCGGCCACCGCACCCCGTACGCACGGAAAGGGCACCGAACACCTGTGAACCCCCGTACCCACCGCCGTACCCTGCTCCGCGCCGGCGTCGCCGCGCTGCCCCTGGCGGCCGTGGCACCGGCCGCACAGGCCGACGAACGATCCGACCGGCTCACCGCCGCCCAGGTGTCGAGCTGGACCGACGCCTATCTTGAAGCCTGGCGGACCAAGAACGACAAGGCCGCGGTCCGGCTCTTCACCCCGGACGCCGTGTACGAGGCGGTCCCCGGTGTATCCGCCCAGACCTTCCGCGGCCGCGAGGCCATCGGCCGCTACTGGCGCGAGATCACCGCGGGCCAGAGCGAGATGACCGGCCGTCACGGCACCCCGGTCGTCACCGGCAACCGGGCGGCCGTCGAACTCTGGGTCACCCTCCGGGCCCCGGCCATCAACCCCGACGGCGACCACTGGGTCACCTTCCTGGAGACCAACTTCCTGACCTTCGCCCCCGACGGCCGCTGCCACCGCAACACCGAATACTGGAACCTGCAGATGGGCCGCCTGGCACCGCCCCAGGGGTGGGGCACGGCATGACCACCGCACGCCTGCTCGTCACCGGAGGCCGGGTCCTCACCATGGACCCGGCCCTCGGGGAACTGCCGTCCGCCGACATCCTGGTGGCGGACGGCCGGATCGCCGAGGTACGCCCGGATATCGACCCCGCGGCCGCGGACGAGCGGATCGACGCCCGGGGCTGCCTGGTGCTCCCCGGCTTCGTCGACACCCACCGGCACATGTGGCAGGCGGCGCTGCGCGGCAGCGGCGCCGACCAGACGCTCGACCAGTATTTCGCGACCGTACTGCACACCCTGGCGCCCCGGCTCACCGCCGACGACCTCCACCTGGGCAATCTGCTGAGCGCCCTGGGGGCCCTGGACGCCGGAGTGACCACCGTCCAGGACATCTCCAATGTCGCCAAGCCGACCGAGGAGCACACCGACGCCCTGCTCGACGCGCTCACCGAATCCGGGCTGCGCAGCGTCTTCGCCTACGGACACGGCACGCCCCAGGACGCCCGCCGCATCCGCAGCGGCCGGCTGCACGGCAAGGACGGCCTGGTGACCATGGCGCTGAACGCCGAGTTCGGCAGCGACGAGGGCACCCGGAGCAGCTGGGCCCTGGCCCGTGAACTCGATGTGCCGACCGCGCTGCACGTCCGCGGCGGCAGTCCCGTCTCCCGGCTGCGCCGCCTCGGCGTACTGCGCCCCGGGACGGTGTTCATCCACGGCACCGGCATGGCGGCCGGTGAGCTGGAGCTGATCCACGACAGTGGTGGGGCGCTGTCGGTCGCGCCCGCCATCGAGATGACGATGGGGCACGGTCTGCCGCCGTTCGCCGCGGCGGCGGCCGCCGGGCTGCGTCCCAGCCTCAGCGTCGATGTCGAAGTCGCCGCGCCGAGCGATATGTTCACGCAGATGCGGGCCGCCTTCCAGATCGGGCGCTTCGCCGCGCTGCAAGGCCACACCGACCCGGAGGCGCCGCTGCTCACGGCCCGGGAGGTGTTGGAGTTCGCGACGCTCGGCGGCGCCGAGGCGCTCGGGATGGCGGACCTGATCGGCTCCCTCACCCCGGGAAAGCAGGCCGATCTGCTCGTGCTGCGGACCGATCGCCCGGGAGTGGCGCCGCTGCACGACGCCACCGCGGCCGTCGTGTCGTCGATGGACCGCGCCGATGTCGACACCGTGCTGGTCGCCGGACGGATCGTCAAGCGCGCGGGACGGCTGCGGTACGCGGGGCTGCCGCGGCTGCTGGCACGGGCGGAAGAGGTGCGGGACCGGCTGGCCGATCGCTGAGGTGGGGTGTGCCCCGCGTCAGCGGCGGATCAGCACACCCTCCTCGATGGCGGCCAGCGCGATGCGCAGCTGTTCGCTGAGGGCCTTCGCGGTGGGTTCCGGAATACGGCCGACGAGCCGGGCGTGCACGGCGGTGGTGGCGCGCACCGCCGCCTCGGCCGTCTCCACCCCGCTCGGTGTGAGCTGCACCCAGCTGCTGCGCGCATCGTCCTCGGCCGCCGCGCGGGTGACATGGCCGGCGGCCACGAGGCGCTTGATGACATTGCTGGTCCCACCGGAGGACAGCAGCAGAGCGTGGGTGAGTTCCGTCGGCTTGAGACGGTAGGGGGCGCCGATCCGCCGGAGGGTGGCGAGTACCCCGTACTCGGCCTGAGTGAGCCCGAGTTTCTCCAGCTCGGCGCCGGCCGCGATATCGAAGGCCGAAACCAACAGGGCGGTCCTTTTGGCCAGTTCCAGGGGGAGACCGGCGATTTCGGGCAGTTCGTGTTCCCATGCCGAGATGATCTCGTCTACGTGGTCAGGCTCCACCGTGACCCGCCTTCCCTCTACCCGATGCTCAGTACAAAGATATCCCACCCTCCGTACAGGCACGTTCTGACCTGGGGAGACTGGGTGGTTGCCAGATGTGGACGCTGTGAAAAGCTTTCCATCTATCTTTCAATATAGCTTTTCCCAATGCTTTCTCTCTATGCTTCTCTCATGTTCACACGTGAGCCGAGGCGTGCCCTGGCCATGACGGCGGTCCTGTTTCTGGCCCTGACCAGCGCCACCGCCTGTGCCGGCCGGGACGCGGAAACGGCCCCACAGGGGAGCGCAATGGCGGAAAACCGTCGCTCCGCCCAGGAAGGAACCACCGCCGTGCGAGAGTTCAGCGCCACACCGGACCGGCTGCCGTCGTGCTTCCACGGCGTACGAGGCGCCACCGCGTACCGCCCGCCCGGTTCCTCCGGGGGCCGTCTGGTCTCCCTGGGCTCCGGTCCCCGCGGGGTGGTCTTCGCCCCCATCTCCTGGGGCGATGCCTGTGAATGGGCGGCCGAGGCCAAGCGGCTCGCCGCCGACGGCTATCACGTGGTCACCCTCGACTGGGGTACGGACCGTCGCCGGACCATCTCCGAAGCGACCCGGCTGCTGCGCTCGCGCGGCGCCGAGAACGTGGCATGGGTGGGCGGGTGCATGGGCGGCACGCTGATGCTCGGCATGCTGACAGACCGCACCGACCGCCCGGCCGGCGTCGCCGGCATCAGCCCACTCGCCTCGCTGGGCGGCTACTCCGCCGGAAACGGCACGTCGTACGAGGGTGAACTGCTGCTCCTGGGCACCGCCGACGATCCGCTCTCCGACGAGGGGCGGCTGCGCGAGGTCGCCCACAGCTTCCCCATGGCCGAGGTCACGGTCCTGCCCGGCAAGCGCCACGCCGCCGAGATCTTCGCCGGCCCACACGGGGCGGCGGCCCGCCGCAGCCTCGATGGTTTCCTCGACCGGACCTTCGCCCCGGCTGACAGCTGAGTTTTCGGCGCGGCGGGACCCAGTGGCGCGGGGCCCAGTGGTGCGGGCCAGCTCCGGCCCGCACCACTGGGAACGCCCGCCGCGTCAGCGCTGGGTGCCGAAGTCCTGTGTCCACCAGGGGCCGTTGCCGCTCATGTTGACGCCCACTCCGGTGTCCTTGTAGGAGCAGTTGAGGATGTTGGCGCGGTGCCCCGGGCTCTTCATCCAGCCGTCCACCGCCGTGGCCGGGTCCTTGGGGCTCTTGAAGATGTTCTCGGCGTAACTGCCCCAGGAGTACCCGGCCTTGGTCATCCGGGTACCGGGGTCGACGCCTTCCGGGGTGACGTGATCGTAGAAGTTGCGGGCGGCCATGTCGTCCGAGTGGGCCTGCGCCGCGCGCTGTATTCGGGCATCGACGGTGAGCGGGCCACAACCGTGCTGCGCCCGCTGGGCGTTGACCAGCTCGACGACCTTCTGCGCGAACTGCGCGGCGGTGCCCGTCGCGGCCTGCCCGCCGCTCGGCGTGTTGGCGCCCGTTCCGGAGTCGACGTGCGGCGTACGGGGCGCCGTGCGCTTGGTGCTCTCCGTACCGCTTGCGGTGCGGCTGGCCTTCGGCCGGGGAGAAGCGTGCCGTTTGACGTGCTTCTTGGCCTTGGACGGCGACGCAGAGGGCTTACGGGGCTTGGCCGAGGGCGAGGTGTCCGGCGTCGGGGAACCCGAGACGGTCGCCGCGGGGGCCGACGCTCCGGACGGATCGGCCGCGAGCGCACGGTCGGTTCCGGAGTCGGGGCGCAGCAGCACCACGGACGCGCCGCCCACGGTGACCACGGCCGCCACCGCCAGCAGGGTGGCCCTGCGCCGGGGAGCGCTGCCGCCGCGGTGCTGGCCGCCGGTCCGCCCGTGCCGGCCTCCCGTGCGGCCGCGCCCGGCCGGAGTCTCGTCGTGGCGCTCCGTCTGAAGGTGGTCGTTGTTCATGGTTCCGTTTCCTGTGGGGGATAGCGAGGCGTCGGCCCGCGGAGCCTGGGGGGACCCGGTGTCTTCGCGGGCCGACACATGGGAGAGCACGGGCCCGGCACCCGATAACGAAAAGCGCGAAAACTTTTTTCGCGGTCCGTCAGCCGGCCGGATCCCGGACGGCGTGAAGGGTGCGCGGCACCGGGAGCGCGGCACGGGAGCGGGCCGGGCAACGGGCCGGGCAACGAGGCTTTTCCTGACCCACGTAGGTTTCTGTTATCGGGGCGAGCGCGCGAGATCTCCGGTGAGCGGGGGCCACGGGTACGCACGAAGGAACAGGAACGAAGAGGCGTGAAGCAGGAAAACGGGACGGTGGCCGTCGAGGCAGCCAAGGCCGGGGACGAAGAGGCCCGGGAGCAGCTGGTCGCCGCGCACCTGCCACTGATCTACAACGTCGTGGGACGGGCGCTGGACGGCCATGCGGACGTCGACGACGTGGTGCAGGAGACCATGCTGCGCGTCCTGGAGTCGCTGGCCGACCTGCGGGAGCCGGCGTCCTTCCGCTCCTGGCTCGTGGCGATCGCGATGAACCAGGTACGCCGCCGGTGGACCACCGCCCGCAAGGTGCCCCTCGTCGGCCTGGAGCAAGCGCAGGAACGGGCCGACCGCTCGGCCGATTTCGTGGACCTGACCATCCTGAAACTGGGACTGTCCGGCCAGCGCCGTGAGGTGGCCGCGGCCACCCGCTGGCTGGACGAGCGGGACCGGGCGCTGCTGTCCCTGTGGTGGCTGGAGGCGGCCGGCGAGATCACCAGGCCGGAGCTGGTCGCCGCCATCGGGATCGACTCCCGCCATGCGGCGGTCCGGGTGCAGCGCATGAAAGAACAGCTCGAAGCCGGCCGCGTCGTGGTCCGCGCACTCTCGGCCACGCCGCTCTGCCCCGAACTGTCCGAGCTCACGGCCACCTGGGACCACGAACCCTGCCCCCTGTGGCGCAAGCGAATAGCCCGCCATGCGCGTCAGTGCAGGGACTGCGCCGGGCACTGGGACGGTCTGCTGCCCGCCGAGGGCCTGCTGGTCGGACTCGCCCTGCTGCCGCTGCCCTCGCATCTCACTCCGGAAACCGTCCTGCCCGCCCCTGCCGCCGCGACCGCGCAGGCGGCCTCGGCACCCCCGCAGGCGGCCTCGGCACCCCCGCAGCACACCTCCGGTGCCTCACACCACGTGGCGCAGCGCCCGCCCCGGAGCAAGACGGGCCCGGTCGTCGCGGGCACCGCCACCCTCGTGGTGGCCGTCGGCGCCGCCGTGTGGTGGTGGTCTCCCGGCACACCCCCGGACAAGCAGAAGAACGAGCCGAAGGCGACCCGCCCCGTGGCCTCGCGCACCCCGTCGCCACGCCCCACCCCCACGCCCACCCCGACTCCGACCCCGTCGCGCTCCAAGACCGCGCCCCCCACACGCTCCGCATCACCGACCCCCACCCCCTCGGCCACTCCGCCCGACCTCGAAGAGCAGGCCACCACACTCATCAACCAGCGGCGGGCGCAGGCCGGCTGCGGGCCGCTGCGCATCGACCAGCGGCTGCACACCGCGGCGCAGCGGCACTCCGCCGACATGGCGGCCCGCCACTACTACGAGCACCAGGCCCCCGACGGCACCGGCCCCGACGCACGCATCACCGCCACCGGCTACCGCTGGAGCAGCTGGGGCGAGAACCTCCACCGCGGCCCACGGACCGCCGCCGCGGTGGTGAACGACTGGATGGGCGACCGCATGCACCGCGACAACCTCCTCAACTGCACCTTCACGGAAGTCGGAATAGGCATCGTCGAGGGCGCGGGCGGGCCCTGGTGGACCCAGGATCTGGCGGCACCACGCTGACCTCCGCGGCCGAGTGGAATTCCCGGTGCCCCGGCAGCGCTGCACCCTTACGGAGAAGCAGTCCGTGGCACACAAGGAGCACAGCGCATGACCGACACCGTGCAGGAGTGGCAGCTGACCGCGCGCCCCGTGGGGCGCCCGGTGCCGGGGGATTTCCGGCTCGTGGAGCGGGAGTTGCCGGCACCGGCCGAGGGTGAGGTGTGGGTCCGCAACACCTTCCTCTCGGTGGACCCGTATATGCGGGCACTGATGAACCCCGCGGAGACCGGAAGCCTGGCCTACGGGTTGGACCGGCCGATGACGGGTGGCGCGGTCGGGGAAGTGGTCGCCTCGCGGGCGTCCGCTCTGTCGCCGGGGGACCTGGTCCTCAGCGACCTCGGTTGGCGCACCGCCGCGGTCGCGCCGGCCGGATGCTTCACCAGACTGCGGCGTGTCGACGGGGTACCGGACTCCGCGTTCCTCGGCGTACTGGGGATGCCCGGACTGAGCGCCTACGTCGGACTGACCGAGATCGCGGACCTGCGCGCCGGGGACACCGTCTTCGTTTCCGGCGCAGCCGGAGCGGTGGGCAGCCTGGCCGGGCAGATCGCGCGGCTGCGCGGGGCGAAGGCCGTGATCGGCAGCGCCGGTTCCGCGGCGAAGGT
The DNA here is from genome assembly GCF_027497495.1 of Streptomyces tubercidicus. Classification (GTDB taxonomy): domain Bacteria; phylum Actinomycetota; class Actinomycetes; order Streptomycetales; family Streptomycetaceae; genus Streptomyces; species Streptomyces tubercidicus. Next base: position 8,056,260 of record NZ_CP114205.1, read on the forward strand.
GGAGTATCTGACCGGCGAACTCGGCTTCACCACCGCCTTCAACTACAAGACCGGCACGGTGCGCGAACTGCTCGCCGAGGCCGCCCCGGACGGTATCGACGTCTACTTCGACAACGTCGGTGGAGACCACCTGGAAGCCGCCATCGACGCGCTGAAGCTGAACGGCCGGGCCGCGCTGTGCGGAGCGATTTCCGGGTACCACGACACCGAACCAGCGCCGGGGCCGCGCAACATGGTCGAGCTGGTGAAGAAGCGGATCACGCTGCGTGGTTTCGAGGTCGGGGACCATGCGGGTGTCCGGCCGCGGTTCGCCGAAGAGATGGGCGGCTGGCTGGCCGCACGGAAGATCACTTTCCGCGAGACCGTCGAGGACGGCATCGCCCACGCGGTGGACGCGTTCCTCGGGCTGATGGACGGCCGGAACACCGGAAAGATGGTGGTGCGCCTCTGACGGAAAGACGGTGGTGCGCCTCTGACCGCACCGGCCGCCGACACCGCTGGCCGCTGGAGAAGACGCCTGCCCCGGTCACCGGCCGGGCGCGTCGACCGGCCCGCCCGGTGACCGGGGCGGTGTGCGTGAAGCGGGAGGGGCTTACTGGGGCGCGACGTGCCAGGTCAGTGAGCGGGAGAGCAGCTTGCGCAGTGCAGGGTCGCGGACTGCCTTCGTACCGTCGATGGCCCGTGCCGTGACCGTGTGGGGGCGGCCGTCGGCCGGGACGCCGAGGGCGCGCGGGACGATCGAGGACTTGCCCCGCGCGGCCTTGTGTTCGCGGCCGTCGACCGACCACGTCAGCTGCGCGGAGGCGGGTGCGCTGACCCGGATCCGGGTCCCGCGGGACACCGCGTGGTGGGTGGAGACCGGGCTGCTCAGCACGCTCGCATAGCGGTAGAAGCCCGCGATCATCGCCTCACGGCCGGGAAGGTTGAACTCCTGACCCAGGGTCCGCATGATCGAGTTCTCGGTGGGGCGGTTGAGCCCGTACTGGTAGTAGCCGCCGCCCTCGAACGCCCCCACCGCGCCGCCGTCCGGGGACTGCTGGCCCATCCAGCGGTACCACTTCTTCTGCTGAGCGGTCATCTGGTCGGCGGAGAGCGTGCTGAGGTTGGCGTCGGCGGGCTCGGGGCCGGAGTAGGTGCCGGACTGGCCGTAGTCGTACTCGTCGGCGAGCTTGCCCAGCGAATGACCGGTTTCGTGGACCGCGATCTGGTCCGACTGGTCGTTGTCGGAGGAGGCGGTGGCGATCCCGTCGTAACCGACCTGCGAGGAGACGTCGTTGTAGCCCGCGCCGCCGTATTTGGCGGAGTTGGAGAGGACCACGACGAGGTCGGCGGCCGGGACCTTGGCGGCGTACGACTCGACCTTGCCGGTGTCGACGCACAGCAGCCGCTCGGTGCCGTCGCAGAAGAACGCGGAGTTCAAGGCGGTGTTGCGGACCACATCCTGCGTCGGGTCACCGGAGACGCCGGAGTCTTTGGAGACGGCGTCGACGGCCCAGACGTTGAACAGGCCGCGGTAGGTCGCGTACGGCTCGACGGCGGAGATCTTGGCCCACTTGGCACGGACGTCGGAGTGGAAGTCCTCCTGCTGGGCGGCGGTGTAGCCGTCACCGATGAAGACCACATCGAGCTTGGAGTTGACCGGGCCGCTCTGCACGATCGAGGTGACATCGCCGTCGCCCGCGGTGCCGGCGGCAATCGCGGCCTTCTCGGACGGGGCGAGCGGCTTCGAGGCCGGGACGGTGGTCCGCCGTGGGTGGCCGTCCGCGCCGTTGAAGTACTCGACGTGCTGGGTGCGGGGGCCGGCAGGCGGGGTCGGGCTCGCACCTTCAGCGGTGGCCACGGCGGCCGTAGTGGCCACCGCCACAGCCGCGACGCCGACGGACACCGCGGTGCGTATGCGTGGAGACATACGTCTGCGGTGATGGCCGGAAGTGTTTCTGCGCATGGGGGGTTCCTCCCGAAGCAAGCCCGCCGCAGAGGCGGCGGGTTGAGCCGAATTCAGGCGCGCTCAACGTAAGTGCTCCGGGGGCTCCAGGCAACGGATGGTGCCCGAGTGGCGCTCCGGACTGGTGAGTTCGGGTCACCGGGAGACGGTAAGGAGTCGTCCCTTCAGATCAACGTCCTTATCTGGCACGGGACGTGGGCGAATCGAATCGGTCCACGCCCCACCGGACGGTCGATTCGCCGGATGACCCGCACTCCGCAGGGACGTACGGGGATGCGTGTAGGGGGTGTTGCGGGTGGTGGGCCGAGCGCGGGGGTGTACGCGCCTGGCGTGGTGCGGTTGCGTATGTCCGTGTTTTGTCACACCAAAGGGCATTTCTTCCGCCAAGGCATGACGGGCGGTCACTCTGTGGGGGCCCGTCCAAACCGGCCGCGAGTCCGGTTTTTGGACGCCCCGAAAGCGGCGTCCTCCAAGGAGGATCGATGTTCCGTAACGCTTCGCGCGTCGCCCTGGCTGTGCTCGGCTCCGCGGCCCTGGCAGCCACCGCCGCCCTCCAGTCCAAGTCCGTAGCGGGCGCCGGGGCCGAAGGTCGCTTCGGCGGGGACGGTGGAGCGCATCTGGGCGAGCTGGGCCGACGGCAGGAGGCGGCCGGCCAGGAGTGCGCTGAAGAAGCGGTTGAGGTCGGAGCCGGTGGAGACCATCTGGCCTGCCGCCCAGCCCCAGGAGGGGTCGGTCTCCGTGATGTCGCGCAGCGGCACGTCCGCCGATTCCCGGTAGTAGCCGTGGGGGTGGGGCTCCCGAATGCTCGCGTCACCGGGGGCGGGGAAGTAGGTGTGGCGCAGCCCGGCGCGTTGGACGACGCGCCGGTCGATCTCCTCGGCGAGGGGGCGGCCGGTGACCTTCTGGACGATCAGGCCGGCGAGCACGTAGTTGGTGTTGCTGTACTTCCAACTCGTCCCGGGGGCGAAGTCGGCCGGGTGCTGGAGGGCTGTGGCGAGCAGTTCGCGGGGGGTGTAGTACCGGACGTCCTCCCCGAGGTGGTCGCTGTAGTTGGGGAGTCCGCTGGTGTGTTGGAGGAGCTGGCGGACGGTGATGCGGCGCCCGTTGATCCCCTTTCCGCGGACGAGGCCGGGCAGGTAGGTGTCGACGGAGGCGTCCAGGTGCACCCGCCGCTCCGCGACGAGTTGGAGGACGACGACCGCGACGAAGGTCTTGGTGTTGCTGCCGATCCGTACCTGGCCGTTCCTGGGCACCTTCAAGCCGGTGGTCAGGTCGCCTACTCCTGCGGTGTAGGTGCGGATGCGGCCGTTCCGGTCCTTGACGCTCGCCAGCGCGGCGGGCATCCCGTCGTCGCGCACCAGCGCGTTCAGGCTCTGCTGGACGGTGTCCGGCCTGGTGGCGGAGGCGGCGGGCGGGGCGAGGGCGCCCAGTGTCATGACGCCGATGGCCACCGCGGCCGCGGCGGGCAGGGCCCGTCGCCGCGTGCCCTGCTGCCGGCCCGGCGAGCGAAGCCCTTGCCGTGTCTGTCCACGCATGAGTCAACTCCTGAGGAATCGTTGGACCGTTGTTCGGGTTTGCCGGGTTGCCGGGTGCGTGATTCAGGCGCACAGGGCCCTGTCCACGGCGTCCTTCACGTGCTGCGTGGCTGCCTCGTCCGTCGGAATGTTGGTCACCGCGACGTTGGCGGCGCGGCCGTCGTCGGTGACACCGCCCCGGGTCTCGTATCCCGCGATGTCGCCGCCGTGGCCCCAGTAGACGCCGCCGCACGACAGCGGCCTGCTCGTGAGCCCCAGCCCGTAACGGAGGCCGGAGGTCCCGGCGGGGACGGTCGTGCGCATCTCGGCGAGCTGGGCCGCCGGGAGGAGGCGGCCGGCGAGGAGCGCGGTGAAGAAGCGGTTGAGGTCGGAGTTGGTGGAGATCAACTGGCCTGCTGCCCAGCCCATGGAGGGGTCCATCTCCGTGAAGTTGCGCAGCGGTCCGTCCGCCGGGTTGCGGTGGTAACCCTGGGGGTGCGGCTCTCGGATGGTCATCTTGCCGGGGGTGGGGAAGTAGGTGTGGCGCAGCCCGATGCGCTTGATGATGCGCCGGTCCATCTCCTCGGCGAGGGGGCGGCCGGTGACCTTCTGGACGATCAGGCCGGCCAGGACGTAGTTGGTGTTGCTGTACCCCCACGTCGTCCCCGGAGCCGCGTCGGCCTTGTACCGGAGGGCGATGTCGAGCAGCTCGCGGGGCTCGAAGTACCGGTTCCTGATCTCGTCGTCGTCGACGTGGATGCCGTACTCGGGGAGTCCGCTGGTGTGTTGGAGGAGCTGGCGGACGGTGATGCGGCGCCCGTCGATGCCCTTTCCGCGGACGAGGCCGGGCAGGTAGGTGTCGACGGTGGCGTCGAGGCCGATCTTCCCTTCGCCGACCAGCTGCAGGACCACGACCGCCGTGAACGCCTTGGTGTTGCTGCCGATCCGTACCTGGCCGTCCCTGGGCACCTTCGAGCCGGTGGTCAGGTCGCCCACTCCTGCGGTGTAGGTGCGGATGCGGCCGTTCCGGTCCTGGACGCTCGCCAGCGCGGCGGGCATCCCGTCGTCGCGCACCAGCGTGTTCAGGGCCTGCTGGACGGCGTCCGGCCTGGCTGCGGCAGCAGCGGAGGCGGCGGAATCGGAGGCGGCGGGCGGGGCGAGGGCGCCCAGTGTCATGACGCCGATGGCCACCGCGGCCGCGGCCGACACGGCTCGTCGCTGTCTGCCGCCCTGCTGCCGGGTCGAGGAACGAAGGCCCTGCCGGGTCTGAGCACGCATAAGTCAACTCCTGGGGAATCGTTTGGTCGAGGCACGATCCTGGTTTCCAGGGCCCGTTGACCGCATCGCGGGAAGGCGGGAGAAATCGCTCCCCCGATCGGGGGAGGCTGCCGGGGGGCTGCCCGGCGATACTGTCGTCCATGATCAGGGGAATTCGGCCGCTGCTGCGCGGCTCCACGTATGCGGGTGTGCTGTTCGCCTATTGCGGCGCGCTGGCGAGCCTTCCGCTGCTGCCTTTCGCCCTGTTGCCGGCGCTGTCGTGGCGATCCGCTTCCGAGAGCGTGCAGATCGTCCTGGTCCTGCTGGTCTGGGCGGTACTGGTCGGCGTGGTCGGCCTGGCGCGCCCCGTACGGCGGGTGCTGGTCGTGTCGGCCCGCCGGCTGCTGCGGGTGCCGCTGCCGAATCCGGTGGCCGGTCGCCGGCCCTCCGGTTCACTCGGCCTCGACCGCTGGCGGACCCCGCTCTGGCTGGTGCTGCACGTGGCCATCGGTTGGACGGGGGCGCTGGCGAGCGGGGTGCTGTTCATCATGGGCCTCTCCCTGCCGGGGAACTGGCTCGGCGCCGAGGCGCGGGCGAGTCTGTTCGGCGCGTCGGTCCGGGTGTCGGGCGGGTGGAGCTGGGTGGTGGCGGCCGTGTGCATCCTGCTGGCGGTAGCCATCTGCGTACTGGTGACGAAGGCCCTGCGGTGGGCGGCGCCACGGCTGCTGGGGCCGTCGGCGGCCGAACGGCTCGCGCTGGCCGCCGAGCGGGAACAGCTGCTGGCTGAACGCAACCGGATTGCCCACGAGTTGCACGACTCGATCGGGCACACGCTGACGGCGGCCACCATCCAGGCGGCGGTGGCGGGCGAGGCGCTCTCCGCCGACCCGGCGACGGCGCGGGCCGCCATGCGCAGCATCGAGGAGTCGACGCGGGCCGCGCTGGAGGACCTGGACTACGTGCTCGGAGTGCTGCGCGAGGAGCAGTCGGGGACGGCGCCGACCCGGACCCTGGCCGACCTCCCCGAGCTGCTGGACCGCCTGCGGCACGCGGGCGCGGTGGTGGAACCGGAGCTGTCGGGCGACCTGGCGCAGGTGCAGGGGACGCTCTCCCGGGCGGCGTACCGGATCCTCCAGGAGGGGCTGACGAACGCGCTGCGCCACGGGGCGGGCGGCCCGATCGTGGCCCGGGTGGCGGCCGGGCCGGACGGACTGGATCTCACGGTGGTCAACCGGATCGGGGCACGGACGGGCCCGGCCCCGGGGGCCTTCCCGACCTCCGGCCACGGTCTGCCCGGACTGGCCGAGCGCGTCCGGCTGCTGCACGGTGAGTTCCAGGCCGGCCCGGACGGGACGCAGCACTGGCGGCTGGCCGTCCGGCTGCCGGCACGGGCGTCGGCGTGAGTGGATCCGGCGCGGGCGAAGGCATGGCCCTGCGGCTGCCGGTACGGGTGTCGGCGTGAGTGGTTCCGACGCGGGCGAAGCCGTGGCCCTCCCCCCTGTCACCGGCCCCGCCGTCACCCTCCTGATCGCGGACGACGAGGAGGTGACCCGCAGCGGCCTGCGCATGCTTCTCGCCGCACAGCCGGGCATCACGGTGGTCGGCGAGGCCGCCGACGGCGTCGAGGCGGTCGAACGGGCGCGGAGCCTGCGGCCGGACGTGGTCCTGATGGACGTCCGGATGCCGCGTCGCAACGGGATCGAGGCCACCCGCCAACTGCTGGCCGAAGCGGCCGACCCGCCGAAGGTCGTGGTGATCACCACCTTCGAGAACGACGGCTACGTCACCGCCGCCCTCAGCGCGGGCGCCAGCGGCTTCGTCCTCAAGCGCCTCCCGGTCCGTCAGATCGCCGAGGCGGTCCGGGTGGTGGCGGCGGGCGAAGCGGTCCTCTTCCCGGCCGCACTGGGCCGCATGGTCGCCGCCCGCCCGCTGGGCTCCGCCCAGGCCCTGCCGCACGCCGCCCTGACCGGCCGGGAGGAGGAGGTGCTGCGCCTGATGGCCACCGGGCTCTCCAATCCGGAGATCGCGGAGTCCCTCACGGTGAGCCTGGAGACGGTCAAGACCCACGTCGGAAACGTGCTGACCAAGCTCGGCGCGCAGAACCGGACCCATGCGGTGGTGATCGCGTACGAGTCCGGCCTGGTGGTCCCGGGCTTCGCCGGCTGACCGGCTTCTGCCCCTCTTCGCGGTCGCCCGCAGGCTACTCAGTACCGGCCGCGACGTAACTCCGCAGCTACTCGTATCCTCCGCCCGGCCTCACCGGGCTGAACGAAGGCCCCGACAACCTCGGTTCTAGTGGTCGTCGCAACAGGTGTGCGAATGTGAGTGGTTGGCCGAATCGCCGACTATGGTGCTAGGCCCCCGACCCCCTCACCGCACTGGGCGAGCGGGAGCTACAGGTACTGGCCCGGCTCGCGCTCGGGCACCGCAACCGGGCGATCGCCCAGGAACTCCACATCAGCGAGTCGACGGTGAAGTTCCATGTCGCGAAGATCCTCACCAAACCGGGCGTCGAGTCACGGGGGCGCGGCGGCGGCACTCTTCCACGCCGTGGCATAGCCGTCGCCGCCGTAGTCCCTCGGGGCCGACCGCCCGGCCACCCGCTCCGCGACGCCTACGGGAGCCGCTCGTCGGACGGTCCGTCCTGGGAGCCGGCGGCCCGGCGGCGACGGGTGGCGAAGTAGCCGGCCATGAGGATCGCCGTCCAGACCGGCGCCACGTACAGCGCGACTCTGCTCTCGGCGTCAAATGCGAGCAGGACGAGTACCAGAACGAGAAAGGCGAGCACGAAGTAGTTCGAGACGGGGGCCAACGGCATACGGAAGGCGACCGGCCGGAGCCGCCCGGCGCGGACGGCCGCCCGGTAGCGCAGATGCGCCGAGGCGATGATCCCCCAGGTGAACACGGCGGCCACGGTCGCCACACTGGTGACGTACGCGAAGGCCTTCTCCGGAACGAAGTAGTTCGCGGCCACCCCCAGCAGCAGGACGGACATCGACGCGAGGATGCCGGCGGCGGGTACGCCCCTCCGGCTGACCTTCCCGAACGCGGCCGGTGCGTGCCGGTCCCGGGACAGGGTGAGCAGCATCCGGCCGGTGGAGAACACCCCGCTGTTGCAGGACGACAGGGCCGCGGTGAGCACCACCAGGTTCACCACACCGGCCGCCGCGGGAATCCCGACCTTGGCGAAGACCAGCACGAACGGGCTGACGCGCGGATCGAGTTGGTTCCACGGGACCAGCGCCAGGACCGCGGCGAGGGCGCCCAGGTAGAACAGCCCGATCCGCCAGACTACCCGGCGCACGGCGGTGGGCAGCGTCTTCTCGGGGTCCTTGCTCTCACCGGCGGTCACACCGAGCAGTTCGACTCCGACGAAGGCGAACACCACCACTTGGAGGGCGAGCAGCGGTCCGGCCATGCCGTGCGGGAAGAAGCCGCCGTGCGTCCAGATATTGCTCAGGGACGCGGAATTCCCCAGGGGGCCGAAGCCGAAGATCAGGATCGCGGCGGCCATGACCAGCAGGAGGACGATGGTCAGCACCTTGATGAGGGCGAACCAGAACTCGAACTCGCCGAACAGCCGGACCGCCGCGAGATTGGCCACGCCGAGGATCGCCAGAGCGATGAGACCCGGCAGCCACTGGGGCACCTGGGGCCACCAGTACCGTACGTAGATCCCGGCCGCGGTCAGCTCGGCGGTGCCGGTGACGACCCACATCAGCCAGTAGCTCCAGCCGGTCGCGAACCCGGCCCAGTTGCCGATGAACTCCTCCGCGTACGTGGCGAACGAACCGGACACCGGCCGGTACACCAGCAGTTCACCCAGGGCCCGCATCACGAAGAAGATGACCACACCGGCGAGCGCATAGCTGAACAGCAGGCCCGGACCGGCTTCGTGGAGGGCCCCGGCGGACCCGAGGAACAGTCCGACACCGATGGTTCCGCCGATCGCGATCATCTGGATGTGGCGGGACTGAAGGCCGCGGTGGAGGTGCTCGGGACCGGGGTCCTCCGGGCAGGATGCCTCGTTCCCGGTGGGACGTGGCGAGGACGGTGGAAGCCGATACGTCATGGTGAAGGCTCTCTTCGTCAGGGGGCGGTGGTGATCCCAGGGGCGGGGAAGCGGACCTCACGGGTAGCCGGGGGCCGAGCTCCCGAGTGACTCGTCCGGACGCGGTTGAACAGCAGCGGGCCGCACTGCGTATCTCTCCATAACCGTGTCCCCTGAGGCACCGGTCCACGAGGTGAGGAGGCAGCATGACTGACCCGGGTATCCCGCAGCTGCAGGCATTGCCGGACGGAGACGCCGAAGTTTCTCTGGTGGTGCGCCTGCAGTGGGAGGACGTCGCCGCGCTCGGTCAGGACGCCGCCCGGCTGGCTGCCCGGTTCAAACGTCCGGTGACCCTGGACGAGGCCGCCGGTCATCGGCTGCGTATCCGGCCGCCCGCCGCCCACGCCAAGGCCATGCCGCAGGAGCGGGCGCAGCAGCCCGCCGTGGCGTCCACGACGGTGTCGCCGCTGCCCGCCCGCTCCCCGCAGGAACAGGCACGGCAGGCGATCGAGAAGATCAATGGCAACAACAGTCATGAGACGGCATAGCGCGACGCAGGGCTGAGTGACACGAGGGAGACCGGCGGGTCCCCCTCGCGGAGGGGTTCGGCAGTTGTGGGGCTGCCGAACCCCTCAATGCTGTCCGGGGCCCGCGGTCCGGTCGTCGGCCTGCCGCCGGGCCGTCCCTGAGATGCGCCGGGCCGTCCCCGAGGTACGCCGGACCGTCGGCTGGGCCGACCGGGCGAAGAACCTCGGCCCAACGGCGCAACCCGGACGCACGGTGCGTGCTGTCCCGCACCCACCGGTGATTGTGTGACGAGCCGGCGCGACCGGCGCTGTGCCCCGCAGGGCCGGGGCCGTGCACCGAGGAGGCGGGCAAGCGTGGACGACGAGGCCGGCGCTCTCCTGAACGTCCCGAGCAGCGAAGGCACGTAGGCATGCACACCACGGTCACCCTGCTGGCGGATGTCCCGGCCCAACTCCTCCCGGCCCGGGAGCTGATGGCCTTCACCCTGGCCTCCCACATCATTCTGGTTCCGCTCGGGGTGGCGCTCCCGCTGATCACCCTGGTGATGCATTACCGCGGCCTCCGCCGGAACGATCCCGTCGCCCTGCTCCTGGCCCGGCGCTGGTCGGCGGTGATGGCGGTGCAGTTCGCGGTCGGTGTGGTCACCGGCACCGTGCTCTCCTTCGAGTTCGGGCTGCTCTGGCCGGGCCTGATGGGCAAGTGGGGCGGTGTCTTCGGCATCGGATTCGGCGTGGAGGCATGGGCCTTCTTCCTCGAAGCGGTCCTCATCGCCATCTATCTCTACGGCTGGCGGAGGCTGAAGCCCCGCACCCACTTCCTGCTCGGCCTGCCGCTGCCCGCCGCCGCCCTGCTCGGCGCGTTCGGCATCCTGGCGGCCAACGCATGGATGAACACGCCCCAAGGATTCACCCTCGATGCCGACGGCAACCCCGAGGACGTGCACATCTGGTCGGCGATCTTCACCCCGATGTTCGGGCCGCAGTACTGGCACTTCGTCGTGGCGATGCTGATCACCGCGGGCTACACCGTCGCCGGTGTCTACGCCGTCGGCTGGCTGCGCGGCCGCCGCGACCGCTACCACCGGCTAGGCTTCACCGTGCCCTTCACCCTCGCCGCGGTGTTCACCCCGGTGCAGTTCCTGCTGGGGGACTCGATCGCCCGGTCGGTCTTCCACAAGCAGCCGGTGAAGTTCGCCGCGACGGAACTCGTCTGGCGGACCGACACCCACGTACCCGAGTACATCTTCGGCCGGCTGCACCCGGACGGCAGCGTCTCCGGCGGCATCAGGATCCCCCAGTTCGACTCCATCCTGGCCGGGTTCACGCCGGGCACCAAGGTGACGGGACTGACCTCCGTCCCGGCGGACGACCGGCCCACGCCCGCCCAGGCCACCCTCGCCCACTGGGCCTTCGACCTCATGGTGGTGATCGGCTCCCTGCTGATCCTCCTCGCCCTCTGGTACGGCTGGTGCCGGCTGCGGCAACACCGGCTGCCCGCCTCACCGTGGTTCTTCCGCGCCGCCGCCTGCGCGGGCGTCGCCTCCGTCATCGCCGTCGAATGCGGGTGGATCACCGCCGAAGTGGGGCGCCAGCCCTGGATCGTCTACCGGCACATGCGCATCGCCGAGGCGGTGACAGCGACCCGGTCCACCAGTCTCTGGATCATGCTGGGCCTGGTCATCGTGGTGTACGTGTTCATCTTCGGCTCGCTGCTCGCCGTGCTGCTCAAGATGCGCACGGGCTGGCGGCTCGCCGACGCACGCCGGGCGGCGGGGGAGTGGACCGACGAACCGGAGTCCGACACCCCGTACGGGCCCCGCGCGCGGGTACCGGCCGATGACCCGCCCTCCGACGGCGGCACCGGGGCCGGACCGGACGAGGACGGCCGGCCGTGATGGCCGATGTCATCGCCGTGGTGCTGCTGCTCGCGGTGGCCGCCTACGCCTGCGCCGGAGGCACCGACTACGGTGCCGGGTTCTGGGATTTGACGGCCGGTGGCGCTGAGCGCGGCGCGCGCCCCAGGTGGCTGATCGACCACGCCATGGCCCCCGTATGGGAGGTCAACAACGTCTGGCTGGTCTTCGTCTTCGTCATCATGTGGACCGGCTTTCCGACGCTGTTCCAGACGGTGTTCTCCGCCATGTGGCTCCCGCTGGCCCTGGCCGCCATCGGCCTCGTGCTGCGCGGCGCCGGTTTCGCGCTGCGCAAACCCCTCCGCCACCTTGCCGGTCGACGCCTCTACGGTGCCGTCTTCGCGATCGCCTCACTGCTCACGCCGTTCTTCCTCGGCGCGGCCGTCGGCGGAGTCGCCTCGGGCCGGGCGGTACCGGGCACCGAGGCATCGGCTCACGCCTGGTCCAACCCGACGTCCGTCCTCTTCGGACTGATCGCCATTGTGGCGACGGCCTTCCTCGGCGCCGTGTTCCTGGCCGGCGACGCCGCCCGTTACGGTGCGCCCGACCTGGTCGGCTACTTCCGGCGGCGGGCACTCGGCAGCGTCGTCGCGCTCGCCGTACTGGCGGGCATCATGCTGACCGTCACCCGGAGCGATGCCCCGCATGTCTGGCACGGGCTGACGCATGGCGTGGGCCTCGGCCTCGTCATCCTGGCCGGGGTCTGTTCCCTCGCGACCGGATGGCTGCTGCTGCGCCGGCCCGGTGTCTGGCCCCGGATCACCGCCGTCGGTGTGGTCGCGGCGGCGGTCCTCGCCTGGGGCGCCGCCCAACGCCCCTACCTCATCCCGACGTCCCTGACCGTGGCCGAGGGCGCCGGCGCCCCCGGCAGTCTGCGCTGGACCGGCCTGGTCACCCTCGTGGCCCTGCTGCTCGTCTGCCCGGCCGTGGCCTTTCTGTACTGGCTGGACACCCACGGCGAACTGGAACCGCTCTCCGACACCGACCTGCGCCGGACCGAACCGGATCACGACGATCCGACCGAACTCAACTGACCCCGGTCCGCTCCGCTCCGGCAGCCGTCAGCAGTACCGGCGCAGCGAGCCTTTGGTGCCGCCGGGGCGGACCTCGCGGTCGCTCAGGGTGAGGGAGAGTTTCTTGCCCCAGGCGCGGCAGGCGGCGGTGAAGTCCTGCTTCCGGTATTCGATGACAAAGACCCGGTTGGCGTAGGCCGCCGCGAAGTCGGTGCATTCCTTGTAGCGGGCGCACTCCTCGACGACGGCGAAGTCGAAGCCGATACGGGCGCGTTGCGGCAGCAGGTCGGCGGTGTTCTTCTGGGCGATGGCCAGATGCCGCTGATGGGCGCGGCGGGCCAGGAGCCGGGCGAAGGCCGCGGCGTGCTGCGCGGTGAGCTTGCCCTCGGATCGTTCGTAGGAGTCGAGGTTGTCGGGTTCCACGGCGTCATAACCGGCCTTGGCGCAGCCGTCGATCCACGGGCCGACGATCTCCATGAGGGCCGCCCGCTTGGCGCCGGTGGAGATGTCGAGCAGCGGCTCGTCCCAGTCCTCGTCGATGACGGGGTCTCCGTGCGCGTCCCGCAGGAGCAGATCGGGGTGGTCGTCCTCCCAGGACCCGGCGTCGTCGGGCTGTGCCTGGAAGGCGTTGACGTAGCAGACGTTGTAGCGGCCGGGGGCCGGTGCGGCCGTACGGTCGCGGGAGACGGCCCGGACCGTGCCGGGCGGCGGGTAGGCGCCGCCGAGCTGATAGTCGAAGACGGCGTTCGTGGCCGGCGGCTTCACCGCGGTGGGAGTCGCGGGGGAGGGGGACGGGGTCCCGGATCCGGCGCCGTGCGGGGGACGTTCGGGAGAGCATGCCGTGCCGAGCGCCAGGACCAGGACAAGGGCGCCGACGGCGCGGAAGCGTGGAGAGTGCACGGGCGGAGCTTACGCGCGCACCCGCGCGCCGCCGCCGTGGAGAGCACGCGCAGCTCACACGGGTGTGCCTCCCGGTCCGTGCGGGCCGAGAGGCACTGGGTCGGCGGCCGTGCTGCGGCTCCGCGCCCGAAGGCGTGGGGCCGCACCCCCGTTCAGCTGCGCGACATGGCCGTGGTCAGCGCTTGACCACGAACGCCTGGCCCTTCTTCGCGTCGGCCGAGCAGGACTTCTTCTCCGCGCTGGTCATCTTGCGGGTCTTGACGGTCACCGCATTGCTCTGTCCGTCCGTCCCGTTGGGCGCGGGCCCGGTGACGGTGTCCGGCACGTACCAGAAGTAGTGTCCCCACTTCTGGCTGTCGTAGTGGGTCTGCCAGGTGCCGGAGACGGACTGCATCACCTGTGCGCGGGAGATCCAGCCCACCTCGCCGGGCTTCACCGTCATGTTCAGCGAGCTGTCCTCGGTGTGCGAGCTCGACCAGGTGTGGTTGTAGCTCGCGGTCACACTCAGGTCGATCAGACCGGCGATGTTTCCGCCGGCGGTGACGGAGACGCCTGCCGAGTCCGTGGAGCCCACGGTGTCGGACCAGCTCATCGACTGGGTGGCGTCCGAAGTGCTGCAGTTGTACAGGGAGTTGGAGACCTGGTGGAAGTCTCCGAGGTACGCCTTGCCGAGAGTCGGTTCGTTGAAGCTGCACTTCCCTTCTCCGGAAGCGCAGTCGGCTATGAGCTGCTCCCGGGTGGGCTGGTCCTCCGCGGCGGCCGGCAGGGCCATCGCGGCGACCAGACCCATGGACACCGTGGACAGCGCCAGCAGCCGGCTTCCGTGGCGGATCATTCCGGTTGTTGTCATCGTGCTTGTTACCTCTCGCCCAACCTTGTGAAAGCGACGTGTCCGTATGTGACGTTCGTCGCCGTTAGGTTTGAGCTTGGTGTGAAATCTTGTTCAACTACACCAAGAATTGGCAAAGTTGTAGTTGATACTGAAACATACCCGCTATGGGGGACTGAAACGGAGGCGATATCAAGTTCTGGGGCGCGCTCCGTGGAGGACGGTGCCGACCGTGCGCGCCACGAAATCCTCCCCGAGCGGGAGTTGGCGGAGGACGATCCGGACCCAGGCGGCCCCGGCCAGCAGATCCATCAGCAGGGTGAGGTCGGTGTCCTCCGTCAGCTCGCCGCGGGCGATGGCGCGATCGAAGACCGGCCGCTCCAGCGCGATCCGGTCGGCGAAGAACTCCCTGACATGGGCGCCCAGTTCGGGACTTTGAGTGGCGGCACCCAGCACGGAAACGGCGATATCGGAGGATGGTCGTGTGGTGAGCAGCGTCACCACCGTGTGCAGCAGGGCCTCCAGGTCTCCGGTGAGGCTGCCGGTGTCGGGAGGGGTGAAGTCGAGCTGGCGCGCCCCGATGAGTGCGGCGCCCAGGAGTGCTCCCTTGGAAGGCCACCAGCGGTAGATCGTCGTCTTGTTGACGCCGGACCGCTGGGCGACCCCCTCGATGGTCAGCCCCTCGTAGCCCTTCTCCGCCAGCAGATCCAGCGTGGCATCGAAGATCTCCTGTGCCTTCCGTGGGCCGCCGCTGCGCCGTGTTCCGTGCCGCTCCTCGTTCATGACGGGAGATTAGCACTCAGGGCAACGCAACGTTGCGTTGCATTTGAGGTACGGTGCCGGGCATGAAGTCCAATGAACCCGGGCTGCCCATCGTCTTCGTGCACGGCATGCGCGTGAGCGGCACGATGTGGCGACCCGCGATCCAAGCTCCCGGAGAGCGTCATCCCATAGCGGCACCCGACCTGCCGGGCCACGGCCAACGCCGGAGCGAACCCGCGGAGTGCAACCGCCTAGGCGCCTTTGCCTTCCGCCGCGCACTCCCGCGTCCCCAGACGGACGCCTTGGTCGCGGGCGGTCTGAGCTGCGAGACCGTGCCGGGCGTCGTCGCGGCCCGGACGCACGGATCGACGCCCCAGGGGAGGATGCGATGACCGGCCGGGTGTGGAGTGTCGAGGAATCTCTGGAAATTCCGGCCCCGCCGCAGGTCGTGTACGCGGCTCTCGCCGACGTCCGGCGGATGGCGGAGTGGAGCCCGGAAGTCATCTGGGTGTGGGACCGCGGAGACCGTTTCCTGGGCGTCAACCGCAAGGCGTGCTGGGTCTGGTTCGCCACCTGCCGGATCGTCACCGCCGACCCCGGCCGGGAGTTCGCCTTCGACAACACCACGCTGGGACTGCCCGTGGCGCGCTGGGGCTACCGGCTGACCCCGACGGAACAGGGCACCCTGGTCACCGAATACTGGATAGACCGCCGGCGCCATGGAGGGCGCCGTCTGCTCGCCGAACTGCTGGGGCTGGTCTTCACCGGCACCCCGGCCGCCCGGCGCGCCGCAGCCAATCGCGCCGGCATGCGCACCACCCTGCGTCGACTGAGTGCGGACTGTCAGCGGGCGGCCTGAATCGGGCGAGTCTGACCGGCGTGTGGCGGGGGCGGGGGGCCCGCCACACGCCGGGAAGCCCTCAACAGGTAGGTCATATGGGGATGAATTCCCCTGTATCCCGCGCCCGTTTCCCCACCCGAAGAGGCGTTCCAGCCGCAAAGTACAAGGTCTGTCCCCTCTTCTGCTTTTGGTGCACGGCGGGGGATTCTGTTGGCAGCGCGCGCTGACCGCTCATCCCGACATCCACCCGGACCACGAAGAACGGACCTGTCATGAGCAACGACCTGTCACCCGAGGCGGCACCGGAGGAGAAGACCGGCGAGGGCTGGTACGTCGACGCGCGCTGCACCAACTGCGATGTGGCCCGGCAACTGGCCCCCGACGTCATCCACGAGCGGAACGGGCGGGCGGAAGTGATCCGCCAGCCACAGAACGAGGCGGAACAACGGCAGATGTACGCGGCCGCCTTCGCCTGCCACACCCGTTCCATCCGCCACCCCGCTCAACACCTCACCCCCGACGTCGACCCCTACCCCCTCGCCCTCGACGACACCGTCCAGCTCTGCGGTCACAACTCCCGTCAGACGGCAGGGGCGAACTCCTATCTGCTGCGTCGGCCCACGGGCAGCACGATGATGATCGACACACCCCGATGGAGCGCTGAACTCGCGACCCGCTACGAGGTGTTGGGACCCGTCACCGACGTACTGCTCACCCACCAGGACCACGCCGCGCACGGCCGCCGCTACGCCGACCGGTTCGGCGCCCGGCTCTGGATTCACGAAGGCGACCTCGACGCCGCTCCGGATGCGGACCACATCATCCGGGGCACCGATCCGGTCGAGATCGGCGCGGGGGTCACCGCGTATCCGCTCCCCGGCCACACCCGCGGCAGCGTGCTCTACGTCGCCGACGCGAGGTACTGCTTCAGCGGCGACAGTTTCTACTGGTCGCGCGGCACAGCCGACCTGGAGGTGGCCGCCGGCGTCACCTGGTACTCGATCACGGAACTGGCCGCTTCCCTGGCCCGGACGGCTCCGCTGCTGCGCTTCGAGTGGGTGCTGCCCGGCCACGGCGACCGCAAGCGGCTCCCGGCCGACGAGATGAGCCGCCGCCTGGAACAGCTGACGGCCCGCACCCGCACACTTCAGCCGCAGCCGATCGACTTCACCGCGGTCCGCTGGTGAAGGGGGCCGACAGCCCCGTCTGACGAGGAGACGATGTGGAAGGGCCGCCGGTGCGCATACGCCGGCGCCGGCGGCCCGCGCCCGTACGGCGCTCTCGCTCACCAGGCCCGGGTCGCCACCACCAGTCGGCACCGGGGGCTGCCGTCGGGGCGGCGGCCGAGCTCCGGGAGAGCCTGCAGCCGCACCTCGAACCCGGCCTGGGTCAGTTCCGCGCGCACCTCGGCGAGCCGGAACGTGCGGTAGTACATGACGAATTCCGGGCGCCACAGCGCATTGCGCACCCGCATCACCGTGTCGAACGCCAGCAGCGTCCAGTAACCGGCCGACCCAGGCCGGGCCGGAGCCCCGATCGGGAAGACGAACCGGCCACCGGGGCGCAGCACCGAGTAGACCTGCGCGAACAGCCCCGGCCGCTCCCGGGGCAGGAAGTGCCCGAACGCGCCGAAGCTCACCGCGAGGTCGAAGACCGGTCCGAAGGGGAGGGCCCGTGCGTCCGCGCGTACCCACTCGACACGGGGCGCGGTCGCGGCCACCCGTTCACGGGTCCGGCCCATGGAGAGCATCCCCGCGCTGAGGTCGACGCCGGTGACCCGCTCCCGGCAGACCTGCCGCAGGACATCCATGCCCGCGCCGGTTCCGCAGCACAGATCGAGCCCGCTGTCGAACGGTCCGAGCCCGTGCAACGCCCGTGACACCGGCGTCAGCACCCGGTCCGGGGTCCGGAAGGGCGTGTGGTCGAACTTCGGGGCGAGCAGGTCATAGCCCCGCTCGACGGAGGACAGCGCCTGGACGGCGAGTTCACGAAAGGTGGGTCCTTGGGGTGCGAACATCGACTTCAGCATAGATCCGGTCACCACTTCACCGCATGGGAAGTGGCCCCCGGAGAGATATCCGGGGGCCACTTCGGCCGGCACCGGCCGGGACGGCTGCTCACCCTGAACGGCCGTGCGCCGACCCGGCGTCAGTCGGTCAGGCAGGGGGTGCCGAAGGAGGGGTTGAACAGGCCGATGACGCTGACGGTGTTGCCGCAGGCCTGGACCGGGATCTGGACGGGGATCTGGATGTTGTTGCCGGACACCAACCCGGGTGAGTCGAGCGCGGCACCCCCGGCGCCGCTGTCGGCACCGGCGACACCCGCCCCGCCGAGGACCGCGGCGCAGGCGCCCGCGGTGACCAGCGCACTCTTGATCCGGTGAGCCATCGGTCAGTCTCCTAACTGGTGGAGGAACTGCGGCTCATGGCGTTGCGGTCCCGTTGACCGCGGTGCGCCACGGCTGTGAGCCGCCCGTACACAGGCTGTCGTTCCCCACCGGCTCCCGCTCCAGAGACACCGGGCCTGAAGAGCAGACTTTTAGGTGATATGGGTTCGGGTGTTGACGTCGTGATGCCGTGAACGCCCCGATGTCCCGGGTCTCGTTTCCCGGGTCTCGTCTCCCGCGGCGTCCGCCCAGATGAACCGGACGTTTCCGCCGTGCCTCCGGTCGCGGAGCGGGTAAGGATGAGGATCCGGCGGCAGCCCCGACCCGATGTCCAGGAGGGGCGCTGTCGGCCGTCACCTGCATACGTCCCACACCGCACTCAGCCCGCAGGAGCCACCATGACAGCGGACCGCCACGGACATCTGATGAGTGACACCAGCGCCGAGGCCCTTGCCTCCTACGAACAGGCCCTGGACGACCTGCTGTTCTTCCGGCCCCGGGTCGCGGAGTCAGCGCAGGCCGTACTCGCCGCCGCGCCACGGTCGGTGATGGGGCAGACTCTGGCCGCGTATCTCGGCGTACTGGGGACCGAGGAGAAGGACGCGGCCGCGGCACGCGACAGCTTCGCCCGCTTCCGCTCCGGTCTGGACACGGTGGGCATGACGCCGCGGGAACGTATGCACCTCGCGGCCGCAACGGCCTGGCTGGACGGCGATATGCACGGCGCCGGCCGGATCCTCGGAGACCTCACCATCGCCTACCCGCGCGATGCGCTGGCCCTCTTCGCCGGGCATCAGCACGACTTCCTCACCGGGGATGCCGCGCGCCTGCGCGACCGCGTCGGCGGCGCCCTGGACGCCTGGGACGAGGACGACCCCCACCACGGACCGCTGCTCGGCATGTACGCGTTCGGCCTGGAGGAGTCGGGCCACTACGAACGTGCCGAGGAGGTCGGCCTGGCGGCCCTGGCGCGGCATCCGGGCGATGTGTGGGGCATTCACAGCGTCGTCCACACCTACGAGATGCGCGGGCGCTTCACGGACGGGATCCGCTTTCTCGACGCCCGCACCGACGACTGGTCCCGGGGCAGCCTGCTCACGGTCCACAACTGGTGGCACTACGCCCTCTACACACTGGAGACCGGCGACACCGCCCGGGTCCTGGAGATCTATGACGCCGCCCTCCACCACGACGGTTCGGCGGGCGTCGCGATGGAACTGCTGGACGCCGCCGCCCTGTTGTGGCGGCTGTATCTGGCACAGGACGCACAGGACGCACAGGACGCACGGAGCGAACAGCACGCTCAGCACGAACGGCACGACCAGAGCGCACGGTGGGCCCGGCTCGCCGACGCCTGGGAGAGCCGCGACGATGGCCCCCACTACGCCTTCAACGACGCGCACGCGGTCATGGCCTATGTCGGATCGGGGCGCCTCGCGCAGGCACAGCGCCTGGTGCAGGACCGGGAACGGTGGGTGGCGGCGGAGCCCAGCGGGTCGAACCGCACCATGACGGCCGAGATCGGACTGCCCGTCTGCCGCGCCCTGATCGCATACGGACAGCACGACTACGGCGCGGCCACCGATCTGCTGCTGCCCGTCCGCCACAGCCTGCACCGGTTCGGCGGCAGCCACGCCCAGCGGGACGCGATCCAGCGGACCCTCGTCGAGGCAGCCATCCGTGCCCGCCGTACCGAACTGGCCCGGACCCTGCTCAGCGAACGTATCCAGCTGCGCCCGGTCTGCCCGTACAACTGGTCGGCCAAGGCCCGGCTGGAGGAGCGAGGCGGCGACCCGGTACGCGCCGCGGCCGCCCGCGAACGCGCCACCGCACAGCGTCAGTCCGGGTGACGCCGGCGGCCGGACCCGGGCGTACCGCGCCGGTCCGGCCGACGCCCACGCGCGGTAGTGGGGAAGGCGGCCGGGAGAGGCATGTACACGCTCCGGCGTACGCGCACCCGGCGGCGCAGAGGCGTGTCCCTTCACCCGATTGGCTGTTAAGTCGGTTATGGATACTTCTCGTTCGTGCGGCCGCGCCGCCATCGGCGCCGTCACCGCACTGCTGCTCCTCGTCCTCACGGCGGTGGCGGGCCCCACGGCCGCCGCGGAAAGCCACCCGCCGCCCGCAGCGGACCCCGCGGCGATCCGCGACTGGAACGTCATCGCCACCGACACCATCAGCGCCAACCTCGGCCCCACCCGCCCCTCCGGACAGGTGGTCATCTGGCACGGATTCGTCTCGGCCGCCGTGTACAACGCCGTGGTCGGCATCCAGCGCACCTACGCCCCCTACAAGTGGCGGGCGCGAGGACCCTCCACCGCCTCACCCGAGGCGGCGGCGGTCACCGCCGCACACCGCGTGCTTCTCACCTACTTCCCCGCCTCCCAGGCGCCGCTCGATGCCGCATACGCCGATTCGCTCGCGAAGATCCCCGACGGGCGGGCGAAGCGGCAGGGCGTGGCCTTCGGGGAGCGCGCCGCCGACCACCTCATCGAGCTGCGCGAGGACGACGGCCGGTTCGCACCGGTGGAGTTCACCGCCGCGCCCGCGCCCGGTGTCTGGCGGCCCACCCCGCCGGCCCATCTGCCCTTCATCGACCCCTGGCTCGCCACCCTCCGCCCCCTGCTGCTCACCTCCCCGGCCCAGTTCCGTCCCGGCGGGCCGCCCGCGCTGTCCTCGGCCCGCTACGCCCAGGATGTGAACGAGGTGAAGACGATGGGGGCGAAGACCGGTTCGGCCCGCACCGCGCAGCAGACCGAGACCGCCCTGTTCTTCGGGGGCAATCTGGCGGTGCAGTTCCAGTCGGCGTTCCGGGACCACACAGCCCGGCACCATCTGGACATCTCCGATACGGCGCGGATGTTCGCCGCGGGGAACGCCTCGGCAACCGACGCCGTCGTCACCGCATGGGACGCCAAACTCCACTACGGATTCTGGCGGCCGATCACCGCTGTCCAACTGGCCGACACCGATGGCAACCCCGCGACCGAGGCCGACCCGCAGTGGCAGCCGCTGCTCGTCACACCACCGCATCCCGACTACCTCAGCGGTCACACCACGGTCGCCGGCGCCGTGATCCGGACCCTGACCGGGATTCTCGGCACCACTCATATCGACCTCAACGTTCCCTCCGAGATCACCGGCACCACACGCCACTATGCGGAGGCCGGCCAGTTCAACGAGGACATGATCAACGCCCGCGTCTGGGCCGGAATCCACTTCCGGACGGCGGACGTCGTCGGATGCCGCGCCGGAACCCGTATCGGCGTCTGGGCGCTCACCCACTACTTCTCACCGCTGCGTCCGGCAGGCCGACACGCCATGCCGCCGGCCCAGCAGTTGTGCCCGCACGGCAGCGCGAGCTGACCGGGCCGCTATCGCTCACCGATCACCGAAGGCAGGACCGCGGCCGGCCGGTGTATGCCCGGCCGGTCGCCCGGCTAGTCCGGGGCTAGTGAGGCGAGACGTCCCTACGGCGTTCAGTGACGGCCGGCGGGAACTCCCCTGTCGTCGACGGCCGGTGCGGGGGCAGGCGCGGTGAACTCCGGGTCGGGTTCGAGGAAGCGGATCGCGACCGCGGTGGCGAGATGCAGCAGGGCGAAGATCCAGGCGATGCCCTGCACGCCGACCGGCCCCAGGGCGATGGCGACAACGGCCGGTCCGGCGAAGGTGCTCGCCCCCGCTCCCAGATTGAGTGCGGACATGGCCTGTCCCTTGTGGCGCGGTGCCAGCGCGGGGACCAGGGCCGAGATCGGTACATAGCCGGCGAGGGCGATGCCGTAGAGGGCGGCGGCGACCGCGCAGGCGACGAAGTGCGGGCCGGCCAGGACCGGGACGTAGTACAGCCCCAGACAGGTCACCGCACAGGCCACGGCGCCGAACCAGGTCATGGTGCGCTGCCATCCGAGCCGGTCGCCGACGGCTCCGAAGAACAGGTTGGCGAAGATGTTCGCGGCGAACATCACGCTGAGCAGCCGCAGCCAGCCCGAGGTGCTGAAGCCGACGGTCTCGGTGAAGAAGAACGGCAGACAGACCAGGAAGCCGAACTGGGAACCGGTGCTGAAGACGCGCACCGCGGCGCCGATGGCCACTCGCGGGCGGCGCCGCATGATCGAGACGCTGCCCGCCAGCGTCCGCAGCGGATTCCCGCCGTCCGGGGCGAGACCGGAGCGGCCGGTGGGCTCGCGCACCAGCAGCAGGGCGAGCAGACCGCCGAGGGCCACCAGGCCGAGCGCGAGCCACAGCGTCCGGTAGGAGCCGGCCAGCGGGATCGTCGCGCTGGCGACCAGCGAGCCGAGAGTCGGCAGCCCGCCGGTGAAGGCGAACCAGTACCAGCCGACCGCCGTCCCCAGCCGCTGCGGTGGGGTCGCCGCGGTGACCCACACCAGGAACCCATAGGCGAACAGCGGGTATCCGAAGCCGCGCAGCCCGTAGACGAGCAGCAGCAGCGGATAGTTCATCGTCGGCAGTGCCACCGTCAGCAGCAGCACCTGGAAGACGAGCCAGATGGCGAAACCGGCGGTCATGACCCGCCGTGGCCCCCACAGGTCGGAGAGTGCTCCCGAGAGCCAGGCGCCGATGGCGACGGTGATGCCGTAGACAGCGATGACCACCGCCGCATCGGCCTTGGCCAGGCTCTGGTCGGCCAGGTACTTCGAGAAGAAGCCGGTCTCCACCCCGTCGCCCGTCATGAACAGCAGGACTCCGACGAATCCCCAGGTCAGGGCCGGGGGTATGCCCAGGCGGGCGACGACGGAGCGACTGCGGCCGGCCGGCGGGAGGCCGGCGGCCGGTGTCCGCATCGGGCGACGGCGGGCGGGGCTGCTCATGGGCCCTCCAAGGGGGCGGATCGAGACGGGGGTGGCGCGGGGGAGGGGTGCACCGATGCGCAGGGCAGACGGTGATTCCGCGCAAGTCTTCTCGTATTTTGTGAGAAGTCAAGGCTGCTCTGATAGAAAAAGAGGCGGTACCGTGCTCAAACCAAGGGGCGACGCGGCAGCTCGCCGGTCCAGAGCCGGATCGCGCGACGTCCCCTCCACACCGCCACACCCCGAGGGAGCCGTGAGCCCGTCATGACCACATCCGGGATTCCCACCACCATGCGCGCCGCCGTCCTGCACGGACCCGGGCAGCTGAGCCTCGCGGAGCGCCCCGTCCCCGAGCCCGGCCCGGGAGAGGTCCTGGTCCGCGTCGAGGCGGTCGGGACCTGCGGCTCGGATGTGCACTACTACCGGCACGGACGCATCGGCGACTTCGTCGTACGGGAACCGCTCGTCCTCGGACACGAGGCGGCCGGCACGGTCGTCGCCTGCGGTCCGGGCGCCGACCCCCGACGGATGGGCCGGCGCGTCTCCATCGAGCCCGGTACGCCCTGCGGCAGTTGCGGGGAATGCCGTCCGGGCCGCTACAACCTGTGCCCGGACATGCGCTTCCTCGCCACACCTCCGGTGGACGGCGCCTTCTGTGAATACCTGGCCGTGCACCAGGACTTCGCCCATGAGGTCCCCGACTGTCTGACGATCGAGGACGCCGCACTGCTGGAGCCCCTCTCGGTGGCCGTCTGGGCCTGCCGCAAGGCCCGCGTCGCCCCCGGCGACCGCGTCCTGATCACCGGTGCCGGACCCATCGGCCTGGTGACCGCCCAGACCGCACGGGCCTTCGGCGCACGGGAGGTCATGGTCACCGACGTCCTCCCGCACCGCCTCGCCATGGCCCGCGCGACCGGCGCCACCGCCCTGGACGTCTCGGCCACACCGCTGCGGGACGCCGGGTACACCCCCACCGTCCTCCTGGAGTGCTCCGGCGTCCCCGCGGTCAGCGGCGAGGCGATCCGTACGGTGGGCCGGGCCGGCCGGGTGGTCCTCGTCGGCATGGGCGGCGACGAGATCCCGCTTCCGCTGAGCCGGGTGCAGAACCACGAACTGGAACTGACCGGCACCTTCCGCTACGCCCACACCTGGCCCACCGCGACGGCACTGGTGGCGTCGGGTGCGGTCCGGCTCGACTCGCTGGTCTCGCACGGTTACGGTCTTGCGGAGGCCGAGAGCGCACTGACCGTCGCGACCCACGACGCGACCGCCGTGAAGGCCGTCATCTACCCGCAGCGGTAGCGCTGCCGCTGTCCGACCGGAAAGGGGCGGCCCCGATGGCTTCCACACGGTCGTCGCTGGCCGAGGTCGACCGGCGACGGCAGGACGTACTGACCCATGTCGTCGAACACGGCGAAGTCCGTATCGACGAACTGGCCAGACACTTCGGGGTCAGCCTCGCCACCATGCACCGCGATCTGGACCAGCTCGCCGAACGCCGGCTGCTGCGCAAGGAACGCGGCCGGGCCGCGCCCTTCCCCAGCCTCACCATGGAGACCGCGACCCGCTTCCGTATCGGCGTGCACCACCAGGTGAAGGAGGCGCTGTGCGCCGCCGTCGCCGAGGAGATCCGGCCCGGCAGCACCGTCGTCCTGGACGACTCGACCACGGTCTTCCCCCTCGCGGACCGGATCGCCAAGACCGAAGCGGTCACCGTGGTCACCAACTCCCTCGGTGTGGCCCGGCTGTTCGACGAGACACCGGGCACCGAGGTGACGCTGCTGGGCGGTCGCTACCGCGGGGAGTTCGGCTCCTGTGTCGGCCCGGACGTGCTGCGCGGTCTGGGCCGGATCCGCGCCGACCTCGCGGTGATGTCGGCGGTGTCCGTGCTCGGCGGCCACCTCTTCCACCCGATCCGCGAGTACGCCGAGATCAAAGAGGCCATGCTGGAGTGCGCCCAGCGGTCGCTGCTGCTGGTGGACCACAGCAAATTCGGCAAGACCGCGACACATGTGTACGGGGACATCCGCCATTACGACCGGGTCGTCACCGACGGCGGCACCCCCGCCGAGGAGCTGACCGCACTGCGTCGCGAGGACGTGACCGTCGACGTGATCGACATCTGACGGTCTCGCCGCGGCGGACGGTGTCGCGCACTCCCATTTCGCGACAACGAGGCCCACTCGTCAGCCAAAAGCCCACCGGCGTACAACGCGGTCGCCCCCGCGCACGTCCTACCGCACGCATCTGTACACAGGCTCTCCTCAGGAGGTAATTCATGCGACGGTTAGGGACAGTGGCCGCGGCGTTCGTGCTGGCGGGCGTCGGGGTGGCGGGCACGGCCGGGGTGGCCGGTGCCGCGACCGGTCCGGTGGGTGACGCCGCCCCGGCCACGACCTGTTCGACCGTCTGGGGCAGCGGCAACAAGTCGGCCAAGGACGCGAACGCCACGCCGCTGAAGAACATCAAGACCAGCCGGAACGCCTGCTACGACCGCATGGTCTTCGACATCAGCGGGGCGCCCGGCAAGGCCGGCTACCACGTCGGCTATGTCGACGCGTTCCACCAGGACGGCTCGGGCGAGAAGATACCGGTCAAGGGCGGCGCCATCCTGCAGGTCTTTGTGTCCGCGCCCAGCCACGACCCGGAGACCGGCAAGCAGACCTACGCCGCGACGGCCGGCAAGCCGCTGCCGGGGGTGAACCTCGCCGGTTACCGGACGTTCAAGGACACCAAGTTCGGGGCGAGCTTCGAGGGGCAGACCCAGGTGGGTCTGGGCGTGCGCGCCAAGCTGCCGTTCCGGGTGCAGCAGTCCGGTGACCAGCTGATCGTGGATGTCGCCCACACCTGGTGATCCGGCCCGCCGCCAAGGGCCGCCCGGTGCCGCTCCGCTGGAAAGCATGAGCTGACACCGGGCGGCCCGCGCGTTGAGCTCCTGCCGGACAAAAAGAAATACCCCGGACCGAGTTGACGGCCGGGGTATTTCGCTGGGTATATTGAGGGCTTCTGTGTCCTGAGGAATTCAAGACGCGAACTCACCTACATACCGAACTTTATCCGAAGCGGAGTTGAATTGTCAAACGCGGAATGGCGGCACGAGCAGGAATTCATCGATCTGCTCTATGACCGCCTCACCGAACTCCGGGACCTGGCCGAGACGGCGGTGCACACCGCCGCCCAGTCGCCGGAGGGCAACCACGCCCAGATGCGGCTGGAGCGCAATGTCCTGGTGGCCGAACAGTCCGGCCTGCTGGCCGCCTTCAACGCCGGGGAACATGGCCTGTGTTTCGGTCGGCTGGCATTCCGCGACGGTCGCGATCACCACATCGGCCGGATCGGTATCCGGCGCGACGACCCGGACCGTACCCCGCTCGTCATCGACTGGCGGGCCGACGTTGCCCGCCCGTTCTACCTCGCCACCGGGCACACCCCGATGGGCCTGCGCCGCAGGCGGCACATCACGACCGAGGGCCGGCGGGTCACCGGCCTGCATGACGAGATCATGGACCTCGCCGACGCCGTACGGACCGGGCACGAGGGCACCGACGCGGACGCGGTACTGCTGGCAGCACTGGACGCGGCCCGCACCGGAAGGATGCATGACATCGTGCAGACCATCCAGGCCGAGCAGGACGGCATCATCCGCGCCCCGCACCACGGCGTCCTCGTCGTGGAGGGCGGCCCCGGCACCGGCAAGACCGTCGTCGCACTGCACCGCGCCGCCTATCTGCTCTATGCGCACCGTGAACAGCTGGCCCGCCGTGCCGTGCTGATCGTCGGGCCGAACCCGGCGTTCCTCGGCTATATCGCGGAGGTGCTGCCCTCGCTCGGCGAGACCGGCGTGCTGCTCGCCACGCCCGGCGAACTCTTCCCGGGCGTGACCGCGACCGGCACCGACACCCCCGCGGCCAGCGAGGTCAAGGGCCGCGCCGCGATGGCCGAGGCGCTCGCCGCGGCCATCCGCGACCGGCAGGCCCTGCCCGACTCCGCGATCGTCATCGACCATGAGGACGGCGAACTCCGGCTGGACGCGGAGATGGCACGGGAGGCGCGGCGCCAGGCACGGGAGACCGGGCAGCCGCACAACCTCGCCCGCCCGCACTTCGCCTTCCGCATCATCGACGCGCTCACCGAGCAACTGGTCGACCGGATCGGTGCGGACCCCTTCGGCGGGCCGAATCTCCTCGGCCCGGACGACATCGCCCAGCTGAGCAAGGCGATCGCCACCAGCGCCGAAGTGCACCACGCCATCGAGGAGTTGTGGCCCGAGCTCACCCCTGAGCAGCTGGTCGCCGACTTCCTGGCCGACCCCGTCCACCTCCTGGACGCCGATGCGGAGGCCATCCGCCGGGTGGACGGCGACTGGACCCCGGCGGATGTGCCGCTGCTGGACGAGGCGGCCGAACTCCTCGGCGAGGACACCTCGGCGGCCCGCGCCGCCGCCGAAGCGCAGCGCCAGGACCTGATCGACTACGCCCAGGGCGTGCTGGATCTGTCCTACGGCTCCCGTACGCAGGAGTTCGAGGAGCGCGACGACGAGGAGTCGGAGGTGCTGGCCGCGCACGACCTGATGGACGCAGAACTGCTCGCCGACCGGCACGAAGAGGCCGACCACCGCAGCGCCGCCGAACGCGCCGCGGCCGACCGGACCTGGGCGTTCGGACACATCATCGTGGACGAGGCACAAGAGCTGTCCGCGATGATGTGGCGGCTGCTGATGCGCCGTTGCCCGACCCGTTCGATGACGCTGGTCGGCGATCCGGCACAGACGGCCGAGCCCGGCGGCTGTGGCTCCTGGGAGGCGATCCTCACGCCGTATGTGGACGACCGCTGGGAGCACGTCCGGCTCGGCGTCAACTACCGTACGCCGACCGAGATCATGGAGGTCGCGGCGCAGGTGCCCCGGGCCGCGGATCCGTCCTTCACCCCGCCGCGTTCGATCCGCTCCACCGGTGTGGGCCCGTGGGCGCTCCGTACGGACGACCTGGCGCGCGCGGTCGCCGAGGCGGTCGCACGGGAGAGCCACCAGGACGGCCGGCTCGCGGTCATCGCCCCGTCCGCTCACCACGCGGCGCTGGCCGCCGCCCTCCCGGACGCCTCCGCCGGATCCGCCCCGGATCTGACCCGTCCGGTGGTGCTGCTCGGCCCGCGGCAGGCCAAGGGCCTGGAATTCGACTCGGTGATCGTGGTGGAACCGGCGGAGCTCGGTGCGAGCGATCTCTATGTCGCGCTCACCCGTGCGACACAACGCCTGGGCGTACTCCACACCGGGCCGCTGCCGGCCGGTCTGGAGACGCTGCCGAGCCCGGACGCCGCCCCCGCGGGCCGGTGACCGTGGCACGCCGGGCGCCGCATCGCCCTGTGCGGCGCCCCGGCCGGCTCATCGCTGCCTGACGGCCGCCCACTCCCCGGCGGAGATCCGGTACAGCACATTGCGGCGCAGCGGGCCGTCGGCCACGTCGGGATCGTCGAAGTCGTCGGCGGGGTCGCGGGTCATGCCGAGGCGCCGCATCACCGCCTGCGAGGGGAGGTTGGTGGCAGTCGTCACCGCGAGGATCTCCGGCAGCGCGAGGGTGCTGAAGCCGAACGCCAAGGCGGCCTCGCCCGCTTCGGTGGCATAGCCGTGCCCCCAGGAGGAACGGGCCAGTCGCCAGCCGGCCTCCACTCCGGTGAACGGCATCTCGGCATCCACCGGGTCCAGACCGGTCATCCCGATGAACTCCCCGGTGGCGCGCACTTCGAGCGCCCACCAACCCCAGCCGCGGTGAGCCAGATCGGCCTGGAAACGGGCGACGGATGCCGCACTCCGCTCGGGGGTCAGCACCTCCGGGAAGTGCGCCCGGACCTCGGGATCGGCATTCATCGCGGCCCAGGGGCCGAGATCGGACTCCCGCCATTCGCGGAGCAGCAGGCGCTCGGTGCGCAGTTCGGACATGGCCGTCAACTTAGCCCGCGCACGCCTCGCGGACGATCGAATAATTCCCGTCCCGCCCCGGCGGACGAACAGGGATGTGATGGTGCATGCCGGGGGCCGTGCACCTCATGGCGCGGCGCGCGGCACGATGCTGACCTGTGCCGCGCGCCGTCCCCTCCTGGGCCGGTCCAGCGATTCACCGGGCCGGCTGGGTAACCGGATCCGCTATTTCACCGAACCGGCCATGATGCCCTGAACGAAATGCCGTTGGAAGGCGAAGAATACGATCAACGGCACGATCAAGGACAGAAAGGCACCGGGCGCCAGGACCCCGATGTTGCTGCCGAACTGCCTCATCTGCGACTGGAGGGCCACGGTCAGCGGCTGGGACTCGTTGTCGGCGAAGAGCAGGGCGACCAGCATGTCGTTCCAGACCCACAGGAACTGGAAGATCGCCAGGCTGGCGATGGCGGGACGGCCCAGCGGCAGCACCAGCTGGGAGAAGATCCGCCACTCCCCGCCGCCGTCCATCCGGGCGGCCTCCAGCATCTCCTTCGGGATTTCCGCGAAGTAATTGCGCAGCAGGAAGATGGCGAACGGCAGACCGTAGGCGGTGTGGAAGAGCACCACACCGGGAATCGAGCCGAACAGCCCGAGCGCGCCGAACAACTTGGCCACCGGCAGCAGCCCGATCTGGACCGGCACCACCAGCATGGCGACCACCACCAGGAAGATCCAGTCCCGGCCGGGGAACTCCATCCAGGCGAAGGCGTATCCGGCCAGCGCGGCGATCACCACGACGGCCAGGGTGGTGGGCACCGAGATCAGCACCGTGTTCCAGAACGCCTGGACAATGCCGGAATCCTTCAGCAGCGCCGTGTAGTTGTCGAGCGACAGCCGGCCGGGCGCGGTGAGCGCGGTCCACCAGCCGCTGCTCGCGTTCGCCTCCTCCGTACGCAGCGAGGAGAGGAACAGCCCGGCGGCAGGGGTGAGCCAGACCAGCCCGACGAGAAGCAGGAACAGCTGGATCACGCCGCGGCTGAGCCACTTCACCGGCCGTGCACGCGTCCGCCGGCGGGACGCGGGAGTTCCGTGGACGGTGGTCATGACTGGCTCCTGCGGAAACGTCGGATGTTGAGGGCCATGGCCGGGACCACCAGCAGGAGCAGCAGCACACCCAGGGCACTGCCGAGTCCCTGGTTGTTGCCGCCACCGAAGGAGACCAGCCACATCTGCAGGGCCAGGACATTGGCGTCCTGCTGTACGGGACCGGGGGCGATGATGTAGACGAGGTCGAAGACCTTCATCACATTGATCACCATCGTCACGAACACCACGCCCAGGACCGGGCCGAGCAACGGGACGGTGATCCTGCGGAAGACCTGCCACTCATTCGCGCCGTCCATCCGCGCGGCCTCCAGAACGTCCCGTGGCATCGAGGAGAGCCCGGCGCCGATGAGCACGAGCGCGAAGCCGGTCCAGATCCACATGTACGCGCCGATGATGGCCGGGGTGATGAGGGCCGGACCGAGCCAGGAGATGCCCTCGTACGGCGGGGCGAAGTCCTTCGCGGGGAGCTGGACGGCGTAGGAGCCCGGGGGCAGATGGGGCAGACGGTAGGAGCCGTCGGGTGCGGTGGTCGCCGTGGCCACCACCTTGCCGTGCGAGTCGACCGCCTCCACCGAGAGCGCCGGGAGCCCGCGTTCGCCGCGGTCCACCGTGCCGGGCTTGCCGCCACCGCCGGGGGTGAAGTCGAGGTAGACGACACCGCGCAGTTCACCGTCGGCGGCCGGGGACGTGGCGGCCGCTGCGGCGGGCCGCGCCCGCGACGGCATGTCCTTCGGCGCGACACCGACCAGACCGAGGTTGACCGTGTTTCCGGGGCCGGTGCGGTGCGCCGTGCGGTAGGAGCCGTCCTGGCCCTTGGTCAGCTGTTTGTCGCCGAGGCGTGTCTTGGCGGTCGGGAAGGAGGCGGACTTCCCCTGCACGCTGTCGTGGATGCCGACGGTGACCGCGTTGAGCACACCGCGCTGCGGATCCTGCTCGTAGGCGAGCCGGAAGATGATGCCGGCGGCGAGGAAGGAGATCGCCATCGGCATGAACATCAGCAGCTTGAACGCCGTCTTCCAGCGGATCTTCTCGGTCAGGACGGCGAGGACCAGGCCGAGTCCGGTCAGCAGCGCGGGGGCGAAGACCACCCAGATCGCACTGTTGCGGATGGCCCGGAGCGTGGCGGGGTCCTGGAACATCGCGGTGTAGTTGCCGGCGCCGACGAAGGTGTCGCCCGAGGCGTCGTACAGGCTGCGGATGACCGAGAACCCGATGGGGTACGCGACGAGGGCACCCAGCAGCAACAGCGCGGGAAACAGGAACACCGCGGTGATCCGCCGACGGCGCCGAGCCGCGCGCCGCACGGCGGAGTTCGCCCTGCCGGGTGTGCCGCCCGGGGTGAGGGACGCGGCGGCGCGCGATGTGGCGGGCGGCACCGCGGGAGTGGTCACAGGCATGGGATTCGGGCCCTCGGTCCTTACTTTCCGTACGCCTTGGCAGCGGCGGCTTCGAGCTTGTGCGCCGTGGCCTCGGGGTCCGAGGGGTCGCGCAGGAAGTCCTGCAGCAGCTTCCATTCACCGGCGCCCTGGGTGCCGCCGAAGGCCGCGGGGGCCTGGTCGGACATGTCGAAGCGCACGGAGTTCCCGGCGTCGGTCAGCCACTGCGCGGCCTTGCGGGTGACCTCGTCGTGGTAAGCGCCCGCGGGCACCTTCTTGTTGGGCGAGATATAGCCGCCGGCCTTGGCCCACACACCGGACGCCTCCGGCGTGGCCAGGTACTTCACCAGCTCCATCGCGGCCTTCCGGTGCTTTCCGGCCTTCAGCACCACGGCGGCGTCACCGCCGCTGACCACCGGCGCCTTGCCGTTGTCGACCGCGGGGAAGGGGAAGAACTTGGCGTCCTTGCCGACCTGCTTGTGCAGTTCATCGGTGACCAGAGCGCTGACGAAGTCCCCTTCGTAGACCATGGCCGCCCCGGGCTCCGGGCCGAAGACCTGCTGGACGGACTCGGGGAAGTCGGTGCGCAGCGCGCCCGAACCGCCGCCGGCCACCAGGTTCTTGTCGCCGAAGAGCTTGCCCAGTGTGGTGAGCGCCTTGACGACGCTGGGATCCGTCCACGGAATCTTGTGGGCGGCGAGCTTGTCGTAATTCTCCTGTCCGGCCTGGGAGAGGTAGATGTTCTCGAACCAGTCGGTGAGCGGCCAGCCGGCCTCGCCCGCGACGGAGAACCCGGGCACACCCGAGTCGGAGAGCGTACGGCCCGTCTTCAGCAGCTCCTGGTACGTCTTCGCGGGCTTGACCCCGGCCTGCGCGAACGCCTCCGGGCTGTACCAGACCGTCGACTTGTGCGAGGCCTTGAAGTACAGGCCGTAGTAGGTCTTGTCGACGGTGCCGTAGTCCTTCCACACCTTCGCGAAGTTCTTGTCGGCCGCGCCGCCGATCTCCGCCGAGAGGGGAGCCAGCCAGCCCTTCTTGGCGAACTGCTGGAGCACGCCGACCTGCGGGACCATCACCACATCGGGGGCGTTGCCGCCCTCGACCTGACTGCCGATCACCGTCGAGACGTTGTCGCCGGTGGAGGAGAAGCTGACCTTCGCACCGGTCTTCTCGGAGAACGCGTCCAGGACCTTCTTGAAGTTCTGCTGCTCCACACCGGTCCAGACACCGGCCACGGTGATGCTCTCACCGCTCAGTTCCTGCTTGCCGCCCCCGGTGGAGACTCCGCCGCCGCAGGCGGTGGCGGAGAGCGCCAGGCTGAGCACGGCCGCGCCGGACAGGGCGGCTCGGGTGTGTCGTACTGCGGGTCGTCTCATCGTGGGATTCCCTTCGGGAGGACTTCGGGAGGACTGTGGGAAGAGGGGGAGAACTGCGGGACCTAGCGGGATTCGGGAGCGTCCATCCACCAGGCGGCGGTGGAGCCGGGCAGCGTGTCCGCGGGGCAGTCGCCGCTCGCCAGCAGGGGGACGCCCGGTACGGGGGCCGGCACCGGCTCGGTGCCGAAGTTGACGGCGCAGACCAGGCCGTCGCCACGGACGAACGCCAGGACCTGGGGCGGGGACTCCAGCCAGCGCAGGGTGCCTTCGCCGAGCTGCGGAAGGCTGCGGCGCAGCGCCAGCCCTTCGCGGTACAGATGCCAGAACGACCGGGTGTCGGCCAGCGCCCGGTCCGTCGCGTGCTCGGCGAACCACTCGGGCTGCGGCAGCCAGGGCCGTGCCGCGTCGGTCCCACTGGTGAAGCCGAACGGCGAGGCATGCCCGGACCAGGGCAGCGGCACCCGGCAGCCGTCGCGGATGTGCTCCCGGCTGCCCGTGCGGTGGTAGATCGGATCGGTGAGGACCTCGTCCGGCAGGTCGACGACCTCCGGCAGGCCCAGTTCCTCGCCCTGGTAGATGTACGCCGCGCCGGGCAGCGCCAGCATCAGCAGCGCTGCGGCACGGGCCCGCGCCGGACCCAGCTCTCCCGCGGACCCGTTCCGCCCGGGGCCCCCGGGGTCGGCCGCGTACCGGGTGACGGTCCGGACCTGATCGTGGTTGTTGAGCACCCAGGTGACCGTGGAGCCGGTGCCCGCGATATCGGTGAGCGCCTCGGCGATGACCGTGCGGAAGGTGTCGATGTCCCAGCGCGCGGTCAGCAGATGGAAGAAGAACGCCTGGTGCAGCTCGTCGGGCCGGACATACGCCGCCTGCTCACTGGGTGTGCGGACGGAGACCTCTCCGACCAGCAGCCGGTCTCGGCCGTCGTGGGCCGTGTACTCCTCGCACAGGGCGCGCCAGTCGCGCCACACCTGGTGCACCTCGGGCTGGTTCCAGGCCAGCGGGTTGACCGAGTCGCGGGTCCGCTCGTCGGCCGACGGGTCGGGGGAGTCGGGCAGTTCGGGGTGCTTGAACAGCCCGGCGGCCACATCGATACGGAAGCCGTCGACCCCGCGGTCCAGCCAGAAGCGCAGCACGCTGTCGAAGTCGCTGCGTACGTCGGGGTTGCGCCAGTTCAGATCGGGCTGTTCGGGCGTGAACATGTGGAGGTACCACTGTCCGTCGCTGCCGTCCGCCTCCTTGACCCGGGACCAGGCGGGGCCGCCGAACATGGCCCGCCAGTTGTTGGGCGGCAGCTCACCGTTCGCCCCGCGCCCGTCGGAGAAGTGGAAGAGCGACCGTGCCGGGCTGCCCGGACCGTCCGCCAGCGCGGTGCGGAACCACGGGTGCTCGCTGGAGCAGTGGTTGGGGACGATGTCCAGGAGCACCTTCAGACCCAGCCGGTGGGCGTCGGCCACCAGGAGGTCGAATTCGGCGAGATCGCCGTATACGGGGTCGACATCGCGGTAGTCCGCGACGTCATAGCCGTGGTCGTGCTGAGGGGACGGGTAGAAGGGGCTGAGCCAGATGCCGTCCACCCCGAGCTTCTTGAGGTACGGCAACCCCGTGCGCACACCGGCCAGATCGCCAATGCCGTCTCCGGTGCTGTCGAGGAAGCTGCGGACGTAGACCTGGTAGATCACCGCGTCGCGCCACCAGCGCTGTGCCGTGTTCCGGGACGCGACCCCGGTGGCCGGACCGGGGAGGGAGGGGGAGGGCGCGGAGTCGGCGGAGGAGCCGTTCCCTGCCGTGGCTATGAGCATCTGCCGTTGATCCCGTTCTTGCCTGGGCATGCCGTGCGGCTGCGATCGCTGTGATGCATGCATGTTAAGTAGGCATGTCTTTTCGGTGTCAACGAAATGGTCGAAAGTCGCTGCGAGATGCCCGAGTATGCGGGGGACTGTCCCTCCAGCCTGTACCTAACAAGTAAGTAGAAGCGTGGGGTGGAGTGCGGTGTGGAGGGTGCCGGGGTCAGTCGCGGCCGACGAGGGCCGTCAGCTCGCGGGTCAGCCGCGCGACGGTGGCATCCGTGCTCCGCCGGTGCACCAGCGCGTCATGCATGACCGCCTGCACGGCCAGACTCACCTGGTCATAACGGGGGCTCTTGATACGCGGCTTGGCCGCCAGCACGCCCCGCTTGAGCGTCGGAAGGTACGGGAAGCGCCGCACCAGCTCCGGGTCCGTGTACAGATCGGCCCAGACCGGCGGCAGCGCCCCCTTGGTGAGCACCCGGCGCTGGACCGACTCGGTCGTCAGATAGGAGATCAGCTCGGTAGCCGTCTTCTGGTGGCGCGACTGTGTGTTGACCGCCAGATTGGAGCCGCCCAGCGCGCTGGAACCCGGCCCGTCGGGACCCGGCAGCGGCACCGCGCCGAACTTCCCCGCCACCTCGGAGTGCCGGGCATTGGCCAGCGCATAGGCATACGGCCAGTTCCGCAGGAACAGCAGCCGGCCCTCCTGGAACGTCTCGCGGGACTCCTCTTCCTTGTACGTCAGCGCCCGCCGCGGGATCCAGCCCTCGCGCACCCCGTCGAGCAGAAAGGACAGACCGCGACGGGCCGCGGGGGAGTCCACCGTCACCCGCGAACCCTCGCCCGCGAGCACCGTGCCACCGGCCGACTGCACGGCCTCGACGACATTGGCGGTCAGCCCCTCGTACGGCAGGAACTGGCCCGCGTAACCGTCCAGCCCGTACTTGGGCGCGACCGTCTTCGCCAGATGCGCCAACTCGGCCCAGGTGCGCGGCGGCCGCACACCCTCCCGGTCCAGCACGTCCTTGCGGTAGTAGAGCAGTCCGGCATTGGTCACATAGGGGACCGCGTAGAGCCGCCCCCGGAAGGTGGCGGTGTCCACCACGGGAGGAAGGAAGCGCTTCAGCGGGAACTGCGCACCGTCCACCGGCTTGATCCAGCCCGCGGCCGCGAACTCCGAGGTCCACGCCACATCGATGTTCAGCACATCGAAGCGGTCACTGCGGGAGCGCAGCTCGGTGACCATCTGCGCCCGTACCTCGTCGGCCGCGTCCGGCAGCTCGACCAGGGTCACCTTCTCGTGCGGGTGCCGGTCGTTCCAGCCGTCGAGGACGCCCCGCAGATAGCCCGTGAGGTCGCCGCCCGTCACCAGCGTGACCGGGCCCCGCCCGTCCGTACCGCCCGCCGGTTCCCCGGCCCGCGCGCCCGCGTTGCCCGCGAACAGCAGAGCGCACACCAGCA
The DNA here is from genome assembly GCF_027497495.1 of Streptomyces tubercidicus. Classification (GTDB taxonomy): domain Bacteria; phylum Actinomycetota; class Actinomycetes; order Streptomycetales; family Streptomycetaceae; genus Streptomyces; species Streptomyces tubercidicus. The sequence goes on from NZ_CP114205.1 coordinate 8,092,033, forward strand.
GAGCCCGGCCCGCGGCACGCTTCCACCGCATGGGCTCCTCCTTGAACAGGCGTCGACGGGTCACGGGACCGACAGCCCGCCCCATGTATACCTGTTAGCCATGCGGGATACTAGATGCTGCAGGAAGATGCGAGAGCGACCCGGCTCACAGCCGTATCGGGCCAGATGACCGGCAACTAGGGCTGACCCGGAAGACACCCCCAGGGCGGGGAGGGAGAGGGAGAGCGTGCGGCTGCCACTCCTGGCGTTGTTGGTCAGCGGCCCCGCGCACGGCTACGAACTCAAGCAGGGCCTTGAGAACCTCCTGGGCGCCGCATACCCTCAGCCGAACGTCGGCCAGATCTACGTCACCCTGGGCAGGCTGGAGAAGGCGGGCCTGATTGAGGGAGAGGACGTCGAGCAGTCGGACCGCCCGAACAAGCGCATCTACCGGATCACCGCGGCGGGACGCGAGACGGTGGACGCCTGGTTCGAGGAACCCACCGCCGAACCACGGGTCCGGGACGAATTCTTCATGAAGCTCGCCCTGGCCCCCCGCACCGGGACCGCGGACCAGATCGCCCTGATCAACAAGCAGCGCCGCCACTACCTCAACACCATGCGTGACCTGTCGAAACTCGCGGCGGGTGAGGACCGGGAGAACCGGGTGGCACAGCTGCTGATCGAGGGCGCGATGCTGCATCTGCAGGCGGATCTGGACTGGCTGGAGCGCTGTCAGGAGGAGTTGGAATGAACCGGGACGAGCCGTCCGGCCCGATAGTCCGGGCTGCCGGTCTGGTGAAGACCCACCGGCCGGAAGGCGCCGCCCCGGTCCACGCCGTGCGCGGCGTCGACCTGACCATCGAACGCGGTGAATTCGTCGCCCTCACAGGCCCCTCGGGAGCCGGCAAATCCACCCTGCTGCATCTCCTCGGCGGCCTCGACCGGCCCGACAGCGGCTCCCTCTGGCTCGACGGCCACCAGGCCGACGCCTACAGCGAGGCACGCTGGGCGGTGCTGCGCCGCAACCACATCGGCATCGTCTTCCAGTTCTTCAACCTTGTCTCCAACCTCACCGTCGCCGACAACGTCGAACTCCCCGCACTGCTCGCCGGCCGCTCCCCCCGGCAGGCCCGCACCGACCGGGCCGAGCTGCTCGACGAGCTGGGTCTGACCGGCAAGGAGCACAGCACACCGGGCGAGCTGTCCGGCGGCGAACAGCAGCGCGTCGCCCTCGCCCGCGCCCTGGTCAACACCCCCAGTCTGCTGCTCGCCGACGAACCGGCCGGAAGCCTCGACAGCAAGGGCACCAGAGAGGTGCTGCGCCTGCTCGCCCGCTTCCACCAGCGCGGCCAGACGATCCTGCTGGTCACCCATGACGCCAGGATGGCCAGCGCCGCGGACCGGGTGATCAGCTTCTTCGACGGCCAGATCGTCGACGACGCACACCTCGGCGACGCCCCGAAGCGCCCCGCGGCCGGTGTGTCCGATGTCCTCAAGCTCCAGGGCTGACCCGTGCGAGCAGCGGCGCGCTGGACGCAGGCGCATCTGACGGCACACCGTCCGGCGGCGGTGCTCACCGCGCTGGCCACGGCCGGGATCACCATCTCCCTGCTGCTGGCCACCGCCCTGTTCGCCTACGCCACCGACCCCTGGCAACGGGCCTTCACCCAGTCCTCCGGCGCCCACGTATGGATCCACACCCAAGGCGGCGCCGACGCCGGATCGCTCGCCGGCCTGGACGAGGTACGGGCCGCCTCCGGCCCCTTCCGTACGGTCCGCACCACCGCGAGCCTCCAGCCCGGCGACGCCAGGGCGACCCTGGAACTGCGCGGCACGGCGAAGCGCCCGGCCACCGCCGCACCCCAGATCACCGCGGGCCGCTGGCTCGACAACAACACCGACGCGGGCACCACCAAAGGCATCGTCCTGGAGAGTTCGGTGGCCCGCGCCATGTGGGCCAAACCGGGCGACACCCTCACGCTGAGCGGCTTCGCGGCACATCTGCGCGTGGTGGGCGTCGCCGACACCGCCGAGGTCGCCTTCCGCGCGGGCGAGACCCCGGGCGTCGCCTGGGTGCTCCCCGACACCCTCCACGCCTCCGACGCGGGCCGCGACCAGCGCGGCAACACCATCGGCCTGCGACTCGGCGACCCCGCGGACACCGACTATGTCGTCCAGCGGGCGGTCACCCGGCTCGGCGCCGACCAGATCACCGATGTCTCCACCTGGCGGCAGGCCAAGGCCGAAGCCGAAGGCGACAATCAGCTCCTCGGCCGGCTGCTCGGCCTCTTCGGACTCGGCGCGCTGCTCGCCGCCGCCCTGGCGGTGGGCGGCGCCATCAGCACCAGGATCCGCGGCCATCTGCGGGACATCTCCATCCTCAAGGCCATCGGCTTCACGCCGGGCCAAGTGGTGCGGATGTTCGTCGCCCTCCACCTGGGCCTCGCGCTGCTGGGCGTCGCCCTCGGAGCGCTGCTCACCCAGGTGCTCGGCGCGCTGGTCCCCGGCCGGATCGGGGAGGCGATGGCCCTGTGGCAACAGCTTCCCGGGCATGCCTGGCTGACCCTGGTGATCTCCGGCGGAGTGGTGGCCTTCATCGGCGCGGCGACCTGCCTGGCGGCATGGCGGGCCGGGCGGGTACCTCCGGTGCCCGTCGCCCGCGCCGCCACCGCCGCCGGTGGCCGGGCCTCCGCACTCACCCGCCGGGCGCTCGGCCTCCGGGTCCCACCGGCGCTGGTCCTCGGCTGGCGGGGGGCCTTCCACCGTCCGCTGCGCTCCTCGGCAGCAGTGGCGCGGCTGGCCGTCCCGCTTCTGCTGATCACCATCGCGCTCGGAGCCTGGACCACCCTGGACCGCTTCAGCTCACACCCCGAGAACGTCGGACTGCCCGCGGCCCTCACCGCGCGCTCCGACACCCTCCCCGACCGGGAACTACGTCAACTCCTGGGCTCCCAACGGCAGATGACCGCCTACCCCGGCGCCGAGGTGCAGGCGCTCGTACCGGGTCAGACCGGGACGATTACCCTCCGCGGGCTCGGCACGGACACCCGGCCGTATCCCAGCGCCGTGGTGGAAGGCCGCGCCGCCCACGGGCCGAACGAAGCGGTGGCCGGACAGGGCCTGCTGGACCTCCTGGACGCCCGGGTCGGCGACTGGGTCCGGATGACCGTCGCCGGCCGTCCGCATGTCCTCCATATCGTCGGCCGCAACATCGAGACCGCCGACGCCGGCCGGGTCGTCTCCACCACCCTGGACACCCTCCGCGAAGGCGACACCGACGACCCGTCCCCCCAGGCATCCGCACCGCCCCGCCCGGACTTCTACCAGCTGGTCCTGCACCACGACGCCGACCCGGACTCCGCACGGGAGGGCCTGACCAGGGCATCCGCCGGCCGACTTGAGGTACGCGAGATCCCCAACCCCGCCGACCAGCTGTCCGCGGTCCGTGCCGTCAGCGTCGGGCTGATCGCCGTGCTGACCCTGATCGGGCTCGTGGAACTGGCGACGACGGTCGGCGCCGGGGTCCGCGACCGCAGCCGTGACCTGCTCGCCCTCCGGGCCGTGGGTCTGACACCACGTCAGATCACCGCCGTCATAGTCTCGGCCACCGCCTTCATCACCCTGGCCGCCGCGCTGGCCGGCACGACTCTCGGCGTGCTCGCCTCCCAGTGGCTGATCGACCTCCAGGGCCGCACCAGCGGCTGGGGGACCGGCATCGCCCAGCCCCCCGCCCTCGGCATCCTTCTGCTGGTCATCCTCGTCGCCGTCACCATCGCTGCGGCGGCCGCGGCCCTTCCCGCCGCCCGCGCGGCACGCCGCCGGCTCGCGGACTCGGCCACGGATCTGCTCTAGCCAGAAGTCATCCAGAGGCGCCTTGTGCCCCTGGCGTGGTCAGGAACGGACCAGCGCCGCTCCGCCCGCGTACCGCGCGGAGACACCCAACTCCTCCTCGATCCTGATGAGTTGGTTGTACTTCGCGGTACGGTCGGACCGGGACAGCGAGCCGGTCTTGATCTGGCCGCAGCCCGTCGCCACCGCCAGGTCCGCGATGGTGGTGTCCTCCGTCTCGCCGGAACGGTGCGACATCACGACGGTCCAGCCCGCGCGATGTGCGGTGGCGACGGTGGCGAGGGCTTCGGTCAGTGTGCCGATCTGGTTGACCTTGACCAGGACCGAGTTGCCGACACCGGTACGAATGCCCTCGCGCAGCAGATTCTCCTTGGTGCAGAACACATCGTCGCCGGTGAGCTGGCAGCGGTCGCCGACGCGGGCGGTCAGCTCCCGCCAGCCGTCCAGGTCGTCCTCGGCCATCGGGTCCTCGATGGAGACGATCGGGTACGCGTCGATCAGCTTGGCCAGGTAGTCGGCGTGTTCGGTGGGCGTACGGCGCACGCCCTCGCCCGCGTACACATACGTACCGTCCTGGAAGAACTCCGACGAGGCCGGGTCCATGACCAGACCGACGTCCGTGCCGGGCCGGTAACCGGTGCGCTCGATGGCCGCGATGACGAAGTCGAGCGCTTCTTCGGCGGTACGGAGTGCGGGCGCGAAGCCGCCCTCATCGCCGACGCCCGTGGCATGCCCGGCGGACAGCAGGTCGCGACGGAGCGTATGGAAGACCTCGGAGCCCATACGGACGGCTTCCGCGAAGGTCTCCGCGCCGATCGGAGCGATCATGAACTCCTGGAAGTCCAGCGGGTTGTCGGCGTGGGCGCCGCCGTTGACGATGTTCATCATCGGCAGCGGGAGAAGGCGGGCGTCGGCGCCGCCGAGGTAGCGGTAGAGCGGCTGGCGGTGGGCCGCCGCGGCGGCCTTCGCGGCGGCGAGGGAGACGCCAAGGAGCGCGTTGGCGCCGAGCCGGGACTTGTCGGCCGTGCCGTCGAGCGCGATGAGCGCGGCGTCGAGTCCCGCCTGATCGTCGGCGTCGCGCCCGACGACCGCTGACGCGAGGTCGCCGGTGACGTGGGCGACCGCACGGTCGACGCCCTTGCCGTGCCAGCGCCCGGGGTCCCCGTCACGCAACTCCACGGCTTCCCGTGCACCGGTGGAGGCGCCGGAGGGGACGGCGGCGCGGCCGAGGGATCCGTCGGCGAGGAGGACATCGGCCTCGACGGTGGGGTTGCCCCGGCTGTCGAGGACCCTGCGGGCGGTGACGGACCGAATGACGGTTGACTCAACTGCCGTGGAAATCATGGGAGTTCCTTCGCGTTGATGTACGCCGCGGCCCTGCTGCGACAACGCTGACGCGTACCGCGACGGCGCTGACTCTACAGCAATGCTGTTCAGTTGTGCTGTTCAGTTCGTCTGTGCAGGTGAGCGGCGCGGCTTCGCTGGTGGTCACCGGTTAAAGTGCCGTATGACCACCCCGGAACCCGCCGCCGTCGCCACCGAACTGCGTACCGCGATGGGCAAGCTCACGCGGCGCGTGAAGCACGAGGACCGGATCCCGCTCGGCCACGTCTCCGTGCTCGGCACCCTCGATCGCAACGGGGCCATGACCACCAGCGATCTGGCGGCGGACCAGCGCGTACGGCCCCAGTCCATGGCCCGCGCGGTCGGGCTGCTCATGGAGCAGGGGCTCGTCGACCGCCGGGCGCATCCCACGGACGGCCGCAAGTTCCTGGTCGAGCTCTCCCCTGCGGGGCAGGTCGCTCTTGAGGCGGAGCGCGGGCGCAGGGTGGGCTGGCTCGCCCAGGCCATCGAGCTCGAACTCACCGGCGAGGAGCGCGAGGTGCTGGCGCGCAGCGCCGCCCTGATGGATCGGCTCGCCGCGCGCTAGGGGACTGGCGGAGCTGGTTGATCCCGCCAAGCGTGATCCGTCGGCCCACTGGCCCGACAGCACAAGGTCCCCGACCGGAATCCGGTCGGGGACCTTGTGCTGTCGGGGGCGGCGCTCGCTATCGCGCCGTGCCGAAGTCCTGCGTCCAGTAGTCGTCGGGCTGGGCGTGGCCGACGCCGATCTCCTTGAAGGAGCAGTCGAGGATGTTGCGCTTGTGGCCGGGGCTGGACATCCAGCCCTTCATCACGCTCTCGGGCGAGGAGTAGCCGTAGGCGACGTTCTCGCCGTAGGAGCTCCAGCTGTAACCGGCCCGCGTGATCCGGGCGTCGGGGGCCGAGCCGTCGGAGCCCGTGTGCGACATGTTCCGATGGTCCGCCATGTCCTTGCTGTGGTCCTGGGCGGCCTTTGTCAGCTTTGCGTTCACGGTCACCGGTGAGCAGTCGGCCTTGCGGCGCTCACTGTTGACGAGTTCCACCACGCGGGCCGTGGCACCGGATGCCTTGGCGGTGGCCTTCTTCGAAGCGCTCGGGGACGCGGCGGGTGCCGGGGAGGTCTTCGCCGCCGGCTTCGCTCCCTCGTCGCCCTTCGACCACCGGTGTTCGAAGGATGCTTGCTTCCACTGCTCGTGGTGCCGGCCGCCGGCATTCCCCTGCTCGTCCAGACAGGCCATGGCAACAGAGGGCACGCCCACGGCGCCTATGGCGAGCGCGCCGATGGTTATCTGCCGGTAGCGCCGCTTGTTGCGATGTTTACTCATGCGTGACCTCACTCGGTAATTGCGGAGCGTCCCCGGCGCGGCTGGCTCTGTGCAATCCCCGCGCCTGAGCTGCGAAGACGCCTTGCGGCTCGTCATTCTTCGGGCTGCCGTGGAAGAAGGCAATGGACGCCGCTACTACCACGCTTAGTAGGCCCTGGAGGTCCTTGCAATGCGCGGATGATCATGCTGTGCGGATTTCGGCGCTGATGAAATTGCTGATGCTCCGTCAGATGAACTTACCTGCTCACGGAGTGGGTAAATGCCTCAAGTGGGCCGCATGGTTACGCACCTTGTGTGCGAAATTCCCGACTCAAGACGGACAAGTCTCCCATGTCGCCAGGGGTGCCACCTACTATTCGAGTTAGTAGGTAACGAATTGATATGACGGATGTCACGATCCGGCGGAATGTGGACTCGATGGTCTCCGGAACGGGCCGGCTTATCCGGCGCGGCTCGTGGTGTGTCTCTCGGCCGGCGTCGAGCATGGGGTGGCGGAACCCGGGTACCGGGCCAGGACCATTCCCCGTACCCATGGAGGAGGCACGTCAACTGATGACCCGTCATGACGCGACCGGCGAGAACCGCATCCCGCTGCCCCATGACCTGCCGAGCCACCAGGCCGATGCCGACAGCCCGGTCCCCGACCCCTGGGACCCCGAACTGTCGGAGGGCGAAGACGACGGGCCCGACGAGACGGTTCCCGACACCGATCAGGCCGGCACCGGGCGGACCGGAGGTCAGAAGGCCGCAGGGTTCCGCACCGACCAGCCCATTCCGCACGAACCGGTCGACTGACCCTGCCCGGATGCCCGGATGCCCGGATGCCCGGCCGGGCGGGGCGATCGGCCGGAAGAGTAGGTGCAGGGGACGGCACCCGTCCACGGCACCCGTCCACGGCACCCGTCCACGGCGGTCGGACGGGCGCCGTCCCCCTTCCCCGGTGGGGAGAGGTCTTCCTTGGGGCGGCCAGGTGAGCCCGCCCCCGACCCGGCATGTGCTTCCGGCTTCCGTGCTGCGCCGCGACGTACATTGCCGTGGGGCCCGCGCCGGCCCACCTCACGAGATCGGAATGGCTCCATGAACTGCTACGACTGCACGTCGGACCATGCCACCACCGCCGCGGTGGCGATCTGCCGGAACTGCGGTGCCGCGCTGTGCCACCAGCATGCCCAGTCCGCCCCGCAGACCGTGGTGCGCGTACAGGGCGTGGGCCAGAGCACCATGCCGGAGATGGCCCGCCGCATCGTGTGCACGATCTGCCGGGGCGCCCAGCCGGTCTGAGCCGTGCCTGAAGAATCGGAGCCGCGGTCCATGACGACGACCTTTGTGTTGATTCCCGGCGCCGCGTGCGGCTCCTGGCACTGGCATCTGCCGGCGGCGGAGCTGCGGGCGCGGGGGTATGAGGTGGTGAGTGTGGATCTGCCGTGCGAGGACGACGCGGCGGGGCTGGAGGAGTACGCGGACGCGGTGGTCGCCGCTGTTGCGGGGCGACGCCGGCTGACGCTCGTGGCGCATTCGTTCGCCGGGTTCACGGCGCCCTTGGTCTGTGCGCGGGTACCGGTGGATCTGCTGGTGCTGGTGGCGGCGATGGTGCCGCTGCCGGGGGAGGCGCCGGACGAGTGGTGGGCGGCGACCGGGCACCCGGACGCACAGGTCCGACGAGCCGGGCGGGCCGCTCAGAAGGCGGGCAAGGGCACGGGTGCGGAGGGTGTGCCGGAGGCCGCGGTGCCGGGCTCCGCCGCGGACCCGTTCTTCCAGGATCTGCCGCCGGACCTGGCCGCGGAGGCGGCGGCCCGCTGGCGGCGGCAGTCCGAGAAGCCTGCCGCGCGGCCATGGCCGATGGCGGCCTGGCCAGAGGTGGCGACCCGGTTTCTGCTGTGCCGTCAGGATCGTCTCTTCCCGGCACCGTTTCTGCGTGCGGTGGCGGCGGAGCGCCTGGGGGTGGTGCCCGACGAGATGGCGGGCGGACATTTCCCGATGCTGTCCCGCCCGGTTGAGCTGGCGGACCGGCTGGAGGGCTACGGCAGGGCGACGGCGGCACGGTGACCGTGACCGCCGGTCCGTCCCGCCATGTGTACGGGGCGGAGCCGGCGGTCGGTAGCCTGAAGCCCTCAACGCCCCTTGGGGGACGTCCCGTTCCCGTACGGCAGATGGGACAGGGCGGTGATCAGCCGCACCGGCAGGTACGCGGGCCACCCGGGCCGGGCCACCTGGTAGGAGACGTACCCGAGGGAGCGGCCCATCTGTACCTCGTCCGTCGTCTCCGCCTCATAGACCACCCGGCAGTGGCCCGCGGCCTTTTTGGCGCGCTTCCAGAGCGCGGGGGCGGGCTTCCGCTCCGCCTCGGTCCGCGGGGTGAAGATCCGGTCGCCGAAGTCCGACCAGGCGAACGGAGTGCTGCCCGTCCAGTCCTCGTCGATCACCTTCTTCAGCTCCGCCGCACGCTCCGCGTCGGTGGAGCCCCAGGAGGGCGGCACGTTGGTGATCAGGCCGACGGGAATGTGCCGGGCACGCAGCGCACGCAGATACGCGGCCGCTCCCGGCAGGTAGCTCACGCTCTTGTCCTCGGCGGTGTGCACCAATGTCTCACCGAGGTCGAAATACACCATGACGCACCGGCCCGTGCGGTCGCCGTCCTCCGCGCTGCGCGGTGCCGCCGCGGCGGGGCTCGCACCCGGTACGGCTAACGCGGCCATCCCGCCCAGCGCGAGCAGCATGCGCCAGGTGACTCTGCGGGCGGAGTTGTCTTTCGCGGATGTCTTCTTCATGGGGGAGTCCTTCGTGTAGGGGGTGTTTTCGATCGTATACGCGCCATGTGCACGTCAGTACTGGTTCGGCCGAACCGGGGCCGGGAGTGCCGAGGTTGGCCGTCGGAAGGCCGAATTGGCCCACTCCCGCGAGCCTCAAGTGGACTTGCCGCCCGGACCGCCGGCTGTCTGGCGTCTTGTGTGTCACCGCGTCAGGAAGAAACCGGTCGTTTCCGGCCCGGGCTGGGGATGGGGGCGGTGGTGCGCTGGGCGGAACGCGAGCGGGCGCGGCGGCCCGGTCCGTCGACGGAGGGGGAGGAGGGGGCGTGGGTGACCGCCACGGTGTCCTGAGCGCGGGCCCGGCGTCCTGAGCACGAGATCGTCGGCCTGAGGGCGGGCCGTCCTGCCCCGGCCCGTCGGTGTCCTGCCCCGGCCCACCGGCGCGGATGGATCTGAGTAGCGGTACTCATGACAGTGCTCTGCTGCGGCACGACGCTGAAGCGGATGAACGTGCGCGGCGGGACACGCGTCCGCGTCCACGGTGGTGCGCCCGTGCCGGTGCCGGCCGGCACCGGCGCCCCACGGCGACCCGGCCGCCCGCCACGTGGTGGTGCCCGCCGACCTGTACCCGACCCTTCCGAGGCTGATCCATGAAGGCCATGACCGTTCCCCGCACCCTGCCGCCGGTTCTGCTCGCGGCGGTGCTCCTCGCCCTGGCCCTCTCGGGCCTCCAGCCGCACGACCGGCCCACCTGGCTGATGGAGACCTGCTGGGTGATCGTCGGCGTGCCGGTGCTGATCGCGGTGCGGAAGCGCTTCCCGCTCAGCCCGCTGCTGTGCTGTCTGCTCGCCGCGCACGCCCTGGTGCTGATCGTCGGCGGCCACTACACCTACGCCGAGGTCCCGGCGGGGCACTGGCTGCAGGACGCGCTGGACCTCTCCCGTAATCCCTACGACCGCTTCGGGCATCTCATGCAGGGCTTTGTGCCCGCCATCCTGGTGCGCGAACTGCTGGTCCGGACCTCCCCGTTGCGCGGCAGCCGCTGGCTGGCCCCGCTGACGGTGTGCGCCTGCCTGGCCTTCAGCGCGTTCTTCGAGATGATCGAGTGGTGGGCGGCGCTGGCCGGTGGCTCCGCGGCCGATGCCTTCCTCGCCACCCAGGGGGACCAGTGGGACACCCAATGGGACATGGCCTGCGCCCTGCTCGGAGCGGTCGTCTCACTCCTGCTCCTGAGCCGCCTGCACGACCGCCAGCTCGCCCGGCTGGGCACCGGGGCGGAGGCAAGGGCCACCTGACGGCCTCCGGGCCATCGGCTGGGGCGCTGTGCCCCCGCCGTTGGCGAGGGCTATGCGGCTCGTCTCAGGGGCTCCCGCTAGCGACACCGCCGCCCGCCTGATCCAAGGGAGGCGGCGGATGCGCGCGGGAGCTCGGGGTGTCGCTCCCGGCCGACAGCCGGCGGGCTCAGCCCCGGGCGGAGAAGGGGCAGGCCCAGTCGGCCGGCTTGGGGCGGCCCGAGTAGCGCCGGGCCTCGGACAGCTCCCCGTACTCCAGGAGATTGGGGTTGATATTTCCCTGCAGCTCGATGTCCTGCTTGCGGATCTTCTCGGCCAGCCGGTCCCACAGCCCGGCGGCCTTTATCCGGTCGAACTGGTGGTGGGAGTTGAAGGCGAGCATCGGGAACGGTGGGCGGCGGCCGACGCGGCGGTGCGTTTCGTGCAGTCCGATCACGAAGAACGGGTGCCCGGCGACGCTGTACGCGAAGGCACCGGACGACGGGTCGCGGTCGTAGCCCTCGGCCCAGGAGTGCGTACGGCTGTCGTGGTCGTGCACCGCCTGCAACTGCTGCCACAGCAGCTGCTCGAACTCGATCTCCGACACATTCAGCGGGCCGGAGAACGTGGCCACAAAGCTCGTGAAGGGTTTGGCGGCCCAGTCCACCGCCGCCACATACGCCTCCAGATCCTCCGCCATCTGCTCGGCCGCGGTGTCATCCCCGAACCATGTGTAGTGGCGATGTGTGATGCCACCTTGGCGCCATGCCGAACGGCCGGCCAGACAAGCAAAGGAGTCGCCGAGCAGGAACTGCCCGACTTCGGTGGCGGCGGAGACGTCAACCGTCATGTTTCGTGACCTTCGGTGAGTAGGCCAATACCCTGGTGGGGGCCCTGGCAGGGGTGGGACCCTCGCAGTCAAGATCGGGCGGGGCCAGTTCGTCAAGACTGGGCCGATTCACCCCCCGTAACTGCCCTCACCGACAGCGTCCGGACTGCGGCTGGGATGGCCTGCCGTCCATGGGGACGCGACCGTGCACCGGCCCGCCGGACGGCTCTTTCCGGCCCGGTGAGCGCGGGCCGATCTGCGTCGTTTCCGCAGCTCGGACCCATGATCGCCGGGGTGGACCAGTGCGCCCCGACTCTACAGGCGAGGTGGCCGATCGCACTACGGCGGTGTGGTTCCGACGGCGGCGACCGCACGCATCAGAGCCCGCCCGGGCCGGAGACCTCGTCCCGGAACGGGGTCCGGCTCGGCGCACCGTCGGCGAGACCCACCATGAGGCAGAGGCCGACGGTGTCGCCGAGTACCGGACGACCTACCCGTCAGGCAGGGGTGGACGCGGCCTCCTCCTTGGCGGTGGCCGGCTCGGTCTTCTCGGTCTTCTGGGCTTCGGGACCCGCCGCGGGGCGTGAGTAGAAGACGGTCCTGCCCTGCTTGCTGCGGTGTGCCAGGCCCTTGGCGACGAGCGAGGTCTCCAGGGTGTTGCGTACCGCGGTCTCCGGTGCGGAGTGGTCCGGGTGCTGCTCCGCCAGCAGCTTCGTCATCTCCGCGACCGTACGCGGCTGCTCGTCAAGGAGTCCGAGAACCCGGTCGGCGCGGGTGGAGTTCCGCCGCCCCGTGGTGGACCGGGCCGCCGTCTTGTTGCTCTTCCGCGGCTTCTTCTTCGCGCTGGTGCTCTTTGCCGCCTTGGCCGGGGTCTTCGTGGCCGGCTTGGCCTTCGGCGCGGTGGCCTGCGCCCGCCGCGCCGGGGGGACCGTCACCGGTTTCGTCACCGCGGGTTCCGGCTCTGCCACCTGCGGTGCGACGGCTGCCTTCCGGGGAGCGTTTCCGAGATGCTTCTGGAGGTCCTCCAGCTTCACCTTGAGCTTCTGCAGCTCGTCGATCTCCTTCGCGATGCTCTCCAGTTTGGCAGCTACCTGTGCAGCGAATTCCGAGTCTGACATGACACAGCCCGCTCTCTATCGCCTGATCGATCTACGGTTGGCTGGATGTTACTCATCTCTCTCCGCAATTAACCCAGAGTCGGGCGCTCTTATCCTCGGGGACCTGGTGCAGATGCTCGGCTCCACGGGTCAACTGCCTTACAAGTATGGGGAGTTCGCGGCCCATGCAAGCAGTCTGTGTCAGTCAAGAATTGAGCGGTGAATGAGCCATACGGGACTTGCCCCCGGCCCCGTGGAGCGCGCGCCGTGGACCTGAACTCTGTCCGCATGTCACTCCTTTGAGGCTTTCCGGCGGTGGACTCGCAGCCGGAGTCAGCCACCAGTCGCCCGCCGGGGGAGGGGAACCACCTCTCCGGTAGTGGGATACGTACGGCTGTGGCGCCAGATGACTTGTGTGGAGGAAGTGAACCCTCCATGGAGCCTGAGGGCCTGAGGGCCTGCGAGGGGACGGCTACGACGTACCCGGTCACCATCGCCACCCATCACCACCGCTCACCGTCTCCCCTCACCCCGCGTAACCCCTCCGATGGCCGAGCATGATCTGCGCCGCGCCGCCACCGCTAGTAGGACGGAGACGTACGGCTGTGCCGGCGGGCGGATGGGAGAAGTGACTCGGGTGAACGTCGTCGTAGATCTCAACCGCTGTCAGGGCTATGCGCAGTGCGCGTTCCTCGCCCCCGAGGTGTTCATGCTGCATGGCGAGGAGTCCCTGCTGTACCACCCGGTCGTTCCGGACGGGCAACTGGAGCGGGTGCGCCGGGCCGCGGCGGCCTGCCCGGTGCAGGCCATTCTCGTGGGTGAGGAGGCGGGCGCCGGTGCGCGATGAACCATGCGACGGCCGGATCGTCATCGTCGGCGCGTCACTCGCCGGGCTACGGGCCGCCGAGCAGCTCAGGAAAGAGGGCTTCAGTGGCTCGCTGACCCTGATCGGGGACGAACCGCAGCCCCCGTACGACCGTCCGCCACTGTCCAAACAGGTGCTGCTCGGGATGGTGTCCGCGGGCCAGACGGGACTGCCGCAGCGTGGTGACCTGGACGCGCAGTGGAGACTCGGAGTGCGTGCCGTCGGGGTCGATCCGATCGAGAAGCGGGTACTGCTCGCCGATGGCGCGGAAGTGCCCTTCGACCGGCTGCTGATCGCCACCGGAACCCGGGCCCGGCCCTGGCCGAACCCGGCCGAGGCCGCCTTGGACGGGGTGTTCACCCTGCGCACCAGCGACGAGGCGCGCCGCCTGGCCGAACGCCTCGACGCCGGACCGCGGCGGGTCCTGGTCATCGGAGCCGGTTTCACCGGTTCGGAAATCGCCTCCGCCTGCCGGGAGCGCGGTCTGGCGGTGACGGTGGCGGAGCGGGGACCGGCGCCCCTCGTCGGCGCGCTCGGCGGCACGCTGGGGGCGCTGGCCGCGAAGTTGCAGCGCGCACACGGAGTCGACCTGCGCTGCGGAGTGACGGTCACCGCCCTGGAGGGCAACGGCCGGCTCACCGGCGCCCAGTTCTCCGACGGCACACGGATCGATGCCGATGTGGCCGTGGTCGCCCTGGGCGCGGTCCGCAACACCGAGTGGCTGGCGGAATCGGGGCTCGCCGCTGGCCCCCGCGGGGTGACCTGTGACGCGGGGTGCCGCGCCTTCAACATGTACGGGATCGTCACCGACGACGTCTTCGCCGCCGGTGATGTCGCCCGGTTCCCGCACCCGCTCTTCGAGTACCAGCTGCTCTCCCTGGAGCACTGGGGCAATGCGGTCGCGCAGGCGGAGGTGGCGGCCCACAACATGGTCAATCCGGGGCCGCGCAGAATCCCGCATCTGTCCGTACCGGCTTTCTGGTCCAGCCAGTTCGGCCTCAACATCAAGTCCGTGGGTGTGCCCACCTTCTCCGACCAGGTGGTCATCGCGCAGGGCTCGCTCAAGGACGCCCGGCTGGTCGCCGTCTATGGCTACCGGGGGCGGGTCACCGCGGCCGTGAGCGTGAACCAGGCCAAGTCACTGGAGTACTACGAGCGGCTGATCGAGACGGCCGCGCCCTTTCCGCCCGCCCCGGGAGCCGCCGACCGGATCGAGTCCCCGGCCCCCGTCCCCTCCGACGTACCGGACCCGAAGATGCTCTCGCACGGTCCGACCGTCGCCCTCACCGGTCATCTGCCGGACCGGCGCCTGACGGTGGTGCACCCGGCCCACTGAGACCACCGCCACTCCATAGCGATGAGGAGCCCCCGCGCATGGCTTCGGACACCCTGTTCCAGCGGATCACCGACTACGCCCACCGTGCCGACCCCTATCCGCTCTACGCCGAACTCCGCGAGAGCCGGGTGGCACGGCAGGAGGACGGCAGTTACCTGGTCGGGACCTACCACGAGATCGAGGCTCTGCTGCACGATCCACGGATCAGCTCGGACCGCCGTAACCGCACCGTGCCGGACGAGACCGAGGGCGGCACCGAAGGTCTCCCGCCTGCCTTTATCGGGCTCGACGACCCCGAACACCACCGGCTGCGGGGCCTGGCGATGCGGTCCTTCGGCCCGCCCCACACGCCCGGCCGGATCGACGCCATGCACGGTGAGATCACCCGCATCGTCAAGGACCTCCTCACCGGCCTGCGGGACAAGGACCGGATCGATGTCGTCGACGACTTCGCCTACCCGCTGCCCGTCACCGTGATCTGCCGCCTCCTGGGCGTACCGATCGAGGACGAGCCGCGGTTCCGCCAGTGGTCGGACGCGATCGTCGCCGGTATCGCCCCCGGTCCCGATGAGGACCCCGTGGAGCGCCAACGCGCTGCCACCGAGGCCCGGAAGACGATGGCGCTCTATCTGGGAGGGCTCGCCGAGAAGCGGCGCGACCGCCCGTCCGACGACATGCTGTCCGCGTTCGTCGGCGGAGACAGCACCGACGGGCAGCTCACCCAGCTCGAAATCATGACCACGTCCGTGCTGCTGCTGATCGCCGGCCATGAGACCACGGTCAACCTGATCACCAATGGCATGCTCACCCTGCTGCGCCACCCCGATCAGCTGGCACGACTGCGCAGCGACCCGTCCCTGATGCCCCGGGCCGTGGAGGAACTGCTGCGCTACGAGCCGCCCGTCCAGATGCTCCCGCAGCGCACCCCACTCGCCGACATCGAGGTCGCGGGAATCACCATCCCCAAGGGCGTCCCCCTCATCCTCATGCTCGCCGCCGGCAACCGCGACCCCGAACGGTTCCACGACCCCGACCGCTTCGACCCGGACCGCGGGGACAACTTGCACCTCGGCTTCGGCAGCGGCATCCACAGCTGCTTCGGCGCCCCCCTCGCCCGCCTGGAGGCCCAGATCGCCCTCAACGCACTCCTCCAGCACCTCGACGCCCCCCGCTTGACCGAGGACCCGCCTCCGTACCGCCGCAGCCCGGTGCTGCGCGGGCCCCGGCATTTGCTTGTCGAGCGTGGGGCGTAGACGGGTCTGATGCATAACGGGCCCGGAGTGGGGCGCGGGGAGGGCACCTGCCACCCGGTGGAAATTCCGTATGAGCCGAGGTGGGCGCGTCCCTAGGATCGAGCGCGTGATGGAGATTCCGGAGGAGCTTGTCGTCAGTCAGAGTCGGTACAACGGGGCGGCGGGGCGTGAGTTCATCGCGGCGTTGCCGGAGCGGGCCACGGGGTTTCTCGACCGGTGGGGGCTGAAGGTGACCGGGCCCGCCCGGTGTGGGATGGCGGCGCTTGTGCTGCCCGTCGAGCGGACCGATGGGACGTCGGCGGCGCTGAAGATGCAGCTGCTCGACGAGGAGAGCGAAGGTGAGCCGGTCGCGCTCCGCGTGTGGGGCGGCGATGGTGTGGTGCGGCTGCTCGACCACGATGCGGAGACCAACACGCTGCTGCTCGAACGCCTCGATGAGAACCGGCACTTGTCGACGTTGGACGACTCCCGCGAGGCCACGCGGATCCTCGCCGGACTGCTGGCCAGGCTCAGCGCCGTGCCCGCGCCGGCCGGTCTGCGGCAGTTGGGCGACATCGCGTGGGAGATGCTCGACACGGTGCCGGAGGCCGTGCGGAAGGTCGCGGACCCGGCGGAGCGTGCGCTCCTGAAGAGCTGTGCGGCGGCCGTACGCGAGGTCGTGGACGAGCCCGGCGACCGGCTGCTGCACTGGGATCTGCACTACGACAACATCCTCGCCGCGGAACGGGAGCCCTGGCTCGCCATCGATCCCAAGCCGCTGGCCGGCGACCCGGGCTTCGAGCTGATGCCCGCGCTCGACAACAACTTCCAGCCGTCCGAGGTGCGCTACCGCTTCGACCTGCTCACCGAGGCGTTGGGCCTCGACCGGCAGCGGGCGGTGGCATGGACGCTGGGGCGGGCGCTGCAGAACCTGTTGTGGAATATCGAGGACGGGGAGGACGAGTTGGATCAGGTGCAGATCGGGATCGCCCGGCTGCTGCTCGGGTGAGCGCGGCGACCCGGCTGGACGTGGCGGCCGCGAGGACGCTCGGTCGGGCCGCCCTCCACGGGGCTACGTCTTCCGGCCGTCCGGCCGTCCCGGCGCAAGAGTCCTGATCACGTACGCTCGACGGATGGCGAAGTATTTCGACGTACACCCCGAGAATCCTCAGCGGCGCACCATCAGCAATGTGGCCGACAGCATCCGCTCCGGCGCGCTCATCGCATACCCGACGGACTCCTGCTTCGCGCTGGGGTGCCAGCTGGGCAGTCGCAGCGGCATCGACCGGATCCGGTCGATCCGGAACCTTGACGACCGTCACCACTTCACCCTCGTGTGCCAGAACTTCTCGCAGCTGGGCCAGTTCGTGCACGTCGACAATGATGTGTTCCGCGCGATCAAGGCAGCCACACCCGGCAGTTACACCTTCATCCTTCCCGCGACGAAGGAGGTGCCGCGCCAGCTGCTGCACCCGAAGAAGAAGACGGTCGGCGTCCGGATCCCGGACCATGTCGTCACCCAGGCCCTGCTTGCCGAAATCGGGGAGCCGCTGCTCTCCAGCACCCTGCTGCTGCCCGACGAGGAGGAGCCGATGACGCAGGGATGGGAGATCAAGGAGCGGCTGGACCACGTCGTGGACGCCGTGATCGACTCGGGCGACTGCGGCACCGAGCCGACCACGGTCATCGACTTCTCCGGCGACGGCGTTGAGATCGTCCGCCGCGGGGCGGGGGACCCCGCACGCTTCGAGTAGCCGGTCTCTCTGAGGGTGCGGTGTTCGTGACGGCCGGCTACCGGTATGCCGGTGGAGTCCGCCGCCGACCCGGCCGGGCGGACGGGGAGGTCCCCGTACGCCCATGGCCGGCATCGTTCAGGGGCAGAGGTCAGGAGCGCGGGCGGCCCGGCTGCTCGGCTCGCTCCGCCTTCTTCTCCTTGATCCGGGCCGCTTCCTTACGGACCTCGGCCTGGGTGGCGCGCTCCTGCTGGAGCCACTCGGGGTTCTCCTGCTTGAGCGCGTCGATCTGCTCCGTGGTGAGTGCTTCCGTGACGCCGGCACGTGCGAGACCGGAGATGGAGACGCCGAGCTTGGCCGCGACCACCGGTCGGGGGTGCGGGCCATTGCGGCGCAGTTCCACCAGCCACTCGGGCGGATCGGTCTGCAGCGCGTTCAACTCGGTGCGCGAGACGACGCCCTCCTGGAACTCGGCGGGGGTGGCCTCTAGGTACACCCCCAGCTTCTTCGCCGCGGTCGCGGGCTTCATCGTCTGAGGGGTCTGGTGCGACTTCATGCTGTCAAGGGTATCGAGCATGTGCGCTACCTCTGACCACGACCGGTAACCTGGCGGCGTGACAAGCTCGGATGCATCCCCGTCGTTCCGGCTCGCCTATGTCCCCGGAGTGACGCCCACGAAATGGGTGCGGATCTGGAACGAGCGGCTGCCCGACGTCCCCCTGACCCTGATCCCGGTGCCCGCCGCCGACGCCTGTGCGCTGCTGCGGGACGGTGGCGCCGACGCGGGTTTCGTACGGCTGCCGGTCGACCGTACGGATCTCGCCGCGATTCCCCTCTACACCGAGACGACCGTGGTCGTGGTGCCGAAGGATCACCTGGTGACGGCGGTCGACGAGGTGGCCGCCGAGGATCTGGCCGATGAGATCGTGCTGCATCCGCTCGACGACACCCTCGAATGGGAGAGCCGGCCGGGACTTCCTGCGAACGAGCGTCCCGCCACGACCGGGGACGCGATCGAGCTGGTGGCCGCGGGGGTGGGACTCCTGGTGGTCCCGCAGTCACTCGCCCGTCTGCACCACCGCAAGGACCTCACCTACCGGCCGGTCTCGGACGCCCCCGCGTCGCGCGTCGCACTGTCCTGGCCGCAGGAAGAGACCACCGACCTGGTGGAGGACTTCATCGGGATCGTCCGAGGGCGGACCGTGAACAGCACCCGGGGACGCTCACAGGCCCCGGCGCAGGCGCAGGCGAAGGCCAAGCGCCCCGAGGCGGGCGGCGCCCGGCGGAAGCCCGCGGCGGGCAAGACCGCGGGCAAGACGGCCGGGAAGTCGGGAGGCAAGGGCGCACGGAGCGGTTCCGGCGGGCCCAAGGCCGCTCGGCGCGGCAAGCCTCGCCGCCGGTCGTAGGGCGAAAACCGGTGGAAGGGGCACGGAACACATTGCGATCATGGGACGGTCCGGTCCCCGTGGTGTGAGAGAAAGCCGAGGCGCCATGCCTGCTGTTCCCGCTGATCCGACCGCGGTGCACCCGATGCCCGACCAGCCGCGTGTGGTGCTGCTGAAACCCCTGGTGACCTCGCCGCTGATCGAGGTCGGGGAGTTCTCCTACTACGACGACCCGGACGATCCGACGGCGTTCGAGACCCGCAATGTGCTCTATCACTACGGGCCGGAGAAGCTGGTCATCGGGAAGTTCTGTGCGCTGGGTGAGGGGGTGCGGTTCCTGATGAACGGTGCCAATCACCGTATGGACGGCCCCTCCACCTTCCCGTTCCCCATCATGGGCGGCTCCTGGGCCGAACACTTCGGGCTGATCACCGGCCTGCCCGGCCGCGGGGACACGGTGGTCGGCAACGATGTCTGGTTCGGATACCGCGCCATGGTGATGCCGGGCGTCCGTATCGGGCACGGCGCGGTGATCGCGTCCGGGGCCGTGGTCGTCGATGACGTCCCGGACTACGGGATCGTCGGCGGGAATCCGGCCCGGCTGATCCGCCGCCGGCTCGACGATGCGGACATCGCCCGCCTGCTGGCACTGGCCTGGTGGGACTGGCCGGTCGAGCATCTCACCGAGCACCTCCCGACGGTCATGGCGGGCAGTGTCGACGAGCTGGAGGCCGTGGCCCCGGGGAGGACGTAGCGCGGGGTGCGGTGCCCCGGCACCCGGAGGGTGAGCGGGCGGATAGCGGCGTCGGCCCGGCCCCCGATGTAGGGGCCGGGCCGGCTGCTGCGCTCATGCCACGCGGCTCACGGGGTGGGCAGTCCGGGCCCCGTGCAGTGGACATCGGCGCGGGGCACCGTGCCGTCGGTCAGATAGGCCGCGGCCGTGTCGTCCAC
Source organism: Streptomyces tubercidicus (assembly GCF_027497495.1). Taxonomy (GTDB): domain Bacteria; phylum Actinomycetota; class Actinomycetes; order Streptomycetales; family Streptomycetaceae; genus Streptomyces; species Streptomyces tubercidicus. The sequence continues at coordinate 8,111,997 of NZ_CP114205.1, forward strand.
ACAGTCGTTGCGCCGGCTGGCGAACACCCCGTGTGAGTAGTCGTCGTGGAGGGAGACCAGACGCGAGCCGGGCAGTCGGCGCTGTAGGGCGCGGGCGCCTTCGATGGGGGTAACGGGGTCGTGCTCGGACGCGATCAGCAGGACCGGTGGGGCGTGCGGGCTGCCGAGCGGCGTACTGTGCGCGGGACGGTGGTGCCAGTAGGCGCACACCGAGGCTTCCATCCCGGTGAGCACCGGCTGCGGGTCGAGCTGCCGCATCCGCCGGATGTCGGCGAGGACGCGGGTGGGTGAGGGCGCCGGTCCGTCCGCGCATTTGACCGTGCGGTTGGCGGCTTCGAAGGTGCGTGACGCGGGGCCGTCGAAGGGCTCTTCCGGGCGCAGCGGCCCGGTCGTACCGTCGCGCAGATACGTCCGCAGGCCGTCGGCGAGGCCCGCCCAGCGTTCGGTGCGGCCCAGCGCCTTGTAGACGGCGCGGTCGAACTCCGCGGCGCCGAAGCCGTCCACGGGGCGCTCGGCGAGACCGTCCCGCACCCGCTGGTACGCGGTACGGACCGCCGCTGCGTCGGCACCGAGCCCGAAGCGCTGCTGGTGCCGGGCCGCCCAGGCGAAGAACACCGCCCGCTGGCGCAGCAGTTCCCGGCTCTGGAGCAGGTCGAAGTCGTACCACTCCTCGGGGCCGACGACGCTGTCCAGCACCATCTGGCCCACCCGCTGCGGGAATTGGGCGGCGTAGGCGGCCCCGAGATAGCTGCCGTAGGAGACGCCGAGATAGCCGATCCGGCGCTCGCCGAGCGCCTCCCGTATGGCGTCCATGTCCCGGGCGGTCTCGGTGGTCGACAGATGCGGCAGGGCGTCCTTGACGTGCCGGGCGCAGTCGTCGGCGGTCCGCCGCAGCCCGTCGAGATAGGCCCGCTCGGCCTTCCGTCCCGTCGGCACCGGGTCCTGCCCCGGGCTGTCGAAGAGGCCGCCCATCGGGCCGCAGTCCGCGGGCGCGCTCGCACCGGTACCGCGCGGGTCGAAGCCGATCACGTCGTACGAACGCCGCACCTTCTCCGGCAGTTTGGCGCGCTTGGTCACGGCATACGGGAGGCCGGATCCGCCGGGCCCGCCCGGGTTGACCAGCAGGACGCCACGCCGCTCGGAGGCCGGCCCGGAGGCACGGACCCGCGATACGGCGATGTCGAGGTGCTTGCCGTGCGGGTCGCTCCGGTCCAGCGGGACGCGCAGGCGGCCGCACTCGACGCGTTCGGGTGCGGGCGGCGATGGCACGGAGTCCGGGCAGGCGCCGAAGCGGAGCGCCGGTGGTGGGGGAGTGGCGGGAGCGGGGGCGGCCGGGAGCAGGGCGGCGGTGGCCGTGAGGGCGCAGAGCAGGCCCGTGCGGCGTACGGCAGGAATCACTGGTCTCGCATTCGGGAGTGCGGCGAGGGCGCCACAGGTTGGTGATGAAAATGATTATCGTTTACAGTGTGGCTCGGTCAAGCGGCCGGCCCTCGCCAAGGGGGCGCCGCTCGGTCAAGTACCGCCGCAACAACGCCCGAAGAACCTGCGAGGAAGGGACACCGTGGCTCATCTGCTGATGGTCGAGAGCTGGGTCGGAGCGATGAGCAGGCTGCTCCCCCGCGCGATCCGTGAGGGCGGACACGAGTTCAGCTTTCTCACCCGCGATCTGCACCACTACCTGCGCTCCGCGCCCGAGGGTGCCGCTCACCCGCTGCTCGGCGCCCGCAATGTGCTGACCGCCGACACCAATGACCTCGACACCCTGCTGCCGTACGCCGAGCAACTGCACTCCGCGCTCGGCTTCGACGGCGTGATCACCTCCTGCGACTACTACCTCCCGACCGCCGCGCGGATCGCCGGCCGCCTCGGACTGCCCGGCCCGGCGCCCGAAGCGGTCGAGAACGCCTGCCGCAAGGACGCGACCCGGCAGGTCCTCGCCGCCGCCGGGCTCCCCGGGCCCCGCTTCGCGGTCTGCGCGGACCGCTCGGAGGCCGCCGCCGCGGCGGCCGAGATCGGCTATCCGCTGGTGCTCAAGCCCGTCGACCTGTGCGCGGGGATGTTCGTACGGCGCGTCGACGACGCAGCGGAGCTGGCCCGCGCCTACCGCGCCGTCGAGGGCTTTCCGGTCAACGCCCGCGGTCAGCGCCGGGCGCCGGTGGTTCTCCTCGAAGAGCTGCTCCACGGCCCCGAAGTCAGCGTCGAGACCGTGACGTTCGACGGGAGCACCCAGGTGGTCGGGGTGACCGACAAGAGCATCGGCGGGGCACCGGCCTTCATCGAGACCGGCCACATGTTCCCCGCGGCGCTCCCGGCGGCCGATACGGCGGCGGCCGGGGAGATGGCCCGGCAGGCCATCGAGGCGCTCGGACTGGACGGCGTCGTGGCGCACACGGAGCTCAAGCTGACGCCCGACGGACCGCGGCTGATCGAGGTCAACCCCCGCCCCGCGGGCAACCGCATCACCGAACTGATCCGCCATGTCACCGGCGTCGACATCGCCGCCGCCGCGGTCGACGTGGCCCTGGGACACCGGCCCGACCTGCGCATACGTGACACCGGGCTGCGCAGCGCCGCCATCGGATTCCTCGTCCCGCAAGCCACCGGTGTACTGGAGGAGATCGATGGCGCGGATCTCGCGCGCAAGGCGCCCGGAGTGCTCGAACTCCGGCTCGCCGAGCCCGGTACGGCGGTCAAGGCGGCCGGCAGCAACAACGAGTACCTGGGCCATGTCATGGCCGGCGACGCCGAGGGGCCGGACGCCCGCCGGTGCGTCGAAGCGCTGCTGTCCGAACTGCGTCCCCGGGTGGTGAACCGGTGACCACTCCCACCACCCACCACCCGGCCACCGCCGCCTCGTACGACGACCTCGTGGCCCGTGTCCTCGGCGGCGACTTCGGGCCCGACCCGCGTACCCAGCGGGTCGCCGTCGCCTTCAGCACCCGGCAGGCCGTACGCCACGAGGGCCGCAGCGGCGGATACCGCAATGAAGTGCTGAGCCTGCGGCTGGCCGCCGCGGTCGGCTCCTGCGCGGTGGAGCCCGGTGAGCTGCCGGACGCCGCCATCGAGGACTGCGTCGGCGCGGACCTGGCCCGCCTGATGGCGCACGAACTGCGCCCGGTGCGGGTGGCCGCACTCGACACCTATCTGATGCATGTCCTCCCGCACACCCCCGCGAACGGCGCCCGGTCCTGGTCGCTGCCGGCCGGGTCGTCCCTGCGAAAGTCCCGCGCCAGGGCACGCGCCGTCGCCGGACTGGTCGATGCCGCGCCGGGCGCCCGGGTACTGGTGGTCGGCGTGGTCAACTCGCTGCTGGAAGCGCTCCGTGAGCGCGGTCTGACGTATGTGCCCTGCGACCTCAAGGGGGGCACGACGGAGTGGGGCGAGCCGGTCCGCACCGATGCGCTCGCCGAGTTGGCGCACTGCGATGCGGTGCTCGCCTCCGGGATGACGCTCGGCAACGGCAGCTTCGAACCGCTGCGGGCGCACGCACTGCGCCACGGAAAGCCCCTGGTGATGTTCGCCCAGACGGGCAGCGCGGTGCTGCCGCGATTCCTCGGCGCCGGGGTGAGCGCGGTGTGTGCGGAGCCGTACCCGTTCTTCTGGCTCGACGGCGGGCCGGGCATCGTCCACCGTTACGGCGCCGAGGGAGCCGCCCGGTGACCACGGCCATCCGGCAACCCACCGGCAACCGCGAACTCCTCGGCCTGTTCGGCCGCACCCCGCTCGCCCGGGTCACCGCCGACCTCCCCTCCCCGCACCCCGGCTTCTGGGCCAAGCTCGAAGGGCTCGGCGCGGGCGGTATGAAGGCACGGGCCGCGGTGTCCATGCTGCTCGGCGCCCGGGAACGCGGCCAACTGCGGCCCGGCGCCCCCGTCGTGGAGTCCACCTCCGGCACGCTCGGCATCGGTCTGGCCTTCGCGGGCCAGGCGCTCGGCCATCCGGTCGTGCTGGTCGGCGACGCCGAGCTGGAGCCGTCCATGCGCCGGCTGCTGCGGACCCACGGGGTCCGGCTCGAACTCGTCGACCGCCCGGCAGCCGAGGGCGGCTGGCAGGCCGCCCGGCTCGCCCGGCTGCGGCAGCTGCTCGCCGAACTGCCCGGCGCCTACTGGCCCGACCAGTACAACAACCCCGACAATGTCGCCGGTTACGCCTCCCTCGCCGCCGAAATGGCCGCCGAACTCGACCATCTCGACGTCCTGGTGTGCAGCGTCGGCACCGGCGGCCACAGCGCGGGCATCATCGGCCCGCTGCGCCGCCACTGGCCGCGGCTGCGGCTGATCGGGGTGGACGCCACCGGCTCGACGATCTTCGGCCAGCCCGCCAGGGCCCGGCTGATGCGCGGCCTCGGCAGCAGCATCCATCCCCGCAATGTCGCCTACGACGCCTTCGACGAGGTGCACTGGGTCGGCCCGGCCGAGTCCGCCGACGCCTGCCGCCGGCTCGCCACCGGCAACTTCGTCAGCGGCGGCTGGAGCACCGGCGCGGTCGCCCTCGTCGCCGCATGGGCCGCACGGGTACACCCCGGAGCCGTCGTCGCCACCGTCTTCCCCGACGGGCCACAGCGCTACCTCAACAGCGTCTACGACGACGACTTCGCCACCGCCCACGGCCTAGACCTGACCACGGCCGCCACTCGCCCGGTCGAGATCCCGCATCCGACGGCCGCGGAGGCGACCGGCTGGACCCGGTGCGGGACGGTCGCCGACCCGCTCGTGCCCCTGGCAGCGGACGCCGACGGATCGCCCGCCCCGCTGCCACGCCACCCCTCCGTCCGCCCCACCACCTGGGAAGAAGCCCCGTGAAGGTCAGCCAGCGCACCGTACGACTCGAACTCACCGAGCCGCTGCGGATCTCCCGCTCCACGATGGCGGCCCGCGACGCCGTATGGCTCGCCATCGAGCACCACGGCCGGCGCGGCTACGGAGAGGCCGTCACCAGCACGTACTACGGGCTGGACGCCGCTCGTCTCGGCCGGCTGCTGAACGAGGCCGCGCGGGAACTCGCCCGCTGCGCCACCCCTGAAAGCGCCCTGGACGCCCTGCGCACGGGCGAACTGCCCACGCCCGGCACGCCCCCTGCGGTGACCGCGGCCGTGGAGTCGGCGCTGCTCGATCTCGTCGGGAAGCGCGCCGGCCTGCCCGTACACCGGCTGCTCGGCACCTCGGAGCCGCCACGCGCCGCCACCGCCCGCACCATCGGCATCACCTCGTGCCGGGCGGCCGCGGAGCAGGCGGGACGGCTGACCCGGCGCGGCTTCTCCGTCCTCAAGATCAAGGCCGGTGCCCCGGACCCCGAGGACGACCTCGACCGGGTGCTGGCGGTACGCAACGCCGCACCGCACGCCCGGCTGCTGCTCGACCCCAACGGCGCCTGGAGCCCCGCCCTGGCCGACGCCCTGCTGCCCCGCTACGCCGGCCTCGGCGTCGAAGCGGTGGAGCAGCCGCTCGCCCCCGGCGACCCCGAGGCGCTGGCCGCCCTCGCCGAACGCTCACCGCTGCCCGTCATCGCCGACGAGGACGCGGTCGGCTTCGAGGACGCCCGGCGGCTGGCCGGGCGGGTGCACGGCATCAACGTCAAGCTCGCCAAGTGCGGTGGTGTCACCGCGGCGCTGCGCATCGCCGACCTGCTCGCCGGCAGCGGCACCGAGCTGATGCTGGGCTGCCTCACCGCCAGCACCCTCGGGCTCGCCCCGGCCGTCCACCTCGCCGACCGCGCCCGATGGACCGACCTGGACGGTCACTTGCTGCTCGCCCATGACCCCTGGACCGGCATCGGTGGCACGGACGGGACCGTACGGGCCGGCCGGGAACCGGGACTGGGCGTACGGCCGGTCCATGGCACAGCGGACCAGGAAACCCCGGGGCCGGTCCGTGACCGGGAGGCGGCGCGGTGAAGATCTGGCACGAGATGCGGAGCTTCCCGCTCGCCATCCGCCTGCTGCTGATCAACCAGCTCGGCGTCAACACCGGCTTCTACCTGCTCATTCCGTATCTCGCCGTACACCTCGGCGAAGACCTGGGGATGTCCGCCGCGGTCGTCGGGATCGTCCTCGGCGTCCGCAACCTGAGCCAGCAGGGCCTGTTCCTCATCGGCGGTTCGGCCGCCGACCGGCTGGGCGCCCGCGGCGTCATCATCGCGGGCTGCGCGCTGCGGACCGTCGGCTTCGGCCTCTTCGCGCTCGGCGACGGGCTGGCCGTACTCCTCGCGGCGTCCGTGCTCAGCGGACTGGCCGGGGCGCTGTTCAACCCCGCCGTACGGGCGTACCTCGCGCAGGAGGCGGGCGTACGCAAGGCCGAGGCGTTCGCGCTGTTCAATGTCTTCGCGACCACCGGCGCGCTGGTCGGGCCGCTGCTCGGCAGCGCCCTGCTGCTGGTCGACTTCCGGGTCTCCGCGCTCACCGCCGCCGGGATCTTCGCCCTGCTCACCGTCGCCCAGGCCGTCGTGCTGCCCGCGTCCCAGGTGGCCCCGGCGGCCAACAGCGTCCTCGGTGACTGGCGCGAAGTCCTCGGCAACCGCGTCTTCCTGGCCTTCGCGCTCGCCATGGTCGGCATGTTCACCATGCAGAACCAGCTGTATCTGCTGTTGCCCGACGGCGCCCGGCGGGCCACCGGCTGGGACGGCGCGGCCGGTCTGGTGTTCCTCATCGGCACCGTCGCCAACCTCGCGCTCCAGATGCGGATCACCCGCGCCCTCAAGGAACGCGGGCACCGGGCGCGGTGGATCAGCGCCGGACTCGGCCTGATGGGCCTCGGCTTCGTCCCGCCGATGGCCGTCGCCGGGCTGGGAGCACCGTCCGGCGGCCTCGGTGACGCCGCGCTGCGCGCACTGCCCGTACTGGCCGGAGCGCTGCTGCTCTACCTCGGCGTCATGGTCGCCCAGCCGTTCGTGATGGAGCTGATCCCCGCCTTTGGACGCGCCGAGCTCACCGGCACGTACTTCGGACTGTTCTACGTGGTCTCCGGAATCGCCGCGGCGCTGGGCAACACCGTCGTCGGCTGGGCCATGGACACCGGCGCGCACACCCGTACGCAGTGGCTGCCGTGGGCCTGCTGCCTGGTCTTCGGCCTCGTCTCCGCGGCGGGCGTCGGCTGGCTGCACCGGCTGCGCGGTCTGCCGGGGCACGCCAGCGAGGCGGTACCCGCCGACACCGCACCAGCCGCAGCGCCGCCCGCCGACACCGCACCCGCCGCCGCGGCGCCCACGACGGCGGAAAAGCCCTGACCCCACCCATGGAAACCAAGATGACCAGCGAAAACCTGCTGACCGACAACCCGGAGCTCTACGAGACCCGCTTCCCCGACGCCGAACGGCTGGCCGGCCGCTGGGCCGAGGACTGTCTGCACCGGCACCGCTCGGGACCGCGCGTCCTGGACCTCGGCTGTGGCACCGGACGGGACGCCGCGTATCTGCATCACGCGGGCCGCAGCGTCGTCGGGGCGGACCTCTCCAGCGCGATGCTGGCACACGCCCGCACCCACCACCCCGGACCGGACTACGTACAGGCCGACCTGCGCGACTTCGACCTCGGCGACTTCGGCCTCGGCGAGGGCCCCTTCGACGCCGTCGTCTGCCTGGACAGCGCCCTGCTCTACTGCCACACCAACGCCGAACTCGACGGCTTCCTCGCCTCCTGCCGACGCGGCCTCGCCCCCGGCGGGCTGCTCGTCGCCGAGATGCGCAACGGCGCCTTCTTCCTCGGCCGTACGGAACTGCTCGACGCCCCGGCCGTCCACGGCTTCACCTGGCGCGGCACCGCCTTCAACTCCACCACCACCCTCCACCTCGATCGCGCTGCCCAACTCCTGCGCCGCACCCGCATCTGGACCACCGACGACGGATCTCCGCCACACGAGCAGCGTTCCGCATGGCGGCTGCTCTTCCCCCAGGAGCTGCGTCACGCCCTCGCCGCGCACGGCTTCGAGGTCCTCGAACTGCACGACGGACCGGGGCCGCGCACGGACCCGGCCTGGCACGAAGGCGCCGCACCGGGTGAATCCGCCGACGGGGACCGACTGCACCTCGTCGCGCGGCTGGCCCGGCACGACTGACGCCGTCCGACTGCCGCCCGTCCGGCCCCCTGCCACCCACACCCCCGCGCACAGCAAGGAAACCGCCATGCACGAAAACCCCGTCCACGCCTCAGGCTTCCCCGACCCACGCTTCCCCGGCCTGCGCCGCCGCGGCTTCCTCGCCGCGGCCGGCGGGGCGGCCGGCCTCGGCGCCCTAGCCCTCACCGGCTGCACGGGCTCCACCCGGGACGCCGCGGACGGCGGCGGCAAGCCCCGGCGCGGCGGGAAGCTGCGCGCCGCCTTCGCCGGCGGCGGCGCGAGCGAAACCCTCGACCCGCACCTCGCCAACCTCTTCGCCGACGCCGCCCGCGCCAAGGCCCTCTTCGACAAGCTGGCCGACTTCGGCGCCGATCTCGCCGCCGAACCGCGGCTGGCCGCGTCCTGGGAGCCGAACGCCGCCCTGGACCGCTGGACGGTACGGCTGCGCAAGGCGACTTTCCACGACGGCAAGCCGGTCACCGCCCGCGATGTCCTCTACAGCTTCCGCCGTATCGCCGACCCCAAGAAAACGTTCCGGGCCAAGGCATCGCTGGAGCCCCTTGACCTCAAGGCGAGCCGGGCCGTCGACGAGCGCACCGTCGAGTTCGCGCTGAAGCGCCCGACCGCCGAATTCCCCAACCTCCTGGCCGCGTTCGGCGCGTATATCGTCCCCGACGGCGCCACGGACTTCGACACCGAGCCGGTCGGCAGCGGCCCCTTCCGCTTCGTCTCCTTCACGCCCGGACGCTCCGCCGTCTTCCGGCGCAACGACGACTACTGGGACGGCGCGCCCCACCTGGAGCAGCTGGAATTCCTGGTCGCCAACGAGGAGTCCGCCCGCGTCAACTCCCTGCTGGGCGGCCAGGTCGAGTACGCCCACGAGCTGGCGCCGACCACCGCCCGCGCCTACGAGGGCAAGGGACAGATCGAGATCATCCGGCTGCGCAACAGCGCGATGCAGGCGTTCGCGATGAAGACCGACCGGCCGCCCTTCGACGACAAGCGGGTACGCGAGGCGTTCTTCCTCCTCGCCGACCGCAAGGAGCTGGTCAACGGCGCGCTCTCCGGCGCCGGCGAGGTCGGCAACGACCTGTTCGGCAAGGGATACGAGTACTACGCGGACGGTCTGCCGCAGCGCGAGCAGGATCTGGACCGGGCCCGCCACCTGCTGAAGAAGGCCGGCGCCGACGGGCTGCGGGTCACCCTGGACACCTCGGCCGTCGCCGCCGGATTCACCGAGTCCGCCGCCATCTTCCGTGACCAGGCCGCCAAGGCCGGAGTGCGGGTGAAGGTGGCGATGGGCAGCAAGGACAGTTATTGGCAGGACACCCTGGAATCCGGAACGCTGTGCTCCTACCGCTCCGGCGCGATGCCGATCGAGTCGCACATCTCCCAGCGGCTGCTGTCCGGCTCCACCACCAACGCCACCCAGTGGAAGCACAAGGACTTCGACGCGCTCTACCAGCAGGCCCAGTCCACCAGGGACAAGAAGGACCGGGCCGCCGTGTACGCCCGTATGCAGCGCCGACTGTACGCCGAGGGCGGCTTCCTGGTCTGGGGCTTCGCCGACTGGATCCTGGGCACCGCCCGCACGGTCCGCGGTGTCGCGCACCGGGCCCCCGCCAACACGCTCGACTGGGCCCGCTTCGACAAGGTGTGGCTCGCGTGAACGGTGCGTGGTCGTGGCCGGTCCGGCGGCTGCTGCTCGGCGCCGGGCAGACCGCAGCCGTCGTGCTGCTCGTCTTCGCTCTCACCGAGGCGCTGCCCGGCGACGCCGCGGTGGCACTCGCCGGCGACCAGCCCGACCCCGCGCGGATCGCGGCCATCCGCGAGACCCTGCACCTGGACCGGCCCGCCCACGAACGCCTCGCGGCCTGGGCGGCCGGGTTGCTGCACGGCGACCTCGGCACCTCGCTGACCTCCGGCCGCCCGGTCAGCTCCTACCTCGCCGACGGCTTCGGCCCGACCCTGCTGCTCGCCGCGCTCACCCTGCTCCTGCTGGTGCCACTGGCCGGCGGCCTCGGCGTGCTGGCCGCCCGGCAGGAAGGGCGGCTCGCGGACCGCCTCATCAGCTCGGTGACTCTGGGGGTGTACGCGGTACCGGAGTTCGCCTTCGGAGTGCTGCTGGTGACGGTCTTCGCGCTGCGCCTGGACTGGCTGCCGCCGACCGCCGTCGGCTACGGGGACGAGCTGCTGGCCCATCCCGCGGCGCTGGTCCTGCCCGTAGTGGTGCTGCTGTCCCGGCCGGTGTGCTCGCTGGCGCGGCTGGTCCGCGCCGGCATGATCGAGGCGCTGGCCTCCCCGTACGTCGCCCAGGCCCGCCGCTACGGCATCCCCGGCGCGCGCATCCGCTATGCGCACGCCCTCCCCAACGCCCTTGCCCCCGCCGCCCAGCAGCTCGCCCGCACGGTCGACTGGCTGCTGTGCGGTGTCATCGTCGTGGAGGCCCTGTTCGTGATTCCCGGACTCGGCACGGTCCTGATGAACGCCGTGGCGGAACGCGATGTCCCCGTCATCCAGGGCCTGGCGGTCGTCTTCGGCTGTACCGCCGTCGTCCTCAACCTCGCTGTGGACCTGGTCACCTACCGACTGGTGCCCCGGACGGGGGTGGCGGCATGAGCCCCCGTACGACCTCCGGCCCGCGGCGTTTCATCCTCCCCCTGCTGATCATCACCGTCCCGCTGCTCCTCGCCCTGCTCGGGCCGCTGTTCGCCGGGGATCCCGGACCACGGGCCGCCTCCTTCACCCTCGGCGGCGGGCACTGGGCCGGCACCGACTTCGTCGGCCGGGACGTCTGGCGGCAGGTGCTGCTCGGCGGCCGTCCGGTGGTCCTGACCGCCCTCGCGGCGACGGCCCTGGCGTACGCGGTGGCGCTCCCGCTGGGCCTCATCAGTGCGCTGACCCACCGCGGCTGGCTGGAAGAGCTGTTGATGCGGCCGCTGGATGTGCTGCTCGCCGTGCCGTCGCTGCTGTTCCTGCTGCTGGTGGCGGCGGTGCTGACGCCCGGTGCGGTCGGCCTCGCGCTGCTGGTGGCGCTGGTCAACATCCCGGACGCGGTCCGAGCGGTCCGGGCCGCCACCGCCGAAGCGGCCGCCCGGCCCGCGGTCGAGGCACTGCGGATGCAGGGGGAGAGCTGGTGGCGGACGGCCGTGGGCTATGTCGGCCGGTCGGCCCTGCGCACCCTGGCCGCCGATGCCGGGGTCCGGCTGACCGGTGTGCTGTACCTGGTCGCCACGGCCGCCTTCCTCGGCATCGGCGCCGAACCGGACGCCGCCGACTGGGCGGTGATGGTCGACCGCAACCGCACGGGCATGTTCGTCCAGCCCTGGGCCGTCGTGCTCCCCGCCGTGCTGATCATGGCATTGACGATGGGTACCAACCTGCTCTTCGACGCCGCGCTCACCCGGCGCGACCGGAGGCCGGGGCGGGATCGCCGCGACCGAGGGCCGGGCCCGGATCGCCGCGACCGAGGACCGGGCCGGGACCGTCGCGACCAGAGGCCCGAACCCCCGGAGTGTGCACCGCAGTCCGGCCACCCCGCCCCCGCACCACCTCCGCCCACCGACGGCACACCCCCCGCCCCCGGACGAGACGAGAAGAGCCATCCGTGCAGCTGAACGAGGCCGCTGAAGTCCAGGACCTGCGCGTCGAAATCGACGGCCGGGCGCTCGTCGACGGAGTGACGCTGCGGGTGCCGCCCGGTCGGATCACCGCCCTGATCGGCGCCTCCGGCAGCGGCAAGACCACCACCGGACTCGCCCTGCTCCACGAGTATCCGCCCGGCGCCAGGGTGACCGGCGAGGTGCGCGTCCCCGACACCCTCGTCGGCTACGTACCGCAGCACCCCGCCACCGTCCTCAACCCCGCCCGCCCTGTCGCCACCCTCCTCCAGGACATCGCCCGCACCCAGGTACGCCATCTGCCCCGCCGCGCCCGCCGCCCCGCGATCCGGCAACGCATCCTGCACGCGCTCGCCCAGGCCCAACTTCCCGACGGCGAAACCCTGTTGCACCGCTACCCGCACCAGCTCTCCGGCGGCCAACAACAGCGCGTCGTCCTGGCCCAGGCCCTGCTGACCGGCGCCCGTACCGTCGTCGCCGACGAACCGACCACCGGTCAGGACGCCATGACGAAGCAGCAGATCGCCGACCAGCTGGCCGCCGTGGCCCGGGAAGGCATCGCGGTACTGCTCCTGAGCCATGACCTGGAGGCCGTCCGGGCCCTGGCCGACGAGGTCCATGTCCTGCGATCCGGCCGCATCGTGGAATCCGGCACACCCGAACAGCTCTGGAGCCACCCACAGCACTCCTGGACCCGGGACCTCCTCACACCTGCCGCCGCCACCGAGCCATCAGCGAGCCCGCTCGCCCTGAGCACGGACCCCGCGCCACCGGCCGACGAAGAACCCGCCGCCGACCCGGCCGCCGCCCGCAAGGCGGTGCTACAGATACGGAACCTGACCGCCCAACACGCCAGTTCCACCGTCCTGCACACCCCCGACGTGCAGTTCCCACCCGGCTGTTCGGCCGTCGTGGGCCGCTCCGGCAGCGGCAAGACCACCCTCGCCCGCTGTCTCGCGGGACTCCACCGACGTTACGACGGCGAGATCCTGCTGGACGGTGTCGCGCTGCCCCGCAGCCTCCGCGACCGCACCCGCGAGCAACTGGCCGCGGTCCAGTACGTCTTCCAGGACGCCCGCGCCGCCTTCGACGAACACCGCCCGGTCCTCGACCAGGTGATGCGCAGTGCCGTACGGCTGCGCGCGGTCCCACGGACCGAGGCCCTGGCCGAGGCCGAGCGCACCCTGAGCACCCTCGGCCTGTCCGGTGACCACATACGCCGCCGGCCCACGGAGCTCTCCGGCGGTGAACTCCAGCGCGCCGCCCTGGCCCGCGCCCTGCTGGCCCGCCCCCGGGTCCTGATCTGCGATGAGATCACCTCCGGCCAGGACGCCCTCACCCGCCGCAGCCTCCGCACACTCCTCGACGACCTCGTACAGACCCACCCGGACCTGTCCCTGATCCTGATCACCCACGACCGCGACACCGCGACCCTGGCCACCCGCATCGCCGTCCTCAACGACGGCCACCTCATCGACCAGGGCCCGGCCGACGACCTGCTCACCGCCCCCCAACACCCCCTCACCGCCGCCTTGCTGCAACCGGCCCCGGACATGAAGGTCTAGTCCCCGGGCGCCACGTCCCCCACCCGCACCGGCAGCGACTTCAGCCCATTGATGAAGTTCGACACCAGCCGCCGCGGCGGACCGGCGACCGCAAGGGCGGGGACCAGACGGCAGGTCTCCTCGTACAGCACCCGCAGCTGCAACCGGGCGAGATGCGCGCCCAGGCAGACATGCGGACCGTCGCCGAACGAGACATGGGGGTTGTCGGACCGGGCCAGGTCCAGCCGGTGCGGGGCGGCGAAGACCCGCTCGTCGTAATTGGCCGAACCGTGGAAGACCACGACCTTGTCTCCGGTGCGAACGGGGCGCCCCGCCAGTTCGGTGTCGTGGGCCGCGGTACGGCGAAAGCTGAGCACCGGCGGATGCCAGCGCAGCAGCTCCTCCACAGCGCTCGCCGTCCTCACGGCGCCCGCGCGCAGCCGCCGGTACGCGTCCGGATGCCGGGCCAGCGCCAACAGGCCGCCGGGGGCCGCACCGCGCACGGTGTCATTGCCCGCGATGGTCAGCAGGAAGAAGAACATCTCCAGCTCGGGCGTGGCCAATTCGGGGTCCGAGGCGAGCACCGTCATCACATCGTCGCCCGGAGACCGCCGCTTGTGCGCGGCCAGCTCCCGTGCGAAGGCGAACATGTCCTGCAGCATTGCCGGGGAGCGCGGGTTGGCGGGCCGTCCGTCCGGGCCGGACGCGGACGGACCGGCCTCGTCCGGGTCCTGGTAGCCGATCACCCGCCGGGTCCAGTCCAGGAGCAGCCCGCGCTCGGCGGCCGGCACACCGAGCAGATCGGCGAGGTTGAGCAGCGCGAAGTCATCGGTGACCGCGCTGACGACGTCACACACCCCGTCCCCGGCGCGTGCCGCCGCCACCGCCGCCGTCAGCAGCGCACGGGCCCGCTCGCGGATGACGGTGCCGAAGCGGTCGACCTGCCGTGGGGTGAAGGCCCGGCTGACCGAACGGCGCAGCCGACCGTGGTCCGGGGGATCCTGATTGAGCATCATGCGACGGATGAACGGCAGATCGGCAGGGTCGGGATCACGGATCTGGGTGGCGCCCAGATGCGAGGAGAAGGTACGGGCGTCCTTCAGGACCCGCACGACGTCCCGATGCCGGGTGACCGCCCAGAAGCCCGGCCCGGCGGGCCAGCCGAGCACCTCGGGCTCCTGCTGCCAGGCCACCGGAAGCCGGTCGCGCAGGAGCCGGTACGCCGCGTGCGGCAGCCCGTCGGCGTAGCCACGCGGGTCGAAGACATCCGGGATCTCCCGCTCCCTGCCACCGACCACGGGCGCGGTCATCCGGCCACCGCTCCGTCATCGTCGGCCCGCAGGAAGTCCTCCACCGCCCGGATCAGTTCCAGCGGCGTCTCATCCATGGCGTAGTGCCCCGCCGAGGGCAGCTCGACCAGTTCACTGCGGGTGTACCACCGCAGCCAGGTCTGCCGGGTCAGCTCCGCGTTGAGCGCCGGATCCAGCATGCCGGTCACCGCCAGCGCGGGTACGGCCGACCCTTCCACCTCGGCGGCGAACCCCTCCCCGGACCAGGAGTCCAGCCAGGAACGGAACGCCTTCGGATCGCTGCACTCCACCGACCGCCGCACCATCCGGTCCAGCCAGGCGGCGGGGCGCTGCCCGCCCGTGGTGAGGTCGATGATGGCGCGCCGGTTCTCCGGGATGTGCGCCGCGGAGGAGAACAGCTCCCACTGCTGCGGCGGTAGCGGCAGACCGGAGGCGGGCACCGGGGAGATCCCGACCATCCGCCGCACCCGCCGCGGCGCCGCCGCCAGCACCCGCTGGACGACGCTCGCGCCCATCGAATGCCCGACCACCGAGAACCGCTCCCACCCCAGCCGGTTGGCGAGCGCCAGCACATCGGCTGCCCCCTCCCCGGTGGTGTACGCACCGGCCGCGCCCTTCGCCTCTCCGTAGCCCCGCAGATCGACCAGCGCGTACTGGAACGCGTCCCGGTCGAGATCCGCCCGGACCGGATCGAAGGCGGACCGGTCGGCGAACCACCCGTGCACGGCAACAACCTTGTGCGATCCCGTGCCGTGCAACGTATGCGGCAGTACGAAGGAAGCCACGCTCACTCCAACCGTGTGACGAAACCTGCCGAGACCACAAGGACGGGCCTGCCGAGGGCGACGCCCAAGTGCCTCGCGCGACCACACTGGCCGCAACCTCCCTGCCCTGCAAGGGCGCCACGGCGCCGGTGATCCCGGGGCGCCCGGGGCGCGACCGCCGCGTGTATGTATCAGATCATCGCCCGGGTATGCCACCGGCGCATTCGGACCGCAACGGCGCGCGCCCGGCCGGAGGGAGGAATCTCTGCCCTAAACCTCCGCTTCGGCTGTCGCGTTTTCCCTCACGGCTCGTTGTCGCTCACGTGATTCCCTGCAGCAGCCCGACCTCGGGCATCAACAGCACCAAGAGCCCGCAGAGCGTCAGCTGGGCCGGACGTATCGCCCTGGTCGAACCCGCCCCCAGGGGGGCCCGCTACGCCCGCTATCTCGCGCCCCACTGGAAGGGCATGGGGCGCCTCGACAGCGGCAACGGCATCGGCGCCCTCCCGGCCGCGCTCCTGCTTCTGCTCGCCGCGGGCCTGCTGTTCGGCGTCGGCGGAGGAGGGGCGGCCCTGGCGCTACGAGCCGTCTGCGGCGAGCCCCATCTGCTCCGATTCTGGCTGGCCTTCGACGCCGCCACAGCCTTCGTCCTGGCCGGCTCCTACTGGCTGGTGAGCCGCTACGGCCTGCGATTCTACGACACCGAACCCACCGACAACGAGATCTGGCGCCTGGTCACCGTCGCCAATACGGCCTGGCGCGCCTTGCCGCGCTCCCACCGCCGTATCCACCAGCCCCGGCTGCGCGCCGCCAACACCGCCGCCCGGCTGCTGCTCACCGACCACACCGATACCCGCACCCGGCAGGCCCTGGCCGCCCACACCGAACTGCTGCGCCAACTGTCCGTCACCGTGCTGCCGGACACCCCACCGCACGACCAGGCGGAGGAGGCCCTCACCGCCGCCCTCGCGCATCTGACGGACGAATGCCAGAGCCTCCGCGACAGCTCCGCCCCCACCTCAGCCACCCCCCGCCCGTCGCTCACCGCCGCCTCGGCATAACGGGCCCGCGCCCCTTGTCACTCCCGCGAAAGCGCCTGAAGACCACGCTGCAGGAAGTGGCGTTCAGCCGAGTTGTCGGTGCGGGCGAGCGCCTTCTCGTACGCCTGGGCCGCCTCGGCGTTGCGGTGGAGGCGGCGGAGCAGGTCGGCGCGGATGGCGTGGAAGACGTGGTAGCGGTCGAGGGGGAGGCCGTCGACGAGGGTGAGCGCCGCCTCCGGTCCCTCGACCTCGGCCACCGCGACCGCCCGGTTCAGGGCCACGACCGGGCTCGGGTCGAGCACGAGCAACTGGTCGTACAGCTCACGGATCTGCCACCAGTCGGTGGCGGCCGCGGTCGGTGCGTCGCTGTGGACCGCGTTGATGGCCGCCTGAATCTGGTACGGGCCGGGCCGGTTGCGGCGCAGACACCGCCGGACCAGGGCCTGGCCTTCGGCGACCAGGGCACCGTCCCAGCGGCCCCGGTCCTGGTCGGCCAGCAGCACGAGGCCGCCGTCCGGGCCGGTACGGGCGGCACGCCGCGATTCGGTCAGCAGCATCAGGGCGAGCAGCCCCGTCACCTCGGGCTCGTCGGGCAGCAGCTCGGCCAGCAGCCGCCCGAGCCGGATCGCCTCCCGGCACAGGTCTTCGCGGACCAGCGACTCACCCGAACTGGCCGTGTAGCCCTCGTTGAAGATGAGGTAGACCACCGCCAATACGGCCCGGAGGCGGTCCGGGAGGTCGGCGTCGGTCGGGATGCGGAAAGGGATCCCCGCATCGCGGATCTTGCCCTTGGCCCGGACGAGGCGTTGCGCCATGGTCGGCTCGGTGATGAGGAAGGCGCGGGCGATCTCCGCCGTGCTGAGCCCGCCGAGAAGCCGGAGTGTCAGCGCGACCCGGGCGGCGGGAGCGAGCGCGGGATGGCAGCAGGTGAAGATCAGGCGTAGCCGGTCGTCGCGCACGGGTCCCTCCTCGGCCGGCTCGCCGCCGGCGTGCAGCAGCGCGGCTTGTGCGTGCTTGTCATCACGGGCCGCTTCCCGGCGCAGCCGGTCCACCGCACGGTGACGGGCGGTGGTGATGATCCACCCCACCGGGCTCGGCGGCAGCCCGGCGGACGGCCACCGCTCGACCGCGGTGGAGAAGGCGTCCTGGACCGCTTCCTCGGCGACGTCGAGGTCACCGAAGACGCGGACCAGGACGGCGACCGCACGCCCGTACTCCGCACGGAACACCCGCCCGACATCGGCTGCGGTCGCCCTCGGCATACCGGACGTCACCCACAGGACCCGTGCTGCAGCGGCCTGACCTCGATGGGGAGGGTGGTGGCGCGGGCGAGCTTGCGGCCCCATTCGAGCGCCGCGTCGAGGTCGGGCGCCTCGATGACGCTGAACCCGCCGATGTGCTCCTTGCCCTCGATGTACGGTCCGTCCGTCATGAGCATCTCGTTGTCCTTCTGCCGCACCACGGTCGCCGTGCTCGGCGGATGCAGACCCCCGGCGAACACCCAGGCGCCGGCCGCTCTGAGCTCGGCGTTCAGTGCCTCGACGTCCCGCATGATCGGCTCCAGGAACTCCGGCGAGGGCGGGGGCCCGTCCGGCTGGTAGATGCTGAGCAGGTAATGCGCCATGGTGGCCTCCTCGGCCGTCGTTTCCGCCGGCCCCGGGCCGGCCTCTCACCCTCTATACGAATGGCCCCCGCCGGAATCGACACCGTGACACGACCGGCCGAAGATTTTCTTGCCCGTCTCTGCGACCGGGGGCGGGCGCCGAAGACGCCCTCGGCCTGCTCCATTGGGGCAATGCCCGCCCGCACACGTTCGAAGACCGCTCCGCGGTGATACCACCTCTGGGTATGCGCCGAGCGCGCGCACCAGCTCGCGCGCGGCAGTCGTCCCCCTTCCGGCGCTGGCCACGGGAGGGGCGGGAGGCGGTGGCGGCCAAGTGCGGAACCGATCCGGCGGGGAGCGCGAGCATTCCCCCGGCGCTCACGGGAACGGGTCCCGGCGGCCCCGGCGCGCCGCGTGGCGTCCCGCCCGCGGGGCACGGGCTCTGGCCGTACGCCGGGCAGGCGGGTGTGCGCCGGGCCGGGGCCCGGGGAAGCGCGCCGAGGTCTCTCCGACCCTGCGGGTGGCGGCGGGGTACGCCTGGCGCCTGATCATCGTGGGAGCGGCCGCCTACGCGATCTTCGCGGCCCTCGGACGCTTCCATCTGGTCACAGTGGCCGTCTTCCTGGCCCTGGTGCTGACCGCCCTCCTGGAGCCGGAGGTCAGCCTGCTGAGCCGCTGGATGCCCCGCTCGGCGGCCGTCGCGGTCGGCCTGCTGGTCGGCATCCTGCTCCTCTTCACCGTCCTCGGTCTGATCGGGGCGACCGTCGCCGGTGAGTGGGACGGACTGCGCCGGGAGTTCATCGGCGGCGTGCTACGCATCGAGCGCTGGCTCGCAGGGCCACCGGTCCATCTGCGTCCGGGGACGCTCTCCGATCTCCAGGCCCGGCTCTCGCGGTTCGTGACCAGCCATCGCGCCACGCTGATCAGCACCGCGCTGAGTGGCTTCGGCCAGGTCGTGGCCGTCCTGACCGTGGGCGCACTGGCACTCTTCTGCTCGGTCTTCTTTCTGCACTCGGGCGACCGGATGTGGAAATGGTTCGGCGGCCAGCTGCCGGCACGCGCACGTCATCCCGTGCAGGCCGCCGGGCGCGCCGCCTGGATCACCTTCACCGGCTACACCCGGGGCATCGTGGTGGTGGCCGCCACCAACGCGGTTCTCGTAGGAGCGAGCCTCTTCGCGCTGGGGATTCCGCTCGCCCTTCCCCTGGCCGTACTGGAATTCTTCGCCGCCTTCATCCCACTCGTGGGCTCGCCCGTGGCACTGGCCGTGGCCGCCGTGGTGGCGCTGGCCGCGAAGGGGCCGCTGGTGGCCGGCGTCGTCGCGCTGCTGATCGTGGTCATCGGACAGATCGAGGGCCATGTACTGCACCCCCTCGTGATGAGCAAGGCGGTCCGGCTGCACCCGGTGGTGGTGGCCCTCTCCGTCATCTGCGGCAGCGTCACCGCGGGCGTACTCGGCGCCGTCGTGGCCGTCCCCATGGTCTCGGTGGCTTGGTCCGTCTACGGCGTCCTACGCGCACCACCCGCCCCGGTTTCCGGTGGGCCCTGAGCGGCCTCAACCGCCTCAACCACGGCCAGAACCTCCAGGCGGGTCACGGACGGGCCCTGACCGGCCCGGAGCCCCGCGACACCCCTCACACGACAGTGCCCTCGGTCCACGCCCGGCCGAGGATCTCATCGACCGTCTCGTCCACCGTCTGCTGCGAGGTGTCCAGCCACAGCCCGATGTCCCGGGGCGTGTCCGCCCGCAGCAGCCCGTCCAGATCCCGCACGGTCCAGTCGGGCCCGTACGCCGTCTTGGGGCGGGACGCCTCACGGGCCTCGACCGCCGCCGGGTCGGGGAGCAGCACGACGACCGCGAGCGGCCTGGCCTTGATGAGCCCCGTCATCTCGGCGAGGTACTTGCCGAGGAGGATGTCCTGCGCGATGACGGTGAAGCCGGTCTGCGCGTACTCGTCGGCGCAGTGCGCGGTCAGCCGGTAGCGCAGTTCGAGCTGGTCGACGGCGTGCTGCTCCGCGTCGGGCGTCATAGGGATCTGGCCCCGGACGATATTGCGGCGAAAGGTGTCACCACGCAGGTGGACGGAGCGGGGCAAACGCTCGGCGAGCGCCTGGGCCACCGTGGACTTGCCGGCTGCCTGGACACCGGTGATCACCACGACACCGCCGTCGTTCCATGGCCCTTCTGGCGTCACTCGTCCGGGGTTGTTGACCGTCATGGGGCGGACCCTGCCTTTCTGCGGAGGGGAGGAAACCTGTCCACGGAATTCGCCGGCCCTGCCCTCGCACGACGCCCCGCTCCGCACAGCCTGCCACCGATCGCCCGGTCGGCGGCACGGATTATTGGCCGGGGGCCGATCCGGGTACCTGGCCCTGGGGCCGGCCGGCCCGTAACCCCGAATCCCAGGGAGCCGCTGTGAAGTTCGGTGTGTCGACCTTCCTCACCGACCAGGGCATCGCGCCCGCCGCGCTCGGGCGCGCCATCGAGGAGCGGGGGCTCGACTCCCTGCTCATCGCCGAGCACACCCACATCCCGGTCGACCGCCGCTCGCCCTACCCGGGCGGCGGCGAGCTGCCGGAGATCTACTACCGCACCCTCGACCCGTTCGTCGCGCTCAGTGCGGCCGCCGCGGTGACCGAACGGATCCTGCTGGGCACCGGTATCGCCCTGGTGTCCCAGCGGGATCCGATCACCACGGCCAAAGAGGTGGCCTCGCTGGACCTCGTCTCCGGCGGACGGGCCGTCTTCGGCGTCGGTATCGGCTGGAACCGGGAGGAGATGGAGAACCACGGCACCGACCCACGCACCCGCGGCCGTCTCGTGGACGAGCGGCTGCGGGCCATGCGCGAGCTGTGGACGCAGGAAAAGGCCGAATTCCACGGGGAGTTCGTCGACTTCGACCCGGTCTACTCCTGGCCGAAGCCGGTCCAGAGTCCGCATCCGCCGGTCTACGTGGGCGGTGGTGAGGCGGCCTTCGACCGGGTGGCCGCCCTGGGGGACGCCTGGCTCGCCAACAGCCTGCCGCCCCAGGAGCTGGGGCTGAAGATCGACCGGCTGCGCGGCATCGCGGGCCGCGACGTCCCGGTGACCGTCTACGCGGTGGCGAACGAGCCGGAGCTCATCGAGCAGTACACCCAGCTCGATGTGGAGCGCCTGCTGTTCTACCTTCCGACGTTGCCGGAGGCCGAGACCCTGCCCTACCTGGACCGGTTCTCCGACACCGCTGCCCGCTTCCGGTGAACGGGCGGGTGCCGCGGCTGATGAACGGCCGGATGCCGCAGTGCCGACGATGACCGGCGACCGGGCCCGGGAGTGCTTCACCCGGGCCAGGGTCGCCCGCCTCGCCACCGTCGACGAGGCCGGCCGCCCGCATCTGGTCCCCGCGGTCTTCGCCCTGACCGGTGACACGGTGGTCTTCGCCGTCGACCACAAACCGAAGCGCTCGGACCACCTCAAGCGGCTGGCCAACATCCGCGCCCATCCCGAGGTCTGCCTCCTCGTCGACGGCTATGACGAGGACTGGGACCGCCTGTGGTGGGCACGCGCCGACGGCACGGCCACCATCCTGCCCCCGGCCGGGCGGGCGGCGGCGTCCGCGCACTACGTAGACCTGCTGACGCGCAGATACCGGCAGCAATACGCCGACCGTCCCCCGCAAGGCCCTGTGGTGGAGATCCAGGTGGCCCGCTGGTCCGGCTGGCACGCCACCTGACGGCTCAGGGCCTGCCCGGCGGGTCGGGGGAGACCCCGCGCCCACACACCGGACAGGCCCTGATGGCTTCACTGACGAGGTCAGGCGCCGATCACGCCGGACTTCGCGATGACGATGTCGGCCTTGGTGGCGCCGCTGCGCGACCCGAGGGACTCGATCTTCCGAACGAGCTCCATGCCCTCGGTGACCTCACCGAAGACGACGTGCTTGTTGTCGAGCCAGTCGGTGACGATGGTGGTGATGAAGAACTGCGAGCCGTTGGTGTTCGGGCCCGCGTTGGCCATCGAGAGCTGGCCGGGCTTGGTGTGCTTGATCTTGAAGTTCTCGTCCGCGAACTTCTCACCGTAGATGCTCTTGCCACCGGTCCCGTTACCGGCGGTGAAGTCGCCTCCCTGGAGCATGAAGTCGGGGATCACGCGGTGGAAGCCGGACCCTTCGTAGCCGAAGCCGTGCTGGCCGGTGGCGAGCTCGCGGAAGTTCTGCGCGGTCTTGGGGACCACGTCGTCGAAGAGCGTGAAGACGATCCGGCCCGCCGGGTCGCCGTTGATGGTGATGTCGAAGAACACGTCGTTACTCATGTCGGCAATCCTCACATCCCCCGGTATCGGCTCCGCACCCAGCCCCGGTTTTGCCGATCACAAAGGAGAGATTACGCGGTTCCCGGCCCGTCGGCCCACCGGTCGGATCTCCCAGGTCACGGGCCTGCGGCGGTCCCTAAAGGTTGCCGCGAGCACGCTCGGCAGCGCCCCGGTAGGCGAACCACGGCAGGAAGAACTGGGTGATCGCGCCGACCCCGAGCGCGTACAGCACCGTGCCCACCCCCACGCTCCCACCGAGCAGCCGGCCCACCACGAGCACGGCGATCTCGATCAGGGTGCGGACCAGCCGTATCGAGCGCCCGCTCACAGCGGCCGCACCGGTCATCAGCCCGTCCCGCGGCCCGGGACCGAACCGCGCGCCGACGTAAACGGCGACGGACAACCCATTGAGCAGGACACCCCCGACGAGCAGACCGACCCGGGCGGGGAGCCCGAGGTGCTGGGGGAGGAGCCAGAGACCGAGGTCGGATGAGTACGCCAGAACGACGATGTTGGCGACGGTGCCGAGCGTCGGCCGCTGCTTGAGAGGGATCCACAACAGCAGCACCAGCACGCCCAGCACGGCGCTGATCATGCCGAAGCTCAGCGAGGTGTGAAGCTCCAGTCCCTCGTAGAGAACGCTCCACGGGTTGACGCCCAACGAGGCCCTGACCAGGACCGAGAGACTGAACCCGTACAGGGCCAGCCCGACGAACAGCTGGGGAACGCGGCGCAGCGGACGCTCACCGACCGGAAGACAGGTGAGTGGCGGCGGCGACGGTCTCGTACGGGACATGAGCCGCGCCCGGCACCCGCCGCCCCCGTCCGGCGCGCCACTCGCGATGCGCTCCTCCGGACGGCGCCGATCCGCACGCCGCTGATCCGCACGCGGCTGATCCGTACGCTCACGGCGTTCCGTCCTGTCGTCCTGCTGCATACCGGCCGCCTTCACGGGGTTGCCCTCCCTGCGCTCGCTATCGACTGCTGTACGTGCTTCAAGGCCAATACGGCGACTCTGTACAGTGATTGGCCTGAGGAACACGGCCAATCCGGGGAGGGTGGTATGGCGGACGCGCATCCGTTCCGGCCGGTGGACAGGGTGGACCGCACCCAACGAACCCTGGGGAGCCGTCAGCTCGCCGCGATGCTGCCCGACCCGTCGGCCACCCGGCCCGCCTACCGCCACCTGGCCCGAGCGATCAGCGCGCTCATCCTGGACGGCCGTATCGCGCTGCACGTCAAACTCCCCGCCGAACGGGAACTGGCCACAGCCCTGGGCACCAGCAGGGCCACCATCACCGCCGTGTACGACCTGCTCCGCGAGAGCGGCTACGCCCACAGCCGCCAGGGCTCCGGCACCTGGACGACCCTGCCCGACGGCCGGGCCCCCAGCGGCATCACCCGTCTCCTCGGCCCCCAGGACACCGCGATCGACCTGGCCAGAGCCGCCCCCGGCCTACCGGAACAGACGCTCACCGAGGCACTCACCCGGATCGCCCCACAACTGGCCGAGCACGTCCACACCCCCGGCTACCACCCCTACGGCCTGCCGGAACTACGCGCCGCCATCGCCGAACGCTTCACCCGACGCGGGCTGGCCACCGTGCCCGAACAGATCCTGGTGACCTCCGGCGCCCAGCACGCCCTCACCCTCGTCCTGGGACTGCTGTGCCGGCCAGGCGACCGAGTCATGGTCGAGAACCCGTCGTATCCGAACGCGCTGGACGCCATGCGCCGCGGACGCCTCCGCACGGCATCCGTTCCGGTGACCGAAACCGGCTGGGACATCGAGATCATCGAATCGACCGTGCGCCAAGTAGTGCCCCAACTCGCCTACCTAATACCGGACTTCCACAACCCGACCGGCTGCCTCATGCCCGAGCACGAGCGCGCCCGCGTGCTGCGCGCCGCCCAACGCTCCGGCACCTGGCTGGTCATCGACGAAACCCTGGCCGACCTCGCCCTCGACGTCCCCGCCCCACCGCCCTTCGCCACCCACGGCACGCCCGCAGCGACCGACCAGGTCATCACCCTCGGCTCGATGAGCAAGACCCACTGGGGCGGTCTGCGCATCGGCTGGCTGCGCGCCCCCGCACGCCTCGTCACCGAACTCGCCGGCCAGCGGGTCGTCACCGACATGGGCGGCTCGGTCCTGGACCAACTGCTGGCCCTCACCCTGCTGTCACAGGCCGGGGACCTCTTGCCACATCGCCTGGAACAGCTGCGCCAACAGCGCACCGCCCTGGCCGCGGCACTCGCCGAGCACCTCCCGCACTGGACCTGGCAACAGCCGCCCGGCGGCCTCTCGTTGTGGGTCGACCTCGGCGAACCCATCGCCTCGGCGCTCGCCGAGCGGTCGCTGGACCACGGGGTACGCATCGAATCCGGCGCCCACTTCGCCCCCGACCCCGGCCTCTTCGAACAGCGCCTCCGCATCCCGTACACGGTCCCGCCGGACACCCTGCACGAGGCCATACGCCGCATGGCCACCGCCCTCGCCGACGGTCTTCCTCAGGCGTCCACCGGCCGGCACCCGCACTGGATCGCCTGAAGCACCGCCCCTTCCTCTTCCCGGGGCATCTCCACACGGCTTGCACCTCCCGCAACGTGAGGTCCTACGGTCCCAGCCATGAAGATTGTTGTGCACGACACGGCGTCCGCCATGCTCGAACTCCTCCAGCGACCGCTCCACGAACGGCCCGAAGCCCTCCGCAACATCCTCAGCCCGCTCCAGAGCGCGATGTCCGTGCTGGGAGACATGGATCTGGTCCAGATGCATGTCCAGGGCTGCGGCTTCCGACTCGACCGTGAGGACCCGCGTTACCTGCCCGCCCTGCACCAGATGCAGGACGCGCGGGTGTGGCACCGCATCGAGGAATCCCTCACCTCCGCGTGGGAACGGATCAGCGGTGCGGTACCCGGCATCAAGCACGCCGAGACCGTCCACGTCGTCCTGGTGCTCGGCAACCCCGACGACGATCACCTGACCGTCCGCAGCGCCGGCTACTTCGGTCTGGGCGGCTTCCCGGGCGCCATCCACCTGGTGATGTGGCCCACCGACACCAGCCTGAAGAAGATCGCCCACTGCGCCGTACACGAGCTCCACCACAACGTGCGCTACGCGAACGTGGCCTGGGACCCGATGACCGTCACGGTGGGGGAGCACGTCGTCGCCGAGGGCCTGGCCGAGGCGTTCGTACGGGAACTGTCCGGCGAGCAGGCCATGGGCCCATGGTCGAAGGCGCTGACCGGCGCCGCACTGGACACCGCCTACGAAAAGATCACCGCCGACATCGACGTGGCAGGAATGCAGAACCTGACGGCCTACGTCCTGGGCGACGCCACCGCCCAGCTCATGGGCCAACAGCCCGTGGGCCTACCGGACTTCGCCGGTTACGCAGTCGGCCTGCGCATCGTGGACGCCCACTTGGCAGCCTCCGGCCTGACCGCCGCCGAGAGCACCGCCCTGCCCGCACGCGAGATCCTCACCAACGCGGGCGTACGGACGGGCGCGTAACGGACCCGGCGACATCAGGGCCTGCCCGATAGGTTGCGTCCGCCCGTGGCCGTCGCCCTGCACCGGTACGCCGAGGGCATCATCACCGTCAGCAGGCGGTGGCCGGTGGACCTGCGGCAGGTACAGGACGAAGCGGCGAGTGGTCGTCTGCGCCGGCTCATTGAGCAGCTCGATGCCTTCATGACCCGTGCCGTGCGCGAAGGGGCCGTCCGCCCGGGGCTGCCGGATGGATGGGCCCGGTCCCTGCTCGTCCATCTCACCCACATCGCCTCGCACGAGATGCCGGAGCTGACCCCCGCCCAGGGAGCCGACATGGTGGCACAGTCCCTCTTCACCGGAGTCGCCCCCACCTGACGCGCGCAGACCGCCACGTCCGGCCCCGATGGGTTACCGGACGGAAACCTCAGATCTCGCGCAAACCTTGCAGCTCAGCGTTGATCTGCTGAGCGAGCGGTGCCAGGGTTTCGGAATCGGAATTCGCACGTAACCACACAGTGAAGACCTGGAGGCCATATGGCTGTCCGTCGTGCCGCTGTCGCCGCCGCGTCTGCGGCTACGCTCAGTCTTTCCCTGCTGGTCACCTCCTGCAACGTCAACGGCGCCGCGTCCGCCGCGGAACCCAAGGCCCAGCCGCCCGCGAAGAAGGCCGTGGCCACCGGTAGCGGCGGCGCGGTGTCCAGCGTCAATCCGTACGCCTCCCGGGCCGGGATCGAGGTGCTGCGCAAGGGGGGCAACGCCGTGGACGCGGCGGTGGCAACTGCCGCCGCGCTGGGCGTAGTCGAGCCGTACTCCGCGGGAGTGGGAGGCGGCGGCTACATGGTCTACTACGACGCCAAGGCCAAGAAGGTGCGCACCATCGACGGCCGGGAGACCGCGCCGCACCGCATGCGCGCGGACTCCTTCCTCGACCCTTCGACCGGCAAGCCCCTCCCCACCGAGGAAGCCATCAACTCGGGCCTGTCGGTCGGCATCCCGGGTACACCGGCGACGTGGGACAAGGCGCTCAAGGACTGGGGCACGGTCCCGCTGGCGAAGGCCCTGAGCCCGGCCACCCGGATCGCCCGCGACGGCTTCGTGGTCAACGACGAGTTCCGGGCGCAGACGGCCATGAACGAGAAGCGCTTCCGCGACATCAAGTCCACCGCCGACCTGTTCCTGCCCAAGGGCAAACTTCCGGTGGTCGGCTCGCGCTTCCGCAATCCCGACCTCGCCCGGACCTATCGGCAGCTCGCCCGCGAAGGCGTCGGCGCGCTCTACCGCGGGGACGTCGGACGCGATGTCGTGCGGACCGTCCAGAAGCCGCCGATGGCTCCCGGCTCCTCGCACAAGGCCCGCCCCGGCCTCATGAAGACGAAGGATCTCGCCGACTACAAACCCCTTCGCAGGGACCCGACCCGGACCACGTATCACGGGCTGGACGTCTACTCCATGGCACCGTCCTCGTCCGGCGGCACCACGGTGGGCGAGGCGCTGAACATCCTGGAGAACTTCCCGCTCTCGAAGTCCGACAAGGCCCAGTCCCTGCACCGCTACCTGGAGGCCAGCCGGATCTCCTTCGCCGATCGCAACCGTTGGGTGGGTGACCCGGCGTTCTCGGACGTGCCCACCAAGCCGCTGCTCGCCAAGGAGTTCGCCAAGGAACGCGCCTGTCTGATCCGTTCCGACAAGGCACTGACCAGCCCGCTGGCCCCCGCAGACCCACGCCACCCCGGCTCGGGCTGCGACCACAAGACCGGCAGCAAGCAGCCGCACGAAGGGCCCTCGACCACCCATCTGGTGACCGCGGACCGCTGGGGCAATGTCGTCTCCTACACCCTGACCATCGAGCAGACCGGTGGCTCGGCCATCACCGTGCCCGGACGCGGATTCCTGCTCAACAACGAGCTGACCGACTTCGACTTCGCCCCCCTCACCAAGGGGACGCCGGACCCGAACCTGCCCGGCCCCGGCAAGCGCCCGCGCAGCAGCATGTCGCCGACGATCGTCCTGCGGGACGGCAAGCCGATGATCGCGGTGGGGTCACCGGGCGGTGCCACGATCATCACCACCGTGCTGCAGACCCTGGTCAACCGCCTGGATCTCGGTATGACGCTCCCCGCGGCGGTCGCCGCGCCGCGTATCTCCCAGCGGAACCAGACCGCGACCGAAGCCGAACCGGCCTTCCTCTCCTCTCCCGAACGGAAGAAGCTGGAGGGCATGGGCCACCGGTTCGTCCTCGCCCCCAAGGCCTTCACTCCGTCCCCGGAAATCGGGGCGGTGGCCGCCCTGGAGTTCCTGCCGCACGGCAAGCTCTCGGCGGTGGCCGAACCCAAGCGGCGTGGCGGCGGGTCGGCCATGGTCGTGAAGGAAACCCGCTGAAGGAGAACATTCCGCTGAAGCCGGGCTGTGAAGGCCGTCTTATGGTGGCCGTCTCTACGGGGCGCGCCGTGACGCCCGCCTCATGACGCCCGCCTGCCCCGTAAGCCGTCCCCCTCTGGGTCACGACCTGGAGGGGGACGGCTCGGCTCGTCGTTCGTCAGCGGGGCGGCGCGGCGGCACGGTGGCGCGGAGATGAGGTCTTGAGGCACTACCCCAGCTCAGGGCAAACGTTCTCAAAGAGCCCTGGTCATGAACGTGCTGTTCGGGTCGGGCCGGTACTCCGCGAAGGGGTCGCAGTACTGGAACCCGAACTTCTCGTACAGCCTTCGGGCAGGCAGGAAGAAGTCGGCGGCACCGGTTTCCAGGCTCAGCCGTGTGAAGCCCATACGTTGAGCCTCGGCGACGATGTGCTCCAGGAGCCGGGAGGCGACTCCGCTCCGCTGCCGCGTCGGCCTCGTACGCATCGACTTCAGCTCCGCGTGATCCCCGTCCAGTCTCTTGATCGCGCCGCAGCCCACCAGACTCCCACCGTCCGAGGCCGACCAGAACGTGATGTCGGGCTTCCGAAGGCTGTCGAGGTCCAGGGCGTGCTTGCTCTCCAAGGGGGTGAGGGACCGCATCTGCTGGACGTGTTCATCGAGAAACCTGGCGATCTCCGGCCCGGACAGGTCGTCCACCACGATCTTCAACGTGCTCACCTTTCTTCCACTCTCTCGTTCGGTCTTCGTCGGACTGCCGCAAGCGGTCAGTGCTGTTCGCCATCGCCAGGCGGCCGCAGCTGAGTTGGCGGACCATTCTCGGTGTGTCGCCTTGCCAGCCCCCCCCGGCTTGAGGACTGGCGGCTCCCTCTGGCGTCACAGGTGGGAACCAGGGGCTGATTACTTAGCCCACCTGGCCTCACAGGGGTGGCGGACACGGCGTTGACGCCACTCACTCGTGCTTCCATCTCGCCATGGAGGTGCTCACGTGATGGCCACAGACTCACAGCAAGAGAGCTATCCGCATACGGGTGCGCCGCGGCGACGGGTACTGGCCGCAGCTGCCCTGACTCCGATGCTGGCCGGTGCCGCAGCCCCCGCTCGTGCGCTGTCCACCAGGACGGGCGAGGGGAAGAGCCACAGGGCGGTCGAGCCGGTTCGCACTGCCGTGTCGGACTGGGAGGAGGTGGCCCGCGTACTCGGGCGAACAGGCGATATGAAGCGGAACCTGATGTACCACACCGCGCTCCCACGCCACGACCTCCGAGTGCGCTCGCACCGCGTCGCCGTCAAACCGGCGCTGGCTCTCGGCTCGCATGTGTCCTTCGTCCGGTACGCCGACAAGAGCACGCTGGTGATGGGTGACGTGGTGGTCACCGAGACGGAAATGCAGCCCTTCATCGACGCCCTGCACAAGCACAAGATCGGGCTGACCGCGATCCACAAGCATCTGCTGTCCCAGACTCCCAACATCTGGTGGATCCACGTCCATGGACATGGCCACGACCCGGTGTCCCTGGCCCGCGGCCTGCGCGCGGCATTCGACCGCACCGGCACCCCGCCCCCGCGGCCGCCGTCCCGGCAGCAGGCCCTCGATCTGGACACCGCCGGCATCGACGCCGCGCTGGGAGTCAAGGGCTCCATCGACGACGGCATCTACAAGTCCGTCTTCGTCCGCCGCGAGACCATCATCGACGGACATCTGGTACTGCCCGCGGGCCTGGGATCGACCAGCGCGCTCAACTTCCAGCCGCTGGGCGAGGGGCGGGCCGCGGTCAGCGGTGACTGCGCCATGATCGCCAGCGAAGTTCAAGACGTCTTGGCGGCGCTGCGGTGTGCCGGGGCCAATCTCGTCGAACTGCACAATCACGGTTTGACGGACGAACCCCGCTTGTTCTTCGTGCACTTCTGGGCCGTAGGCGACGGCGCCAGACTCGCCCGAGCGCTGCGCCCCGCGGTGAAGGCCACCAACGTCGTACCGGTCGGCTGACCCACGCCTGGTGCCGCACCAGCCACTCCACCGTGGGGTTCTTGGCCGCCGCCCTCCACTCATCCATGCTCACGTCACTCTCTTTGACCGTTCTGCTGCGTCCATACCGACAGTGAACCCCAAGGCACTGACAGTCGGGCCCGCCAGGCCCCTCCTCACCGTCCCCTCCTGTATGCCACCTCTCCGACGACTCGACTACCGGACGGCGCGGGCAGGTTGAGCCTGCTGGCCACCACAGTGGGCGGCGTGCCGTCAGCTGCCTGGCTGTATCGGCAGTTGATGGGAAACGGTGGCCAGCCTGCTGATTTCGGTGACGACGCGGTGCCACGCGCAGTCGGGGATTTCGTGGCCGACTTGGGGCAGGAGGACCAGCCGCGAGTCGCGGATCCGGGAGGCGATCGCCCGGCCGGCGCTGGGCTTGATGAGGGGGTCGTCCTCCCCGTGGAGGACGAGCGTGGGCCGGGCGATGGCGCTGATCGGCGGTCCGTGCCATTGGGCGCCGATCTGGCGGCTCTGTGCCTGCTGGTCGTGCATACCGCGGTCGGCGTTGCGCTCGGCGGCCTCACGGGCGGCCGGCTCGTCGAAGGAACGGTGGGGCGAGGCGAGGAGACGGGAGACGGCGATGCCGGCCGCGACGTCTCCCTCGGGGGTGTCGGGAAACCTCAGGCGGGCGAACTTCGCCAGGGTCCTCATCCGTATGTAACGCATGGTCCGCAGCCCCGAGGTGTCACCGGGGACGGCGGCCATGGAGGTGAGGGTGCGGACGCGGTCCGGGTGCCGCAGGGCCACGCGTTGTGCGACGGCCCCACCGAGGGAGACGCCCAGCAGGTGCGCCGAACGCCATCCCAGCGCGCTCATGACGGCGACGGCGTCATCTGCCATGTCCTCGGCTGTGTATGCCGTCTCGCGCTTGCCGAAGAGTGCGGAGATGGGGCTGCGGGCGGGGGCGGGCGGCAGATGGGTCGACTCCCCGCCGTCGCGCTGGTCGTATCGGGCTACCGCGAAGCCCTGCGCGGCCAGCATCCGGCACAGCCCGTCCGGAACCCACAAGCGGTTGACGCCCAGCCCCGTGGCCAGCAGAAGCGGCTCACCGCCGGTCCCTTCCGTCAGCGAGTCGAAGGCCAGCCGCACCGCGCCGTTCTCAGCCCAGCGGACCGGGCTCCACAGGGGATTCGAGGCTGGATACATGACCACCTCCGCATAGGAATGGCGAATAACTGCGACCGTCGTTCGCAGTTTAGAGTAGGGGAGGCGCCAGGGGAACGGAGGAGGCAGGTGGAGGAATGGCCGGACGAGGGGGTGGGCGGGTGACTCAGGAGCCCGTGACGGTCTGGGCGCGGGCCGAAGAACGCGGCGCCCGCGGCCCCACGCCTGAGCACAGCCACGCAGAGCTGGCCACTGTCGCCATCGAGCTGGGGGACCGCGGCGGCCTGTCGGCGGTGTCCATGCGCCAGGTGGCCGCGGGCCTGGGCACCGGCCAGGCATCCCTCTACCGCTATGTCTCCGGCCGCGAGGACCTGCTCGACCTGATGACGGACGCGGTGACGGGGGAGATCGACCTCGACGTCCCGCTCCACGGCGATCCCATCGCGGACCTGGTCGCCCTGGCCGTACGGGCCAAGGCCGTCCATCTGCGCCACCCCTGGCTGTCCGATATCCCACCGGAACCGCTGCGGCTGGGGCCGCGAAGCGTGGACTACCTGGAATACGCGCTGCGGGCGATGGCCCCCGTCCGACTGCCGGGCCGGACCAAGATGGAGATCATCGCTCTGATGAGCGCCTTGGTCGCGCAATTCGCCCGAGCCGAAATCCAGGGCGGCCGCGCGACCACCGACCGCCAGGCGGCGCAGGCCACCTACCTGAGTAGGACGGCCTCCCACGGAGATCATCCACATCTCGCGGCCGCCATGGCCGACCACGCCGAAGCGGAGCCCACAGCGGCTCCCCAGACACTGTTCGAGCCGATGATGCACCGAGTGCTCACCGGGCTCATCGCCGACGACATCACCGCAGCCGATGCCGAGCCGCCCCTCGGGCCGGCACCGCGCTGAGCAGGAGCCCCACGGGCGAGGCGACGCCGGGCCGGCACCGAGCTGTTTCTCGAAGCTGCCCGCTGCCTCGCCGCTCCCTGCCTCTGCTCCCCGCTCCGGCCCCGATAACTACCCGCGATATCGGCTGTTTGGCTGCGGCGGAGGTGTCGCCGCGGACACTTCCGTCCTCAGAGGCCCGCCGAGAGGCATCATGGTCTGATGAGGGTGTTGCCGGTGTGGTCACGGGTGCGCCGTTGGGTTCCCGCCGTGGTGATCGCGCTTGCGGCGTTGGTGGATCTGCTGACGCCCAGCTCGGTGTCGTCCGCTCCGCTGTTGGCTGTGGCGCCGGTGACGGCAGTTTCGCTGCTCAGCCAGGTGGGGGTCGTCGGCATCGGCCTGACCGCGATGCTGGTGCAGGCGGGTCTGGCATTCCTCGACGGTTCGTACCACTGGCAGGGCGACGCGGCCGTGCAGATCACGCTGGCGTCCGTCACCATCCTGGCCGTCGGCCTGAACCGGTCCCTGCGCATGCAGCACGCGAGCGCCAGCCGCGCACGCTACGCCGCGGAGGTGGCCCAGCGGGCCGTGCTGCCCAGTCCTCCCAGCCGCCTGGGGGACCTGCAGATCGCCGCCCGCTATGTGCCGGCCGAGGATATGGCGCTGATCGGCGGCGATCTCTACGTGATGCAGGAGACGCCGTTCGGGGTGCGTGCCATGGTCGGCGATGTGAGGGGGAAGGGCCTGTCCGCTGTTACGGCCGTCAGCGTCGACATCGGGGTCTTCCGCTACGCCGCCGATCATGAACCTGACCTGCCGGCCCTGGTGAGGTGCATGGAAGAGGCCCTGTTGCGTGAGAGTCAGCGCCGGGAGGGCCTGGACGCGACGGAGGGCTTCACCACTGCCCTGATCGTGCAGTTCGCCGACGATCTGAGCCAGGTCCATATCGTCAACCGTGGCCATCCCGCCCCGGTGCTGTTGCATGCGGATGGTCGGGCGCGCGTACTGGAGCCGGAGGAAGAGGCGCCGCCCCTGGGCATCTCCGGCCTGGACGCCTGGGCGTCACCGGTGGCAACCCACCACTTCCCACCAGGGGCGATGCTGCTGTGCTTCACGGACGGTGTCACCGAGGCGCGCGATCCCGCCGGTGTCTTCTATGACCCCGCGGTACGGGTCCCGCGCATGGTGCAGTCCTACCTTCGCCAGACGAGCCATTTCCCCGATCCTTCGACCCTCCTCGATCTCCTGGCCCGCGACGTCAGCCGCCACAGCGGTGGCGCACCCCAGGACGATCAGGCCCTCCTCGCACTGCACCGGCCCCTGCCCATGCAGGATCTCCTTGCTCGGCCGAGCCCACAGTAGACAGGGGCGGCGGGGCACCCTGCCTCATCCGACGGGTACGAGGGACAAAACGAAGGGCCCCTGCCTCAGTCGAGACAGGGGCCCTTCATGTGGAGCGCCCGGCAGGCCTTGCACCTGCATTTCCCACCGGCTGGTGGGCGTCTTTCCTTGGACCACAGACGCGTGACTCCGTGCGATCCGCCGGAGTTACGTCATGATCATACAGACTCGCGGGACCGGACCGCCACACACGCCAAGGCCACCCCCGATCATGCCTTGCGCGTTCCTCGGCCCGCTCGCTGACGGCGGAAGTCCACCCGAGCGTGTCCGATTTCGCAATGCGCCGATTGTCGGCTGTCCGGTCCGGGCATCCTCGCCGTGGCATATGCCGCTACGGTGCGCGAAGGAGACGTCATGGAGTGGCAGAGCGAGGAGTTCGGGGCTTCCCACGAAGGCATGGCGGGGGCAGTTCTCGCCGACGGCAGCGAGCCCAGACCGGTGTATCTGGACGCCGGGAGCGGCAGCTATATGCACGAGACCACTCAGTGGTGGGCCTACAACGGCAAGCTGAGCCGGCCGCGGGCGGACTACATGCGGGGTGCGTGCTCATGCGGCTGGCGCGGCGCGCGCCACTACCCGATCGACTGGGATCAGTTGACCGTGCGCCGCATCTACGAGGTCGACACCCCAGGCCCGTACGAGGACTGGCAGGCGCATATCGACGAGGTCGAGTTACGTACGGTGCCGCTGCCCGTCGAACTGGCGGACCTGCTGGAGCGGTTGGACGACCAGCTGACCGTTCTTGCCGACCAGGGTCCGCTCGCCGCACTGAAGGCGGTGGCGGCACTGGAGCGCACCACCGGCCGCATCGGCCGCGAGGCCGCCTGCGCGGCTGAGGCGGATGAAACCTCGTGGGAGGCGATCGGACAGGCGCTCGGCCTGACCGCGAAGGACGCCCGTTCACGCCTCACCCGTTACTACCTGAGGCGCTGAGCTGCCAGGCCGCGGCGGCGCGAAGGCATCCGTGCCCGTACCTGTCCCGTACGCGTACCTGTATCCGTCCCGCCGCGGCCACACCCGTACGACCGACCGGGCTCGCCCCGCCACCCAGTACTGGGCAGCGCCGGCCCGGATGACCCAAAAGCAAGATCACCACCCGCACCCCGCCCGCGGGTCTCTATCCTGACGACATGTTCGATATACCTCTTTCGGCGCTTGAAGTCGCCATGGTCCAAACGGGCGCCCGAGCCGTGGACACCTTGCGTGATACCGCGGCGTTCGCACAGGGCCTGGAGCGGCTGGGCTACCACCGGATCTGGTACGCCGAGCATCACCACTCACCCGCCATCGGCGCGTTCCCGCCAGTGGTGTTGACCGCACACGCTGGTGCTTTGACCTCGGCGATCCGTCTCGGATCAGGCGGAGTACTGGCGCCCAACCACGCACCTCTCACACTGGCAGAGCAATTCGGAACGCTGGCAGCCTTGCACCCGGACCGTATCGATCTGGGGATCGGCCGCGGCCCCGGCACTTTCGACGAGGCCACCGCACGGGCACTGCGCCGCGGAGCCGCCCCGGCAACGGACACGGAATACGAGGGCGACGTATCCGCGATCCTGTCCTTCCTCCTCGACGAAGTCGCCCTCGGCCCACTGCCGGAGCCCTGGCTGCTGGCCTCCAGTACCGCAGGCGCCACACTCGCCGCGCAACTGGGCCTGCCGGTCGCCGTCGCACACCACATCCGTCCGGACAACACCCAGGCGGTACTGGACCGTTACCGGGCGGAGTTCACTCCGTCCCGCTGGTGCGAGCGGCCGCGTGTGCTGTTGTGCGTGGAGACGGTGTGCGCCGACACCGCAGAGGAAGCCGCGTGGCGCGTCGGACCGATGGACGTCGTCAAGGCCGGGCTCTTGAAGGGACTGAGCGAGATCCCCTTCCCCACGCCCGCGGATGCGGCCGCCCACCCCTTCACAGCGGAGGAGCGACGGGCCCTGGCCGGCTTCCGCGCCCAGCAAGCCGTCGGGACACCGGAGACGGTCGTAGCCCGGCTCACGCAACTGGCCGGTAAAACCGGAGCGGACGAACTGATGCTGACCACACCTGTCTATGACCTCGGTGACCGTCTCCGCTCCTACGAGCTCATCAAGAAGCACGGGGAGGTCATCGCAGAGTCTTAGGAGCCCGTGCCGGGGTGGTTCCGGTGTCCTTCGATCACAACGTCTTGACCTGGCCACCGTCGATGGTGAATTCGGCTCCGGTGATGTTGCCGGCAAGCGGGGAGGCGAGGAAGAGGGCCAGGTCGGCGACTTCGTGGGCCTCGGTGACCCGCCCGGTGGAAATGCCCATGCTCTGCGGCACGACTACGTCGATGGCTTCCTGCGCGGTCGTGCCGGCCTGAGCCGCCGTGGCATCGGCGAAGCCACCCGGAGCGGTCCAGAAGGGGGTGCGGACCGGTCCCGGGGCGATCGCGTTGACCCGTACGCCTTGTGGTGCGAACTCCTCGGACAGTGACTTGGTCAGGCTGCTCAGCCCGGCCTTGGCTGCGGAGTAGTCCACGACCATCGGGAAGGGCAGGCGCGCGTTGATGGAGCTCATGTTGATGATGGAACTCCCCGCCGCGTCCAGCAGGTAGGGAAGCGCGGCGCGGCTGGCCCGGACCGCGCTGAACAGGGTCATGTTGAAGATTCGCTGCCACTCGGTGTCGTCGATGTCCAGGAAGCCCCGGCGGGGCGTCCCGGCACCCAAAGTATTGACCAGGACGTCGACCCTCCCGTACTGGTCCACCGCGTGCCGGACGAGCGCGTCCGGTCCCTCTGCGGTGGACAGGTCGACCGGGAAGGCGGTGACGCCGTATTTCTCGCGGAGCCCTTCGAGTTCGGCAGTGATGCTCCGGCTGCCGGCGATGACGTGTGTGCCTTCACGGGCGAACGCATCGGCGATGGCGAGGCCGATGCCCTTGCTCGCTCCGGTGACGACAGCGACCTTGTCAGTGAGCTGAAGGTCCATGATCGTCCTTTTCGTGCTGGATCACCCCCTATATCGAGGGTAGGCGGAAACGAAGCCATCAGCCCAGCCGAGGGGCCGGGGCGTCCAGCTCCCCACCTGGACCTGCATATCCGCTTGACCAGCGTCTTTCCAGACGACTCAGGTGACCGCCGGAACTCCAATGAGATAGAGAACTCAGAAACAGGTCTGACCTTGGTTTTCGCCTCCCGGCAGGATGCTGGATCACTGGTCGGCCGTGGACCACATCATGCTCGGCGTCGGCCGGCTCGCCTTCCCGCGCCGAGCGCCGGCAGCACGAACCCCCGGGTTCATGACGGCCCGGGGGCTTCGTGTGCTGGTGTGTTCGGCCGGCTCATCGTCCACGATCCACGCCATGACGGGAAGAGACCACACCGCCTGCCGCGCAGTCACCTGCCGGACCGGGCAGTGTCAGCCCTTCATGGCCGCCCAGAACTCCTCGAAGGACATTTGGCCATCGCCGTTGGTGTCGAGCGAGTCAATCAGCTCCTGGGCCTGGGCCTCGGTGATCTCCGAGCCCTCCAGCTCTGCTACGACCTTGCGGTATTCCTCTGCGGTGACCAGGCCGTCGCCGTCGACGTCGTAGCGCTCGAAGACCTTCCGCGCCGCCGTCTCCATGATGTCTGCCATGTGCTCCGCCCTTCTGTGATCTTCGTTGACAGGCCCAGATTATCCGCCCGCCCAGAGCACCGCGGCGGCGGCCAACCGCGCAGGAGCCGGCTGATGACAACCCACAGCAATGACGCCGCCGCTCCGCCGCCGGAAGCAGCGCGGAACACCCCCGCACGGCGGAACACCCCCGCACGGCGGAACACCCCCGCATGAACGTCGTCCCGCCCCACCGGTACGAGCATGGCGATGACCGTCATGCTCGTACCGGCGGGGCTTCAAGACATCAGTTCATCAGCAGCAGCCGAGTGCTCGGTACCAGCTTCCGGTTCACGCTGGTGCTCTGTACAAAGATGGTGAAGTCGTCGTTGTGGTCCGGCTTGACGCGAACTTCCGTGTCCGGCAGGCCGAGCAGGGCTCGGGCCTCCGGCCCCGTGTACACCCGGTCCGTCTTCTTCTCCAGCACCGCAATCCGCTTCCGCGCCTGGATCTTCTCCGACTTACTCAACTGATAGAACGCACAACCGGTACGGAAGGAGTGCCCGCATTCGATGACCCAGTCCCGGATCCCCGCTTCGCGACTCACCGGAATCAAGTGGTACTCGGACGGATTCACCGGGGTGAGGCCGGCTGCCTTTATGGTCTCCTTGTTGACGCTCTCGGCACCCATGGAGAACACCGCCCGCGACCCCCGGATGCCCTGGGAGCGGCCCACCATGAACTTCTCGGTTGCCTGCTGGATGACCTGCCCGGCCTCCTCCAGGCCCTGTGTGCTCGTGGCGTCCCAGATGGCGATGTTGTCCTTCGGGAAACCACACTGCATGGCTTCGCGCTTGCCCATCTGGTCCGGCACAAGGACGGCCAGCGTCCAGTTGTCCTCCTGCGTCTCGACCATCTTGACGACGCCCTGTACCAGTTCACGCGGATCCCGGGTAGGCGCATCCTCGCAGCGATGACTTGCGTTCTCCTGCCCGTCGGTCAGCACGAACGTCAGGAAGCTGTGGTCGCCGTAAAGCTGAGCCGTCTGCGCCAGCTCCCGCTGCGACTTCAGTGTGGCCGCCAGCAGAGCCGTCATTCCACCGACCCGGTACAGCTGCTTCAGGGACGGCATCCGCAGCACGTCCTTGTCGTAGATGACGCACTCCACCTTGTCCGCGAAGACGTACACCGTCACGCGGGTCTCCTGGTCCAGCTCCTTCGACCGGCGGGCAAGATACGCAATCTGCTGGTCGGCGACTTCCACGACCTTCCGGCTCAGGTGCGACATCGACGAACTGGCATCCAACACCAGAGCAACGTGATTGATGTAGTTCTGGCTTCCGGACATAACCGCTCCCCCTTGTTTCCGACGCGATGTACCTACCTTCGCACCCACCACTGACAATCGATCTTGGAGCCAGGCCCGCCGCCCCTTCGCCGGCCGGAAGCCTCACACCTCTCCGTCCCGCCGCCCCTTCCGCGGCAGTGTGAGTGTCGCGCCCGCTGTCAGCACGAGCCCGGCCGCGGCGAGCAGCATGCTCCACCGCATTCCGGCCAGGAAGGTGTTCGCCCCCGCCAGCAGGGCCCCGAAGGCCGCCACCGCGATGGCTCCGCCGACTTGGCGGGCGGTGTTGAGTACGGCGGACGCGGTGCCTGCCCGGTCCGCGGGTACCGCGTCGAGCAGCATGGCGGTCAGTGCCGGCACGGTCAGTGCCCCGCCGAGGCCGACCGGCACCATCAGCGCCGCCACCGTCCACACCTGGGTGTGTGTGCCGACCCCGAGCAGCGCCAGCAGCCCGGCCGCCGTGACCAGCTGTCCTGCCACCATCGGCACCCGCGGGCCGAACAGCGCGGCCAGCTTCGCCGAGGCCAGGTTCACCACTGCGACCAGCGCGGTCATCGGGATGAACATCAGGCCCGCATGCAGCGCCGACAGTCCGCGCTCCTGTTGGAGGTACAGGCTGAAGAGGAACACCCCTCCGTAGTAGGCGGCGTTGAGCATGAAGCCGACTGCCAGGG
This sequence comes from Streptomyces tubercidicus, assembly GCF_027497495.1. GTDB lineage: Bacteria > Actinomycetota > Actinomycetes > Streptomycetales > Streptomycetaceae > Streptomyces > Streptomyces tubercidicus. Next base: position 8,151,059 of record NZ_CP114205.1, read on the forward strand.
ATACCGCCACCACCCGCGAGCGGAACAGCGGCAGGGGGAGCATCGGGCGGGCGCCCCTGGCCTGTGCGGTGAGGAAGGCGGCTGCCGCGGCGGCGGCCACCACCAGCGACGCCACCACGAGCGGCCGGCCGAAGCCCTTGTCGCCGCCCTCGATCACGCCGTACGTCAGCGCCCCCATCGCGACCACCGCCGTTGCCTGCCCGACCACGTCCAGGCGCGCGGGGAGCCGCGGCGAGGCCGGCACCCGGGCCAGCAGGGCGAGCGCCAGCAGGCCCGCCGGGAGGTTGACGAAGAAGATCCACCGCCAGCCCACGGTAGCGGTGAGCGCCCCGCCGAGTACCGGTCCGGCCGCCACCGCGACCGCGCCGCCCACCGTCCAGAGGGCGATCGCCTGCGCCCGCTTCGCCTGGTCGGGGAAGCCCTGCCGGACCAGCGCCAGCGACGCCGGCATCATCACTGCCGCCGCGGCGCCCTGCACCAACCGCGCCGCCACCAGTACACCGAGGCTGGGCGCCAGTCCGCAGGCGGCCGAGGCCAGCGCGAAGAGCACCAGCCCGCCGCCGTAAGCCTGTCGGGCCCCGATGCGGTCGGAGAGGGCGCCTGCGGAGAGCATCAGGGCGGCGAATATCAGCGTGTATCCATCCACCATCCATTGCAGGCCGGACATGCCGCCGCCGAGGCTGCGGCCGATGTCGGGCAGTGCGACGGTGACGATCAACGCATCCAGCGCGATGAGGAAGAAGCCGAGCAGGGCGGCGCCGAGCACCACGGTGGATCCGCCCCGGGCCACCCCCGGCGCAGCGGCCGACGCGCGGGCGGCAGGGGAGGACTTGAGCAGGGATTTCATCAGGGCACTCCTGGACCTTCTTGAAGGTGTGCAATCGAGAGGGGAGAGGGGAGGGCCGGGGCGCGTGCTGACCGGCAGGCAGGTGGCGGGAGCGTCCAGGTGCGGTGAAGTGAGGGGCCCGGGAGCGCTGCCGACGCCGGGACCGCCTGGACCGGGTCCCGCCTGCGCTGACAGGTCCCGCGCCGCCTGGACCGTCACCGAGTGTCGAAGTCCGTCCCCCGGGAGACCTTCTCCCACACGGCGAGTTCGGCCCGCACCGAGTCCAGGTGCCCGACGAGGAAGTCCACCGCGTCGCCGCCGAGGGCGAGCCGCAGCGGGGGCTCCTCGGCGTCCAGGGCAAGCCGGATCGCCGCCGCTGCCTTCGCCGGGTCCCCGGGCTGGGTGCCGTCACCGTCCTGCAGCATCTTCCGGGTGGCGCCGACCTTCTCCGCGTACGCCGGGTGCTCCTGGGAGAAGTGGGCCGCGCCCTTGCCGAACAGGTTGGTGCGGAAGGCGCCGGGCTCCACGATCAGCACCTTGATGCCGAACGGTGCCACTTCGTCGGCCAGGCCCTCCGACAGCTGCTCCAGTGCCGCCTTGGTCGCGCTGTACGCGGAGAACCCGGCGAAGGACAGCTGTCCGCCGAAGCTGCTGATGTTCACGATCGATCCGCTGCCCCGCTCCCGCATCTGCGGAAGCAGCGCCCGGGTCAGCCGCGCCGGGCCGAACACGTGCAGCTCAAACAGGTCACGCAGCTCCCGGTCGGTGGTCTCCTCGAACGCCCCGACCTGTGTGCGCCCGGCGTTGTTCACCAGCACGTCCACCCGGCCGTAGCGCGCCAGCACGTCGGCGGCCACCACGTCGATCTGCCCGCCGTCGGTCACGTCCAGGCCGATCGCCTCCACCCGGTCGGGGTGCGCGGCGACCAGGTCGGCCAGCGCCTCGGTCCGCCGGGCCGTGCCGACCACCGTGTCACCGGCGGCGATCGCGGCCTCGGCGATGGCTCGCCCGAAACCGCTGCTCGCACCGGTGACCAGCCAGACCTTGCCGTTCTCGGTCATCTCTTCGTCTCCCCGTCTCTCTCGTCAACTGCCGCCCGGGGCCTGCCCGGTGACAGCTCCCATCCTTCTCCGGGATCCGGGACCACGTCCAAGACTTGCCGTGATAGCCATGAGTTATGGATGTCCATGGACGCGATCTGCGCTACTTCGCCGCAGTCGCCGAGGAGTTGAACTTCACCCGCGCCGCCGAGCGGCTGTTCGTCTCCCAGCCCGCGCTCAGCAAGCAGATACGGATGCTGGAGAAGCAGGTCGGCGCGTGTCTGTTCCATCGGGACCGGCGGTCGGTGCGGTTGACCGTGGTGGGGGAAGCCCTGCTGCCGCACGCCCGCGGGATGCTGGCCGCATGGGAGGCCGCCGAGGAGGCGGTGGAGGAGGCGAGGGCCGCCGAGCTGCACACCCTGGTGATCGGCATGTCCACCAGCCCCGGCCGCGGGCTGCTGCCCGCCCTGCGAACCCGGTTGATCTCCCGGTACCCGCACGCCCGGCCCGTCCTGCGGCAGGTCAACTGGGCCGACCCCAGCGCCGGGTTGGCGGACGGATCGAGCGATGTGGCCTTCGTCTGGCTTCCCCTGCCGGACGGCGACCGCTACCGGCATGCAGTGGTGGCCCGGGAGCCACGCTTTGTGGCACTGCCGCAGGGGCACCCTCTGGCGGCGCGGGCAGCAGCCGACAGGGAGGGAGCGGTGGACTTCACCGATCTCCTCGACGAGCCGTTCCTCGCCCTCCCCTCCGAGGCCGGCCCGCTGCGGGACTACTGGCTTGCCCTGGACGCCCGGGACGGTCGCGCGCCGCGGATAGGCGCGGTGGTGGGCAGCGCCGAGGAGACCCACGAGGCGGTCGCCAACGGCCAGGGCGTGGTACTTCTGGCCACCGGCAACGCCCCGCTGGTCGTCCGGGACGAGGTGATCGCCGTCCCGGTCCGGGGCATCTCGCCCTCCCGTCTGGCGGTAGCCGCCCGCCGGGACGACGAGCGGCCCTTGGTGGCGGCCTACCTGGCCGCGGCGGCAAAGGTGGGCGCCGGCACCTCCTGAAGGGAGCCTGCCCCATCAGCACCGGAGGCCCGGGGCGCCTTGCGCGTGTGTGGCAGGGGCGGATGGACAGCCGAAAGGATGAGACGGCCGCCGTCTCACACGAGGGACCCGCCGTCCGGTGGATGCCCGGCGGCCCGTCCGGCACTGAGGGTGAGGCCATGGACGACGACAACTCCGTGCCCACCTCCGCCACCCACCCCGCACCCTGCCCGGGAACGAGTCCCCGCTGGGGGCGCCGTCCCGGGGCCGTGAGAGCGGGCGCGCTCGGAGCGGCGCTGCTCACGGTCGCGGCGGGGACGCTCCTGGCCTGTACCGCGCACGCGGCGCCGCTCGGGCCGGCACTCCGGGCGGACACGAACCGGGACGGCGAGATCACCCCGGCCGACGACCTCGGCAAGGACACCTGGACCCGCGGCCGCGGCGCGCTGATGCTGCCCAATGTGGACGATGACCAGCGACGCTGCCCTACTGCGGGCCCCGCAGGCACGCGGCTGCGCGACGACCGCCTCGCCGCCTGCCACGATGCCGCGGACACCGTCGTCAACGGACGGGCCGACCTCGCCGACCTCGCCCCCGCGCAGATCGCCGCCGACCCACGGGCCGTGGCGGGAACCACCGCCACCGTCACCGCCGCCCCCGCTTCCCGGGACCACGTCGGGATCTTCGCCGAGCGTCACGGCCGTATGGTCCGGCTGGGGCCCGGCGACCGGCTGACCACCCGTGAACTGCGCCATGGTGTCTGTCTGGGGATCGAGGCACGGGACTTTGTACGCGATCCGAAGAAGTGGAACGGCTTCGCCGACCTCGTGCTGAGGGTCGACCGCGGCGGTCACACCGCCGAGGACCGGGTGCGGCTCCGGGTCGCGCCGCTGGTGTTCGAGCACGATCTGATGCCGATGCGGCGCATGATGACAGCCGATCACACCACCGAGCCGGCCCAGGTGGAACGCGGCAAGCGCTACGACCCCTCCGCGCAACCACGGCCCACACGCTCCGGAGAAGCCGTGTTCCGTCACGACCTGCGGCGTGGCCTCGACCGGGCCGGACTGACCGCCCCCCTGTACAACTACCCCACGGGCGACGACGTCTGGATGCAGGACCTGTTCAAGACCGCGTATGCCTCCATACCCGCCCCCGGCGGCCGGGAGCACCGCGTCACCGTTCTCCTGCGGTCCGCGGATGTCATGCCGGGCACGGCGACGCGCGCGTTCCCGCTGCGGGACGCCTCGCGCAGTGCGTTCCCGCTGCTCCGTGGCCCCGGTACGGGAGTACTCCAGCAGTACGATCCCCGACGCGTCGGCAGCAAGGACAGCCAGTACTACGGCTCCTTCAGTTCCACCGGAAATTTCGGCACCCTCCCGCCTCACACCTGGCGTGGCCACCGCTATCCGGTCGGGCGGGTCGTCTACGGCGGGAACGGTGGCAAGGAGTCCCCGGACACATCCTTCCTCCGGATGCTCACCGCACAGGGCTACCAGCGGCCGATCGCACTGGACACCAGTTGGCTGGGGGTCGGTCACATCGACGAATTCCTGTCCTTCGTCCGGGCACGGAACGCCCGCGGCTGGGTGGCCGTCGTCTCGGACCCCGACCTCGGAGAGAAGCTGCTGAGCGGCCTCGTCCGGCACGGTCAGGGCGGCCGGCCGCTGGTCCGGGGTATCGCCCCCAAAGACACCGCGGACCCCGGACTGACCATCGCCGGCGCGCTGCGCAAGCCCTCCCTGACCCGTGGCACCGACATCGCCCGGCGCGGCATCGACGCCGCCCTGCGCACCCTGCGCGTCCGGGCCGGGCTGACGGAGCGCGACATCGTGCGGGTCCCCGCCCTGTTCGACGTGATCGACCTGCCCGCCGGGTATCCGCGGCACGACGTGGTCGCCAACTACCTGCCCGGCGCGTCCAATGGCGTCAGTACCGGGACCGGGGTCTATCTGGCGCCACGCCAGCACGCCCCGGCGGCGGGTGGCGGGGATGTCTTCGAGCGGGCTGCCGAGCAGGCCCTGCGGCCGACCGGCACCCGGATCGCCTGGGTGGAGGACTGGGACTACGCGCACCACCTCGGTACCGTCGGCGGCGAAGTGCACTGCGCGACCAACGCGCTGCGCGGCCACGCCGGCACCCGGCCGTGGTGGACCGAGCGGGACTGAGCCCTACGCGGGCCGCCACCGGGACCAACTGCCCTGTCTCATAAGGTCGGCACTCATGAGCGACCCATACGTGTCCGGCATACGCGTCCTCAGTGGCTTATTGTTCCTCGGCATGGTCGGCGCTGCCTGGGTGACCGAGCCCGCCGCGGGCGGGGTGATCGTCGCCGTGGGACTGCTGGCAGCCGGTGCGGCACTGGCGACAGTGGCCCGCCTGCCACAGCGCCTCGCGGTCCGCCGGTGCACGGGCCTCGTCGCTGCCACGGCCTCTGTGACGGTGACGGCCTGCTACCGGGGGCCGGTCTCCGATGTCACGGGCTGGTGGTGGGTCCTGGAGACGCTCGCGCTGCTCGCGCTCCTGGTGCCGACGGTGCGCCGGACGAAGGGGAGGGGCAGAGCGATCGTGTTCGCCTCCGTGCAGGTGACCGCGATCGCGGTGCTGCCGATGCGGATCGGCCCGTATCTGGACCCGCCCGCGGATCCGGCGGAGACCGGGGTGCTGTGCCTGATCTGCTCCCTGCTGGCGGCAGGTGCCGCCGCGTCCGGCTGCTATCTGCGCGGCCTGGACTCCACGAGGCGCCGGGCCCTCGCGGCGCAGCGTCGCGCGCAGCGCCTCGAAGTCGCACGCGACCTGCATGACTTCGCGTCACACGACGTCATGGGGGTGGTGGTCCTGGTGCAGGCGGCGCGGTTCCTGGCGCGGGAAGACCCTGCGCGAGCAGTGGAGTTGCTGCCGCGGATCGAAGAAGCGGGCATGCAGGCACTGGCCGCGATGGACCGTACGGTGTGGACACTCAACGGAGACGGAGACGGAGAAGGAGACGGCGGAAGCGGGGAGGGAGGCGGTGGCCGGGAGAGGGCCCTGGCGGCGGAGGCGGGTGAGCCGGGCGCCGTACCCGCCCCGCCCCCAGGGAGCCCTCCCGGTCCGGATCGCCCTGGCGGCCCCCGTCATCGGCGGCGCGATCTGTCCGAACTTCCGGAGCTGGTCGCACGGTTCACCCGCACCGGCACGGTCCTGGCCCGTCTCGACGTGACCGCCGGTGCGCTGGACGAGCTGCCCGGGGAGATCAGCGCCACCGGCTACCGGATCGTGGTGGAATCCCTCACCAACGTGCGCCGCCACGCACCCGCGGCCGCCGCCGTCGACATCGCGGCCCGACGGGTGCCGTACGGGGACGGCGTCGCGCTGCGTCTCACCGTCACCGACTCGGACGGCGCCGGGACCGCCGCCCGGACTTCACCGCTTCCGGAACGCGAGTGGAGCGGCGGAGGACTGGCCGGTCTCGCCGACCGGACCGAAGCCCTCGGCGGCTCATTGGCCGCAGGGCCGCACGGGACCGCCGGCTGGCAGGTAGCGGCCACCCTGCCGTTACCCTGCGGCGCGCTGTCGACGGCGGGTCGGCTCGGCCGGACGGACCTCGCGCGGCACACCGCACACGAGGAGGCCGTCACGTGACCGCTCCCGGCACCATCCGTATCCTGCTGGCGGATGATCAGGCGAGCATCCGCAGCGGCTTCCGCCTCGTCCTGGACGCCCAACCCGACATGACCGTGATCGCCGAGGCGGCCGACGGTGTCGCCGCGCTCGACGCCGCCCGTCGTCTGCGTCCCCACGTGGTGCTCGCGGACATCCGGATGCCGCACCTCGACGGCCTGGAACTGACCCGGCGGCTGGCCGGGCCCGACGCGGATCCGCAGGTCCGGGTCATCGTGGTCACCACCTTCGACCTCGACGCCTACGTGCATACCGCACTCCGTGACGGAGCCTCGGGCTTCCTGCTGAAACGCTCCGGACCGACGTTGCTGGTCGAGGCCGTGCGCGCGGCGATGTCCGGCGACGCGCTCATCAGCCCGCAGATCACCGCGCGCATGCTGCACCGCCTCGCCCCGCCGGCCGCCCGGACGGGGCGCCCGCCCGCTGAGGCGCTGACCCCGCGTGAGGAGGAGGTCGCGGTGCTGGTCGCCGGGGGGCTGTCGAATACGGAGATAGGCCAGGAACTGTTCATCTCCCTCGCCACCGTCAAGTCCCACCTGGCCAACCTCCAGCGCAAGCTGGAGGTCCGCAACCGGGTGGGCATCGCCGCCTGGGCATGGCAGTCCGGCCTGGCCACGACGGACCAGGTCTAGGGCTGTCCGTAGTCCTCGCGGTCGATCGCCCGCCGTAGCTCCATGGCGATCACCTCGTGGCGTGGTGCCGCCATGCTCTCTCGCGCAGAGTGGTGCGCTGCGTGCGCAGCGCGACCGGCGTGGATGATGCACCGTGATACATCCTTGTGTGCCACAGATGTGCAGGAATGGCAGCCAAGAGTTTTGAAGATGTTACGGACCAGACATCTACAGCGTGCCTACTATGGCCAACTTGTTCAGACGAGTTGTTCGCACAAGTTTTCACCCCCCACGCGAATTCCCGTGTGTCCGCTGTGCCCCCTTGTGTACCCCTCTGGAGAGACCGTGACCGAGATCCTGCCGAGAGCCGCCGCCATTACCAGCGGCCTCGTCGCCGCCACATTCGTCCTCAGCGCCTGTAGCGCGGACGCGTCGACGAACGCCGACGGAGAGAGCGCGGCCACCGCCATCACGGCCGAGGACTTCGGGGGCATGGACGCGCTCGTCAAAGCAGCCAAAGCCGAAGGCACGCTGAACGCCATCGCGCTGCCCCGCGACTGGGCCAATTACGGCGCACTGATCGACGGCTTCGAGAAGAAGTACGGCATCAAGGTCAAGGTGGAGAACCCGGACGGCGCCAGCCAGGACGAGATCAACGCCGTCACCTCCCGCAAGGGCCAGGACGGGGCGCCCGACGTCCTCGACCTCGGCAGCTCCTTCGCGTACAGCGCCGCCCAGAAGGGTCTGCTCGCGCAGTACATGGTCACCGATTTCATTGATATCCCGGACGGCCAGAAGGACGGGATGAGCCGCTGGTACAACGGCTACGGCGGCTATATCTCCATCGGCTGCGATGCCGATCGCGTGAAGAACTGTCCGACCACCTTCAAGGAGCTGCTCAAGCCGGAGTACAAGGGGCTCGTCGCGCTCAACGGCGATCCCACCAAGTCGGCTTCGGCCTTCGGCAGTGTGTACGCGGCAGCCCTCGCCAGCGGCGGCTCCTTCGACTACATCCAGCCCGGCATCGACTTCTTCGCCAAGCTCAAAAGGAGGGGCAACTACACGCCCGTCCAGGCCACCGCGGCCACCATCATGAAGGGCAAGACGCCGATCGTCCTCGACTGGGACTACCTCAACGCCAGGTACACCGATCAGTTCAAGAGGAAGGGACTCGACTGGCAGGTCACGGTCCCAGAGGACGGCAAGTTCTCGCAGTACTACTCACAGGCCATCAACGAGAAGGCCCCGCACCCGGCGGCCGCCCGACTGTGGCAGGAGTACCTCTACAGCGCCGAGGGCCAGAACCTCTGGCTCAAGGGCTACGCCCGCCCCGCCCTGATGGCCGCGATGGAGAAGGACGGCACGCTCGACAAGGCCGCGGCCGCCAAGCTGCCGAAGGTCTCCGGCACGCCGAGCTTCCCCACCGAGGCGCAGCTGGGCCATGCCAAGGATGACATCGCCCAGGGCTGGGGCAAGCTCGCCTCCCGATAACCGCGACTCGCACCAGGGCCGACGCGGCGCCCGCCGTTTCTTCGGAGCGGCGCCGCCGCGCGGCCGCCTGGTACCCGCCCGAGGGTCCCCGCGTGACCGACGACGGCCACCCCGCTCGTCGACGGTGCTTGCGACACCTCCCCGGGCAGGGGGCTGTGGCTGAGGGCGGACGGATCTCTCAGGTCCCGTTCCGCTCAGGTGGCCGGATATACGTCAGGGTGTGGTGGGAGACGAGTTTTCCGGCGGTGTCGGTCGTGTCAGCGGTGCCGTAGACGATCAGGCGGCCGGACCGGACGATCGTCGACTCGCAGACCAGATCGGTGCGCGCCGGGCCGAGGAAACTCGTTGTCATCTGCTGGGTGACGGACGGATCGTCTTCGCCGAACAGCGACATGATGGCGATCCAGCAGGTCACGTCGGCAAGCGTCATCGCGCACCCGCCCTGGAGGACGCCGCCGGGGCGGAAGAGTTCCGGACGCTGGGGTAACGAAACCTTTGCCTGGCCCTTCCCGACAGCTTCCACCTTGAATCCCCACCAGGGTCCGAAGGGGCTGTTATCGAGGACGGCTTGAGCGGCGTCGATATCCATCATCGACCGAACATAGCAACGTTACGTATGCCGATTGCGCAGATCCAGCGGAGCGGTGATCACGACCATTCAGGCCCAACGCCTGTGCCACACACGGCACTTCATGGTCAACTCGCCGATCAACTCTCTCGACATGATCCACGTATGCTCGCGGTGCGGGGAACCGGAAGCTGACCACTTCGGAGGCGAACGACCATGTCGGAACAGCGTGTTGTCCTGGTGACGGGCGGGGGAACGGGGATCGGGGCGGCCACTGCCCGGCTGCTGCGCGCGGCCGGGCACCAGGTCGTGATCTCCGGGCGGAGGCCCGAGCCACTGCGCCGGGTGGCCGAGGAGACCGGGGCGCTGGCGCACCCTTCCGACGCCGCCGATCCTGAGGCCGTGCGCGCGCTCGTGGAGGCGACGGTGACGGCGTACGGGAGGCTCGACGGTGTGGTGCTCAACGCCGGAATCGGGCGGGGCGGCGCGGTGGGTGACACCGAGGTCGAGGACTGGGAAGAGGTGATACGGACCAACCTCACCGGCCCGTTCCTGCTGCTGCGTGCCGCGCTGCCGCATCTGCTGGCGGCCCGCGGTGCGGTGGTCGCGGTCGCCTCGGTCGCCGCGCTCCGCAACAGCGTCGGCAACGCCGCCTATGCGACGTCCAAGGCGGGTTTGCTCCACCTGTGCCGCTCCCTCGCCGTCGACTACGGGCCGCAAGGGCTGCGGGCCAACGCGGTGTGCCCGGGGTGGGTGCGTACGGAGATGGCAGACCAGCGGATGGCGCGGTTCGCGGCGGAGGCAGGGCTGGCGGGCGGTGCCGAGGCGGCGTACGAGGAGGCGAACCGGCTGACTCCCGCCCGCCGGCCGGGCGATCCCGAGGAGGTCGCCGAGGCGATCAACTGGCTGCTGTCGCCCGCCGCGTCCTACGTCAACGGGGCAGACCTCACCGTCGACGGCGGAGTGACCACAGTCGGCGTCGGCGGCGCCGCCTTCGACCACCGCATCGAGGCGCGCACCCCACGCCTCTAGCGGACTACCGGACCGGCCCTGGCTGGGCGCTGCCCCGCGAATCGTGTGGGTGAGTGGGTGCTGACTGCCCGACCAGCTCCATACCCACCCAAGGATGACGGGGTCCGCCGCGTTCTGATGTCCCCCCTGCTCCAGGCGTTGTTGGTGGTCCGCCGCACCGCGCCGCACCCCACGATCAGGCCAACCGGCGGCGGCAGGCCGACAACACGCAGGACAGTCGTGTGCCACTGGAGCAGGGCGCGGCATCTCGGCGTGCCTTCGAATTCAGGGCAGGGCACGCCGCGGAACCCCGTCTGCTAGCGGCAGGCTGCCGGTTCGGTCGTCTGCGACGAGGTGTGCCAGCAAGATGCCCGTCGCACGTACGCTGAGAGACCGCGCAGCAGCGATCAAACGCGGGTGCTGATGTGCCGGCAGGGACAAGGCGATGCTGGATGCCTGGCCGGGCAGCCCAAGCGAGTAGGCGACGCAGACCTCCGTCCTGGAGTACTCCAGCAGGTCGAACTGCGCGGCATGCGGGCCGTGTCCGTCAAGCACCTCCACAAGGCGGCGCGGGTTGGTGATGGTCCGATCAGTGAGCTGGACCGATGGATAACGGGTCAGGTGCTCCATGCGCGACTCGAAGTCGAGCTGCGCCAGGAGACTCTTCCCCACGGCGCTCGCGTGCCCGGTGTCGCTGAACGGCGCCCATTCCTTCGCCGGGGGAGCGGTGCGGCTGTGGGCGGCCTCGTGGATGCGGATCTCACCGTCGCTGTAGCTGCTGAGATACACGGCCGCATCCAGCTCGTCACGCAGCTCAGCGAGCGTCCTCTGCAGCAGCCCGGGGTCCTTGCCCATGGTCAGCAGCATGACGGGGCCGGGACGATGAGCCCCTCCGACGGTGTCGACCAGACGCTGTTCACGAAGCCAGTCCAGCAACTTGATCGTCATGTTCATCGACAACCCCCCGCGCTGGGCCAACGTCCGGGTGTCGATCCCCTCCGAGCTGTTGATGAGGTGGATCAGATCGCGGGCTCGCTGTGCCGTCTGCCACCGGTCTGGCGAGGGTGTGGGAGCCGGGCGGCTGCGCGCCATGTCGTTGAGGACCGCCGGTCGCAGCGCGTTCGCCGACCACCACGGCTCCCCACCGGTGGTCCCCCCACGCCACGCGGCGGAGATCGCAGCAGGATGACCGCCTACGTGAAGGTCGGGGACCTGAAGGGCAGGCGCCCCGCTCCCCGGGTGAGCCGTCGCGGAGCAGGCAGCGGCGTCCGTCGCGGCCACCGCGGCCCCGCCCCGGTCGGGTAGGAAGCGCTTCGGCAGCCGCGGAGCAGGGACCAGAAACAGCCCAGGCTGCTCAGCCCGCGCCCTGGTGAGTTGCGACCTGCGGCCGGCTTCCCCTTCCGCCTCCGGCGAAGCGTCGTCAGACAGCAGCATCTCCTCGCGGATGCCGAGCCGCTCGCGGGCCTCGTCGAAGAACTCGACATCCTCGACCGTGGGCTCGGTCGGCTGGGGCTCGGGGCGGCGATGCGCGAGCGCCCTCAGCAACCGAGCCGCGTCGCCGTGCCCGAGGCGCGCGGCCTCGGCGATCAGGAACGTGGCCTCGCCTGTCCAGTCCTCGCCGGCGCGCAGAGCCACCACAGCGAGCCGGAACAACGCTCCCGGATGCCCGCAGGAGGCCGCCTCTCCCAGCCAGTTCGCGGCGTCCTGCAGTTCCTGACGGTCCAGCGCGCGCGACCCGATCCGGTAGAGCGAGTTCGCCCTCTTCCGAGCCGCAGCATCCCGCTGCACGGTGTTGGCCAGCTGACCGAAGTCCCCATCGGGGCGGTACCAGAAGTCAGGCGGCCCGACCAGCATCCCCATGAGCTGCACCAGCCCCGCCGGCAGCACCCGCTCCTCGCGGCTGCCACTGCCCTCGTCGAAGCGGCCCACACCCGTCACCTGTCCTTCTTCCATGTCTTGTTCCGGTGCTGGTCTCGGATGAACTCCCCAAGTGCCCGCCGCAGTTCGACCACCGCCTTGTGTCGCTCCCGGTGGACCCGATCCGCGGGTATGCCGAGCGCCGCTGCGATCTCGATGTCCTTGAGCCCCTGGCTCTGCCAGTACACGACCCGCTTCCGCGTGCTCAGCGACATCGCCTCGATCGCCGGCCAGACCAGGTCCTCCAGCGCGTCGTCGCCGGGCTCCTCGTCGGCCGCCAGCTCCGACACGCTCTCCAGAACCTCGTCGGCCAGCTCCAGATGACGCCTCGCGCGCATCTGGGAACACGCGAGGTTTTTCGCGGCTGTTGTCAGATACGCCACGATATTGACGTCTTCGTCCAGTTCACCGGACTGGATCCGCCGTGCGACGTTGAGGAAGGCCTCCTGCGCGATGTCCTGGCACGCCTCCAACGACAGCCTCTTCTCCGAGCGCCGACGCAGGAACAGCGGCATCTTCGTCATGTGCGTGGCGTAGTAGTCCTCCAACTTCTTACCTACGCCGCTGACCACCGCGTCGACCCGGTCGGTATGAGCCTCACCTCCTACCACTGAGCCCGCTCCTTGGAGGACGGACCGCCGGCGGCGGAACCTGCATGAACGATGAGCTCCACACGGTCTGCACCGGCGACTTCCACCACCACTGTCCGACCGTCGGGTGAGTACTCGCAGGACTGAACGGGGGGCCTGCGCCGCGCGTGGATCCGCTTCGCCCAGCGACGCTCCAGACCGGCAGGGGCCAGTGCGGCCACTACGGGTACCACTGCGCTCACCACGGCCGAGACGAGCCCGGCCCACTCGAAGGACGCCGTCATCTTGAGTCGATCTCCATATGCTTCAACAGGACGCGCGTGCGTCCTCGCCCCCTTGACGCTCCAAAAGCCCCAGTTCTCCCCCGGAGATCACAAATGATCAGTACTGACCGGCAGCTTTGAAGAGGTGAACGTTGCTGAGCGGCGGTACCGATTTACGGAGGCTGGCCAGGACAACCTCGGCACCTTTGCCGTGGTCGCCGCAGCGGCAGCGGCCGCGACCTGGTTGGGCATCAACCGCCGGAACACCCGCATGACGCACTGACGAACCTCGTCGCGCGCCGGCCCCTGTGACAGCCGGGACCAGACGAGAACTCAAGCACCGCAAGGGGTGTCAGGTCCTGGCGGAGCCGCACTCGCATATCTGGGTTCGGGTCCTCGTGCCCTGTTCTCAGCTCTTCAGCTGGAAGCAGGCCGAGCGCCGGGCCCGAGCCGGGAGAAACCCATGATGACCACCGACACACTCGCTCAGATCTCCGCCATCGGCCCCTACTTCAAGGTGTTCAGCGGGCCACGCCCCGATGCCGCGGACTTCTCGCCGCTTATCGACCTGCACAGGGAACAGGGAGCGCTGGAAGCGTCCGTCACCGCCATGGGCAAACGACTCGGCACCGACCAGCAACGACCAGGCGCGTTCCGCATGTCCCGCACCCGCCGCTGCCACTCGCCACCGCCCTACTGGCACGGGAGCCCCTCGCGAGCGCGGGCACCCTCACGCTCGACCCCCTCGAATACCGTCGCCACAACTGCTGCCTCTACTACCGGGTCTCGGGCTCCGGGTACTGCGACGAGTGCGTCCTCCACTGCAGGGGCCGTGCTCCACGCGGCGCCGAGCGCGTCAACTCCGCCACCACATAGCATCCTTGCGCCGAACGGCTGGGGATCCCGCCGCCAGGACGGCGTTGTGGGACGGAACCCATTCCTGACGGCGTCGAGGCTGTCATAGCGCACCACGGCTACCTCGTGGCCTGCGGCGTATGCGTGCCGCACGGGGAGGGAGCGGCGGTCGCCACAGCGAACTTCCACCGATGTATGCGGCCCTGTGCGCCCATCTCACAGCGCAATACACCTAGTACTCCAGTTGCAGATCGTGATCTTCACCGTTTGTGGATGGATCGCCGCCTGCATGCAGATCAGTTGTCTTGTAGCGCCCTGACGACCGTGATGGCCTGATCCAGCAAGTCGATGGGACAGCCCCAGTAGTCATAGATGCCGCCGCGGGCGCGGTTGCTGCCACAGACAACAAATACGCCGGTCCCCAGCTCGACCTTGAGGTGGGTGGCCAGCCAGCCGACGAAACCGCTGTTGTCCACATGATCGTCGAAGTGGAAGGAGAAGATTCCGAAGCGTTCGACGTCGTCGTCCTCCTGGGTGAGCGGGACCAGGCGGCTCCAGCTCTCCCGGTCCCGAACGACTGCCAGCGTCGCGGCGGTGAGAGCCGGCGGCTGGTCGGCCGGAGACTCTTCAAAGCACCAGACGCCGTCGTGCACGACGAGGTCAGCCTGAGCGATCTCACGGCGTAGCCGCTGCTCTGTCTGTTCTGCAGTCTCCATACTCACACTGACCATCAGCGAGACTCCTTGATTCGTAAGCCGTAATCCCACCCGGGGATCATCGTGCGATCGCCTCCGACGAGCAAGGTCGTGATCTTCATGTGGTGGCTGCTTGTCGTCGGTGGTGGCAGGCGCGTGCTCGGGCTTGGTGGTCTCGTCGCCAGCGGGACCAGTCGAGTTGGTGTGCCGTCGTGTGGTCGGCCGGACGGCTAGGGCGATGAAGAGTCGCTGGATCTCGTTGCAGGACAGCGGGGCCTACGGCTCGAACCATCGCATTGTCGCTCTGCTGTCTCGCGACGACAGCGGACTCACCGGCTGCGCAAGCCCTGCTCTCAACTGATTTCGAAGTTCAATGCTGTTGCGGCGGCGACAGAACAAGCCTGACATCAGAATCACCTTGGCGGAACGACCGTACGGATTCGGTAGCACGCCGGGCCAGATTTGCCGGTTCTTTACTATCCGGGCATTCGTGAATCGTGACAGATGCGGCCTCGGGCACCCAGGCGAGAGCGCCTTCCCGGGGCAATGGCAGAAATGCCAATGCCCTTGACAGGTCCGGGTGTTGACCTACAGGATCGTGATCACCGGCCACCGGGTGTGTGGTCGCTCCGTTTAGTTTCTTCGGCATCCAGGGAGAAAGTGCGAACGGATCCCTCCGACTTCACCGCGAGAGTCGTTCCTGGAGTTGAATTGCAACGCTTGCGGCCTTACGGGGCCTTGATTGCCGCTGCGGGAAGCTGGGGTGTGGCTACCGCCGTAGCGAAATACGCCGTGGACGGGATCGGCGCATTCACCACCCTCTTCATCGAGGTCGGCACTGCCGCGTCCGCGCTGTGGACCACCAGGCTGCGCCTGCGTCCCCGCAGGACCGTACCGCTACGCCACTACCTTTTTCTCGGATTGCTGGAGCCGGTGGTGGCTTACGGCGCGCTCGATCTCGGACTCCAGCACACCGGTGCCGCGGATGCCGCACTCCTGGACGGCCTGCAATCCGCGATGGTGCTGGTGATGGGGGTCGTCTTCATCAAGGAAGCCGTCACCCGCCGTAGCGTGGCGGGTGTACTTGTCGCCACCGTCGGCGCTGCGCTGCTGACCGGTGCACATTTCACCCTCAGCAGCAGCATCGGTGATGCGCTGGTCCTCCTGGGGGCTCTGGGGGCGTCGGCGTCGGTGATCGTGGTCAGCCGTCTCGCCGCGGAGGCGTCGGCACTGGAAATCACCGCCTATCAATTCGGATTCGGGTTCCTCTTCACGATTCCCGTCATGGCCATCGTGTGGGGCACCGGCTCCGAGAAGGTTCCCGGCCTCGCGCAACTGCCGCATGTCGCAGCCGCGATGGCGATCGGACTGGTCGGTTTCGCGCTGGGCTACCTCGCCTACAACTACGCGGTGTCCCATGTGGCTGTCGGCGTGGCCGGCATGGCCCTCAACCTGATCCCGCTTTTCGGTGTCGTGGTCGCTGTGCTGTGGCTCGGTGAGGATCTCTCCACTCCCAAGGTCATCGGTGGTGCGCTGATCCTCTTCGGAGTTTTTCTCTTTCCCTATGAAGCGGACACCGAGTCCTCTAAAGAGCCAGGAAAGTTGGCGCTTTCGGAAGTCACGATTCCTGAGGAGACACATTTGTGACGGGCGCCATCATCTATTTGCGCCGTGTAACCGGCATACGCGTACTTCCGTAAGCGTAATCTGCCCTTGCTGTGCCAGCCGTTCGGCCTCGACAGGCTTCCGACAACATCGACCGGCTGCGCGAGGCGATTGCGCCCGCCCCCGCCCCCGCCCCCGCCCCCACGCCATCGAACCCGGCACGGCGCCGTCCGTTCACCTCTTCAGCTTCGCGTCGGATCGGCTCTTCGGCGCGGAGTCCACCCGCCACCTGCACGAGCAGCTTTCGGCGGCCGCATTGACGGCGAGGTGCGAAATTCGGCAGCACTCCCGGCGGTGGGGCCTTCCGGCCGGCGTGGCAGAATTCCCCTATGTGCGTAGTGATTTTATGCGGTGGAGAAAGCTCCGAGCGGGATGTTTCGCTGGCCTCAGGCCGTTCGGTCGCCCAAGCTCTGCTTGAGCGGGGGCACGAGGTGGTGCTGGTCGATCCGGCCGCGGCGGTGCCGGTCCTGGCTGGACCGCTGCACCCTGGCGACGCGGTCGACGGAGTCAGTGTCGCGAAGGAACCACCGTCCCTCTCCGATCAGCAGCAGTGGCGGCGGCGCATGTACACGGCCCTGACGGAGGGTCCGGTCCTTGATCTCCTGCGCGGGGCGGAGTCCGTGTTCCTGGCGCTGCACGGTGGCTGGGGTGAAGACGGGCACGTGCAGATGCTGCTGGAAATGGCGGGCATCCCGTTCACCGGTGCGGGCAGCGCGGCGTGTGCGGCCGCCTGGCACAAGGGCCGGGCGCAGGCGGTGCTCGGTGCGGCGGGGCTGCCCGTGGTGGAACGGGCGCTGTGGCGGCCCGGGGACGGAGACGTACCCGAGAAGGTGAAACGACTGGTCGCGGCGGGTTCGGTGGTGGCAAAGCCGGCAGCGGACGGGTCGAGTGTGTCGGTGTACCGGGTCGACTCGCTGTCACAACTGGCCGAGGTCGCTTCCGAGGTGCGCTCCCGTGGCGTCGAGCTGCTGGTGGAGCCGTTCCTGCCGGGGCGCGAGTTCACCGTGGCCGTGGTCGGTGATCAGGTGCTTCCGGTGGTCGAGATCGAGCTGACGACTCCGGTGTGGGACTACGCGGCCAAGTACCAGCCGGGAGCGGTGAGCGAGGTGTGCCCTGCGCGGGTCCCGGCGGCCTTCGCGTCCCGGCTGCAGGAGCTGGCCCTGCACGCGCACCGGGCATTGGGGTTCGACGCTGACTCCTACTCGCGCACTGACTTCCGCTGCGACACCGGTGGAGAGCCGATGTGCCTCGAAGTGAATGCGCTCCCGGGCCTGACGGCAACGAGCCTGTTGCCGCTCGCGGCGACCGGGGCCGGCTGGATCTACCCCGACCTCATCCAGCGCATCCTCGACCTCGCGACGCGCTGACGCAGCGTACGTACGCCCTGCGCGCGTGCACCGGCCGCCGAGTGAGCGCCACCGGAGGTTACTCACACTCGCACAGCGGAGTTACGTGAACCTGCTGCGGCAGCGTCCGGTCCTGGTCCTGTGGCTCCCGAGACGCTGTCGGCCTACGGCGACCCCTTCTTCACCCTCGCGCTGGCGTGGGCCCAGGCGCGTGTGAGACGTATGTGGGATCAGGGGATCCCTGGGCTCCGTGGGCTGCGAGCGCCCCGACGGACGAACGTAGGGTGCCTCACGGCTGATCTGCGTGGCCGGTGGCTTCGCCCGCTGCGCCAGTGCACGCCGTACGGGAGCACTGGCGCAGCATCGACAAGGCTCCTGGCCCGCGGCCGGTGCCGGGACCGGCTGTGTCTGCAGGGCATCCTGTACGTGTTACACAACGACATCGCCTGGCAACTGCTGCAGAACTTGTTTGTACTCGACGCGCAGGTCGAGCGGGACGGGGTTGGGTACCCGGGAGGTGATGTTGCCCTGGGTGAGGTAGACGATCGCCCCGCCGCCGTACTCGCTACAGCGGACTCCACCCTGCTCATCGTGGACGGCACCTTGGTGCCCACCCGCGACCACACCATCGCCGAGCAGTCGAAGAATTACCGGTACTCCACCAACCATCAGGTCATGATCGACGCTGACACGCGCCTGGTCGGAGTGGTCGGCCGACCGCTTCCCGGCAACCGCGCCGACTGCAAGGCATGGGAGGAATCCGGCGCCAAGGCCGCCATCGGCAAGACCACCACGATCGCCGACGGCGGCTATCCCGGCACAGGACTCGTCATGCCGCATCGGCCGCACAATGGCGAAGAGCTGCCCGACTGGAAGCAGGCACACAACAAGTCCCACCGGGGGGGGCCGTCCGGGGCCGGCTCTCTCGGGGTTTGGGAACACGGGTCGGGCAGGCGAGGTGAGCGCGGATGTTCCTGCCCCGGCGGACCCGGGCCGGGGTGAGCCGGTCGGAGGTGGTGGGTTTCTCCAGGGCCGACGGAGGTCCGCGGCGAGGAGCCGGGCGAGCCGGAGCTGGGTGTGAGCGACGATCAGGATCCAGGTCCAGCGGTCCGCCGCCTCGGGAGTACGGAGTTTCGGGGTGGTCCATCCGAGGGTCTGCTTCGCGAAGCCGAAGGTGTGCTCCAGACCGATTGAGTTTTAACCTCTGACTACGTGTTGAGAGTTGCTGCGCGGCACGAATGGGCAGGTCGCATTGCTCTCAATCCCGCCTTCCCCCTCGACGAGGGTTTCGGGACACCGGCGGTGGGGCGCAAGGTCTGCCGGTGTTCCATAACGCCCATCCCGGCTCATGGGACGCAGCCACTATGGCCGACCCCTATGGCCGACCGCTCCTCGCGGACCGGCGGGAGCCGCCGCCACCCTCCGTGTCATGATCTGCGTGCTGCCCGTGCGCGGTCTCGGGCTGCCGTATCCACCCGGCCAGTAGCCGAAGCGCCTCTTCGGAGCTGGAGCCTGCCTCGGCGGTGTAGACACTCAGCCGCTGGTCCGGGTCGGCGGGCAGGGTGAGGGACTCGTAATTGAGGGTGAGCGGGCCGACGACCGGGTGGTGGAAGTGTTTGCTGCCATGCGCGTGCCGATACACGTTCTGGTCGGCCCACCAGCGGCGGAAGTCCTCATCCTTGATAGAGAGTTCGCCGACGAGTTCGGCCAGCAGCGGATCGTGGGGATGGCGTCCGGCGTCGCGGCGGAGCGAGGCGACAATGTCCTGGGCGTGGGTGTCCCAGTGGGCATACAGCGAGCGGGCGGTCTCGTCGCAGAACATGAACCGCACCAGGTTCCGCTCGCGGTGCGGCAGCGCGTCGAAGTCGGTGAGCAGCGCACGTGCCATCTGGTTGGACGCAAGGACGTCCAGTCGCCGCCCCAGCACAAGGGCGGGGGTGTGCTCAAGGATCCGGAGCAGGTCGCGCAGCCCCGGGCGGACCGGCTGCGGACGCGTCGCCGTGCGGCGGGGCCTGCCTGCGGCGGGCTTGGCGAGCTGGAACAGATGGGTGCGTTCGACGGGATCGAGGCGTAGCGCGCGGGAGATGGCGTCCAGCACGGACTCGGAGACGTTCAGTCGGCGTCCACGTTCCAGGCGTACGTAGTAGTCGACGCTCACGCCCGCCAGTTGCGCGACCTCTTCGCGGCGCAGTCCTGGCACTCGCCGCGAGCCGCCGTCGTCGGTCAGGCCCGCCTGGCGCGGGGTGATCCGTGCCCGCCGGGAGCGGAGGAAGTCACCGAGAGCTGTGTTGCGGTCCATGCCGTTCACGATAGGGCCCAAGATCGCCCCGACGGCCCGCGAAAGGGGGACTGGCAGTCCCCCGGTCCGGCTGTCCCCGGGGCGAAGCGGACCCCTCGGAATCCGATCAGCAGCCGATTCCGGTGCTGAAGTGGAACGTGTCGAGACCGGCCGGGACCTCACCGCCCCGGTCGGCCTCTGTTCACATCGCACGAAGGGAACTCCTGTGTCGGACACCAAGACATTCCTGATCACCGGCGTCAGCACCGGCCTGGGCCGCGCACTCGCGCACGCGGCGTTGGCCGCGGGCCACCGGGTGGTGGGCACGGTGCGCACGCCCGCCGACGCACGGGCCTTCGAGGCGCTCGGCGGCGACGCGCACGCCCGCATCCTGGACGTGACCGACCATGACGCGGTGGACACGGTCGTGGACGAGACCGAGCGCGAGCTGGGCCCGGTCGACGTACTCGTCGCCAACGCCGGGTACGGCCATGACGGCCTCTTCGAGGAGTCGTCGATGGATGACCTTCGCCGTCAGTTCGAGGTGAACGTCTACGGAACCGTGGCGGTGATCAAGGCCGTGCTGCCGCACATGCGGGAACGCCGTTCGGGCCACATCATCGCCGTCACCTCGATGGGCGGGCTGATCACCATGCCGGGCCTCAGCTTCTACCACGGCAGCAAGTTCGCGGTGGAGGGCATCCTCGAAACGCTCGGCAAGGAGGTCGCCGATTTCGGCATCCATGTCACCGCCGTCGAGCCGGGCAGTTTCCGGACCGACTGGGCCGGCCGCTCGATGATCCGCGCACCCCGTGTGATCGCCGACTACGACGAGCTGTTCGAGCCGCTGCGCGCCCGGCGCATCCACGGCAGCGGGCACCAGCCGGGCGACCCGGACAAGGCCGCGGCCGCGGTGCTGCGCATCGTGTCGGCCGACCAGCCGCCGACGCGCCTGCTGCTCGGCACCGACGCGCTTCAGCTCGTCCAGGCCGGACGCGACGCCTTCGAGCGCGACATGCTGGCATGGGCCGAGCTGTCGGCCTCCACCGACTTCGACGACGTCAGCCGCTCCGCCTGACGCCACTCGCTGTCGGGCCCCCAGCGCGGGGCCCCGACGGCGGCCGTCATCACCAAGCCGGCCCGCTCTTGGTCCACCACAGCCGGACCTGCTCGTAGCCGTTCACGCCACCCAGCGCCTCCTGGTAACCGGGTGGAGGTGAAAACTCAAGTCAGGCCGTGTATCGGAAGCGGATCTCATCAGGTGTCGAGCGGTAGTTCCAACAGTTCTTCTGGGGGCTGGAAACCGGACCGTTGCCAGAGGGGGCTGCTGCGCTGTGACGGCCAGACGATCAGAGTGTCGAAGCCGGCGCTGCGTGAGTGCTGTTTCATCGCCTCCAGGAGCGCCGAGCCTGCTCCCCTGTTGCGTTGCGACGGTGTGACGTAGAAGTTCGTGACGTAGCCGACCGGGGTGTTGTCGCTGTACGGATCCGGCATCCTCTCCACCAGACAGAGGAAGAAAACTGTCTCGTAACGAGCGGCAGCCGCTCGGTTTCCTCACCTCCGCCTGCATGGTCGCCGAGCGGCCCAGTGCGTCGGGCTCGCCGAACTGCACGCGCCCGCCCATGTGGGGTCCGGCTCGCAGGCTGCAAGGCCGTTGGGATCGGTCCAGCTGCGGGGGTGGTTACGTAGGCGTGGTGGTTGGGCGCGGGGACGAGACCCGGGGGGTCGGGGGGCGATCAGAGACCCTGACGAATGCGGTCTTATCTTGCTTGGGCTGGGGAGCTCTCTCCTTCGCCGTCTCTGCGCCCGTCCGGGCCGGCCTCCACGACGAGCCGATGTTCCCTGGAGGCAACATCGGCACCCTTTCCGTGGTCACCACAGCTGCAACGGCCGCGACCTGGTTCGGTATCAGCCGCCGGAACGCATGCACGACGGACTGAGGAACCTCGTCGGGGGCGGTCAGTGGTAGTGGCGCATGATGTCGGTGGCCCAGTCGGGCTGGGTGGTGTGGCCCTGGGGGCCGAACTCGGCCATGTAGGGCTTGATGTCGAGGACGGGGGTGCCGTCGACGGCATCCAGGCCTTGTACGTGCAGGTCGAGGCCGTCGGCCTTGATGAGGCGGCAGCGGGAGACGCCGAGCCGGTTGGGGCGGTTCTTGCCGCGCTGGGCGAAGATGCCGACCAGGGGCCAGTCGGTGTTGCCGCGCGGGTGTCGGGCCCCGGTTTGAATCTTGTCGGTGGGGACGCGGTCGAAGTGGTAGATGACTTCCAGGTGGGAGAAGGTGTCCAGGCCCGCCACCGCCTCCGGGCCGTACTGGCCGGCGTCCAGGCGGATGATCGCGGTCTCCTTGCCCCAGTCGTCGTCGCGGACCTCCGCTCGGCCGCCGACCACCCGGCCCACCGGCACCGAAACCACCGCGGCAGGAGTGCTGTTCTCGGGCATGTGTAGTGCCTCTCGCTCAAAGGGTCGGTCAGTTAGTTGAGTTGGCCCACCGTACCGATGACCTGCGTACGTCGGTATGCAGTACGCGCGTACCGTGCCAGAAGCGGTCCAGCCGCTCCGCGGACCTGCTCCAGCAGCGTCCTCAACTCGGTGTGGTCGGTGGCGGATCCATGGACCGTGCCGGCGTCGGGGCCGACCTCGAGGAACAGGGAGGGGCTGCCGTCCCCGAAATCCGACAGGCTCTGCCCGACCGCGGGTAGGTAGCTGGAGACCAGCAGCAGGTGGCGCACCGTCCCGATTCCCGCAGCGGCCTCCGCGGTGATGATGCCGCCGCAGTCGTGGGGACCACGACGGTCGGCTCGTGGCCGGCCTGGAGCACCTGCCGCACCGCGGCAACATCCTCCGGCAGCCCCGGACCGCCGACGCCGCCGGGAGACCCACGTTCCGCAAGAAGTCCACGCTGGTTTCGTGCCCGATACCTGCGAGCATCCCCTCGGGCAGCGTCACCAGCTCCTCTGTGCTGAACTCGCCTTCCAGCGTCGTCGTGGTTCTCATGGCTTCTGTCATAGGACACGGCGCTGACCTGCGGGCTTCTCTTTGAGTCTCAGGGCGTGGTCGGCTTGATCAATCTCACGGACATGCGGATTCCTCGGTACGAGGGGCAGACTGCATCGGTGACCTCGAACGCGATGCCCCCTGCCCGGCATGAGCCACTTCCGGCCGACCCTTCCTTGTATCCGGATCTGGCGTCTGCCGGCAGCTTGGCCGGAGCGCTGGAGGCCGTCGTTGCTGAGCTGGGTCTCTCCCTGGGCAAGGTTCTCGTGGATGGTTCGGACCCGCTTCGGTCGGCAGGCGTCGAGAGCATGGTGGCTGACCGTGAGGGGTGCTGGATCAGCCTGGGGTCTGCGGAGCGGTGGTTCATCTTCAGCGGTTGGTCCATGGGGGTGCAGCTGGTCTCGGGTGCGACTCAGGATTTGGGAGAGATGGCACAGGCTCTGGAGGCATGGCGAAACGGCCTGCGGCTCGAAGAGATCCGCGAAGTGAGCCGTTTCGTCAAGGTCACCGAGCTGGCCGAGGCTCATGAAAGAGGTCCCGCCGAGGCAGTCGCAGTGAAGTGGCGCTTGCTCCTTGATGGTCTGCGCCTTGAGTCGGACCGTCTGGAGCTCGCTCATCGGATGCTGAAAGTTGCCGAGCTTGCGCACGCCGCACCACAGCTTCGTCAGCTGTTTCCTTTCACCAGCCACTGGTCGCTTCATTTCACGACCTGCACGGGGTTCCCGTACTCATGGGACATCCCGTTCATCGATCCGCTGATCGATGGACGTTACCGGGTCTGCGGACCCGCACGGGGAAGTGTGATCGGTAAGGCGGATACCGCTGAGCACGCGATCGCCTTGGTGGTAAGCGGGCTTCCGGCGAACTGCGGACCAGCAGTCGCCGGCACTGCCGCCGATCAACAGCTTTCGTAGCTGCCTTCCCTCCGTCCGATGTCATGACGGCCGGGCTGCGATCTGCCGACGGGCGGAGTTCCGGACCTCCTCGAACCTGTCGGCCGGCCCATCCGAGGCGCCCGCCCTGGATGCGCTGCGTGACTGCCGACGGCCGGGCAGGCGCCACCAGCAGATTCTTCGCCCGCAGGCCGTAGGTGACTAGCCCCGCGAGCGTTCCTGGCCGGCTGCGGCAGCTCGCCAGGCGGTCGGGCTGGTGCCGAACTCTTCGCGGAACCAACGGGAGAAGGTGCTGGGTGCGGAGAAGCCCAGCAGTTCGGCGACCTGGGTGAGGGGGCGGGCATGGCTGCCGACGTACTGCTGGGCGAGCTGTGCACGAAGGGAGTTCAGCAACGAGGAGAACGTCTCACCGGACCGTTCGAGGTGTCGGTGGATGGTTTTGCGGTCGACGCCGAGGCTGTGGGCGACCTGCTGGAGAGAGCAGCGGCCGGTGGGGAGCAGGGCCTCGATCAGATCGCGGACGCGGTCCACGTCGCCCGCGGGACGGGGCGCCGCGATCGCCTCCAGGTACTGGCGAACGTAGGGGCGCAGCAGCGGGTCGGACAGTTGGTTCGGGGCGTCGAGATCGCTTGCGTACACGACGATGCCGTTGAGGCTCTGGCCGAACCGGACCGCGGGGCCCAGGACACGGTGGTGGGTGGCGGCATCCGTCGGTGGGGCGTGGGCGAACAGTACGGAGGCCGGTCGCCACCTGCTGCCGACGAGGTTCTGCAGGTAGCGGTGGATGGCGCCGACGAGCAGCTCGGTGGCCTGGCGTCGGCGCGGGGTGGGCAGGTTGAGGCCGAGTTCGATCGTGGCCAGGCCGTTGGTCTCGGTGATCCGACTGTGCAGCGCCTCGTTGTGCAGATGCTGGTATCGCATGATCACTCCGAGCGCGCTGCGGACGTCAGGCTCCTCGCGGGCAACGAGGCTGACCGGCCCCAGGACCGCGAGCCTGCGGCTCTCCGCGAGCCGTAGACCGAAGTCGTCATGGCCGGTTGCGGCGGCCGAGAACTCGATCAGGTCTGCGGCGGCGGACGCCGGGATCCATGAGTTCGGGACGGCCAGATCGGAGGCGTCCAGACCCACCGAAGCGAGCAGCGCCGAGAGGTCGCCGCCCAGCGCGCGCACCAACTCGACGTAGCCGGTGAGCACGGCATTGCGGACGAGGAGCTGCACGTCTGATGTACCCCCCGGTCGGCGCCCGAACGACCACGGGCAGGGCAGGCAGTGCCACAAACTGTCAAGCATTGTGCCACGCACGGCAAAGCTCCAGCGCTTCTGCCGACCTAGTCTTCCGTCACTCGCAGCGACCCAGGGCTGTGAACCGGGAGGTGGGTATGGGGAGTTGGCCGGGCCACGGTGAGCCACCGCTGGTGTTGGACGCTTCGGGCTCCGTCGCGCATCTCGTGTCGTGTCGCTACGCCTGGGGCGTGGCGCTGACGGTCGTCGCACTGGCGATGACCGACTACATCGACCGGCAGATCGTGGTGTCGACGTTCCCCTACCTGAAGAGGGCGTGGGGTCTGTCCGACACCGCCCTGGGGGCCCTGGTCACCACCGTGTCGGTCACCATCGCCGTCTTCGCGCTCCCGGCCGCGAGGCTGGCCGACCGCTGGGGCCGGGTGCGGACGATCGCCGCGATGGGCAGCGCATGGAGCCTGGCCGCACTGGCGTGCGCGGTCTCCGGGAACTATGCGCAGCTCTTCGCCGCCCGGTCGCTGCTGGGTGTGGGCGAGGCGGGTTACGGCCCGGCGGGGGCGGCGCTGCTCTCCGGCTACTTCCCCCAGCGCCTGCGGGCGACCGTACTGAGCGTCTTCCAGGCGGCAGGGCCGCTGGGTTCGGTGCTCGGGGTGGTGCTCGGCGGTGTGATGGCCGGGCAGTTCGGCTGGCGGGTGACGCTCGGCGCGTTCGGTGTGCCGGGGCTGCTGCTGGCGCTGGTTTTTCTGAAGGTGCGCGACTACCGCACCGCTACCGTGTCCTGCGCGGGCGGAGCGGGCACCGCTGGCTCCGGCGCGGCCTCTGGCACGGACTCCGACGCGGCCTCTGACGCGGCCTCTGACGCGGGCGAGGGGCTGACGGGGCATCGGGCTTCTTCCGGGCGGCCGGACCTGGCGGCCACGGTGCGCGGGCTGTTCCGCTCGCGGACGGCCGTGTGGTGTTACCTCAGTGGTGCCCTCAACCTGGTGGTGCTGTCCACCCTCTACACCTGGCTGCCGAGCTACCTGGGCCGCGCCTACGGCCTGTCCTCCGCGCAGGCGGGGATGAAGGCGGCGCTGTTCATCCTCGCGGGTTTCCTCGGCGTGATCGTCTTCGGCCACCTCGCCGACCGGTGCGCGGCCGTACGCCCGCGGCACCGGCTGATGGTCCCGGCGGTGCTCGCCGCGGGCGCGTGGGGGCTGCTGTTCACCGCCTTCGGCGTGCTCGGGCCGGGCGGTGGGCAGTACGCGCTGATCGTGGTCGCCGGGCTTCCCATGGCCGCGGCGCTCGGCACCGCCCCGGCGGCCGTGATCGACGTGGTCCACCCGAGCGTGCGGGCCACGGCGGTCGGGATGGCGGCGCTGGTGCAGAACCTGTTCGGGCTGGCCGTCGGGCCACTCCTCACCGGACTGCTGTCGGATGCCTTCGGTCTGCGGACGGCACTCGCGGTGATGCCGCTGTTCTGCCTCGCCGCGGCCGCCGCGTTCCGGCTCGGCTCGCGCAGCTACGAAAAGGACCTCGCCGCCGTCTCCGGCGGCGGCCCGGAGCCGATTCCTCCGGGCACGCACGAGAGGGAGCTGAGCACATGACCATGCATGACCCATCCACACCCGGTCCTGCGGCGGGGCCTGCGCCGACCCCGGTCGTGGACCGGATGCGGGCCCAGGGCGCCTGGAATCCGCTCTGGGACGGCCTGCGGGAAATGGACCCCGCCTGGACCGAACAGTTCATGGCCATGGCCATGCGGCCATGGACGAGCGGCGTGCTGGAGCCGAAGTTCATCGAACTGCTCTGCATCGCCGTGGACGCCTCGGCCACGCACATGTACGGGCCCGGTGTACAGCGTCACATCCGCAGCGCGCTGGATCTCGGCGCAACCCCCGAGGAGATTCTGACGGTCCTCCAACTGACCACGCTGGTGGGCGTCCACGCCTGCAACATCGGCGTGCCGCTCCTGGTGGAAGAGCTCGCCGCACGCGAGAAGCGTCCTGACGACGTCAACTGACCGCTTATCACCACCTCGTTCACCCTCACCCTCACCCTCACACGGAGGCACGACATGCACTTCCTCGACGACTCGCTGCTGCCCGAGAACCAGGAGAAGCTGGTCATCCAGGTCGCCCCCTACGGACCCGAGTGGCTGCCGGGCGACAGCGACGACATCCCGGTGACCATGGACGAGCAGATCCAGAAGGCCGTGGACTGCTACAACGCCGGCGCGCAGCTCCTCCACATCCACGTACGCGAACTGGACGGCCGCGGCTCGAAGCGGCTGTCGATGGTCAACGAGATGATCGCGCGGCTGCGTGAGGCCGTGCCGGAGATGATCCTGCAGGTCGGCGGCTCCATCTCGTTCGCCCCCGAGAAGGAGGGCGACGCGGCGAAGTGGCTGGACTGGGACACCCGCCACATGCTCGCCGAGCTCGACCCGAAGCCGGACCAGGTCACCATCGCGGTCAACACCGTCCAGATGAACGTGGTCGAGCTGCTGACCCAGGAAGACATCGCAGGCACATCCCTGCAGAACCCGCTGCTCCACACGGCGTACCGCGACATGGTGAGCGAGGCGGGCCCCGAGTTCTACCTGGAGCACCTCAAGCGCCTGACCGCCAACGGCATTCAGCCCCACTTCATGCTCGCCAACCTGCCGCAGCTGGAGACCGTCGAGCGGCTGATCCGCGCCGGCGTCTACACCGGCCCGGTCAACCTCAACTACGTCGCCATCGGC
Source organism: Streptomyces tubercidicus (assembly GCF_027497495.1). GTDB lineage: Bacteria > Actinomycetota > Actinomycetes > Streptomycetales > Streptomycetaceae > Streptomyces > Streptomyces tubercidicus. Next base: position 8,178,763 of record NZ_CP114205.1, read on the forward strand.
GGCGGTGCCTCCGCGTTCCACCCGGCCGACCTGGTCGAGTTCGCCCGTCGCGCCCCGGACGGCGCTGTGCTCACGATCGAGAGCATCATGCGCTCCACGCTCCCGATGAACGCCATGGCCCTCGCGCTGGGCCTGCACGTCCGCGTCGGCATCGAGGACAATCTCTGGTCCCCGCGCAAGGAGCGCTTCACCTCTGTCCAGCAGGTCGAGCAGATCGTCCGTATCGCCGACGAACTCGGCCGGGACGTCGCCACCCCGCTGGAGGCCAAGCGTCTCTACCGGATCGGCGAGTACTGGACCGACGCCGACGAGACGCTGGGCCACCTGGGCCTGCCGCCCAACCGCCGCCCCGGCCAGCGCGGCGTCCCGCTGCGCCACCCCGCTCCCTCACCGGCCAACACCCTCGTCTGACAACAACTGCCGACGCCACACCACCCGGCCGGGCCGCGTTCCGTGCTCCCCTCGGTATGCGGCCCGGCACCTCACCACGGACGTCACGGAAGCCGGAGGCTCAACCTCGCCATCCTGCAGGAGCACAGCAACCGGAGTACGCCTGACCGCGAACAACGTGTGACGAGGGCTGATGCGGTGATGGTGCCGAACTAGACATAGCCGCGCTTGTCGTAGCGAGTCGCGACGGCTCGGGAGTGCTTCAGCTTATTGATGGCCCGTTCGACGGTGTTGCATTTCTCGTACCGCTCCTCGTCGAAGCCCGGTGGCCGCCCACCTCGTGAGCCCTTGCGCAGGCGGGCGGCGCGGCTGTCGGCCTTCTCCGGGATCGTGTGCCGGATGCCCCGTTCGCGTGCCGCGGCGTCCTTCACCTGCGACACCGGCACGTTCATCGTCGCCGGAGCAATGGAGCCGTCGGTGGACATCGGCGGGGACACCTTCGACTGCACACTCGACCGTCATGCCTTGCACCTGTCCCTCACGGACACGATGGGGCACGACGTACAGGCGGCACTGTTGGCGACCATGGTTGTCGGAGCCCTGCGCAACGCCCGCCGGGCCGACAGCAGCCTCCTCGACCAGGCTCAGGATGCCGACCAGGCCGTCGCGGATTATGCCGACCGAGCGCATCAGGCTTTGTGGCGTGGGCGTCACGGGGTGACATTTTCCCTGTCTATTCGAACTATTCGAATGCATTGTGTGCGATTATTGCTTCTAGTAGCTGGATGTGAGTAAAGAGGCGAATCGTGAGCGCGAAAGAAAAGGCGAAGGCGAAGGCCGAGCAGGTCAAAGGCACAGTGAAGAAAGAAGCCGGTCGATCTGTCGGCAACGAGGGCATGACCATCAAAGGTCAAGCGCAGCAGAGTAAGGGTGCCGCCCGTGAGGCCAAGGAGAAGGCGAAGGACACTTTCAAGAACAGAGGCTAACTGCAAGGAACGGTAGGTCACGTTCCGAAACTCTGTGTCGCCGCCCACCCATGTGCATTTCGGTATCACCCACTTCATGCGGTGCCGGGAGACTGGTGCATGCACGCCCGAGGGGGATCCGGGCGTGCAGCCCGCGGGCGAGTGCGTCGGAATCCGCAGTCGGTGGCGGGTCGATACAGGCGACGTAGCCGTTCATGTACGGGCGAAGTTGCCCTGGGTGATGTGAGCCCGGCCAGTGCGAGCACAGGCCGGGCATAGGTCGTAGACGGCGGCGATGGGCTCGGCGAAAGCGCGGAAGCGGCTCGGTATCGCCCTGATGCCGGTGATGATCAGGGGTTTCAGTCATAACGCGGTCGACTAAACCGAGGCGGTGGCCTGCACACGTCCCAGACGGGGAACGCTTCCACCGCGGACCCGGCGGTCCGGCCAAGGACCCGCACTACGAAGACGCCAAGAAGAACACCGCGGGCCGTTCCACCATGAACCAGAAACAGCTACGGCGGGCCGTCGGACGCTGAACACCTTGCCCAGGCAGGCTCATAAGGAGTCAAGCGGCGGGCTGCGCCCAGCAGTTGAGGGGCTGTGCAGTCAGGCGGTGGCCAGAATTGCTTTTCGCAGGTGTGTGCAGACGCGGGTGACGAGGGGGAGACGTGCATCTGGGAGAGGCTGAGTTCCTCGCTGCAGACGCCGGGGTGCGTGGACCGACCAGGTTGCCTCGCGGGCGAACCGCTTGATCTGACCCTGGACGTAGGGGACGGCCAACGTGGTGAACTCCGCGCCACGCGGAACTCGATAGGGGGTGTTGCGCACACACTGGTGCTCGCGTACCCCCTCCTCCGGAGCGTCAAGTCGTACAGGAAGACCTTCGTGAGTTCCCGCGCGTCGGCAAGAGGCATGTGTTGAGGGGCCTCGATGTGCGAGAGCACCGTTGGGGCCGGGACGGCACACATCTTCGACACGGTCTCCTGCGCCGTTCCTGCCGTTCCTGCCGTCATGATGCTGTCGCTTATGGTCGGCTCCCCACGGTTGCTGAGCCCTCGCCGCAAGCCCCCATCCGACACCGTCACGAGCACATCCTGCCAGCCGTGTCGGATCCGCTCATCCCATCGGAAACCGGTGAACCTGACGCCAGATGGCAGGAGCAGCAAATCCGTCCCGGCCGACAGGGAGAGAAAGGCGATACCTGGGGAGATGCGTGCCCGGGGATGTGGGGTGAGAGTGGGAATAGGAAGCCTCTGCCTCCCAAGAGGCGCTGCGGGGCATCTGGGCAGTTCCGCGCAGCGGGCTGCATGGTGCCTGAGCGGCACGATTCCACGAACGTGACATGAGGCCATTCATGGAAACCGATACAAAAGTCACTCTGGCTGCCGCGCTCGCGGCTGGATACGTACTGGGGCGGACCAAGAAGGGCAAGCTCGCCATCGGGGTTGCCTCGATGGTTGCTGGTCAGGCGCTGAGTCCGCGAGAGTTGATCGGCCAAGCGCTGCGCAATCTGGCTGCCACGCCCCAGGCCGCACAGCTCATCGACCAGGCTCGTGGTGAGCTCTTGGAGTCCGGTCGCACCGCACTGTCTGCGACAGCCGACCGCAGCCTCGCGGCACTCGCCGACGCCCTGCAGAAGCGCACCAGCGCCCTTCAGGCATCCCCGGAAGACGAGGAGCCGGCCGAGGAGGACGAGGAAGAACCGGCCGAGGACGAGGAAGAACCGGCCGAGGAGGACGAAGAGGAACCGGCCGAGGAGGACGAGGAAGAACCGGCCGAGGCCGAAGCGGAGAAGCCCTCACGGCGGCGACCGGGGAAGTCTTCGGCGAGCCGTGCCCGCACAGCGAAGTCCCCAGGGAAGAAAGCGCCGGGGAAGAAGGCACCGGCGAAGAAGGCTGCGTCCGGTAAGCCGGCGGCGAAGAAGACAGCCGCCAAGAAGACAGCCGCGAAGAAGACATCCCGCCGCACCAGTCGCAGGAGGTAAGCCATGGCCAAGGAGGGCGACACCACTCCGGACAAGGCTTCCGGCCTTGACATGCTCAAGGAGCAACTGGCCGGATATGCCGAAGCGCAGGGCCAGAGGCTGGTGGACAAGGCCGGAGACAAGATCAGCGACCTTGCGCAGGGGCTGGGTGATGTGGGGGACGGCAACAGCACCCTGCTCAACGTCGGGAAACGGGTGCTCGGCGGAGGAGAGTCACCTGTAAAGGCTTTCCTCAGCGAGAAAGCCGGTGGCCTCAAGGACAAGGCAGTCGACACCGTGAAAGGGTTCTTCGGCGGTGGCGGCAAGGCCGGGGACAAGAAGGTCACCAACATCGTCGAGGTGATCGACATCGGTATGCCCTTGCGTACCGTGTATGACCGATGGACCCAGCTTGAGGAGTTCAGCAGCTTCACCAAGGGCGTCAAGAGTGTCTCGCAGTCGGACGAGATCGAGAGCGACTGGAAGCTGAAGGTGGCTTTCTCCAACCGCAGTTGGAAAGCCACCGTGCAAGAGCAGATTCCCGATGAGCGGATCGTGTGGAACTCCGAAGGGGGCAAGGGCACCACACGCGGTGCCATCACCTTTCATGAACTGACCCCAGAACTCACACGCATTGTCGCTGTGGTCGAGTACTACCCCTCCGGCTTCTTCGAGAAGACGGGCAACATCTGGCGTGCTCAAGGACGACGCCTGCGTCTGGACCTCAAGCACTTCCAGCGGTACGTCACGCTCACCGACAACGAGGACCTCGAAGGCTGGCGCGGTGAGATCCGCGACGGCGAAGTTGTCCGAACCCACGAAGAGGGACTTCAAGACGACGAAGATCAAGAAACCGAAGGCGAAGAAGACCAAGAGGCCGAAGACGAAGAAGACTCCGAAGGCCTGGAGGAGGAGCCCGAAGAGGAGGAGCCCGAAGAGGACGAGGCCGAAGAGTCCGAAGAGGGCGACGAAGACGCTGAATACTATGAGGAAGAAGAGGGTGACGAGGAAGAAGAATAAGACGTGCCGGAAGAATTCGCACGTCGGCGCGGCTGCGGATGCAAGTTGTGGCGCGTGAAATACGTCTGAAAATCTCGGCGATTTCACTGTTCTGCGGCGTGAACTATCCTGGCAGTGACGCCACGCTCGCTGGCTCGCGGTGCGGCGTACACGAGAGGCGGATCCCGCTCATGACCAAGCATGAAAAAGCATCCCACCCTTCCCACGGCGAAGGGCCGAGCCGTCACAAGGGAATCAAACAGCACGGATGGTCTCCTGATGCTGACGAGACCCGGCAACAAGAAAACCCGAGTGCGCACCGGTCGTTCCATCCTGGCCAGTACGCCCCCGAGTCCGGACCTCGCAAGGAAACTGCCCAGGAAGAGATAGAGGGCGTCACGGGCGACACCGTCAAGAGTTTCTCGCGTCGTGGAGAGAAGCAGGGCGGCAGGTCCAAGGAGAAGGGAATGCACGACGAAGGCCGCCGAGGCCGTTCGCAGCGTCCCAGTGGCAGCAGGGATGCCGAGGCATCCTCCGGTGTCGACCCGCAGGAACCGCGCTCCGAGTCGGACTGAGCTGTCCGGCTGACGCATCACGATCGCACGGCGATCTGCAGCACGTCGCCCGCCGCGGTCGAGGAGATCCTTGGAGGACCGTCATGCTCACGGCCATCGCAGACGTACTCAGGTCTATCGGCGGGGCCATCGCCACCGTCGTCACCCTCCCCTTCCGTGCCGTCGCCCGGCTGTTCGGTGGAGCTGCCGACAGCGCCCACGGCCACCACTGACACCCCTCAGCCTGCCCCAGGCCGCGAACGGGACGTGATGTCATTCGAAGCGGTGCGGGCTGTGGTGGGCGATGCTCAGGTCGACACGCGTGGGGAGGTCGTCCCGGCCAGCGGATCGGCGTGCCCCCCCGAGTGGTGAGCGGCCGGCGCCGCTTGGGGGTACGAGGTTCCAGCGCCGGCAGATATCGGCGCCGCCGGCGAGCACCAGGAGTCCGCCGCCCAGCAGCACGAGTCCGAGCAGGGCTATGGGGGTGACGTGCCTCAGCTGTGCCACCCCCGCTGACCAGGGATGGTGCGTGCCGGCACCGGGCCGGCGAGGGTGTCCCGACAGGGGCTTGCCGTCCCATCAGGCGTTGTCACAGTTCTGACCGTCTGCGCGGTCCGTGTCAGGAGTAAGCTGAAGGTACCGAGGGCACCCCGTACACCAGCCTCCATGCTCGTGTCGTTTTCGGCGACTCACGATGCCGGGCCGGTTGCGGTCGGCCCGGGGCAAGGTCCGCGTCATGACCACGACCATTCCGTATACGCCGGCGGTCGAAGACCGGACCTCTTCGCTGTCCCTGCGACTCATGCTGGCACCGGCCGGCACCGCTCCCGCTCTGCTCGACGGTGCGTGGTGGCCCCGCTCCCGTGACCTCACGGCGGAACTGCCCGCACTGACGGCGGTCCTCGACCCGCTGTGGGGGCGGATCACCCATGTCACGGTGAACCCCACCTTCTGGCCGGTCATCCCACGGAAGGTGCCCGTCGACGGGCATGTGGTGGGTGTCGGCTGGTTCACGGCCGAGCAAGACCCGCACAAGCTGCTGCTGCTCTCCTACAGCGTCGGCCGTTGGGACCTGCTGGTCATTCCCCCGGAGACCAGCCCGGCCGCCGCCGCCCGGCTCATGACAGAGGCCGCCGATCCGCTGGGCACCCTCACTGCGAGTGCCCTGATGAACGAAGCGGAGCAACGCCGGATCGCGGAGGAGACGGAGTTGTCCCTGGTCTCGGTCTGGGACTCCGAAGGCGGCCATGGCGCAAGCCTGCCGACCTCACGTTCCCCCGCCCGAGCAGTCATTGCTCAGGTACCGGATGCGACGAAAGGTGTCTGAGCGTCGTGTCAGTCATCGCGAGCGCGACGTCGATCCCGCACTCCGTTCCGGAGGAAAGCCCCAGGCCAACAGCCTGGGGCTGATCTCTTCTCCGGACCTTTCCACCGCACGCCGTTGAGCCAGGTGCCCTGGCCGAGGCGATAGGCCACGGCCCGGATGCCGCCACCACGGCGACCGTCGCCATCGGCGCCTACCGGCACGCCAGACGGGCCGAAGTCGGCCTGTCCGAGATCTACGCGTTCATGGACCGGGCCATCGCGGAGCAATTCGGGCCCGACCACTTCGTCACCGCGCAGATGATGCGCCTCACCACGGGACGCCGTTTGGCCCTGCTCAGCGTGCGGTGGCCAGGGTGGTGATCACACTTGAACCATGGCAGAGCAATCGCGGACACGGACCTCGTCGACGGCTACCCGAAAGCGGAAGACGCCTGCGATGAGGCCGGGGGACGCCGCGCGTGGTGCGGCCGAGGTGTTGCAAAGCCTGATCAGTCATCGTGTCGAGGGGGTGTCGGCCGTCCGGCGCACCGAGGACGGCTGGTGTGTCGAGGCGGAAGTCCTTGAGCTGGCACGAGTTCCCGACACCACGAGCCTGCTCGCCACCTACGAGGTGAAGCTCGACGAGCAGGGCGAGCTGCTGGAGTACCTCCGCACCCGTCGCTATCGCCGAGGCGCGGCCGACGAGTGAGCGCACGGTCCTCATGCGATGAAAGGACGTCAACAGATGGCCGCCACGAGCACGTATTCCGGCTTTGCCGGCGAGGTAGTCCCCTGCCCGCCACGAGCCGGCACGTTGTACGACGTGCTGGAGCTCATCCTGGACCGGGGCATGGTGATCGACGTGTTCATCCGGGTGTCGCTGGTCGGTATCGAGATCCTCAAGATCGATGCCCGCATCGTCGTCGCCAGCGTCGACACCTATCTGCGTTTCGCCGAGGCGTGTAACCGCCTTGACCTGGAGCGGGATTCGGGAAGCGTCACCGTTCCCGAGCTGTTCAGCGGCCAAGCCGCCAAGAGCATCGGGAAGAGCAAGGTCAAGAAGGCGGCCAAATCCGTCGGCGACACCGTGCGCACCGCGGTGGGGGCGGGCGACGACTCGGACGAGGATTCCGAGGAGGAATCGCAGCCGAGGCGACGGCGGGCCCCCGCCCGATCCGGAGCGGCCTCCCGCCGGCGCAGCTCCGAGGAGGACTGACCGGTGACCCACGACGGCGTCTACGTCTACGGGATTGTCCGGGCGGCGCATCCGGTGCCCACGGCTCTGCAAGGGGTGGGTAATCCGCCGGAGGCGGTGACGACGCTCAAGGAAGGGCGGCTCGCCGCGGTCGTCAGCCCCGCCCCGCCGCAGCTGCGCGCCCGCCGCCGTGACCTGCTGGCGCACCAGGAGCTGTTGCTGACGCTGGCCGAGCAGGGGCCGCTGCTCCCCATGCGCTTCGGCATGGTCGCGCCCGACGAGATGGCCGTTCGCCGGCAGCTGGCGGATGCCGAGGACCGCCACCTGGCCGTCCTGGAACGGGTCGCGGACCGCGTCGAGATCAACCTCAAGGCGATGCCGGCCAACGACTCCCTCGCGGCCGTGGTCAGGGACGATCGCACCGTCCGCGAACTGCGCGAGGCGGTACGCCGCCGACCGAGCTACGAGGCGAACGTCCGCCTGGGAGAGGCCGTGGCGACGGCGCTGTCGCGCCGCGCCGCCGAAGCGGGGCGTGACGCTGTAGCGGAGCTGCGCCGCGCGGCTCACGCGGTCGCCGCCGGGCCAGAGGTCTCCGGATGCGTGATGAACGTGTCGTTCCTGGTCAACCGGGATGACTGTGACGGATTCACGGAGCAGGCGCGTCTGCTGGCCCAGCGTCATCGCGACCGGGCGGACCTGAGGGTCGCCGGACCCCTCCCGTGCTACAGCTTCATGGAGCCCGAGCACGCCGCCGAACGCACCGGTGTATGACATGGGGCTGATCAGCGGAGTGCTCACCCTGCCGCTCGCTCCCGTACGGGGCGTGACCTGGATCGCAGGCCAACTCGCGGAGGCCGCCGATCGCGAGCTTCACGATCCGGCACTGGTCCGCCTCCGGCTCGCCGCCCTGAATCAGGAGTACGAGAACGGTCATCTCTCCACCGAGGCGTTCGAGCGCGAAGAAGACCGGCTGCTCTACCTGTTGTACGGATGCTGACCCGATACGCGTGCGAGGGCTGGCGCGGTGAATTTCGCGCGAGTGAGGCCGCGCATCGAAGGGAGAAGCGCGCCCGAGGACGAAGATGACGAAGGCGGCGAGCAGTACGGAGGCGACGCGGACCATGAGGCGGACGGTGGAATGGGTGACTACATGACAGATGTCGACTACCGGCACAGCGTCTCTCCCGCGTCCGGTCCCAGTACAGCCAACCTCGCCGACATTCTCGAACGGGTTCTCGACAAGGGCATCGTCATTGCCGGGGACATCAAGATCGACCTCCTCGATATCGAGCTGCTCACCATCCGCCTCAGGCTGTTCGTCGCCTCGGTCGACACCGCGAGGAAGGCCGGCATCGACTGGTGGGAGACGGACCCGGCGCTCAGTTCAAAGGCGGCCCGCAGTGAACTCCGCGACGAGAACCTCCGGCTGCGCGAGCGCCTGGAAGCCCTGGAGGCCGACGGCGACGAGGCGTCGGGTGCCCCTCGCACGAAGAGCGGGGCGGGCGCATGACGACACAGGAGCTGAGCGGTACGACACATCCCACGGCCATCGGTCCGTCCCACGGTGCGAGGGCCGAGACCGCCGTCTACGTCTTCGCCGTGTGCCGCCGAATTGACCCCGCGGACCTGACCGGACTTCCGGGGCTCGCCGACGGCTCCCCGGTGCGCGCTCTGCCGTTCGGCGCGCTCACAGCGGTCGTCCAGGACGTACCGGCAGCCGAGTTCACGGAAGAGGCCTGGCACCGGCGGCTCGGCGACCGCCTGGAACTGGAGCGCTGCGCACGGGCCCACCACGAGGTGGTCACCGCGGCGGCCGCCTGCGGGCCGACGGTACCCCTCGCGCTGGCCACCCTTTACCACGGCGAAGCGCGCGCCAAGGAGATCCTCGGCCGGGACGCGGACCGTTTCGGCGCGGCGCTGGACCGTATCGACGGCCGTGCCGAATGGGGGGTCAAGGTCTACGTGTCGGCCACGCCCGCCGCGTCTCGCGGAGGCGAGCCCGCGTCCGCCCGGACCGACTCCCCGGCAGGTACCGGTGCAGGCCGCGCCTACCTGCAACGGAAGCGCGGGCAGCACCGGGCGCGGGAGCAGCACCATGACCGCACACTGCGGCTCGCCGAGGACATCGATACCGAGCTGTCCCGCCTGGCGGCGGCCGCCCGCAGGCTCCGCCTGCACGGCCAGGAGGCGACGGGGGAGGAGCACCGGGTACAGATCCTCAACGCGACGTACCTGGTCGCGGCCTCGGCGGCCGAAGAACTCCGTGCCGCCGTGGCCGGCCTGCGGCGTCGCACCGGAGCACATATCGAGATGTCCGGGCCGTGGGTGCCGTACTCCTTCGTCGGGGAGGTGTGACCCGTGCCGGCGGCATCGCCCCATCAGCCCGTTCCCTGGGAGACCCCTGGCCCCCTGTCCGGCCCCGTCGGCGTGCCGCTGGTGGACCTGCTGGACCGCCTTCTCGCCACGGGCGTCGTCGTCAGCGGCGACCTCGTCATCGCCATCGCTGAGGTTCCCTTGGTGCGGCTCTCCCTCCACGCGCTGTTGTCGTCGGTCAGCGAGCGAGTTCCCGCCCCCTGGCCGGACGGAGGCCCCCTGTGACGGACGAGCACACCCGGGCGGAGAGCCGCTTCGACATCGACCGCGACGAAATGGGCCGCGATCTGGTCGCTCTGGTGCTGACCATCGTGGAACTGCTACGGCAGCTGATGGAACGACAGGCGATCCGGCGGGTGGACCAGGGAGACCTGACCGACGAACAGGTGGACCGGATCGGGGAGACGCTCATGCACCTCGAAGAGCGGATGACCGAACTCTGCGATCAGCACGGCCTGCGCCTGGAAGACCTCAACCTCGACCTCGGTCCGCTGGGCTCGTTGCTGCCGCGCACCTGATGCCCTCGACCTCTCGATAGGCGGCGGCCACCCCGAGGTTGGCGCCGTGGACGTGCGGGTGGCGCCAGGGAACCGCCGACGTACTCGGAGGCGTCCGCGCCATGGTGACCAGGGGCAGCCCTGGCGGCGGACGACGAGAGGAAAGAGCGTGACGATCACTCCTCGCCTGGTGGCGAAGTACCGGATCCCGGGGATCCGGCATGCGCTGCCGGACAGAGGGCGGTTCGACCCGAGCGGGCCGATTCCGCGGCTGCTGCTCAAGGAGCCGGACGCGCTGCGGGTGTACGAGCTGGGCGGGGACATCGAATTGCTCGCCGAGTTCCCCCGGCCCACTCCGCAGGGAAGCTCTGTGGAGGACTGGGTTGCTCCGGATCTGTCGTTCGTGGTCTTCCAGGACGAGACCTCGTACACGGCCGTCCACCGGGACGGCAGCCGGATGTGGCAGCAGCCGTTCGGTGGCTGGTCCACCAGCCGGTGGGGTCATGTCGGCTTCGCCATGGCGGGACCGTACCGGGAAACCCAGGTTCTGCTGCGGCTGCCTTCGGGCACCGTCGGCAAGAGCCTTTTTGCCGCGCTGGACACCGCGGGAAACGTGCTGGCGTGCACCATGCTTCCCTGTGGCGGACAAGAGCGGTATGTGGGGCTGACCTGGGGATCCGAGGGCTATCTGACGGGTGTGTACGCACGCGGCGGCGGCGCGGATCCGACGCACCATCAGGCATCCCTGGTCTGCGGCCATATCGCCCTCGGAGACCAGATGACGGCGGCTGTCGGACCGCCGTGGCCGCCCAACCGGGTCGCCCTGCACACGAACCCGTCGGGCACCGGGGAGATGAGCGTCGACGAGGGCGGCCAGGACGTGCGCTGGCACCGGCTTCCGTCCCTCGAAGTGGCGGCGGTACTGCGGTTGAGCGACTTCCCCGCAGCCGGCACGGGGGACTGCTCGGTCCATGACCGGCCGTGGATCGACTGCCGAGGCGGCTACGTCGACGCGGACACCGCCCTGGTGGCCCTGCACAACTCCTACGACGAGGCCCGGGTCCTCATGTTCGGCGAGGACATCTGGGAGGAGCACAGCCACTGGCTGGCCGACCCGGAGACCGGCGAACTCCACGGCCGGATCGCCTACCCGATGCGCGACGTCGATTTCGTCTGGCTCCTCGGCGAGGGAACCTGGGTGACCGCGGAGTGGAACACCCTCTACCGCTGGTCGGTCCAGGACGGCGCACGCTGAGTCCGGCCCCGCCACCGAGGGGAGCGGCCCGCCGCGCTCAGCGGCCCTCGCACCCGCGAAACGGGGCCAGACCTCGGTGGCGGACGTCGAGGTGAACAACAACAGCATGCTGAACGTCGGCAAGCAGGAGGCACCGATATGCGTATCCCCGGACCCGGGCACCAGGAGGACGGCGGGCTGAGCGCCATTGCGGCTGCGGACGGGCTGCACCGGTACCAGTTACGCCTGCACGAGGCGCACGGACCCGTCGTGCGCTTCCAACTGCCGGGCGCGGACACGGCCGTGTCGGTCGCCGATCCCGTGCTTCTGGAGGCCACGGCGCACATCGACAAGCGGCCCGAGGAGCTGTTCGCGTTCCTGGAGCCGCTGTGCGAGGCAGGCAACCTGCAAGTGCTACCCGCCGACGAGCACACCCCCTGGCGCCGGCTACTGCTCTCGGTGCTTGCCGGACGGCCGGCTCACGAGCGGCACTTCGCGCGCTTCACCGAGCCGGCGCGGGAGCTCGCGGACCGATGGGCGGGGCAGGCCGATGGCGAACCCGTCGAGCTGCAAAAGGAGTTGACCGCGCTGTCGCTCCGTATGATCTGCGGGTTCGCGCTCGGCGGCGCGGAAACCGACACGGACCGTGTCGTCGCCGCGTTCGAGGAGGTGCTCACCGAGCACCTCGGGCGGCTCTACCAGGTGCCGCGGGCCGACCCGCGCTCGGCGGAGCGGGCCGAGGTGGCCCTTGCCTATCTGCGCGCGACGGTCGACCGCGTGGTGGCGGCGCACCGTTCGTGCGGCCATACCGACCGCGGCGACCTGATCGGGGCGCTCGTCGAGGCCGGTCAGAGCCCGGCGCGGATCCGGGACACCGTGATGGTGACGCTGCTCGCCGCCCACCACACCACCGGCGTCGCCGTCTCGTGGACGCTGCACCTGCTGGGCCGCCATCCCGAAGCGGCCGATCGCGTCGCCGCCGAACTGGACCAGGTGTTGGGCGAGCGCGCCACGCCCGATTACGGTGATCTGCGGCGGCTCACGTATCTGGACATGGTGCTCAAGGAGTCGATGCGCCTGTTCCCGCCCGGCCCGTACGGCGCACGCGAGACGACCGAGGACCTGGTTCTGGGCCCGTACGAGATCCCGGCCGGGACGACGGTGTTCTATCCGTTCTGGGCGGTGCACCTGAACCCTGAGCACTGGCCCGAGCCGGAGCGGTTCGACCCCGAGCGGTTCACGCCGCAGGAGGTGGCCAAGCGGCCGCGGCTCGCGTACGTCCCCTTCGGGATCGGGCCACGCAGCTGCGAGGGCGCCGCTTTGGCCACGGTCGAGGCCCAGCTTGTCCTGGCCGTCCTCCTCAAGCGCCTGCGCTTCCGGCCCGCACCGGGGCACGAAGTGACGCCGGTGGAACGGTTCGTGCTGTGGGCACGGGACGGGATCCGGATGATGGTGTGCCCACGTGCTGGGCAGGGTCGCCGCCGCGGCAACGCCGGCAGCCGGCCCGCTGGCTCGTGTCACGAGTCGTCGTTCGGTTAGGTCGGCCGGGTTCCCGCCCTGGTGATGCACCGGCGGTAACCCCATGGGGCGTCTGGGTGCATGTACGGGGCGTCGCATTGGAGCTGGTGGGCGCGGGGGAGTGCGCGCCTGGCTTGCTGGGGTTGTGTATATGTCCGTGTTTTGTAACACCAAACCGGATTTCTTCCGCCAAGGCGTGACCGGCGGTCACTGTGTGGGAGCCCGGTCAAACCGGCCGGGTATCCGGTTTCCGGCGCCCTGTCGTGGCGCCGTATCCAGGGGGTTTTCGTGTCCCGTAACGCTTCACGTATCGCCGCCGCTGTCCTCGGCTCTGCGGCTCTCGCGGCCACCGCTGTTCTCCCGGCCGCCGCGGCCGGCCACGGCCACCACACTCCGGCCCCGCACCACCACCACCGCTCGGCGGTGAGTCTCGGGGCGATCCAGTACGACAGCCCCGGGCGCGATGACCGCTCCAACCGGAGCCTGAACGCGGAATATGTGACGGTCAAGAACACTGGTCACCGCCCGGTCAACCTCCGCGGATGGACCCTGTCCGACCGCTCGGGGCAGACCTACCGCTTCGGCAATGTGCGCCTGAAGGGCCACAGCCAGGTCCGTGTCCACACCGGCATCGGACGCGACAACCGCTGGGACCTCTACCAGGACCGCCGCACCTACGTGTGGGACAACAATGACACCGCCACACTGCGCAACGACCACCGCCGCATCGTCGACGTCGAAAGCTGGGGCCGCCACGGCGGTCACCACGGTCACTGGGGCCACAGCCACTGAATGATGAGCCGCTGGTGAGACGTGGTCACTCCCACCAGCCCCTGGTGCGCCGCAGTCCTGCGTCTGCGGCGCACTGCCATGTCCGGCCCCGGGCCGCGGAGTTACGTCCCCGCGGGCCAGGCTGGGGCAGGCCGACGTGGTGTCTGAGGCCGTTTGAGCGGGTGCCGATGATGGGCAGGTGGTCAGTTCCCGTCCGGGGCCGGCGGTGCGACGGCATCACCGGTTCGGGAAAACCCCCGTTGCCCAGGCCCATCGGCTCTTCAGTCGGAGATGCAGCCGCTCTTCGCGCCCGCGGTGTCGAGGCGGCAGAAGCACGACGCCTCGACGGGGACGTCCGCGAGTGCGGTGGCCACGGTGAGTTGCTGGGCGACGATGCGGGCTTCCCCCGTCTTGCCGAGCTGCACGAGGCATTCGTGGAAGCCGTGGAGGGCCCAGACGTTTCCTGGATGCTGCAAGGGCCTGGGCAGGGTGTTGTCGAGTCCGAGGTCGGCCCGGTAGACGGCCTCGGCCTCTTCGACCCGGCCCTGTTCCAGCAGGAGCGCCCCGTAGGCGTGACGGGTCGGCTGCATCCAGCCCCACGGTTCGTCGTAGGGCAGGTTGTCGTCGAGCTCGATGGAGCGCTCCAGGGCGGCGAACGCCGCGTCGTACTCGCCCTTGCGGTAGTCGAGTTCGCCGTCGAGCATGGCGGAGGCGATCGCCAGGATGTCCCGGCACGTGTTGTTGAACAGCATCCGCGTCTCGGGAACCCGTTCGGCCGTGCGGCGGAACAGTTCGCGTTCGGCCTCGGCCTCGTCGGTCGCCCCCGTGGCGGAGTACGCCACTGCGCGCGCGTAATGCAGCATTGCCGTGGTGACGCAGTACAGCCCCGGGTCGGAGGGCATCGGCAGCGCGAGGATGTCTGTCCACCGGCCGAAGCGGATCAGCACGTGCACCCGCATGGCGAGGAAGCCCTCCAGCCAGTCGGCCATGGGCGGGCTCTCCACGCGCAGCAGCTCCTCGGGGATGGACGCCTCAAGTTGCGCGGCAGTCTCCAGGGCCGTCCTCGACTGGCCGAGGAACATCGCGCCGTAGATCTTGAAGTGGTAGTTGTGCGAGCGGTACAGCGTGTAGAAGTTCATCGCGCCGGCTCGCCGCAGGTACCTCTCGTCGGCCCTGATCGCGTCGCTGTTGCCCGATACGACCCGTCGGTAGTCCCCGCACAGCACGTCGAGATGTGAGGGCATGTGGTGCAGGTGGCCCCCGTCCGGGACCAGTCCTCGCAGTCGGTCGGCGACCGAAAGAGCCTTCTCCGGCGTCGGCGACATCTCCATGAGGTGGATGTACATGTGGAGCGTGCCCGGATGATCGCTGCCGGTCGCGGTCAGCAACGCGCGGTCGAGGACGGCCTTGGCCTCCAGCGTGCGCGCGCGGACGGCAGGCTCGCCCGTGCGCAGGTCCCACAGCTGCCACGGGGTGAGGTTCATCAACGCGTCCGCGTAGAGGGTGGCGACGTCCAGGTCGTCGGGAGCGAGTTCGTATACGGCGCGCATGGCCTCGGCGTAGGGCTCGTTCCAGAGGGAACAGTCCTCCGCGGCGTGTGAGGCGGGGTAGCGCTCGCGCAGTGCCTCAATGAGCGCGCGCTCAATCGGCGTGGCCCCGTCGGACAGTGCATGGGCCCGTTCGACGGCGGCGTGCGCCCGTTCCACCGAGCGCTCCAGATCGGCGTCGTCGAAGAAATCCCAGGGCTTGTTGTAGTTGGGGCCCAGGGCATACGCGATGCCCCAGTACGCCATGGCGCAGCCGGGATCCGCCGCTGCCGCCGCTTCGAAGCAGATGACCGCCTCTTCGTGGTTGAACGCGTAGCTCCATACGAGGCCACGGTCGAACCAGAGCTGTGCCTCCGGCGAACGTGTCGATACGGGCCGGGTGAAGGTCCCGAGGTCGAAGTAGTCCATGAGGATCTCCTGCAAAGGGAGGACCAAGGTGCCCCGGATGGACGAATGTCGCTGCGCCGCCGCGACGAGGTCCGCCTGCTCCTGGCGGACCGCTCCCGGGGAGTCATTTCGACCGTAACCCGGCGGTGGCCGGCGCCCGGGTACTGCTCGGGTGCCACGCCGAGGAACGCCGCCAGAATGCAACCGGCCGCCGGTTCCACCTCGCCCGCCACGCCCAAGCCGATCGCTGACGAGGTAGGCGAGTCCGCAGTCGCGCGACTGGTACAGGCCGCTCGATCTCCGCCAGGCGGCATCGAGACAAGAATCGACGCCGACAGCCCCCTCACCGACACGGTCGACCGCATCAGGGTCGCCGGCGGCCTGGTTTATGGGGCACGGCGCCCATCATGTCCGCCGGAAGTACGCAGTGGACCAGCACCATCGGACGCCCGCGCACCAGGCCCTGAGAGCCTCTGAGAGGGCGTTTCGGGAGCCGCTGTCCGTTTCTTCGTGTGCCTTGGGTTAGTTAGGCCCGGCGTCCCCGCCCATTCACCGAGCGGAGGGGCGTCGGCTCCCGCGGGTGAGTAGACATGCCGAGTCGTGCAGATATGCGTGCCGTCGAGCCACCCAGGGAGCACTGACCATGGCAATCCAGCGACGCCAACTCCTGCGATCCGGCCTTTTGTTGGGCGCCGGAGCCGCCCTGCCCACTGCCCTCGCGAGCGCCGGACCCGCTCTCGCCGCGCCGGCCCTCGTACGGAGCGGGCGCCCCGCCCTCACCCACGGCGTGCAGACCGGCGACGTCACCGCGCACGGCGGCGTCGTCTGGACCCGGGCCGACCGGCCCGCCCGGATGGCGGTCGAGATAAGCACCCGCCCCGACTTCGCGCGGTCGGTGACCATACCCGGCCCCGTCCTCACGGCCGAGACCGACTTCACCGGCAAGGTCAAGCTGTCCGGGCTGCCCGCCGGGAGCGACGTCCACTACCGGGTGCGGCTCGCCGACCCCGGCGACGCCTCACTCGTGGGTGAGCCCGCTACCGGCCGGCTGCACACGGCGCCCGCGATCCGCGACGATGTGCGCTTCGTCTGGTCCGCCGATCTGGCGGGCCAGGGCTGGGGCATCAACCCGGAGGCGGGCGGCTACCGGATCTTCCGGGCCATGGCGGAGCGCGACCCGGACTTCTTCCTGTGCAGCGGCGACTTCTGGTATGCCGACGGCGTGATCCCCGAGACCCGACCCCTCCCGGACGGCCGTATCTGGCGCAATCTGGTGACCCCGGAGAAGTCCAAGGTCGCCGAGACCCTGGCCGAGTTCCGCGGCCAGCACAAGTACAACCTCATGGACGAGAACCTCCGCGCCTTCGCCGCGGCCGTCCCGCAGATCAACCAGTGGGACGACCACGAGGTCCTCAACAACTGGTATCCGGGCGAAGTGCTCACCGACACCCGCTACACCGAGCGGCGCGTGGACGTCCTCGCCGCCCGCGCCCGGCAGGCACTTTTCGAGTACCTGCCGATCGGGACGGCTCCCAGCGGCGACGGCCGCGTCCACCGCGTCATCCGCTACGGGCCGCTCCTCGACGTCTTCGTACTCGACATGCGCACCTACCGGGACGCCAACAGCGCGAACACCGGGCCCGCCACGGACAGCGGGATCCTGGGGGCGAAGCAGGCCGCATGGCTTGAGCGCGAGCTGGCGGCCTCGCGGGCGACCTGGAAGGTGATCGCCGCAGACATGCCGCTGGCGCTCGTGGTACCGGACGGCGCCGCGCTGGAGGCGATAGCGCAGGGCGATGGCGGCGCTCCGCTGGGCCGCGAGGGGGAGATCGCCCGGGTCCTGTCCTTCATCCACCGGCGGCACATCGCCAACACCGTCTGGCTCACCGCGGACGTGCACTACACCGCCGCCCACTACTACGACCCGGACAAGGCGGCCTTCCAGGACTTCACGCCGTTCTGGGAGTTCGTCTCCGGTCCGCTCAACGCCATCGTCGCCAACGAGCCCAACAGGCTCGACGGCACATTCGGCCCTCAGGTCCGCTTCCAGTCCCTCGCCCCGGACACGGAGCACAACAACCCGGCGTACGGCCACCAGTACTTCGGCGAGGTCGACATCGACGGCTCGTCCGAGGTCATGACCGTACGGCTGCGCGACATCGACGGGAAGGTGCTCTACTCCGTGGGAATCGACCCGCAGCGCTGAGGAGTCCACCGGAGCAGGACGGCCCCGCCGGCCGGGACGTGCGGTGACGCTCACACCGGCACCGTAGACCGCCGCGTCAAGAAGGATGGTCTGGCGACGTGGGGGAGGGACGCTCTCCGGCGCGCCTTCGCCGATGCCGACTTCGATTCACAAGCCGTTCCCCGGGCCGGGGGCGCCCAGCGGTGTCGCCGGCCCGGCACACAGGCATAGGAACCGGCCTTGCCGGAGCGGATCCAGCCGGAGACGGCCCACAGGCCGACTGCGACGGCTTCGCGACGCGTCATACGGACCACCGTCGTGCGACCGTTGGCCAACGAGATTGTCGGGCCAACCCCTTCCCTCCGCGCCGGGCCTGATTCAGGCAGCGCGGGTATCAGCTGGCTGCGGCGAGTGGGGCGACGGTATCTCCACCACCTTGCAGCCGGCACCCTGCAGACGCTGGACCACCTCGCAGGCGCTGCAACCGTCGAGGGAGAACGCGAACAGGCCGACCACAAGCACCACGTCGTAGACACCGGACTCCACACTGCTGACCAGGCTTCCCAGAGCAGGGCGTGGCACCCGGGAGCTGAAACCGTTGTCCATGAAAACGATCGGCTCAGGCACTCCCAGTTGTCTTGCATAGTCGGCCAGGGCGTCCTGATGGGTGGCCAGCTGCCATATGTCGCCGGGGTAGCAACGCAGATACATCGCCACCCTGGGAGCAGAGCCATTGGCTGCGGTGAATTTCATGACCCTCATACCTACTATTCGCAGAGAGGTGAAAACTGCCCGAAGTGAGATCTGAGCGATTTTGCATATTCCCGCCCTTGAGGGAGGAGGATTTCAGGTTTCCGGTTCCCAAGGGGAGGGCGCGATCCGGACCTCACCGGGGAGAATGTGCCGCGTTGGTGACCAGTTCTGAGACCGCCAGTACGGCGTCGAGGATCTCGGGTACGCATCGTGGTGCACGACCGCCGGCTGACAGTGCTCCTGGGCAACGTCCGGGGGCGGTGCTGGATCTCCAGTGAGGACGGAGGGCTGGGGTGCGAGAGGCCGTTCATGATGGTCGTCCCATCGGGGCGGATGGTGTTATGTGATCCGTTCTAGGCGCTGCACGCACTCGGGACACTAGGGAAACCCCCTAGCATTCGCCCCACGCCATCCGCCGGCCTTCGCCCCCAACATCGCCGCGGCCCCCGCGCACCGTAACCGGCTGCCGGCGGGTCGGCAGCCGGGAAGGGGGCGGAGCGGGAAGCGGGTCCCGGTCTCTGGCCCCGGCGCATACTGGGAGCGTGGAGCGGACCGGCGCTCTGTACGAGCGCGACACCGAGATCAGCGCTCTCACCGGCCTGGTCACACGGGCCCAGGCCGGACGAGGGGGACTCGCTGCCGTCGAAGGGCCGGCGGGCGTCGGCAAGAGCAGCCTGCTCGCTCAGATCCGCACGATCGCTGCGCCGCCCACGTTCTGTGTGGCTACCGCCCGCGGTGTCGAACTGGAGCGAGAGTTCTCCTTCAGTGTCGTGCGACAGCTGTTCGAGCCGCTGCTGGCCGCCGAAACTCCTGAGCGACGCGAACAGCTGCTATCCGGTGCGGCCGGCCAGGCCGCTCCCGTCTTCGGACCGGTCACCGCTGACGGCACCATCGCCGAGCGTGACTTTGCCGTCCGTCACGGACTGCTGTGGCTCACTTGCAACCTGTGCGACCAGCGACCCTTGGTGCTGGTGGTGGACGATGTTCACTGGGCGGACGTCGCCTCGCTGCGGTTCTTCATCCACCTGCTGCCACGACTGGAAACCCTCAGGCTCTGCATCGTCGTGGCCCTGCGCCCCAACGTGCCCGCAGCAGACCGGCACCTGCTGGATCGGATGATCACCGACCCCACCTGCCAGGTGCTGCGCCCGAAGGCGCTGAGCGCAGCGGCTGCCTCCAGCCTGGTGCGAGAGGAGTTCGCCAGGGCCGCGCCAGGAGAGCATGTGCAGGATGCCTTCCTGGCCGCCTGCTACAGCGCCACAGGGGGAAACCCCCTGCTGCTCAAGGAGACGGCTGCCACCTTGCTGGCCGAGCATGTCGCGCCGCGAGCGGCGAATGCCACGCAGGTCACCACTCTGGGGCCGCGCGCTGTCGCCCGCTGGGTGTCGTTGTGGATTCATCGCCTCCCGGCCCAGGACCTGGCGCTTGCCCAAGCGGTGGCCATTCTGGGGGGAGACGTTCCCCTGGAGCAGGCCGCGGCACTGGCGGAGCTGCCCTTGAGCGCGGCGATGCAAGCCACGGCTGACCTACAGCGCATCGAGCTGCTCCGTGCCGGATCCTGGCAGGGACCGTCCAAGCTGATCGGCTACACCCATCCTGTGGTCCAGGCCGCGATCTATCAGGCCATCGCCCCTGAGCAACTCTGTGCCGCACACCGTCGAGCCGCCGACCTGCTCTCCCGGACCGGAGCCGAGGCGGAGAAGGCAGCCGCGCATGTGCTGCGCGTGCCGCCCGCCGGGGAGCCCGAGCTGCTCTCGATTCTGCTGCGTGCCGCCCGCGATGCCCGCAGCCGGGGTTCTCCTCATGCCGCCGTGACCTACCTTCGGCGGGGCCTCAGCGAGGCGTCGATCCCCAACGAGCGCCTGGAGGTCCTGCATCAGCTGGGGAGCACCTTGCAGCTCACTGACACCGATGCCTCCGTGAGCTATCTGCGGCAAGCCCTGCCCCTGGCAGGCAACGACCGTCACCGCGCGGCGATCGCCAGCCTCCTGGGCAACGGACTGCTGCTGTCCCAGCGCATTCCTGAAGCGCTGGAGGTGTGGCGCCAGGCCCTGGCCCAGCTGCCGCCCGATGCCCCGGACCTCACCGCCAGGCTGCAGGCCGACATCCTCTCCGTCCCCCTCTTCGAACCGGCCGCCCCCGACATCCGGCAGGACATCCTGCGCGAGGTGGGTGAGCAGCGGCTGCTGGAGCCAGGGCCCTCCCTGGGAGGAAAACTCCTGGATTGCGTGATCGCCGGGCACGATGCCGTCGTCGGCGACCCCCGCGCTGTTCCGCGGGCGCTGCGGGCCATACAGGACGGGGAACTGCTCCAGCAGGCCATCGGCACAACATCACTGGCCCTGGCGTGGTGGGTGCTGATCTGCGCTGACCGGTCAGAAGCGCTCACCAGCCTGGACCAGGCAGTGACACAGGCCTACCAAGAAGGATCAACCAGCACCCTGACTACCGCCCTGACCTACCGCGCGCTGGCCCGGTTGGCCAGGGGCACCCTGACCGAAGCGGAAGCCGATGCCCGCGAAGCCGTTCACGCTGTCGAGACTGCCGGCATCAGCCTGCACCGCCTGCTCCTCGGCCCGTTCCTGGCCGACATCCTCATTGAGCGAGGCAGCCTGGACCAAGCCGAGCAAGCGCTGGACTGGGCTGTGGAAGGCGAGGCGCTTCCTCTCACCGGCCTCATCTATCACCTGCTGCTGAGCCGTGCCCGCCTGCTGCGCCTGCGGGCGAAGCCGGGAGACGCCCTTGAGGCTGTATTGGCCGCAGGAGAGGCCTTCGTCGCGGCCGGTGGGCAGAACCCCGCGGTCCTGCCGTGGCAGTCCGAGGCCGCGCTGTGTCTGCATCAGCTGGACCGGGAAGAGGAAGCGCAGTCGCTGGCTCTGGAAGAACTGCGACTGGCCCGCGAGTGGGGCGCGCCGCTGGCCCGCGGACGAGCCTTGCGCATCGCCGGACTCGTTCACCGCGGCCAGAAAGGGATGGCCTTCCTTGAGCAGGCCGTTGACCGGCTCCGGTTTTCGCCGGCCCGCCTGGAACACGCCAAGGCAACCGCGGAACATGGCGCTCTGCTACGCCGCGCCGGCCGGCGCACGGACGCCCGGCGCGTCCTGAACGAGGCCTGCGACCTTGCCTCTCGCTGCCGCGCACAGCCGCTCGTCCAACAGATCAACACCGAGCTCAAGGCGTGCGGTGCCCGCCCCCGCAGCGCTCTTGCTGTCGGAATCGAGGCCCTTACCCCCAGTGAACGGCGCGTCGTGGAGTTGGCCGCCGCTGGAAGATCCAACCGCGAGATCGCCCAAACCCTGTTCGTCACGCACAAGACCGTCGAGGCCCATCTGGCCAGTTCCTATCGCAAACTCGACATCAGCAGCCGGCGCCAGCTGGCCGAGCAGCTCGCCGGCCCGGCCCAGGTGGGGTCTGCTCCGAAGCGCAACCACAGCCCGGGTTCACATGAGATCACATGAAATAGCCTGGAAAGTCCTTGAATGTCTGGGAGTGGAGTTCACACCATGACCCCGGAACGAGGCCGCGTGCTGGTTGTCGACGACGACCGGACGAACCGCATGATGGTGACCTACCGGCTGGAAATCAATGGAATCCATGCAGAGGCCGCCGAGAGTGGACACCAGGCACTCGGCATCATGCGCACGGAAACCTTTGACATCGTCCTGCTCGACATCCTGATGCCGCAGATGGACGGGTACACCACGCTTGAACTCATGAAAAGCGATCCCGCCCTCCGCGACACACCGGTCGTCATGATCTCCCAGCTCGACGACATGGACAGCGTCGTCCGATGCCTCGAACTCGGAGCAGAGGACTACCTCCCCAAACCTCTCAATTCCCTCCTCCTCATGGCCCGCATCAAC
The DNA here is from genome assembly GCF_027497495.1 of Streptomyces tubercidicus. GTDB lineage: Bacteria > Actinomycetota > Actinomycetes > Streptomycetales > Streptomycetaceae > Streptomyces > Streptomyces tubercidicus. Next base: position 8,201,265 of record NZ_CP114205.1, read on the forward strand.
GGCATCCTGCTCCGCAAACGCCTCATGGACATGGAGGAGGACTGCGACACCCATCTCGGTGTCCTGATCGAAGCCCTCAATAGCGAGAACGACGCATTCGACCCCGAGCCGCTCCGCTCCATCGCCGGCCGCGACGACCGCCTGGGCGAATGCGCCCGAGCTGTGCAACGCATCATCCCGGCCGTGAGCCGACGCAGTCACCCTTGACCGAGCCTTTGACGTGCGGTTCAGGCCCGATGGCACCAGGCCGGTGATCCACAGGCCGGACCCCGGCGTCCGCGCTCAGTGATTCCCCGTATGCATGACGAGAAGAGGCCCCGAAATGAACCGATCAAGCCCGGTAACGCCTTAAGCGCCACCTGCCGGTCCTAAGAGTGCCCTGCCACTACCAGGGCGGCAGTCTGATCGGAGGACCAAAGCATGCCAACCACACCCGTGCTGAATCCGCAGGTCGTGCAGGAGCTGGTGGACTCGCTCGAAGCCCCGTTCGTCATAGAGCTCGTCAACACGTTCTTGGAAGACTCTCCCCAACTGGTCGACCAGATCCACCAGGGGATCCAGGACAACGAGACAGAGCAGGTACACCGTGCGGCGCACACTCTGAAATCGCTCAGCAAGACTTTCGGGCTGGAGCAGCTGGGGCCGTTGTGCCAGGAGCTGGAGAAACTCTCAGCACACGGCGAACTGTCCGAGGGCACGACGTCGGCCGCAAAGGACACCGAAACCGCCTACCGGCATGCTCGACAGGCTATGGCAGACCTTCGGCAGGAGCTTGCCCCCGTGACGGCGCACAGCAGCCGGCCACGGGAAAGCTGATCGCGGGAGGAAGGCGATGAAGCGCCGCCACGCCGCGGTGACCGGCGAGGGCCCGGATGAACCCGGGGCGCACCCGCGGGAAACGCACGAGATGCCGCGCGAAGAGAGACGGCGACGGATCAGGCCACGGATATGGCATAAACTCGCTGCTATCTGGGTGGCGTTTATGCTCCCTCTGATACTCGCAACTTTCTTCCTCCTGAATCAGCAGAACTCAGGGATCAATTTTGTCCGCGATGAAATGGCGGGGACGCAGTACCTGCGCCCCCTGAGTGCTCTGATCGAAAACGTATTGCAGCACCGGACGCTGTCTCGTCGTGCCACAGAGGAACCGTCAGCCGCGCATCAGGCACAGCTGCTGGAAAAGCGGATCGACGTGCTGTTCTCCGACATGGCTGCCGTGAACCATCGGTTGGGGAAGCGTCTGCATACCACGCACGGCGAGATGGCCGGTGCCGGCCGGACGGCACAGCTACCGTCGGCCATGGCCGACCAGTGGGCCAAGATCAAGGCCACCCACTCGCCGCGGACCGCGGCCGCGGCCGACACCCGGCTCATTTCCCACCTGCTGCAGCAGTTCTCCTACGTAGGCGACACGTCCAAGATCATTCTCGACCCGGATTTGGACACCTACTACACCATGGCGGGTCTGCTCCTCACCGGGCCCAGACTGATGGAACGGATTTCCACCCTCGGCGACACCGTAGATGCGCGGCTGCGTGACGGTTCCCTCAACTCGGCCGACCGGAGAGAACTCACACAGACAGCGGGATTCCTGGCCCAGGACACCACCGAACTACGCAGACAGCTCGACCGAGCCTTTGAAAGCACTGGTGCGTTCAATCACAACAAGCAGCTTCGGCCTGTCCTGGCCCCACTGCTGCGCAGTGCGGAACAGAGTACGGGTGCGCTGAACAGCGCAACAGCTGACCAAGCCGTTCGCCCCGTGAGCCCGTCGGTGACAGCCGACCGGTATGCGACATTGGCTTCTCGGGCTTCACGGGCGAACTCGTCGCTATGGCGAGCCATGTTCGACCAGGAAGACGTGATGCTGCGGGCCCGGCTGGACGGTTTCACGGAACGCCGGGCGATTGCGTTCGGAGCCATCGGCGCGGCAATGGCCACAACAGCGACGATCGCGGCACTCATGTCCCGGCGCATCACCCGCAATGTGTCTGAGGTGGCCAGGGCCTCGCACATCCTCGCTGAAGGCGACCTGACACGGCGGGCCGGAGTAAGCACCCAGGACGAGATCGGCGAAATGGCAATCGCATTCAACACAATGGCCGACCGTCTCCAGGAAAGCTACGAAGCCGTCGAACAGCAGGTCCGCCATCGCACAGCCGAACTGAAACGGCGTACTGATTCCCTGAGTCTCCTCCAGGCCGTGTCCGCCGCGGCCAATGAGGCGACCAACAGGGACGAGGCGCTGTCGACGGTGTTGAGGCTGGTCTGCCGTCACATGGGCTGGCCTGTCGGGCAGGCGTACCCGGTGGTATCCAAAGGGGCGGACAGTACCCCCGAACTGGGTCCTCCTGTGGGTCAGTACGTGGAAGAACAAGCCGTAGCCGCTACGCAGCGGCATCGGTTCACTGCCGGGCCCTCGTCGGCCGCGCGGGCTGCGCTTGCCTTGCGTGAACCTGTGTGTCCTCAGCCCGGCGCTACAGAGAATGGCATCACATTCGGAGCTGCCGAGGAGCCTTGCATCGCAGGTGCCATAGCATTCCCGGTGATGACGGACAACGAAGTGGCCGTTGTCCTGGAATTCTTCACTACCGAGGCCTCACCTCTCAGCGACTCCACCCGGACTCTGATCGCCAATCTCACCACACAGCTGGGACGTGTGGAAGAACGGCAGCGAGCTGTTGCGCTTCGTCTGTCCATGGAGGCTGCCCAATCAGCCAACCGTGCCAAGAGTGCTTTTCTGGCGACGATGAGCCACGAAATCAGAACTCCAATGAACGCGGTCATCGGAATGACGGAACTCCTGCTTGACACTCCCCTCACCGCAGAGCAACACAACTTCGCGGAGATCGTCCGTAACAGCGCAGACAATCTGCTGGCGATCACCAACGATATCCTTGACTTCTCCAAGTTCGAGGCGGGGAAATTCGACCTGGAAGACATTCCCTTGAACCTGGGTGAATGCGTTGAATCCGCTTTCGATGTCATCATGACGCGCGCGGACGAAAAGGAAAACCTGGAACTGAGGCACGTCATCGATCCTCGTCTGCCGGATGAGGTGTTGGGGGACGGCGTGCGCATCCGTCAAATCCTGATCAACCTGCTCGATAATGCAGTAAAATTCACCCAGTCGGGAGAGGTTGTGCTGTACGTCCGGTATTTCTCGGCCAAGCACAGCGGCAACGGCACCTCCGGCCGCAATGAATTCCTCTTGCACTTCACCGTACGTGACACCGGCATCGGAATACCGCCGGACCGCATCGAAAATCTCTTCCAGCCATTTGAACAGCTGGACAGCTCCACCACCCGCAGGTTTGGTGGCACGGGGCTGGGACTGGCCATCAGCCGACGGCTGGCCGAGCTCATGGGAGGTTCGATCTGGGCCGAGAGCGAAGTGGGCAAGGGGTCGAAGTTCCACTTCACCATCCGTACCCGGGAAGTTCCTGAGGAGATGCGCCGCCAGGACGCCAAGGGCACAATCCAACTCACCGCTAAACGGCTTCTGATCGTTGACGGCAACCCCACCGACCGTATGATCCTCACTCGTCAGGCGGAAACCTGGGGCATGCGGGTGCGTGAGACCGGATTCCCATACGAGGCCGCCCAATGGATCAGCAGGGGGGATCCATTCGACGTCGCGATCCTGAACATGCAGATGCCCGATACGGACGGTGTTGTGCTCGCGCGCCAGATCCGCCGCTACCGGGATGCCAAGGCCTTGCCGTTGATGCTGATGACCTCCCCGGGCGAGCCGGATGCGAGCGCCGAGGACATGGCCATGTTCTTTGCCCACCACACCAAGCCCGTCAAAGCGGCGCTGCTGCATGCCGACCTGTGTCACATTCTCTTGGAAAAGCAGGCTTCCTCTCCCGCATCGCCCCAGCCGACGCAGCAGGCACACTCGGGGATGGCCGCGCTGCGGATCCTGCTGGCGGAGGACAACAGCGTTAACCGCCAGCTGGCCCTGCGCATGCTACAGAAACTCGGGTACACCGCCGACGCCGTTGAAAACGGTGTCGACGCTGTGAACGCTCTCCGAAAGAAGAAATACGACGTGGTCCTCATGGACGTCCACATGCCAATGATGAGTGGACTCGAAGCAGCCAGGAAGATCCATCAGGAATTTCCCACGCATCGACGCCCCAGAATCGTGGCACTGACAGCTAGCGCAATGGCCGAAGACTACGAGGCCTGCCTGGCCGCAGGAATGGATGACTTCATCAGCAAGCCACTCCATCTGAATGACCTGAGAGCCGTACTGGACAACTGCACCCCCCTGGTATCAGGTGCCCCCGATGATCCTCACGCAGACGGATAGAAGAATGGCCAGGCGCCGTCCACCGATCAAGGACTCGACACCTCACCCGCTACCGGGAACAAGCACGCCAGGGAAGCCCGCCGACCCGTTGCACAGGTCACCGGTTGGATACCCTGGGAATCGGCAAATGGCACCGGGCTCATTAGGGTGTGAGAGCCGGCTACACACCGAGATCGACGAGAGACGCCAGGGCGTGTCCTGTCGGAGGAGTGGTGGCGATGAAGCGTTCTGTGGGGCGGCGTGTGAGTGTGTCGCTCCGAATGCTCGTACGTGTTTTCGTCCTGGTCAATGCCCTATTGCTTGCCGTTGTGCTTACCCTGAGCGTGGGTGCTGTGCAGAGCATGCAGGACGCTGCACGGGCCGAGAGCCGGCGGTCGGAATCGCTGCGCCTGGCAGACGAACTGCGCCAGACCTCCGATGACCTGACCCGCATGGCAAGGACGTACGCGGTCACCGGAGAGTCACGTTACCGGGACTACTTCGTCGAGATCCTGGCTATTCGTGACGGTAGAGCACCGCGCCCCGAGCAGTACGACCGTGTCTACTGGGATGTGGTCACCGACACCGGACGGCGACCCACTTCCTCTGGACCGGCTGCCAGCTTCGATACGCTGGCCGCGCGGGCAGGGTTCACCGGTCAAGAGTTGAGCCTCCTCAAGTCGGCGCGGTCGCGCTCCGACGCTCTGGCGCGAATCGAAGAGGCGGCCTTCGCCGAGATCGACAGCACCGCCGGAACTTCCAGGGCAGCCGCCGGCCGGGACAGGGCTGCCGCACTGCTCTACGGCGCTGATTACCATCACGCCAAGGCTCAGATCATGCAACCGATAGGACGCGTGTTCGAGCTGGTCGACGTGCGTACACACCGAGAAACCGCGCAGGCAGTCGGCCGGGCGACTGGATACTCGTCGGCAGCGGTCGGCGTCGCACTGGTGATGCTGTGCGGTATGGGGGTCGTCGCGGTTGTGGCGCGGCGAGCGATCATCCGTCCGGTCACCATGCTCGACCACGCTACTGCGCGCATCGCCGAGGGCGACTTGCGTGTGCGTGCGCCAGTCGGGGGCGTCAGCGAGATCAGCTCACTCGCCACGCGCTTCAACGGCATGACTGAGCGGGTACGGCTCCGAACCGGAGAGCTTGAGCTGCTTCAACGCGTCGCGGTCACCGCCAACGAGGCCGCTGACCTGACTGAGGCGACGCAGGTTGTCCTCGACCTCGTCTGCGGCTACACCGGCTGGCAGGTGGGCCATGCATATTGGCTCGCCCCTGGTGCGGCACGGGCCGAGGGCGCCAAGCTGGTCCCCTCGCAGATCTGGCACTCCGATGACTCTGCAGAGTTTCGGTCATTTCGGCAGGCAAGGGAAGCCAGCCCGCTGACCCCTGGAAAGGGGTTGCCCGGACGTGTATTTGCCAGCGGTAAGGCTGTGTGGATCGTCGATGTGACCAAGACCCCTGAATTCTCCGGAGTCGGCCATGCGGACGACATCGGTGTGCATGCCGCCATGGGATTCCCCGTGCTGGTGGGCGACGAAGTCGTCGCCGTGCTGGAATTTTTCTCATTCCAGCTGGCCGAGCCCGACGGGGTATTGCTCGACCTGATGGGAAACATAGGCACGCAGCTTGGCCGAGTCGTGGACCGTATGCGTGCAGAGACTGCGGCACGCAACGTCAATTTGTTGCTGGAATCGACCGCCGAAGGTATCTACGCTACCGACCTCCAGGGAGACTGCACGTTCGTCAACAAGGCCGCAGCCGAGATACTGGGATACGAACCCGACTCCCTGGTCGGCAATCACATGCACGAGCTGTGCAGCCACGCCCAGCGCAACGGTCTTCTCTGGTCGATCGAGGAATGTCCGATCTGTGCGGCGTATCGGACCGGTCGTGGGCGCCAGACCGAGGGGGAGATGTTCAGAAGGCGCAATGGAACTGTCTTTCCTGTAGCTTGCACCTCTTACCCGATCAGTGAGAAGGGGGAGGTTCGTGGGGCGGTCGTCGCCTTCTCGGACGTCACAGCCCAGCGACGCGCCGAGGAGGCGCTGCAGCAGGCGAAGGAGGCAGCCGAGAGCGCCAACAACGCCAAGAGCACTTTTCTGGCGACGATGAGCCACGAGATCCGTACCCCGATGAACACGATCATCGGCATGACCGGACTACTGTTCGACACGGAACTCGACCACGAGCAGCGCGACTTTGCCGGCATCGTCCGTGAGAGCGCGGGAGCCCTGCTCACGCTGATCAATGACATTCTCGACTTCTCGAAGATCGAGGCCGGTAAACTCAAGCTTGAGCACCAGCCGTTCCATGTCGACGAGTGCGTTGAGACCGCGCTCGAACTCGTGGCCGCCCAGGCAGCCGCGAAGAACATTGAGTTGGCCTGCCTGGTTGACCCGGATGCGCCCGAGGGCATGGTGGGTGACGTCACCCGCCTCCGGCAGGTGCTGCTCAATCTGCTGAGTAACGCGGTGAAATTCACCGAACGAGGCGAGATAGTGGTCACGGTCGACGCCGAGCCTCTGGCAGACGCCGGCGCCGGGCCGACCGCGTCCCCGAGGTACCGATGGCACTTTGCTGTGCGGGATACCGGAATCGGCATCGCGCCCAATCGAATCGACGGACTTTTTGATCTGTTCAGTCAGGTCGATGTCTCAACGACCCGCCGCTACGGGGGCACCGGTCTTGGCCTGGCCATCTCAAAGCGCCTGTGTGAACTCATGGGCGGGACGATCTTCGTATCCAGTCAGCAAGGTGAGGGCTCGACATTCCGCTTCACAGTCGAGGGTGAGACGGCAGCCGTCCGGCGGCGCGGCCGTGTACCGGAGGCAAGGCCGGAGCTGGCGGGAAAGCGGGTGCTCGTTATCGATGGAAGCGCGGTCAACCGTCAGATCCTGATGACACAGATGGCGTCATGGGGCATGCAGCCGGTTACCACCGAGTCACCGGCCGAAGCGCTCGAATGGCTTTCGGCCGGAGCCCAATTCGACCTAGGCATCCTTGACGCAAAGATGCCGGAGGGGAATGGACCCACCCTCACCGAAACCGTACAGGCCACCCAGCAGCATCGCTCCATCCCGCTCATCATGCTGACTTCGCTCGGTCAGCAGCGCAACGACCTCCCCAATTCCCAGATAGCCGCCTACCTGACCAAGCCGATCAGGCCGTCCCAGCTCTTTGACGCCATCATCAGCGTCTTCACAGGGCAGTTGGCCGGTCCTGTGTCTGCCGTGGAGCGCACGCCTGAAAAGCATCGGAGCGTGCCCCCGGGAACTTTGCGGATCCTCGTCGCGGAAGACCACGCGGTCAATCAGCGGCTGGCAGTACTGCTGCTGGACAAACTCGGATACCGAGCCGACGTCGCGAGCACTGGTCTGGAGGTATTGGCTGCGCTCGAACGTCAAACCTACGACGTGATACTCATGGACGTGCAGATGCCAGAGATGGATGGCCTGGAGGCGACCCAGCGCATCCGCTCGCGTTGGCCGGGCGAGGGTCGCCCATACATCGTCGCCGTCACTGCCAACGCAATGGAGGGCGATCGGGGGCCGTGCATCGAAGCCGGGATGGATGACTACCTCACCAAGCCCATCAATCTCAAGGAGCTGGGCAACGCACTCGCCCGCTGTGCACGCCGGGGCGAGCCCACTCATGGTGACTTCGGCTCGTCAGGGTGACGCTGGGGTGTCGTACAAGCGCGATGACGAACCGGCCGTCGGGCCCTTAGAGGCACCACCCCACCCACTTCTGGATCCGGGTGGACGCTGTGGCCGATCCCAAGCTGATAGCCGGTTACTACAGGGAGGTCGCGCCGGGCGCCACCATGAAAGTGAACCAGCCGGGCGCGAAGGCCCCCTCGATGGCGGGTGTGCCCACGCGCCACGGTCTTCGGCGCCCTGGAGCTTCGGGGGGCGCCGGGTTCTCCTACCCCGGGCCCGCGGCCCGTCATGGAGTCTGCCGCGGGCCGGGCCGCCGTCATGCCGTCGTGGTCCCGGGCCCAGTGGGTCCAGTGCCCTGGGCAGGGATGCGGGCGTCGGCCCATCCCTGCACCGCCGGCTCTGCCAGCGAGTGGACCCACCAGTCGGCCAATGCCGTCTCCCTGTCGCTGGGGCGGGGACCGACTCCGAGTACCCGCATGCCCGCGCCTGCGGCAGCTTGGATGCCGCAGTGGGAGTCCTCGACGGCCAGCGTGTCAGCGGGGTCCACGCCACAGAGTTGGGCGGCGGTGAGGTAGACGTCCGGGTGAGGTTTGGGTCTCGTGGTGTCGTCGGGTACCACAATGTGGCTGAAGCAATCCCGGAGTCCAGCCATTCCCAGGCAGGACTCGACGACTTCAAGTGGGCAGTTACTGGCCACGGCCAGCGGGGCGAACTGCACGGTCGAATGCACCAATTCCGGCGCCCCGGGCATGGTGGTGGGGTCTGCGGCGACGAGTTCACGGAAGTGCTTGAGCAATGATTCCGTCATGTCCCCGGTCAGTTCCGGTCGCCCGGCCACATCGGCCATTAAGCGCCCGCATTCGGTGTAGTGCAGCCCTCGCGCCTTTTCCGCGAATTCGTGCGAGGGCGCGCAGCCGTAGCTGTGTAGCACCATGTCACGGGCGTCCTCCCAGTGGCGTTCGGTGTCCATCAGCGTGCCGTCGCAGTCGAAAACGACGGCCGCGGGGGTCCAGGAAAGGATGCTGTCTGCGGTCATTCGGGATTCCGTTCTGATGGGGCCCGAAGGCGCCGATGCGACCGGTCGCGAGGAAGGCAGGGCAGCGTCGGTTTCACGGACGCCCGGCATCGGGCCGAGGGATTCCGGCAGGGCAGCTCCCAAGGCAGCTCCCATGGCGAAGAGTTCTTCCGCTCCAGCCGGAAAATAACGATCGTTACGTTACGGATGGAAGCGCAGAAAGGTCAACCAATTCACAAATGTCAATATTGTGTGTTCTACGTATAATTGAAGGTTCCGCAAGCCGTCTCTGTGCCGCCCTGGAGGATGCGGAATGCACACGTCGAGCCGTGCCGGGTGCACAGCACGCGTGCGGGTGGGGTCAGTTCGGTGAACCGGGAGGCATTCAGCCGGCCCCAAAGGGGCCGGCTCAGCCTGCCCCGGCTGCGGTACGAGGCGGCCTGGCGGGCGGCTTCCAACAGCACCATGCCAGGCACGTGATCGGTGGGGTGGTCGAAGAAGAACGGGTGCAGCGGGTCGGCCGGCGAGACCAACAGCTCGCCCTGGTCGAGAGCGAGGAGCGCATCATGCGGGTGATTCACGGTCAGCTGTGCGGCCGGCGGGCGCGACCCGCCCTCCGGAGGGCGAGCCGGGACGGCATCGACCGCGCTCCTGGCGCGCAGCGCGGTGAAGCGCGCGCCGTCCAGGAACCGCACGCCCCCGCCACCTTGGCCGAAGGTCACCCCGCACGCGGCGAAGGTGACATTCAGTCGCAGTCCGACGGCGGACTCGTCCGGCGCCCGCCGTACGGCGCTGACCCGTGCCGAGCAGGTGATTTCGGTCGCTCCGGCGCGGGCCGGCAACTCGTCGGCAGGGCTGAGGTGGAAGAACAGGTCGGTGATGACCGCACGGAAGACCTCCGGAACCGCGTAGAACCGCAAGGGAATGTAGAGACCGAGCTGACGCAGTGTTTCCACCAGAATCAGCGGGCTGTGCCGCTGCGACCCGTCGCGGGGGAACGTCGCATGCGCGCGTGGCCATGACGCCGCCGCCAGGAAGGCGTGCGGGGTATCGGCCGGTCGTACATCCGTAAGGAGGACCTCTGCCACCGAGGTCCGGTGCACCAGCTCCCGCTCGACGGTACGGGACCAGCTGAGCGGCTCACTCTTTCCGACGACCCTGACCGTTGAGGTGCTCATACGACCAGGGAATACCGAAATTCGAACATGCGCACCCTTGAATTCCAGGGCGCGGGGAGCGGTAGGTTGCCTTCCGGCGGAGCGAGAACAACGTTTGAGGTGTACGTGCAGATCCGGGCGGAAGCGACGCGCAGGTTCCTTCTTGAGGCGGCGGCAACCTTGTTCGACGAGAAAGGGTACGCCGGTACCAGCATCAGCGACATCAGCGCGTATTCCGGTCGCACCAGCGGGGCCATCTATTTTCACTACGCCAGCAAGGAGAAGCTCGCCCTCGCCATCGTCGAGGAACATTTCGCCACCTGGCCGCATTTGATCAGCCGCTTCCGGCAGCCCGGCCTGCCGGCCTTGGAGAAACTCGTCGGGCTGAGCTTCGAGGTGGCACGCGCCTTTCGAGATGACATCGTCGTCCGGGCCGGAGCCCGCCTTTGGGCCGAACGCAAAGCCATCGACGCCCAGCTCCCCGCACCGTTCCTCGGCTGGATCGAAGCCGTTACACAGCTACTCGAAGAAGCCGCCCGTAACGGTGAACTCGCTGCCGATGTGCCACCTGCCGCCACCGCCCACGGCATCGTCTGCTCCTTCTTCGGTCTGCACACCGTCTCCGATGCCCTGGAGGGACGCCGGCACATCGAGGAGCGCCTGCATGACCTGTGGACTCTGCTGCTCCGCGGCCTCCAGGCCGAGCCTGATCCCGCCGGTCTGCTCGATCGCGTGCGCTGAGCGGCGCGCGACGCCCACCGATCTTGCAGACGTTGAGGAAGGCCGCAGTCGGCAGCTGCGCCTGTTCCCTGTTCCAGTGGATGGGCCGCGAGGATCGTCGGGGCGGTGTGGCCGTGCACCAGGGTGTGCTGTGCGGGGTGCCCGGTGAGAGCACCCGTGCTGCGGCGGTCCTCCGTGCGGTCTCACGGGGGCGTACCGCGTCCGCACCGGCCTCGGCCTGGCGCTGGCGTGCGCCATCGACCTCTCGCTTCAGCACTCCTGCGGTCGGCGGACCTCGCCCGTGCCCAGTGTGATCACGGCCCGCGGCCGCATGGGCTCCTCGCCGCGTCGGGAGAGCAAGACCACCTCCTCGACCACCGCCGACAGCGCGCCGAGCCGGACGGCACACTCGGCGGCCAGGCGCTTCGGGTCCTGGGTGCGGCCGAGGGACAAATGCGGGGTGAAGCGGCCGGCGCGCCCGTGGCAAAGTGGGAACCGCAGCCCCAGCTCCCGGTGGAGATGGGCCCACGGCGCCGGGTCCGCCGCAGCCGGATCGAGCCACAACGTCGCGTAGCGCCGATGCCGGAAGAACCGCACTCCGGCCAGGCGCGCCGTGAACGCCGTGCTCTGGGCCGCCCCGGCGGAGAGCAGCGGCACGGCCCGCGCAAACGCTTCCTCCGGCACGAAACCGAACAGCAGATTCACATGCGGCGGCCACCGCCGTACCTGCGGATCGTGTTCCCAGCGGATGTCCTGAATCACCGGCCAGAGCTTCCGCGGCGGCAGCCACGCCACTGCCGTCCGGGCTGTCGGCGCCACCTCAAGAGCATCTACCGGCTCGGCCCCACCGAGATCCGGATTCCCGTTCACCTGGCCATGGTCCCAAATCGGGCTCGGAAAACCGTCCAGAGGGGGCCACAGGGTGTCGATGTGATCGGTACCGAGGACCCTTGAGCGGCCTTCAAGGACCGCCGGCCGTACAGGCCGGCGTCCCTGGCATATTCGATGCAGGCGATGGCCGCGGCAGGCGATGGCCGCGACGGTCACGGTCTCCGCATCCGGACCGGGGCCCCGTCCCCCGCCTGTTCAAGCAGCCGGTGCAGATGCGCGGTGGCGAGGTGCCAGAAAGGCCGGTCGGCCGGGCTGCGAGGGGCATGTCTGGCCGCATGCTCGCTCACAGATCTGGATGCTTCGTCGCCACTTGGTAGTACCCCGAGTGGAACACCAGAGGGGTGCCGCCCTCGGCCTCGTACTGTTCGACCTCGCCGAGGAAGATGATGTGGTCGCCGGCGTCGAGGCGTTGGACGGTGCGGCATTGGAAGCGGGCGACCGCGCCGTCCAGGAGGGGGGTGCCGGCGATGCCGGGGGTGGTGGGGGTTCCGCGGAATTTGTCGTCGGCCGGGGTGGCGAACTGGCGGGAGAGGTGGTGCTGGTCGGCGGCCAGTATGTGGACGGCGAAGTGCGAGGCGTCGGTGAAGTCCGGGAGGCTCGGGCTGTTTTTGCCGGGGCACCACAGGACGAGGGGCGGGTTCATCGAGACGGAGGTGAAGGAGTTCGCGGTCATGCCGACGTTGCGGCCGTCGGGGGAGCGGGCCGTCACCACGGTCACGCCGGTGGCGTACTGGCCCAGCGCGCGGCGCAGTTCGCGGCCGTCGAAGCGGGCGGCGTGCTGGGCGCGCTTCTCGGCGAGGAAGCGGTGTGCCTCGGCCTCCTCGAACCACCAGCGGTAGAGGGTGCGCGGGTCGTCGAATCCGGCGGCGAGGGCGCCGGCGACAGAGGGGATTTCGGCCGCCGCTGTCAGAAGGTCACGGTGGTGGGGACTCAGGTCGGCCAGGAGGGAGTTGGTCCAGCCGACGGCCCATTGAGCCCAGCCCCGCCAGAAGTTGTCGAAGGTGCGCTGCATCCACTGCGGGGTGAATTCGGCGGTGCCGTGGCGGAGGATGCTGTCGAGGTAGTGGGTTGCGGCCTGGGCCGCGTTGTTCGAACCCTGGCCGGTGATCGGATCGTTGAGGACGACGGCGTCGGCCATGCCGAGGACGTGCCGACCGGAGGCCAGGCGGGCCACGGGGCGCCGGACGGTCGGAGTGAGCCTGCCGCGCAACACGCCGTTGTTATCGGTGAGTCGGGCGTGCCGGCAGCGCTCGTATTCGTCGGGGAAGAACCGGTGGAGGACTTCCAGTGAGCGGGTGAGGTGGCCTTCAGGCGTGCGGATGTCGTCCCAGCAGTCCATCGGGCCGCCGGGGACGCCCTCGAAGACCATGATGTCGCAGGGTCCGGTGGTGGTGAGGGCCGGGAAGGAGAAGTATTCGCCGACGCCGGGGACCAAGCGGTAGTGGACGGCGTCCTCTCCCTCCCGCGGTGCCGTTCCCGTGACATACGTCAGAGCCAGCGCACGGCGTGGCCGGTCGTACGGGGAGAGTTCGGGGTTGCGCGGGAAGAGCTGGCTCAGCTCGCCCTTGCCCGTGGAGACCACGACGAGATCGTGCGTACGGGCGTACCATTCGAGGTCGTTGACGCCCGCCTCGTGCAGCACGATCTCGCCGCGACCGCCGTCCGCGAACTGCTCTATCCAGGCGGCACACTTGACCCGCTGGTCGACGGAGTGGGCAGGACCCTCCAACGGCGCGCGCCAGGAGACGTCCGGAGTGCCGTGCGGACCGATGAGAGAGAACGCGATGCCGGAGATGTCCGGGGCATGGTCCTCCCAGTGGTGCAGGCCGAGTTCGCGCTCGGTCTGGAGCGCGGTGTCGAACATGCACTGGCTGGACATGACCGGGCCGCGACGTATCTCGTCGGGGTCACGGTCGGTGACCAAGGTGACGTCATAGCCGTGCGCCTGGAGGCCCAGGGCTAGTTGGGCACCCGCCTGCCCGGCTCCGACCACCGCGATCCTTCTCATGTCCTGCTGTCCTGCTCTCGTTACGTATCTATTGCTGACGTAGCGTCAGTTCGCTGGTCCTGGCGGGCCGTTCAGGCGCCGACCTCGGCCAGATAGTTCTTCGCGGCGACCGGGTCCATGAACCAGTGGAACAAGTCGCGCGGGTCATCGAAGCCGTTGACGAAGCGGGCGGCGATGCGGGAGTTGGCGCTCGCCGCGCCGAAGAGCTCCAGGACGTGCTGTGGCGGGGCGCCGAGCATCGCATTGGTCCAGGTCGTGGCGGCCCCCGCGTTGTCCCAGAAGCGGCCGAAGGCCAGCTCCATGAACGCGGCGTCGTACGGGCGTTCGCAGTGGTCCAGGATGGTGGCGAGGTAGGAGGCCGCGCACTTCGAGGCGTTGTTGGACCCCTGGCCGGTGATCGGATCGTTGAGGACGACGACGTCGGCGAGGCCGAGCACCTGCGCGCCGGAGGGCAGCGTGGCGACGGGCTTGCGGACGGTCGGCGCGAAGCGGCCCGCGAGGGTGCCGTTCTCGTCGGTGAGCGTGACACCGGTGCAGCGCTCGGCCTCCCACGGAACGTACGTCCGCAGCAGCTCCTGGAACTTCGCCAGCTGCTGGTGGGGGGTGAGCCCGTCGAAGCAGTCGAGCGGGCCACCCGGGATGCCCTCGAAGAACATGATGTCGCAGGGGCCGCTGGTGGTGAGGCTGGGCATGGTGAAGTACTCACCCACACCGGGGATGACGTTGAAGCTGACGCCGGGGCGGTCGGGCAGCGCTGCCATGCCGGTGACGTACGCCAGGGCCAGCGCGCGCTGCGGAGCGTCGTACGGGGAACGCATGGCATCCCGCTCGAAGAGGCCCGCGATCTCGCCCTTGCCGGCCGCGACGATCACCAGGTCGGACTCGGCGGCGTAGCGCTCCAGGTCCTCGATGCCGGCCTCGCAGAGTTCCAGACGGCCGCCGCGGCGCGCGAACTCGCCCATCCAGAGCGGCATTTTGACGCGCTGGTCGATGGAGCGGGCGGTGGCCTCAAGGCGGGCGTCGAAGGAGAGCGCCCGGCCGCCCTGGCCGTCGGCGATGCTCACGCCGAGACCGTCGATCGACGGGCAGGCGTCGCCCCAGAAGTCGAGGCCGAGGTTGCGCTCGTGGGCCAGCGCGGTGCCGAACATGGCCTGGCTGGACATGACCCGGCCCTCGCGGATCTGGTCTCCGGTGCGGTTGGACACGAGGGTGACGTCAAAACCGTGGTCGATCAGGCCGATGCCGAGCTGGAGACCTGCCTGGCCGGCTCCGACGATGGTGATCTTGCGCATGAGGGGGACCTCCGGGGGTTGGGGTGTGCGGTTTTTTGAGCAGCGCCGTGCAGTGCCGTGCGCTGTGCACCGTTTCGGCGCGCGGCGGCATCGACGAGTGGGCAGCGGCTGTGCGGAATGCGGCTGCCCGCCCGAGGGGGGATGGCGGGCAGCCGCGGGAGGCCGGGTCACCCGTAGGACCGGGGGATGAGCCCCGGGTAACCCGGCCGGCTAAAGGGGCCCGGCCGAAGCGGCGAGCCGGGGAAGCAGAGGCAAGGGTGCCGCGACGTGCGGGGGTACGGCCTTGGCAGCCCTCGCCGCGTCGGCTGTGCGTAATACGCACAGCGCGCATGCGGCGGGCTGTCCGCTGGGCGTGACTCCGCCTCTGACGAGCGCAGTCCGGCCCGGCACTCCCTGCATTGTTGATTCCCAGGATCTCTCGGGTCCGCGGTGGCCAGGGGGCAATCTTGGTATGGCAAGATCACCCCCGCTATCCGGATCACGCGGGTTGCTGTCCCGATCGCGCATCTCGGCGGTGGAGGTTTACATGCCCGCTGAAAAGTCCCCCCTCGCAAATCACCAGCGGTTCCATACAGCGGACATTTGGGAGGCGCGGGCCGAGGTCGGCCGTGCCTTCTGTCCGCATGACCTGCGCATCACGCGGCGCTCGGCGACGCTAGACGCCCGGCTGCACGGCGCACCCTTCGATCGGACAGGTCTCTATTACCTCGATTACGGAACGGAAGTCCGGATTACACCGGGCGATCTGGAGAGCTTTTTCCTCGTCCAGATCCCGCTCGCCGGTTACGCCGAAATCACCTGCGGCCGCGAGGAGATCATTTCCTCCCCGGAACTCGCTTCTGTCCCCTCTCCGACCGGAAAGTTGGACATGCGCTGGGGTGACGGCAATCCGCAGCTGATCGTGTGGTTCGATCGGTCCTCGCTGGAATCGCACCTGGGCAGTCTGCTCGGCCGCGCCGTACGCCGACCGATCTTCTTCTCGCTCGGCATGAACCTCACCACACCGGGCTCCCGGTCCTGGCTCAACATCGTCGATCTCATGCGCCGGGAGGCGGAGGGGCCTGGTGGCATGACAAGCCAGCCCTTGGTGACGAGGCAGCTTGAGTCACTCCTCATGACCCAGCTGCTGATGGCCCAGCCCAACAACTACACGTCGGCGCTGCTCGGCGAGCAGCCGCGCGTCGCACCGCCCGCGGTCCGCCGGGCCATGGAGGTCATCGAGGGACACGCCGCCGAGCCGCTCACGGTCGCGGAGATCGCGGAATGCGTCGGCGTCGGCGTACGGGCCCTTCAGGAGGGCTTTCGCCGGCACCTCGACACCACGCCGCTCGCGTACCTGCGCGAGGTCCGCCTGGACCGTGTACGCAAGGAACTCCTGGCCTCCGACCCGGGTGCCGCGACCGTGACCGCCGTCGCCTCCCGCTGGGGCTTCCTGCACCCCGGCCGTTTCTCACTCGCGTACCGCCAACAATTCGGGGAGTCGCCTTCGGAGACGTTGCGGTCATAGGAGGAGGTCGGTCTTTCGACCGCCCTGTCGATCAGCGGACAGCGACTAGCGGGCAGCGGGCAGCGGGCAGGACGATGCAGGCCGTTATGCCTGTCCTCAGTCCTGACAATGCGGGGAAAACCGGCTCCCCTTCGTGCCGGTCCGCACTCGCCGTCCTGGTGGTCACGGCGTCAAGTCGAGAAATGCCCAGTGCGCTTGGGGTTGCGCGCCGCTGAGCCATTTCCCGCAGTTCTGCAGGACCGTGGGGCTTGAGGTGATGTGCTGGGTGCCTGTGCCGAGATCACGTAGAAACCGGTCGATCGGCCCGCGCCGGATCGCTGCCGTTCCCGCCCATCGGTGCACCGTCTGGCCCACGTCCTGCACGGTCCACGTCGCGTGGTTGAGCGCCAGCCTGAGCAGAGTGTCCTGCTCGGTACTCGTCAACTCGCCTGCATCCAGGGTGTTTTCGATACCTCGCCATACCTCCATCGCCCACGCCCGTGCCGAACGAAGCTTGGCTTCGGCGGTCGCGTACTCCGCGTGGAACTGCGCGGTGTCGACGGCGGCGTTGCGTGTGCCGGATTTGGCCGCGGCGACCAACTTCAGCTCATCGAGCAGGCGCCGCCCGACACCGAGCGCCCAACCGGTGTGTCCGATTGCGGACATGTTGACCAATCCGAGGCGGTAGATCGCGCCGCCGTTGACCGGGTCCGTCGTCGTGGCGAGATACGTGTACGTCGCCGGGACAAGCTCATCGGCGCAGTGGTAATCAATGCTGTGCGTCGCACGCAGCCCGAGCACATCCCAGTTGTCGACGAGTTCCACCTGCGACTTCGGCATCGCCAGCACCCGTAGCTCCCGGGTGCCCTCGACCTGGATCGCACTGTGGATATGGGTGGCGTGCGCCATACCGGAGGCGAACTGCCAACTGCCGCTCACCAGATATCCACCTTCCACCGGGACGGCCCGGCCGGGCCGGGTGCCGTGACCGGCCAACAACGCGTGGTCCCCACCCGCGACATCCGGGAACAAGTCGGCCGCCGCAACGGCATCGAGATAGGCCGCGGTGGTGCCGGTCGTCAATTGCAGCGCCATCGTCGTCCAGCCGGCCGCGGAATCGTGGTAACTGACCCGCTCGACTGTCTCCATCAATTGGCGTGGGGAGAACTCATAGCCGCCGAGGCTTCGCGGTAGTGCGGCCCTCACGACCCCGGCGCCACCCAGCAACGCCCGCGCGATGTCCTCGGTGAGTCTGCCGAGTTCCTCGGCCGCGTCCGCGTCCGCCTCAAGTGCCCCGCTGAGTGCGTCAATCCGCTCAAGCATCGCGGGAAATTCCGGGCTGACGTGCAATTCGGTCGAGGCCGCCATGGAGGGTTGCTCCTCGCTGTCAGTATTGAGTCAGCGTCACCATAGGGGAGAAAGCGTACGGTTCCTCGGCCTGCTCAAAGAATTCCCGTGCTGAGTCGGGGTGTGACAGGCAGCCGTCGCCGCAAGAAGGACCCAGCGGTTCTGCCGGCCGTCGCTGCAATCGAGCGCCGGCTCACCGGAGCGCTCCGGCGGAGCCGAGTTCGTCCAGGACCAGACGATGCAGCGCACGCGCTGCCGGCAGCCGTCGCCAGCGCCGGACGGGAGAACGTGGCGCTGTCGGACGGCGTGGTCACCGTCGTTGGTTCAAGGTGCGGATCAGCTCGCGGTCCGCGTCACCTGATCGTGTACACGATCCGTGACGTGGACTTCTCGATGACTTCTTCCGCTGATGATCGAAGCGCGACTGAGCCGTCCGAAGACGTCTTCTGTCTGTGTCCTTCGGCATGCCCGGTCGCATGCACTGTCCGCTCAAGAGAAACGGCTCATCGTGCATTTGACTCCGCACGAGCAGGAGCGCCTGCTGATCCATGTGGCGGCTGACGTGGCGCAGCGGCGCCGCGACAGTGGGCTGCTCCTCAATTACCCCGAGGTGATGGCCCTGTTGACCGTGCACGTCTTTGAGCAGGCGCGCGCCGGCAAGACAGTCAGCGACATCATGGACTCGGGCCGGCAGTTGTTGAGCCGGGGCGAGGTGATGGACGGCGTTCCGGAGATGATCAAGAACGTTCAGGTGGAGGCCACCTTCCCGGATGGCACCAAGCTGGTCACCATTCACGATCCCTTCCCGGAGGCGACAGAGGAACCCGATGTGTACCCGGGCAAGGTCGAGCACCCCCGGCCGCCTCGCAAGCCGGACTGCCCGGTCGACTGCGACGGCGACAGCGGCGACGACTCGTCCACGTGCTGTGACAAGTGCCGGGAGGCGGAGGCCGCGTCTTGGTACAAGGCGATTGAGTTCAACGCAGACCTACAGGAAGACGCCACCACGCTGCCGGGCGTGGGCAGGACGAGGGTCAGGGTGAAGAACATGTCGGACCGCCCCATCCAGGTCGGTTCCCACTATCACTTCGCCGAGGTCAACCCGGGGCTGAAGGTCCTCAGGGTCGAGGTCCCTTCCGGTCCGGAGCTGGAGCCGCCCCAGGAGCTCAAGGACTGTGAGGCGGCGCGGATGCGGCGGCTGAACATCGCCGCGGGTACGTCTGTGCGCTTCGAGCCGGGCGACGAGTGCTGCGTCGAGTTGGTGGAGATCCGGGGAGACCGACAGGTCAAGGGACTGCGCGAGGAGACACACCAGTGAGCAACAACCAGACCACCCTGTCGAGCGGCAGGTCGGCGAGTTCCCCGGAGAACTCGGCGGCGAGCAACGTGCTGAAGCGGACCGAGTACGCCACTCTGTACGGGCCCACCACCAAGGACCGCGTCCGCCTGGCCGACACCGCTCTGACCGTCGAGATCGAGGCTGACTGGAGCGGCGGGCCGAAGCACAGCGGAAACGAGATGATCTTCGGCGGCGGAAAGGTGATCCGCGAGTCGATGGGCATGTCCCACATCCCCAGGGACGGGGATGCCGAAGGCCGCAAGCCCGTGGACACGGTCATCACCGGTGCGCTGATCCTCGACTGGTGGGGTGTGGTCAAGGCCGACGTCGGGCTCCGCGATGGTGAGATCGTCGCCATCGGCAAGGCGTACAACCCCGAGACGATGGACCCGATCCCGGACGACGCGTTCGAGATGCCGACTCGTACGTCCCCGAGCGACAAGCTGCCGGTGCAGCCGACGAACTTCGTGGTCGGTCCGAGCACCGAGGTCATCTCCGGCAACGGGCGGATCCTCACCGCGGGCGGCGTGGACACCCACGTCCATTTCATCTGCCCGGAGCAGATCCACGAGGCCCTCGCCTCGGGCGTGACCACGCTCATCGGCGGCGGCACCGGTCCCGCCGAGGGCAGCACGGCCACCACGGTGACCCCGGGCGAGTGGCACATCAGCCGGGTCTTCGAGAGCCTGGACGCGTACCCGGTCAACATCGGCCTGCTCGGCAAGGGCAGCACCGTGAACGCGGATGCCCTCAACGAACAGGTCGACGCCGGGGTCATCGGCTTCAAGGTCCACGAGGACTGGGGGGCCACGCCCGCTGTGATCGAGGCGGCGCTGGACGTGTGTGAGAGCCGTAAGGTCCAACTGGCCCTGCATGCGGACTCACTGAACGAATCCGGGTTCCTGGACAGCACTCGCAACGCCTTCACAAAGGACGGCAAGGAGCGCTCGGTCCACATCTTCCACGTCGAGGGCGCCGGCGGTGGCCACGCCCCGGACATGATCGAGCTGGTCAAAGAGAGGAACGTGCTGCCCGCTTCGACCAACCCGACCCGCCCCCTGACGGTGAACACCGTCAAGGAACACATCGACATGATGGTGGTCTGCCACCACCTCAACCCCGACATTCCGGCGGACATGGCCTTCGCCGACTCCCGCATCCGGCCGTCCACCATGGCCGCCGAGGACCTGCTCCACGACATGGGCGCCATCTCGATGATGTCCTCCGACGCCCAGGCGATGGGACGCATCGGCGAGATGGTCATGCGCACCTGGCAGACCGCGCACGTCATGAAATCCCGCTACGGCCCTCTGAAGGAGGACCTCGAAAGCGCGAAGGTCCGCCCGATCGCCGACGACACCGACCACTCGCACAACGCAGACAGGCTGATCCCGAACGACAACTACCGGGCGCGCCGCTACGTCGCCAAGTACACGGTCAACCCGGCGATCACGCACGGCATCGACAGTCACGTCGGTTCTGTGGAGACCGGGAAGCTCGCCGACCTGGTGCTCTGGGAGCCGAAGTTCTTCGGCGTCAAGATGCACATGGTCCTCAAGGGCGGGCAGCTCGCGTATGCGCAGGTGGGCGACGCCAACGCGTCGATCACGACACCGCAGCCCTTCCTGCCGCGGGCGGTCTGGGGCTCCACCGGCCGATCCCCCCTGAGCAACTCGTACAACTTCGTGGCACCGGGAGTGGCCGACACGTTGAACTCGCGAGTCGTCACCGTCCAGGACAGCAGCGGGAACGTCACCGAGATGAAGATCGGTGGGCTCGGCCTCACCAAGAAGTTCGTGGACATCTCGACGAGCATCCGGGACGTCACCAAGGCCGACATGAAGCTGAACGACATGGTGCCGGAGAGTCTCAACGTCGACCACAACAGCTTCGAGGTCACCATCGGCGGTGCGACCACAGGGGACGCCCGCACCGAAATCAACGGAGCGACCGTACCGCGCACCTACGTCAGTGAAGTTCCCATGGCCCAGCGGTACTTCCTCTTCTGACCGGCCCTTACCCGGCCGACGACGCCGTCACCGCGGCCGTGGTCCAGGCAGGCACCTGTGCCCGCCAGGACCACGGCACACATTCCGACCCTGCGAAAGGCAACCGCTCGCCCATGAGCCGTGCCGCACTGCTCCTGCTGGCCGACGGCCGTTTCCCCGCCGGCGGGTACGCCCACTCCGGCGGCGTCGAAGCCGCAGTCGCTCACAAAGCCGTACACGACATCGACAGCCTCGAAGCCTTCTGCCGCGGGCGTCTGCACACCACCGGACTGACCACGGCCGGCCTGGCTGCCGCGGCCGCCGCCGGATGCGATCCGCTGCTGCTGGACGATGCCGCCGACGCACGCACCCCCGTCCCCGCGCTGCGCGCCGTGGCCCGCAAGCTCGGCCGGCAGATGATGCGCGCGGCACGCGCCACCTTCCCGTCCGCCGAACTCGACCGTCTGGCCGCCGAGCGACCCCAGGGTGCCCATCAGCCCATCGTCCAGGGTCTCGCCGCTCGGGCCGCCGGGCTCACCCCGCAGGACGCCGCCTGTGCCGCAGCGTACGAAACCGTCGGCGGCCCGGCCACCGCAGCGGTGCGCCTGCTCAGCCTCGACCCACTCGACGCCTCGCGGCTGCTGGCCCGCCTCAGCCCGGAGACCGACACCATCGCCGCGGCCGCCGCCGACGCGGCGGCCCTCGTGGCAACCGAGGGACCTGACGCCCTGCCGTCGGCATCCGCCCCGCTGCTGGACATCACCGGAGAGCAGCACGCCGCCTGGACCGTACGGCTCTTCGCCTCCTGAACCCACCCCCTGCCTCCTGGAGTTCCCATGCACCTCGATCACCCCGTGACCATGCCCCACCGCCACACCTACAGTGCCGAGCCGCAGCGCACGGACGGCAGCCTCCGTGCCTTCCGCATCGGCCTGGGTGGTCCCGTCGGTTCCGGCAAGACCGCCAGTGTCGCCGCGCTCTGCCGCACCCTGCGCGACGAACTCTCCCTCGCCGTCGTCACCAACGACATCTACACTCGCGAGGACGCCGAGTTCCTGCTGCGCGAGGCCGTGCTGCCGCCCGAGCGGATCACCGCGGTGGAGACCGGAGCCTGCCCGCACACAGCGATCCGGGACGACATCTCCGCCAACCTGGAGGCCGTCGAGCACTTCGACGAGACCCTCGACCCCCTCGACCTCGTGCTCATCGAGTCCGGCGGCGATAACCTCACCGCCACCTTCTCCAAGGGCCTCGTCGATGCGCAGATCTTCGTCATCGACGTCTCCAGCGGCGACGACATCCCCCGCAAGGGAGGCCCCGGCATCACCACCGCCGACCTCCTCGTCGTCAACAAGACCGACCTCGCTCCGCACGTCGGTGCCGACCTCGCGACCATGGCCGCCGACGCCAAACGGCAACGCGGCGACCTTCCCGTCGTCTTCACCAGCCTCACCTCCGACGACGGCATCCGCGCAATCGCCGACTGGGTCACCGGGCACCTCACCCGGTGGCGCGCGAAGGCGTCGGCATGAGCTCTGGCGCCCAACTCGCCGCAACCGGCTCCCCGTTCGCTCCCGCCGCCGGCATCGAGGAAACCTGCGGACACCCGGACGGTGTGCGTGCCACCGCCCGCATCCGCGCCACGTACAACGGACGCGTCACCACGCTCCCGCAACTGCGCAGCGACGGCCCCTTCCATCTACGACGCATGCGCACCAGCGGGAAGACCGCCAGGGTGGGAATCATCGGCGCGATGAGCGCCCCGCTCGGCGGCGACCGACTCGCCCTCGACATCACCGCAGAAGACCGGGCCGAACTGGACGTCACCACGGCCGCCGCCACACTCGCCCTCCGCGGCCCCACCACCGCGCCGGCCACCTACGACGTACGGCTGACCGCCGGGGAGCACGCCCGCCTGCGCTGGTTGCCACAGCCGCTGATCAGCGCGGCCGACAGCAACCTGCAACAGACCTACACCGTCAGTCTCGCCGCCACCTCACGACTGCTGCTGCGCGAGGAGCAAATCCTGGGCAGAGCCAACGAGAAACCGGGCCACCTCGTCAGCCGCATCCGGGTCCACCGCGCCGGCCGCCCGCTGCTCGACCAGCACACCGCCTACGGAGACCCGGCGCCCGGCTGGGACGGCCCCGCAGTCCTGGACGGACACCGCGCCGTCGGCCAACTCCTCGTCGTGGACCCAGAGCTGGACGTCAGCCGTGCCCCCATCCTCCTCCGCGAAGCGACCGAGGACGGCTGTGCGGTCCTCGCGCCGCTGGCCGGCGGCCCGGCCCTGCTCGCCACCGCCGTCGCACCGACTTCCTCGGCCCTGCGAGAGCTACTCGACGAAGCCCTCAGACACGCCCTCGGTGAGTAGTACAGACGGTCCGCAGCCCCTCGGTGGGCGGCGGACCACATCGCCGGGCCAGTCCGTGCGGCCCCTTCGGCTTCGCTGCCATCTTCAACTGAACGCAGCGCTCGGGCACGGCACCGACTCCGGATTCGGCGCCCTCTGCGTAGGTATCTCGAAGACTGTGCACAACTTGGCTCCAGTGCCTGGGCTGTGGTCGCATGGTGGCGATGCTCTCCAACGAACCTTCCGCAGACTCCAAGGCGCGGGTACCGGCGAGCCGCGCTGCCCAGGACGACCCGGCCTCGGACCACCAGGGCCCGGATGAGCCGCCGGCCCAGGGCGGTGAAGAGCCGGACGCCTCGTCGCCCCAGGGCAACACCGCCGGCGCCGACTCCGGTAAAGGCCCCGGCAGCGCCGGCACCGCTGACACCGCCGTCACCAGAAACGACACGGACTCGGGCGCCGGCGTCGGCACCAGCACCGCCGCTACCGCCGCCAGTGGCACGACCTCGGCCACGGCCACTGGCGCCGACAACAGCGTCATCGGCCCAGCTGGAGCCACAACCGCAGCCGACGCAGGCACTGACAACACGAGCACCGGCGACGGGAAGGAGCACCCGCGGACCGAGCGCAAGCCGCGGCGGATCGTGCGGAGGACCGCGAAGGCGGTCGTCGCGCTGGCCGTCGTTCTTGCGTTTCTTGCGCTCGGGGACCGGTGGGCCGTGCTCTACGCGGAGAACCTGGCGGCGCGGCAGGTGCAAAAGGCGCTGAAGCTGCGCGCCGAGCCCGAGGTGCACATCGACAGCTTCCCGTTGATCGGGGAGGTGCTCGCGGGCAACATCGGCCATGTCGAGGTCAACGTCCCCGATGTCGACGCCGGGCCGGTCTCCGTCGCTCAGGTGAAGGGGACGGTGGACGACATCCGGATCGTCGGCAGCCTGCCGTCCTCGGTCAAGGGCGCGGTGCTGAGCCGGGTGCGCGGTGACATCCTGCTGGACTTCAAGGACCTGAACCGCGAAGTCGGCGCGTCGCAGATCCACTTGATGCCCGGCCCCGAGAAGAACACCGTGCTGGCCGGCGGCGACGTGCCGGTGGGCGACAAGCAGGCCCAGATTCGGGGGCGTGCGCAGTTGCAGCGCACCGGGGACCGCGGCCTGCGCATGACCGTGCGGGACACCCGCGTGGTGGTGCCCGGCCTGCTCACGTACATACCGGGCAAGGGCGGTGGCTTGCAGCTGACGGCACCCGTCGCCGACAAGATGGACAAGGGCGAGCTGCAACAGACGACCGGGAAGCACGTCCTTCCGCAGCAGATGATGAAGGGCCGCGTGCTGGACACGCTCGTGGACCATCCGTCGCTGCTCAAACCCACCGGCATCGATCCCTCGCTCATCCAGGGCCTGCAAAAGCTCCGGGAGCCGAAGGCCGCGCAGAAGATGGAGTTCTCCGCTCAGCTGCCGGACAACCTGCCGGGCGACATTCGGCTGCGCGACATCTCCGTGACGAAGAACGGCATTCGGGCGCAGCTGACCGGCAAGGACGTACCGGTGGGCTAGCGAGTTCGTGCATGGCCGGCGGTAAGGCGTCGAGCTGCTGATCGTCGATCACGTCGTGTGGTGGGGAACGCGTCTCGTGCGGCGAGCATCAGCGACCGGAGGATCACGGGTCTGCCGGCCAGCGTGATCGCATCCACCGCGGTGCGGACCGTGCGGTCGGACGGCGAGGGCGACGGCCGGTGCCGAGGAGGTACCCGCGGCGAAGTGGATCGGGGACAGGGTCATTTCCGGGTCGATCGACCAGCCCTCGCCTCGCCCGGGGCCCCGCGGCGTCGCCGTGCTGCTTTTACAGGTCGAGTTCGGCGACGATGGCACCGTGGTCGGAAGCCTGGTCGCCGGGCCCGGTCACGGTGTCGAACGGGGTGCCGAACTCGAAGATCCCACGCCGTTCCACCTCAACCGTGTCCACCTTGGCGAACAGCTGCGGCGAGAACATCAGGTAGTCGATCTTGTCGCTGGCGTTCGTGCACTTCCCGTGAGTGCCGGGCGGCCCCTCGTAACTGTCGTGCGTCATCGCATCCTTGAGGCTGGTGGCCTCAAGGAACGCGAGCGGCGGGCTGCCCGGGGTGTCGTTGAGGTCCCCGGCGACTACGACATGGGCCGAGCGCTTGAGCGCGGCCCGGTAGAGCTGGGCGACGCGCTCACCCTGGAGCTTGCGCTTGTCGGCACCTCCGCCGCCGAGCTTGCTCTTGAAGTGGTTCCCGAGGAGCCAGAGCGGTTCGCCATCGATATCGATCTCGAATTCCGGGCAGTCCCGGCTGAAGATGTCCCGGGAATCCTTCTTGTCGAAGATGTGCGAGCGTATGGAGGTGATCGGGTGCCGGCTGAAGATCCCCACGTCGATACCGCGAATGTCGTTGCCGTCGATCAGCATGTTGAACGGATACGGCTCCACGTCGAACTGGCCCGTCAGCACCTGTTTGTTGAAGCGGTGCAGGGTGAGCCGGTCCTCGACTTCGACGGTCAGCAGTATGTCGGCATTCACCTCGGCGATCACCCTGGCGGTGTTCTTGACGGCGTCCCAGCTGAGGTCGGCCTTGACGAGTTCGACCCAGCCGACCCACGAGGACCGTCCCGTGACCTCGGCCCTGACCTCGATGTTCCTGCCCTCGCCCTTGAGCAGCCGGGCCTGTCCGCGCGGCTCGTTCACCAGGATCGTCTGGGTGGAGATTTCCTGGGAGACATCGACGCTGTGCTTCTTGAGAAGCTCGATGATCTTTGTTTTGTCGTTGGCCGTATACGTGTCGTGATCGAGGATCTCGACAAGTTTCCTGAAGTCCCCGAGCACGGAGTCCCGTATAGGGTCGTTCCCGGTGCCGAAAACGGCGGGCCTCCGGAAGAGATTTTCGCAGTTGAAAGTGGCTATGCGGATAGTCATCGCCCCTCCTCACTACTTCCGATTCTCCGACGGCGGGCCATGGCTGTCGAACGGAGCAGGGGCGCTCCCGGGGGAGCAGCCCTGGGGCGTCAGCAGCGGAGCGGGCCCTCGCAACGGTATTCCGCCGACCCGGCGGGCGATGATCACCGAAGGTGACATCCACCGATCCTTCTGACCCGGACATACGCGCGGCGGATGACGGCCGGACGCAAGGTCCCGGGGGGCGGCCCTCAGACCGCAGGCGCAGGAAAAGACGGACCGGATCCCACGCTGAGCCGCAACCACGGTGCGGGGAGCCGTCCCACCCGTTCACTCCTGTCTGCGGCACAGACTGTTGATGCGGGCCAGCACGTCCTCGACATGCGGGCGGACCTGGGACTTCAGCTCATTGCTCCACGTCTCGTCCTGGTAATGGCACGTGAGATACAGGTTCCTCGCGTGCTCCAGGACAGAGCGATGCTGCGGGGGCAGAAGAGCGAGAGCCCAATCGGCAGCGGCATCCTTCGGTTTGAGCTCGCCGGTGGCGAGAGTGGTCCACATGCGTGCGAGGGTCAGCAGGACATTGCGGGTGTCCGCATCCAGCTCGGCCAGGAGTTCCGGGACGCCCGCGACGCTCGCCTGGACGAGGTCGGAATGCGGCACCAGGTCGAGCACCTCGGCAGGCCGCGGGCCCGTCAGGGGACGGTCACCCGCCAGGACCATCGTGATCACCAGGGCCAGGTCCGGCATCGGACCAGGCTGCGGAACCCCGCCCGCCACGAACTCCTCACGCAGCCACTCGCCAAAGAGGAAGTCCCCCGTCGGCGGGAACCTCCAGGGCCGGACCTCGGACTGGACAGCGACGATGAGTTCGACCGGCCGGACTCCGGAGATCAAGCCGGAGATCTGCAGGAGCCCCTCCAGCAGTGAATGCCGCTGACGGTCCCCCAGACTCCTGCGTGTCACGGCCAGGACGTCCAGATCGCTGGCCGGGGCAAGACCCCCGAGCACGGCAGACCCGTGCAGGTACATGCCGACAAGGTCGGGCCCCACCGTGTCGCAGACGAGTTCGACGGTCCGCCCAAGCTGATCCATCACGTCAGTGTCATACACGCCCATTCGCAGCGACCACCCCAGCACCTGAGCGGGACACACCGACCCACAGAGAGAACCCCCTTACAGACCGCACGAGCAGCCTTTGCGCGAATCCCGGCCGTGCACCGTCCCGAGGGCGGCGCGGTGCCGGAGGGGCGGCCGTCCGGCTGCCCCGACGGCCGGGCCGTGGGGGAGCATAGTGTCGGACAACCTGGCACGGGTGGGGGTATTGGTGCGACCGCTGGCGAAGAACGATCCACAGCAGATCGGTCCGTTCCGGATCATCGGGCTGCTCGGTGGCGGCGGTATGGGACGGGTCTATCTCGGCCGCGCGGCGGACGGGCGGCCGGTGGCGGTGAAGACCGCGCGCTCCGAACTCGCCGACGACCGGGGCTTCCGTGCTCGCTTCGCCCGTGAGGTATCCGCGGCCCAGCAGGTGGGCGGACCGTTCGTGGCACCGGTGGTCGATGCCGCGCCACACGACGACGTGCCCTGGATGGCGACCGCGTGTGTGCCGGGTGTCTCACTCACCGACGCCGTGCACGACTGCGGGCCGCTGCCCGAGCACGCGGTGCGGCTGCTGACGGCCGGCCTGCTGCACGCCCTGACGGCGGTACACGCGCACGGGCTGGTGCACCGCGACCTCAAGCCGTCGAACATCCTGCTCACCGCCGAGGGCCCGCGCGTGATCGACTTCGGCATTGCGCACTCCGCCGCGGACACTGCCCTGACGACGACCGGCACCGCCCTCGGCACCCCGGGGTTCATGGCGCCCGAGCAACTCGTCATGACCGGCCCCAAGGTCACGGGCGCGGCGGACGTGTTCGCGCTGGGCGGTTGATCGTGTACGCGGCGACGGGTGGCGGCCCCTACGGGAACGCCGATCCGCAGGTCCTCATGTACCGCACCGTGCACGAGGAGCCGCGTCTCGACGAACTCGCGGACGTCCTGCGGGAGTTGGCGGCGGCATGCCTGGCGAAGGATCCGGAGCGGCGGCCCGCTCTGCCCGCTCTCATGGCGCGGGTGGGCGCACCGGGCCCCTACGGCGACTGGCTTCCGGAGCCCGTCGCCGTACAGCTGCGCCGTCTGTCCGCGCAGCTCAGCGACCCCAGGTCCCCGGACATGTTCGCGCCGCGGACCCCGGCCGAGGCGCCCGCCGACGTCCCCTACGACCGACTGCCGACCCGTACGACGACGGACGGCGCACCGCCCCCGCCGTCGTACGACGTGCCGCCGCCCACGGGCACCCCCACGCCTCCGCAGCCCGCCACTCCGCCCCCGGGCCAGCACGGCCCTGCCCTCGCCACTCCGTCCCCGGACGGGTATGGCCCAGCCCTTGCCACTCCGCCGCAGGACCGCCACGGCCCCGCTCCGTCACCTGGGCCGCACGCCGTCCCCCCGGCCCGGCCTCCGCTCTCCCCCGGGCAGACCGCGTCCCCTGGCCGGTCCGCGGCCCCGGGGCCGAGCCGGCGCCGTGTGCTCGCCGCGCTGTCCGTCGTCGGGGTCGGAGCCGGTGGCGGGGCACTGGCCTGGGTGCTTCAGGCGGACGGCGGGGACGGCGGCAGCACGAGCGCCGGGGGCAAGCCCGGCGGCAGCAGGAAACCGTCCGGCGGCGCCAAGCCGGGCGGGAACCCTTCGGCCATCGGGATCCCGTCCAACCGGTTGCCGAAGGAGATACGCGACAAGGGCATCGTCACCATCGGCTCGGACATCGCCTACCCGCCCATGGAGTTCGTCAGGGACGGCAAGCCCGCCGGTCTCGACGTCGACCTCGCGAACGCTCTCGGCCGTGAGCTGGGCCTGCGCGTCAAGCTCGTGAACGCCGCCTTCGACACCCTCCTCACCGGTCTGCACGTGAACCGCTTCGACCTGGTCATGTCGGCGATGACCGACACCAAGGACCGTCAGGAGGGGCGCACGGACGGCACGAAGACCGGCAGCGGCGTCGACCTGGTGCTCGTCGTCCGCAAGGGCAACCCGGAGGGCATCAAGGCCCCCGGAGACCTGTCCGGCAGGAAGGTCGCCGTCCAGCGCGGCACGGTCGCCCATGATCTCCTGGACCAGCTGAACCGCCAGGTCCCCGAGAAGCTGAGGATCCGGGAGTTCGACTCACCGGCGGAGGTCTACGACGATGTCGCCAAGGGCCGGTCCACGGCCTGCCTCGACGACTTCCCGGTCGCGGCCCACACCACCGCGACCCGCGCAGGCGGCACCGCCCTCGAACTCAGCGGTGAGCAGCTAGAACCCCTTCTCTACGGTGTAGCGGTCGCCAAGACCAATACGGCCCTGCGCGACGCCGTACAGGAAGCTCTCGACCGCCTCATCAGGAACGGCGAATACGCGAAGATCCTCAAGAAGTGGCACGTCGAGGACGGCACGGTGGAGCGGGCGGTCGTCAACGAGGGCCCGTAGGACAGCCGGGCGCCGCTCGGGGGAGGGGGAGCGTGGCGGAGATGCGGCCGGTGGGGTGTGTGCAGCCGGCCCCCAACCTGGTAGCTCGTGCAGAACGGTCGACACCTACGGTGTAACCGGCCTGCCCGGCCTGCCCGGCCTGCCCGGCCCGCCCCGGACAAAGGAGACATCCCGCGCCCGACGTCGCCGTCCCCGCCGAGCGCCCTGCCGTTCTGCACTACACCGAGCACGGCCAGGGCAGCCCCCGCGGTTCTGGTCCACAGTGCAGGAGGGAGGGCATCACAGGAAGCCGGCTGACACAGGTGATGTCCGGGCACAATGCCCGACGGAGCAGCCGATGGCAGTCTCCCACCACCTCCGCAGCCTGCTGAACGGATAGGGAGGCGGGTCCGGGGGCCTCACGGTTGCCGGACCGGGCAGGTGACGAACGAGTGCCACTCCAACAAGGAGGCGAGGTCAGTGCTTCGCCCAACACCTCTGGTGTCGAGGCGGGTTGACGCCAGGGAGCCACTCGGTCAGCCGGCTCCCTTGCCCCCTCGTCCCAGGAGCGCGTACGGAGGATGCGGCGGCACCGGCTCCACCGTGCCCGTAGGGCAGTAACCGGGCGGCGCGCCCTCCGCTGCCCGGCGTCGGTGGATCGACGTCCTAGGCTGCCACCCGGCACCGGCCTCAACCCAGGAGCGCACATCATGTCCGACCACGCCCCGAAGCACCCGTATCCCGACGCCTTGCGACCGGACGAAGCACCTGCGCCGCACGCACTGCTCACGCCGGTCATCGGGCTCCTGGGCACCTGGTTCGGCCGGGGCCGTGGCGGGTACCCCACGCTGGCCGAGGAGTTCGCGTACGCGCAGGAGGTCACCTTCAGCCATGACGGGCGTCCCTTCCTCCACTACGAGGCGCGCGCCTGGCTGCTCGATGCGGACGGCACCCCGCTGCGGCCGTCGGCCCGGGAGAGCGGCTGGTGGCGGCTACAGCCCGATGGACGGGTGGAGGCATTGATCACCCAGCCCACCGGCATCGCGGAGATCTCGGTCGGCCGTGCAGGCGATGGAGCGGTCGACCTCACCACCCATGAGGTGGCTCTCGCCCCCACCGCCAAGGAGGTCAACGCCACCCGTCGCCGCTACACCCTGACCGACGAGGACACGCTCACCTTCGTCCACGATCTCGCGGCGGTCGGTCAGCCGCTGCAACACCACCTTTCGGCCCAACTGCGACGCGGGGCCGGCAGTTAGGCGGCGCCAGGGGGCACATGCACCGTGAGGGCCTGCCGGTGTGGGCCTGCCGGGCCAGGTCTGTCGGTGCGGGCCTGCGGGCCTGCGGGTGTGGGTCTGCCTGCCGCGCCGACATCGGCTGCGGGACGGGAATCTTGCAGAGACCGCCGCCCCCTTCCCGTCAGCCGAGCCGCAATCCCATCCGCATCCGCATCCGCACGAGCCTTCCTGCGCGGCCGGGGGCTATGTCGCCCCGGGCCGCCGCCGTGCAAGAGGACAGCAACGTAGGCCCGGCCAGGCTCCCGACGACGGGGTTTCATCTTCCAGGGCCACGGCGGCCGTCAACGTGCGTAGTAGCCCACCGCCCTTCAGCTGCTCGGTCAGCATCGGCGGCTCCAGCCAGCCGAGTGGGGGAGAAGACGGGAACGGTCGCGAAGTACTTGGTCTCGCCGGGCGGTGGTCGTCGTACTTACTCGGGCACGCTGCCCGAGATGGAGAATCTCGCCCGCAAGCTGCGTGGAGCCGGAGTCGATGCGGTAGCTGCCCGCCCCTGAGGGTCTGTTTTGTGACGGCGTTCAACAGGTGCCGGTGGCAAAGCTGTAGCCGGTCGGGGGGGCGGCGCAGGTCGGCCGACGCGGGCGCTGCATACTCTGTCCAGCTAGACGCGGCGGCCGACGCCCGCGTGGCCGTAGGCGCCCGGGTTGCATTTCCTGTCAGTCGGCTGGGGTCGTCTCCTTTGCAATCAGGCTGGCCAGGTTATCCAGTACGCCGTCGAAGACTCCGGCGACGACGCGGCCGGGATTCCCGACGGCTGGAACTCCGCCTGCCACACGATCTCGCTCGTGGTCTCGGTCCTCGCGTGCACCCGGATCTCGGGGACAAAGCCGGTAACCGGCATCGGGCCGCAGATCACCCGGCCGGTGGAAGTACTGTCCCTCGTCGAGCAGTTGCCCGACTACCTCGCCGCCTTCCGGGAGGACCGCAATGCGCGAGCGGGCGAAGTCTTCGCGGCGGGTGTTGGTGACGGCCGGGAGCCAGGTATGCAGCGCATAGAAGTCCGAGATGAGGGACCAGGTGTGCTCCGCGTCGACCGGCTAGGTCTTACGCTTCTCTATGTTGATCGTCGTCATGGAACGGCTTCTCTCCTGAGGCGACTGCTGTGGACGGCCAAGGGGCAGGAGCCGCTTGGTGCCGCTCGTATGAGGTGGTTGCCGCAGCCCGGAAGGCGTGTTCCTTTCTCAACTCTCCACCGAGGCGCTCAGCAGGGGGGAGGGCCGAGAGAGGACGGGCTGTGCGACGCCCCCAGGTAGAAGCCGGATAGCGGGCAATACGGCCCCTCCCTCCGGCAGGCTAGGCGGAAGAGCGGCGCCCTCGCCACGCTCGCCCTGCTCGCACATGGCACCAAACGCCACGGTCGCTACATCGTCTACAACCGCGCCATCGCCCGTGACGCCGCCACCCGCTTCCCGACCACCGTCACTTGCAAGACCGCTCGCGCCCTGGCCTTCGCCGCCATCGGCCACCGCTATGCCCGCCGCCTGAACGCACCACGTTGCCCCGCCTGGCAGACCGGACGAGACCTGGGGATTACCAAGCCTGTCCGCATCGGCGAACGCGACATCTCACCCAAAACCCTCCCCTACGCCACCCTGGCACCGTCACCCGCTTCTGCCGCTCCTACGACTCCGCCCTCACCCACCACCACGTCCCCGCCTCCGAGGACTCGAAGAACCACGGCTGCACCAACAACTCGCCTAACATCGGGGGCCTCGCTTGGGTCGAACAGCACCCTGACGGAAGCCTCCCGGGTCGCTGAAGCCACCGAGCTGCACCGGCGGTAGCCCCTTGGCGCGTCTGGACGGGTGTAAGGGGTGTCGTGATTGTGCTGGTGGGCGTGGGGGAGTGCGCGCCTGGTGTGGTGTGGTTGTGTAAATATCTGTGTTTTGTAACACCAAACTGGATTTTTCCTGGCAAGGCATGATGGCAGGTCACTGTGTGGGGGTCCGGTCAAACAGGCCGGACTTCCGGATTCCGGCACCCCTTTTGTGGTGTGCCCTCTGAGGGGTGTTCTGCGTCCCGTCACATCTCGCGTATCGCTGTAGCCGTCGCCGGTGCCGCAGCGCTCGCCGCCACCGTCGCGCTGCCCGCCGTTGCGGCCGGCCACGGCCACCACGCTCCGGCCCCGGACCACAGCCGCTCCGCTGTCGTCCTGGGGGCGATCCAGTACGACAGCCCCGGACGGGATGACCTTTCCAACCGGAGCCTGAACGCGGAGTGGTCACGGTGAAGAACACCGGACGCCTCCCGGTCAGCATCAAGGGCTGGACCCTGTCCGACAAGTCGGGCCACAGCTACCGCTTCGGCAACCTTCGCCTCAACAGCCACAGCCGGATCCGTGTCCACACCGGCATCGGTCACGACAGCCGCCGCGACGCCTACCAGGACCGCCGCGCCTACGTCTGGGACAACACCGGCGACACCGCCATCCTGCGCAACGACCACCGCCGCCTCGTCGACACCGAAAGCTGGGGTCGCCGCGGTCGCTGACCGGCCCTGAACCGGTCGGTGAGCTGTGCCGCTCACCGGCCACCCAGGTGCACCGCAGGCCCGTGCCTGCGGTGCACCGTTGCGTCCCGCTCAATGGAAGGGACTGCGCCGACGACTGGTGCTATCCCAGCTGGTACTCGACGTCGGTCTCACAGCCGCCGGTGAGCTGGCGCAGGGGGCTGCGCTCTCAGAACGGCCGACAGCCAGCGATCAATGGAGCTTGGTGCTCGAATGGTCGCAGAGACATGCACTGTGCTTCGGCCGCCGATGAGGCTGTGTAGCCTTCGGCCTGATTTCGTCAGGGGCGCACGCAGGTGGCTGAGTTGTCCTGGCACCAGCCGCCAGGTGGGTGGTCCATCTCGTAGAAGCCTTGCACCAGCCCGATGAGGACGGCGATGGAAAACGCGAGGCAGGCGGCAAGTCCCACCCAGAGGGCGATCTTCTTGAGCCGGCGACGGTCGACGGGCTTGGAAGCGGTCCTCGGCGGCTTGGGCGGGGATGCCTTCGGAGCCTTCGAGGCATGAGGCTGCCCGCCGGTGTGGCGGCCGACGTAGCGGCGGGGGCTCATACCGTGGTCCGCATCTGCCCCGAGCTGCCCTTCACATCGAAGTCACGGGCCAGGCCTGTGGAGTTGAGACGTGCGAGGTCGGCTTGCTCCAGCTCCATCTTGAAAGGGCCTCCAAAGGCAGTCTGGGTACGGCGGTGCTCGCTGGGAACACCCCAGTCGTAACGCTTCTGCACCTCAACGTGATACGTGACCTGGTCCCCGTGCTTCTCGCCGACCGTCCGGTACTGAAAGTGATTGAGTCCGTAGTACCAGTCCATGCTCTTGTCCCCGTCCTTGGGGTTCGGCGCAGTCGACTGCCACTCGGTGGTGAAGGGACCGTCCGGCCGTTTGCCGACGTCGTTGGCCATGGTCTTGTCGAGGTCCCGTTGGAACTGCGGCATGTCGTTCAACATCTGCTGGGGCTCGACCTCGACCGGCTTGCCGCTGCCGTCCAGGTAGTGCTGCACCAGGCCAGCCGTGGTCTTCCAGCCCCGCGCGTTGGCCAGCGCGCCCACGTTGTTGAGCTGATTGCGGACCATGCGGTCCTTCACAGTCGGTTCGAAAACGTCGTACTTGCGATCCTCGGTCTCGAAGTTCTGCACCGTACCGAAGATCACCTTCAAGCTCAGCGCGATCCACTCGTCGTTCTCGGTCGCCGTGCTCAGAACCTGCTTGGCGCGCCCCTCAAGGGAGTTGGCAGTGCGCTTGCTCTCATCGAGGATCTCCTGCGCATCAGGGGAGCCCGGGTCGTACATCACCGAATACTGAACGCTGCCGTCGTCGTTGATGGTCATCCCGTGGCTGAAGGCCTCTTGCTGAAGCGACCTCGCCTCGTTCTGCAGCCCCTCAAAACCCTTGACGCCCCCACGGCCCTTAGTGCCGTCAGCCTCCTCGTCGAGGAACCTCCGCAAGCTCTTGACCTCGGCGTCCAGAGCATCAATGCCCGTCTGTATGCGGTCGCAGTACTCCTGCGCCTTCCGACCGCCCTCCCCTCGCCAATGATCGGCGTGCAGCTTGCGCACGACATCGTCATGGAAGCCTTCGCGGGCCTCCTTGATCTGCTTGTGGACGCGGCCCCAACGGTCGGCGAACGTCTCCAGGCCATTGACGTCCAGCTCCAGGAGCTGAGTAAAGGTGACCACGATTCCCCCTGGCGCTCAGCGGTAGATGTTGGCGAACGAAGACTGGATCTGACTCTCGTTCTCGACGTAGGCATCCGCGCTGCGCCGGAAGCTGTCGGAGGCGTAGTCCAGCCGGCCCGTCACTTCCTTCACGAGCGCTTCCCAGCGCACCTGCATGTCATCGATGCTCTTCACGAACGACCAGCCGGAAGCTGCCCTCCCCAGGTCCTCATTGGCATCCTCAGCGACCCCCCTGGTCTTGCGTATCGTCTCGGACGACACGTCGCAGGCCTCCGCCCTGCCACGCAGGAAGGAAGGCGAGACGCCGACATCGGGATCGGTGCCCCAAGGGGGCGGAAGGTTCGGCCCCGAGGGGGAGGGCGTGGGCTCTGGCGCCGAAGGTGGGCCGGGCGGGGAGGGCTGGGGGTCAGGGGCAGGAGTCGGGCCGGGCGTTGGGGACGGCGTCGGGCTGGAAGTCACGGAATAGGCAAGCCTCGGGTCAACAGGTTCGCTCATGACCGTCTCCTCAGGATGCTGCCGTAGCGCCTCGCCTCGGTACCGAGCACGAGGGTTCCGCGCAAAGCGACAGGTCGGCAAAGTATTCAGTTTAGCCACCTGGGAACCGAGCCCCGGAGCGAACAGGCCATCAAGGCCCCTCAAAGAAGGCCCGTTGCGCAATCACGCGTTGAACGAACGCGCTGCCCATGCTGCTGGCCCCGTGCGTCCGCTTCGTGCCGCCCGGTTTCTTCCAGAAGCCTGGCTTCGCCACCGCCCTCATGGAACAGATCACCACCTTCCAGGGAACGCCGAACGACGTCTCCGAAGCGGTCGCCGCCCGCGTCGCCCGCTCCCGTTTCCTGTACGAGGGCGGCCACCGCTATGTCGTGCTCATGGAGGAATCCGTCCTGCGCTATCGCACCGCCAACCCCGACGCGATGAAGGGGCAGCTGCGCCACCTCCTGGCCGTGATGCCCCTCGCGTCCGTCTCCCTCGGCATCATCCCGTTCACCGCGCAGCGCACCGTGTGGCCGCTGGAGGCGTTCTACCTCCACGACGACACCCAGTCCGTGGTGGAGACGCTGACGGCGAAGATCAAGGTGACGCAGCCGCGCGAGCTCGCTGACTATGCGAAGGCGTTCGCCGGCCTCGCGGAGATGGCCGTGTGCGGCGACGGGGCGCGCGCCCTCATCCGAGCCGCGATCGATGCCCTGGAGTGAACGTCCGCAATTCTCCGCAATTTTGTTGAGGAAGGTCCGGCCACCTCCGTAGCGTCGAACGTCACCGACGCACCCAGCAACGGAGGCGGTGCCCATGAGCGCACCCACACCCGCCCGACCCGCACCTCGAACCGCGCGACTACGAGCAGATCGTCCTCCGGCTGACGGGCCACGCCCGCGCGGTGGCCTCCGATGTCCGGCGCCACGCCGCCGCCCTGCCGAAGAACGACGGCCGCGGCGCCCTCGCCGAAATCGTCCTGTGCGAAGCCGCCGGACGCCTGTCCGTACCACTGGATGGCACCGTCCCCTGCGCCCAGAACCGCGCCCGGCTCGTGCGGGCCCTCTACACGCGGCTGCACCGCCTCACAGAAGTTGCGCCGGCCGCGCCGTATCCGGGAGGCCATCACACGGTCCCGTGACCGCAGGCACGAAATCAGCGCCCGCCGTGGGGTATCCCGCAGCGGGCGCTTTGAGCTGCCGCCCCAGCCTCAGACGGCGGCAGGCTCCAGCATTTCGAGGGCGTCAGCGACCTTCCTGGTTGCTGCCAGCTCCGTCGGGAGCCGGTCCAGGGCGCTGAGGTCGTCGCAGAGCTTGGGGCGTTCGCTACGAACGCGGCAGCCAGCCAGCAGAGTGGGGAGAAGCTCTGCCGCCGGGTTACTCGTTGGACAGGCATGACGATGTACGACACAGCTCCCCGGCCTGCCCCGAAAGCAGACGGAGACATCCCGACGCCACTGCTTTGCCTGAAGGAAGACGGTCACGATTAGCCGTTTTCAGCAGGTGGTGCGGTAGGGGAGGTCGGGCAGGTAGGAGTGCCACTCGTCTGGCGTCAGGCCGCTGCCGGCACGTCGGCAGAGGGTGCGTACGGCGGTCTGCGGAGCTGTGCTGTAGGTCTGGAGGGGTGTGTGTTCTCCTGCGACGCGCAGGGCTTTGCCGTCAGGGGTGAAGGCGAGGGCGAGGACCGGGTCACCGGGGGCGGTGGGGAGGGCGTCGCCGAGGGGATGGTTGGAGGTGGTGTCCCACAGTCGCACCGTGCCCTTGTCTCCGGCGGTCGCCAGAGTGTCTCCGTCTGGAGAGAAGGCGAGGGCGTTAATCCCTTGAGGGCTGCTTCCAGACGTTGCTCCGTCGGTGGCGGGTAGCTCGCCCAGGCGCTGGCGGGCTTTTCCGTCCCAGAGGGTGACACGGCCCTTCTCGTCACCGGCGGCCAGGAGGCGGCCGTCGCGGCCGAAGGCGACTGCTGTGGTGCCTTCGCCGGTGAGGCGCTGACGGACGATCCGGTGTGTACGCAGGTCGAGCAGTCGGCCGACCCCTTTCTCATCGCCTGATAGGACGACGAGCGAATGCCCGTCGGGATGCGCAGCTATGAGGGCACCGCTGATATTCCTCAGGGTTCGGATGGTGTGTCGGCGTGTGTCCCAGATTCTGAAGTTGTCCTTACCCAGCTCGGCAGTCAGGAGCAACTTGCCATTTGCAGAGAAAAGGGCATGGCCATCAGTTACTTGCAGGGCGCTGGGTACCTGTACTCGATCCTGCGTTCGCAGATCCCACACGTGCAGATACTCCCCTGAGGTGCTGGCGGCCAGGTAGGCCAGGCGGTTCCCGTCGGGCCGGAAGGCCAGCGCCGAATCCCAGCGGCTGCAGGCGTCCGGCATCAGTCCGTTCGTCGGCCGGCAAGGCACATCGGGAAGCTCTGCCGACAGCGTGCCGCTACCGGCGTTCAGCAGCTGAAACCGCGTCCTGTTCCGCTCAACGAGAGAAATCGCAAGCTTCCGCCCGTCATGGCTGAACTGCGCAGCGTCAGCGGGAGTAGCGCGCCATGCCGTGCTGGGTGGGTAGGAGATGCTGCGGACTGCACCTCCGCCCATATACCGGAGCACGTGGGCTTCGGTGTCGATCTGTAGCTCTGATACCTCCTCGTTGGGGATCGGGTAGCGCAGGACAGGGACGTCGGGCCGGCTGATGCGCCATAGCAGAATTTCGTCGGCATCTTGCCCCGCCAGGAGTTTGCCGTCCTTACTCAGGCGTACCTGAGTAAGGCCAGAGTGCTTGACCCGCCACCGTAAGCGGCCCGAGCCCAGGTCCCGCACGTCAGCTCCGTGGCCCTCATCGATCCTCAGCAGACCCCGCCCGTCTGGAGTGAACTCCACGGAATCCCAACCGCAACGGACCTTCTGAGCGGGCGACAGGGGCAACGTCACCGCGCGGTTTCCCACGATCTTCCAGACCGCGGGTGGGCGCCCGTAGGGGCAGGCCGCTAAGTACCGGCCGTTCGATGTGACCTCCCCCGGGTCACTAGTCCTGACGTCGGGAAGAGCCTGCCGGAACAAGAGGTGCCGATGCCGCCAGTCCCACAGCTGAACATCGACGTCCCCGGCCCACACCAATGTTCGACCGTTGCTACCGAACTCTGTTCGCCCGTTGCTACCGAACTCCTCCCCAGGCGGTGAAGGGAAGTCCCGAGTTTCCGTCTTGCTGCCAGCGGCGCTGTACACACGCGTGTGCGCACCAGTGATCAGTGCGGCTCGTCCGTCACGCGTAATGTCCCGCAAGAAGCCTCCCGCCAACTTAGCTTTCGAGGCTTTTAGGGGAGCCAACTCCTGGTGCGTGCGCACGTCAAAGCGGCGAATTCGGTCCTTGGCGAGGTAGACCAGTGTGCGTCCGTCGCCACTGAGATGCACATTGAGAGGGTCAACGTCGTCGGGGAGTGGCATGGCGTCCTGTTCTCGCTGGGAGAGGGCCGCCGCTAGGAGTGCGCTGTGGGTTTCGGGGGTGTGGGAGAGTTGCCAGGCGGCGAGGCTCAGGCGCATGGCACGTACCGGGTCGGTGGTGCGGAGGCTGGCGGCGACGGTGGCGATGCGGCGGGCTTCGGCCTGGGTGTGCTGCTGGTCGCTGTTCTGTTTCTGCTGCCAGGCGATGGTGCCCACCACCAGGGCCAGTGCGCATAGTGAGGCGAGGGCGGCGACGGCTCGGCGTGACCGGCGTGCCGCGCGGGCTGCGTGTGCGCGTTCTGTTTCGCGGGCGGCGAGTGCCGCGTTGAGGAAGGCGGTTTCAAGGGGGTTCAGTGTGTTGTGCTCTGGGCTTGTGAAGGTTTCTTGGGCGCGGGTGAGTCGGGTTCCGCGGTAGAGGGCGCTGGGGTCGCGGTCGAGTTTGTGCCATAGGAGAGTGTCGTGGGTGAGTTGTCGGTGCACGCGTAGGCGTTCGCGGTCTTGTTCGATCCATTGGCGGAGTCTGGGCCAGGCGGTGATGAGGGCTTCGTGGGTGAGGTCGATGGTGTCGTTGTCGAGGGTGATCAGTCGGGCGGAGGTCAGGTGTTCCAGTACTGCTGTGGTGTCGGCGGGGTTGTTGGTGTTGAGTTCGTTGCGGTTGATGGGGTGGCGGGTGTCTTGGGTGCCGTCGCCTGGGGTGATGAGGCGGAGTAGGGTGCGGCGGGCGAGGGTGGCTTGGGTGGGGGGTAGTTGGGTGTAGGTGTCTTCGGCGGTGCGGGCGATGGCGCCGTGCAGGCCGCCGGTTGCTTCGTAGATCTGGGTGGTCAGGGTGCGTCCTTGCCGGTGGCGCCAGGTTTCCATCAGGGCGTGGGACATGAGGGGGAGGCTGCCGGGTTCGCCGTTGATCTCTTCGATGATGCGGGCGGTCAGGTCCCGCTCGACGATCAGTCCGCGGGCTGCGGCCGGTCGGACGATGGCTGCCCTGAGCTGGTGGGTGTCCATGGGGCCGACCAGCAGTGTGGCGTCTTGTAGAGCAGCGGCGAGGGCTGTGTGGTCGGCGCAGCGGCCGAAGAAGTCGGCCCGCACGGCAAGGACCACGCGCAGTCGGCTGGCCTCGTGCCGTGCGGCCAGCAGATGATCGAGGAAAGCGCTGCGTTCCGCGTCGTCGGTGCAGAGGGTGAAGAGTTCTTCGAACTGGTCCACCAGTAGCCAGGTCTCTCCGGGTCCGGGAGCCGGCTGCAGGCGTTCGCCGTGCGTCATGGGGTGTAGGCCCGGGGTGAGGATCCGTACGGCGGCCGGTGTCTGGCCGTCGGCCTCGTCCGGGGCGCGCAGGCGGGGGATGAGTCCGGCCCGGAGCAGTGAGGACTTGCCGCTGCCCGAGGCGCCTACCAGTGCGCTGACACGGTGCCGACGGACTGCCTTGGCCAGCTGCGCCGTCAACTCGTCGCGGCCGAAGAACAGTTCCGCGTCGCCCGGTTCGAAGCGGGCCAGTCCGCGGTAGGGCGGATCTGCGTCGTCGTTTTGGGGTCGTGGCTGGCGGGTGAGGTCGGCGTCGGTCTGTTCCCAGCGGTGCTGCCACTCCTCGGTATCCCCGTGGCAGGCGCGCACATAGGCCAGCAGTACCGGCAGGGTCGGCAGGCGTTCGCCCGCGGCGGCTTGCGACAGTGTCGCCGCTGAGTAGCCGACGCGCCGTGCCATGGCCCGGTAGGCCGGCGTCCCCGCCTCCACTCGCAGCTTGCGTAACTCGTAGGCGAAGCGCGGGACCGGACCGTCCTGCGGATCGATCGGATTCTCCGGACGCCCCACTCGCCGCTCCCCCCGAATCCCTGCAAGCGTCCCTCCAGCCTATGGGCCAGGCCACCACGTCCACAACGGCATCCCGGACGCGGCGGGGCACCGGGCGAATTGATTAGCTGCAGTTCAGAGGGGCTGCCAAACAACTCTGCGGCGGGTGGACTTGCTGTTGTCGGCCGGTTGACCCACCCCGGGGGAGTGGGTCAACCGACCTGCTCGCACATCCTGCCGCCACGCCGGTGTGGCACACCGAGCCCGCCGGGCGAGCCCAGCGGCAGGCAACAGGACCATCCAAGGGGGAAGCCATGCCAAGCCGTGCCTCTGCACAGAAAGCGGAAGCCGTACGAGCTTTGTCCGGGAATCACACGGGCATCGACGATGCACCCGTACAGGGTGTCGAGGGCCCGGCGCGCCCCCTCGCGCCAGGAGACCCCGGCGGCATCTCGCACCTGACGCCCCGTGAGCGCCAAGTCCTCATTCTCATCGGGCAAGCCGCACCGAATCGGGCAATCAGTCGGCAGCTGGTCATCACTGAACGTACCGTCAAGGCGCATCTCGCCAACCTCATGGTGAAGGTCGGGGTCTCCACCCGCGTCGAAGCCGCGATCTTCGCCTATGTTCACCATCACGCCATCCGCCGACCGGCCGCCTGACGCAGAGCGGCCAGTAGTGATCGAGCCGGCGCCCCTCCCTTTTTCCGGGAAGGGGCGCTTGTGGCGCCGCCGAGGCCGGCACCTGGTGCGCGACGTAGGAAGAGGCCGCCGCTCGTGCCGGAGTCTTCCTGCGGGAGCGTGCCGCCGCCCACCCGTAGTGCCGTAGTGCTCCAGTGCGGTTTGGCCCGGCTCGTTACCGGGCCCGGGAAGGGAAACAGGCGCTCGACTTGTTCTTGTCTTCGGGCTCAGGTCGAGCGCCGGCAGGCTCAGGACGCCTGAGTGGCCGATAAGGGTTTGCTGCGTTGCTCCGCGGTCGGAAGACTTCCGCTCGTGCCCATGACTGCACGGGACCTGGCGCTGGAACGCTTCCGATGGATCGGTGGTCACGCGGATGTGTGGGCGGTCTTTCGGGATGCCAAAGCACTGGCCGTGATCGTCGCCGGTCTCGTTGAACCGTTCCGGGACGAGCGGATCACAGCGGTCTGTGGGATTGAGTCGCGGGGGTTCCTGCTGGGTGGTGCCGCGGCCGTTGAGTTCGGCGTCGGGTTTGTTCCTGTCCGGAAGGGCGAGGGCGTCTTCCCGGGAGACAAGGTCGCCCGTCAGTCGTCTCCCGATTGCCGGTGCCTTCGTCACACGCTGCGGCTCCAGCGTTCCTCGCTGGGGTCGGGAGACCGCGTGTTGTTGGTGGACGACTGGGTGGAGACCGGAAGCCAGGCGGCAGCTGTCCGGAGCATGGTCGAGGAGTGTGGGTCCACCTGGATGGGTTGCGGCGTCATCGTGGATCAGCTCACCGATGCGCCGAAGAGCGCTCTCGGCGCCGTTCGGGGCCTGCTGACCGCGTAAGATCTCCCACCGTGCGAATCCTGAGGTCAGCCTCTCGGCTTCGAACCGGCCTCGAACTTGAGGCACTTTTCGCAGTTCGCAGTTCGCAGTTCGCAGTTCGCAGTTCGGGGCATGGGGCGGCCTTCGTCTGATCCTGTGCTGCGACCAAGGTGCACGTGACCACGACGAAGGCGTGAGGGGAGTCTGCTGCCAGAAGCTGTCCGGAGGAAGCGTTCGCGGAAGCGTCAGGCTTCCGGGGAGGCTTCTGCGAGTGTCGACCTCTGGGCGTGACGAGTTGTTCGAGCCGGCGGACGCGGTGCTGTGCGGACGGTGCGGTGAAGTCCGCGGTGGACTTGACGCTGTTGCCCGAGCGTCGGCGTGGGCACGGAGCGATGTACGGCGGCTTGAACCACGGCCGGATTGACTTCGGCCGGCTGCGGACGGTCCTGGCCGGGCTGTCGCTGCCGCGTTTCGACGGCGGGTGCCTGGTCCTGGCGGTCGAGGTGTCGCTGTGGCTTCGCTCGGACGCGCCGTGCTCGGCTGACTGGCTCTTCTGCCACGTCTACGGCCGGGCGAAAAGGGTCTCGTAGTTCATTCCGGGCCGGCCTACTCTTTCGTCGCCGTGCTGGAGCCGGGGCCACGTCCTGGACCGCGATTTTGGACGCAGTGCGGCTCGGCCCTGCGGACGACGCGACCGCGATCCCGCCGATCAGCTGCGGGGTGTCGCCGAGCGGCTCTCGCCGCGGGCTCGTGGCAGGACGGGGACCCGCATATCGTGATCGTCAGCGACGCCGGCTGCGACGTCACCCGTCTGGCCTGGGTGCTGCGCGACCTGCCGGCCGAGCTGGTCGGCCGGGTCCGCTCCGACCGCGTCATGCGCCTGCCGGAGCCACCGAGGATGCACGGCGTCAACGGCCGGCCACCCAACACGGCCCGGAATTCCGCTTCACCGGTCCGGAGACACGGCCCGAGCCCGCGATCAGCACGGTCACGGATACCACCACTGACGGCAAGGCCGAGACCAGGCATGGGACCGGATCTACCCAAGGCTCACCCGTAGCTCGTCCTGGCTCGACCATGACGGTGAACTGCCGTTGACCGAGGGGACGTTGATGCGGTGGAAGGCCGAGCGTCTATCGAAGGACCGGGATGCCCCGCCGGATGGTTATGGTCCTCCAAGACCGGCGCAACCCCGGACGGCGTGGACCGTTTCTGGCAGGCATTTCTCCGCCGCTTCGATCTGGAGCACACCTTCCGCTTCGCGAAGCAGACCTGGGCTGGACCACTCCGAAACTCCGTACTCCCGAGGCGGCGGACCGCTGGGCCTGGATCCTGATCGTCGCTCACACCCGGCTCCGGCTCGCCCGGCCGCTCGCCGCGGACCTCCGCTGGCCGCGGACCTCCGCTGGCCGCGGACCTCCGCTGGCCGCGGACCTCCGCTGGCCGCGGACCTCCGCTGGCCCTGGGGGAAACCCGCCACCTCCGACCGGCTCACCCCGGCCGAGGCCGTCGGGGGTTCAGGAACATCCGCGCTCACCTCGCCTGCCCGACCGTGTTCCCAAACCCCGTGGCGCCGGGCCCGGCGGCCACCTGGCGCCAAGAACGAACGCCGGGCACCCCGCTACGACGTCGGCAAGACCGTCATACGCCCCGAGACTCTCAAAGCCATCGGCAAGCCGGAAGATCTTGGTAGACCAAGAACAGGCTCAGCAGCCGACCACGCGAAACGCTCGGCGGGGAAACCCCAGCCGAGCGTCT
Source organism: Streptomyces tubercidicus (assembly GCF_027497495.1). Taxonomy (GTDB): domain Bacteria; phylum Actinomycetota; class Actinomycetes; order Streptomycetales; family Streptomycetaceae; genus Streptomyces; species Streptomyces tubercidicus. The sequence continues at coordinate 8,245,627 of NZ_CP114205.1, forward strand.
GCATGCAATGCCCGCTACCACACGTCGGTGATCATGTGTGGTCACGATCCCTGGAATCCGCCTGGCGCAGGGGGGACGCTGGTGTGTGTACGGGTGTCGGTCAGACGTTGGTGAGACGGTCAGACGTTGGTGAGACTGGCCTGGAAGGTGTTGCCCCAGCCACTCTGGACGCGCTGCCGCTTGATGATGTCGCTGCCGAAGCCGTCCACGCGCTCGGTGGCCCTCCAGGTGGTCGCGGCGAAGCCGCTGTGGCCCTCCAGGTTGGTCGGCTCGACCTTGCCGCCCGTGATGTTGATCGCCGCGTTGACGTTGGTGAGCTTCGAGCCGCCGCCGATGACCTTGCGGACCTTCCCGTGCTTCGACTCGTACGTCACCCACACCTGCGCGCTCGTCACGGGGATGCTGAAGACCTTCTCCGTCACCGTGAACGCGACCCTGACACTGGCCTTGCGACCCTGCTTGGTCTTGCGACCCTGCTTGGTCTTGCTGTTCTGCGTGGCGCGGACGAACTTCACGTCCTTGTTGTAGTTCGTCACCGCCCGCACGGTCTTGTTGCCGCCGGTGTGCCCGCGCATCTGGCCACCGAAAGCCTTGTAGACAGTGCGGGACTGCAGGTAGCCGAGGAACTTGACCTGCTTGGACTTCGGCAGCGCACGGAACGCCTTGAGGGTGGCGCGGGCCTCGGGGGTGCGCTGCTTGATCAGGTAGGCCACGTACGTGTGCGGGGTGAGCTTGTTCGTCTGCGCGGACGCTGACGAGCCCGCGGTTGGCGCCGCGCTGCTGGGGCCCATTGCGGAGGCGGCCGGGGCCAGGACGGCGACGGCGGCGGCGCCGGCGACGGCTGCTGTGCTGATCCGACGGAGTGCGGAACCATTGCTCATTGCTGTTTCCTTTCCAAGGGTTGGGGCTGTTTGATTTCAACCCTAGGAACGGCGAACGGGCAGCCGGTATTGGCCTTTGAGGCGTATCCCTTTTGGCCATGGCAACCGCTGTTGCATAATCCCCGGCCACCGACCCGACGACTGACTCCGGTCCGCTCCGTACGAGAGGGCGTGCCAACCGGCCTTTGAGATAAGCGGGTCGCACTCCTGATACGCGACTACCGGCTCCATCATGGCCGCCCGCGTCCTTGGTCAGGGCTGTGCCTGCCTCCTGTCCGCGATGCGCCACTGGGCGAGGCGTTCCAGACGGTCAAGCGCTCCGACCTGTTTACCAGGTCCTTGGCGGGCTGGTGTCCTGACGGCATGGTTCCTCGTTATGGTTGGCTTCCTGCATGGCAACGGTCATGCAGGAAGCTGCAGTTGCTTGATAGGGGGATCATGCAGACAGTTAAGAAGACGCGCGGCCAGATGGTGTCGGACAACATCTGGTTTTCGTTCGCGGCTTTCCTTTTCGTGTCCTTCCTCGGGTTCACGCTCGGGAAGGGGGAGGCGTGGGGGAAATTCGCGTGGGCCGCCTACTTCGCGGGTTGGGTGCCGCCGCTTGGCATGCTTGTCTGGCATGCCATCAGGAATAAGAAGATCAACGACGGAGCGTCAGTGATCTTTGGGATTCTCGCCGTGTTCGGGGTCGTTTGCTGGCTCAACCACAGTGACACTTTTCCGCTGTGAGACCTCGGACGCAGGGACATCGTCCATCCGGCCCATACCCGAAGGGCCAATAGCCTACAGTCAGCGCACAGCGTGATGATTCCTTCTGCCCGCCTAGAAACGCCAGGCGGGGAAAGGCCGTTCGTGCACCGCACGGCAGCGGCCTCACTCCATACAGCAGGGGGAACCTATGCGTAACAAACTCCGAGTAGCAGCAGCGACGGTCACGGCTGCCGTCGCCCTGGGCGTCGCCGCCCCGATGGCGTCGGCTGCCGAAGCCAACCGCGCTCCGGCTGTCTCCTCGGTGCAGACGACGGCGAACAGTGCCGCCGTTCGTAGCATCAGCATCGAAACGCTGCGGTCCGCCGCCGCGTCGACGGACGCTGTCGCCACGATCGACGCCAAGAGCGGCGTCCAGGCGAAGAAGGGTCGCGGCATTGCTTGGCAGATTGCCAAGCGGATCGCCGCCAAGTACGGCAAGGGCGCCATCAAGAAGATCGCCAAGAGTTGGAAGGGCTACCGCAAGTGGGTGAACGGACTCTCCAACTGGAACCCCCTCAAGTGGGCCATCAAGGCCGCTGGCGGTGAGGTGCAGTACCAGATCTACCTCGCTCTGCGGGACATCGCCTTCTAAGGGACCGTTCCGGTAGGGCTGCCCTCTTCTGGGGTTCATTAGTGGTGTACCTGTGGGGCGTCGGCTGCGGTCTGACGCCCCACATCGCACTGCGCCCACCGAAACGGGGAGCTTGACCTCCGGTCAGCAACACAAGCAAAACAGCAGCATCTGCCGAGGACCTGGCTGACGGGCGGGAGGGGGCAGGTCCTTGCCCTACGAGAGCGCCAATCGCCCTCGGTTCAACGTGGGGCGCCAGGACAAGGTGGCCGCCAGCCGCGGTGCACCCCGAGCTGCGGCAGCGACGGGTTCATGACCCGCGTCACGGAAACCTTGAGTTGAGCCGCACTACGCGGCCGTCGACATCAGCTCACGAGCCCAGGAATGAGTGGACAGGACCAGCAGGTATCCATCCGGATCCCGTACGCGCTTCGTCCCGGATCGTTGTGTGCCTGGTGACCCGGCTTCTAGGCTGGCGGGCACGTGCAGGCGATGCTGGGCCGCCACAGCCAATCAGCAATGTCGGTGGCGTTCTCTCCCGACGGCCGGACGGTGGCGAGCGGTGGCGCGGACCACACGGTGCGCTTGTGGGACGTGGCATCCCGAAAACCGCTCGCCGTGCTACGAGGACACCAGGAGACGGTGGACTCGGTGCGTTTCAGCTCGGACGGACGCACCGTGATCAGCGCCAGCGCCGACACACCGCGCGGCTCCGGGACGTCGCCTCCCGTCGCACCTCCGGCATCTTGAAAGGACACCACGGGGAGCTGCCGGACGCCGCGTTCAGCCCGACGGCAGGACCATCGGCACAGCGTCCCACGACGGCACGGCACGGCTGTGGGACAGCGCTTCGAGGACGTCCCTCGCCACCCTGACAAGTCACACCGGCTCGGTGAACGGCATCGCTTTGAGCCCTGACGGCCGAACCGTTGCCACCGTTGGGGCCGACCGTTGCATCCGCCTCTGGGACACCCGAACACACCGCCCGACAGCAGTCCTCAAGTTCCACACCAACGAAGTCCACTTCGTGGCGTTCAGCCCGGACGGACACACCCTCGCCACCACTGCAGCCGACCAGACCACCCGCCTGTGGGACCGACCCCGAGCGAGCCGCCACCGCCGCCGCCGCCGCCGCCGCTCGCGAAGCCGACGGATAACGACTGCACGGCCGCGCAACTGTCACGGCACGGTGAGGAGCGTCGCGCTCCGGCCGAGCGCGCCGGTGACCGCTGCCCACGGCCGCGCAGAGGCTTCGGGCCGCCAGGTGAAGGCCTGGCGGCCCGAAGCCCAGACGGGCTATTCCTGGTGTCCGCCCGCCAAGCCGGGCATCAGCTGCACGATTCCCCGTGGGCTGCCGTCGGTGTCCTTCGTTCCAAGGGCATCGAGGCGACCAGCGCCGAGCAGGCGGTTGGCCCGGGGACCAAGCTCAGCGGCGCCAGACCGTCTACGCCGGCATCAAGCCCAAGACCACCAATGCCTGGTCGGACTCGGTGTACCGCGGCCGCCCGCCGCCAGGCCGTAAGGCCGGGCGGCCAGGGCTTGACCTTTCACCGGCAACGGTCAGGGGCTGTTCCCATGGGATGAACCTCAAGAATTCAGCTCTTGATGAGGCGGCCTGCGAGACGGGCCGCCCGGTCGCCGGCGCCCCGTCGCGGTGCGCTGGTTGTTCACTGGCCAGGGCGGTTGTCGCGGCCTTCCTGAAAGTGAGCAGCCCTTCAAGGCTGACCTGTGCATTGCTCAGCTTGGGGAGCGGGACACACTGAAAGTTACTCATGGATAAAGTTGGCAGGTTGCGTCGGCTGAGCCGATATGACCTGCGAGTTTCTGAGATCTGCTCACTGTGAGCGTTGATTGCTCAGCGTTGCGGAGTCGCCGGTAGTGGCGGCCGAGGGCGCGCTGAGCGAGCTGTGGCTGCGCCCCTTCTCTGCGGTCGAGCCGATGGTTGGGTGAGTTGCGTGCGGCGATCATCGTCACCATCGTGCTGCGAGCCCGGACAGATCGAGCCGAGGAGGGACCGGGCCATGGTGGTCGCGTCTTTGGGCCGTCCGGGCGCCGCCGCTCGGACGGCTTGCGGCTGCCGACAGCCCAGGCCGGGCGATCACGCAGGTCTGGTCTGCTCATCCCGGGCTCTGGTCGGACAGGGCATCGGCTTCCAACCAGGCATCCAGAACACAGACATGGGCGGTGATGCCGTGCCCGGCCAGATCGGCTGCATGCTGACGGAGTTCTTGCCGGAGCCGGTCCAGGCTACGGCGGGCTGACTGCGTGCGTCGGCTGTCGCCGGTGTCCCAGGCGCTGCCGCCGAAGTAGACAGCCACATACACACCCGTCGTCCCCTGGGGGCCCTGCAGGTAGCGCAGGCCGAGCTGGTCCCGGATGGCAGTGACGACCTGTCTGTGCCAACTGCACTTCACCTCGCCAGGCACGGACAGCGCCTGGGCACCGGTGGTGTGGGCGACGGCCAGCAGGTCGGGGATATCGCCATCGGTTTCCGCCAGGCGCGGGTTGATCTCGACCTCCCGCAAGACGGCCGCCCGGTCCCGCAGCCGTCGCTCCAGCTCACGGGCCAGCCAGGTCGACATCTCGCGCTCTTCGGCGGGCACATAGCTGACCCAGTCGTTGTTCCGGCGCCGGCGATGCCAGAGCTGGGCGCGCAGCGCCCGGTCGGTACGCAGGTCGTCAGCGATGTCCCCCAGCGCCTCGGCGACCACGGCAGTGAACTGCTCCCGGGACCCGGTGATCCGGCGGGACGGTGAGGTGAGAACCTCTCGCACTTCCGCGGCGGTGAGTGGCAGCCATGCCTGGGCTCGCACGGTATCCCGCATCTGCACCGCGTCCGCCTGCAGCCACACGCTGCCGGTCTGCGCGGCGAGGTCGGCCGGGACGGCGGCGTTGACAGGGACGGCTGCGAGATGAGCGGGCCCGCAATGGTGGAGGCGAATTCGTCGACGGGGCTGCTGCGCACGAGGCGTCCGGGGCGGTCAGCTGTCGAGGAAGTGCCCGGTGCGCCCACAGGTACAGTCGTCCGCGCTGCGACAGGGCCAGAGCGGACCAGGCGTTGTTCGCGTTCGTGTGGCCTGGCCGATGATGTCTCGCGCGGGCAGGACGTCGTCCTCGAAAATCTTGATCAGGGCGTCGAACATGGGTGCAGTCATCTGGCACGCCGCCAGGCAGGCACCTGACGCCACCGCGGTGTCCCGGTCAGCGGAGGCATCCGTGCCGATGTCCGCGCAGACGGCAACGCTGCGTTGCAGCAGACCGAGGGCCGTCTCGGCCGTCTCTGCGGGCAGCGCTGCGGCGGCGATGCCGAGAAGCGCGGCCAGGGCGTGGGCCGGGGGTGCCCCTCGTTGAGGCAGTCCAGCGCCTGCGCACTGAGCTGCGGCAGTCGCATATGCCGTTGATGGAAGGCGACGACGGTGACGTCCGAGGTCATCGTCCGCGTGAGGAACGCGGTCGTGGCGCCCTCGTCGTGTGCGGCGGCCCGCTGGAGCGCCGAAGACAGCAGCGCGTAGCCGCCCGGCACCTTCCACAAACCGGGCAGCCACTGCAGCCAGTGCGCGGCCGGCACCCGATCGAGCAGGGTGAGGTCGCAGGCCTCGACCACCCGGCAGACGTCGGTGATCAGGTCGGCACCGGCCTCGTCCGCGGCGTCCGACCGGCACACAAAACGACAGGGCACGCTCGGCGACGATCTGTTGCTGGCTTCGGTCAGGGCCGGCCAAGCGGGAACAGGCCGTGCTCCGCCCGAAACGTCCGCCTCACGGTGCAGGGTGCGCATCAACGCGGCGAACTCCCTCTCGCCCAGGGCGTCTTCGGCGCTCCAGCGCTGGCCGTCGCCGCGCCCGGGCACCTGCCGCTGACGGGCGCGTTCGGCGCGCGCGGCGGGAGCGAAGCGCGCTCGTGGCTCGCAGCTATCGATGTGCCTTTCTTTGACCCGGGTTACTCATCCGGCTAGTGTCATAGCCGAATCAGATATCTGAGTCCGCCTGCTGGAGTGCGTGTGCTGCTGACAACAGGTCAGGCTGCTGAAGAACTTGGCTGTGCCGTGACCACGTTCCGCCGTCTCGTGCGTGCCGAATTGCTGCCGGGACTGTCACGCCGCGGCGTACGCGTCATGGCCCCCCTCGGGATGGTCCAAGCCCTCGGCGCACGGCACAGTGCCCCCCTGGAGCAGCTGGACGTCCGGGAGCTCGCCGTCTTGCGGGTGGACGTCGCTCAACGGGCCCACGATCCGGACCGTGACTGGATCGGTTTCGCAGCCTCCCTCACGCCTGAAGACCTTCTCAAGGCGCTGCGTGGCTGGTGGCGGTGCGACGCGGCGAGCGTCGCAGCTGGGAAAATCTTGCCGGTGACCCTTGCCGGGTATGTCGTCGCCGTCCTCACCGGACTATCCCGCTGGGAGAAGAACGAGCAGGGCCGACACGCTTTTCCCGATGCTGTCCTGGCCGGCTACATCACCGACCTCACCGGCCCCACGAAACACCTGACTGCTCCCGCAGCCCAGGACCGCGCCGTCGCAGACCTGCTGCTGGGCACCCGCCTTGCCTCTCACTCCGGCGGGGCGATCGCCTATGTCGCTGCAGGCAACGCCGTTAACTAACCCACTCCAAAAGGGATTGCGATGGACAGCAAGGCCTACACCGCCTCTCTCGCCGAACTGCGCACCCTGCGTGACGAGATCAAGAAGAAGCAGGCCGAGGTGGCAAAGCTCGAGACGGAACGGGCCCGCCGCGTTACCGCGCTGGCCGGGTACGAGAAAGCCAAGGCCGAGCGGATCGCGCCAGCGGCCGGCATGAGCCTCGCGGAAGTCGTCGCCATCGCCCCCATCCTGGCACCGGACAGTCTCACCACTCCCGCGCGGCCTGCGCCGGCTGCTCCCGACTCTGACGTCCACGCGCAACCTGTTGAGGAGCCTTGCGCCGCACAGACGCCTGAGCCGGCTCCGGGAGCAGCTGCTCCGCCCATGACCCGCGGCCCCCGAACACCGGCGCCCGCCGACGCAGTCCCGTCCACGCCGGCCCCAGTCGAGACCCCTCCTGCCACGGCCCACGCCGCCCCGGCCGCGAAGGCGCCCGCGGCCGCCCCACAGCCACCTCCGGCAAGCACGCCGTCCTCACTGGCTGCTGCCGGCGTGCCGCGGCCGCTGCCTTCTCTGCCGGAGGGGCCTGAGGGCGACCGCTGGGTCGGTCACACCGCCCATCTGGCCTCCACCCGGCCGAACTTCACCCAGCAGGCCCGCTCCACCGCTTTCCTCGACACCGCCACCGGCATGCTGGTCTACCGAGACCAGGCCACGCGCCTCGATCTTGGCAGCCGGTCGGCGGCCGACATCCTGCAGGCCGTCTTCCACACCATCCCCGAGGGCGTGGAGCGGATCTACCTCACCGCGGGCGACCCCTGGCACCGTGAGGCCGGGCGATACCCGTTCCTGCGTGACGCCGTCGCCGCCTGGCTGAACGCCCCCATCCCCGGGTGGCGCACCGACACCGGCCGCGGCAAGGACCGCATGGCCGGGCACTTCGTCCACGCCCGCCACCCCGTCGGCCGCTACCAGCGCGAAAGCGCAGACCAGCACGTCGAAATCCGGTCGGTGGGGGAGTGGTTCGACCCCGACGGAGCCGACCCCACCACCATCCGCGACGCCTTCGTCCTGCTGTGGAAGGCCCTACGATCCCACTGGCCCGACGCCGTCATCATGGGCTCCCCCTCCCAGACCGGCCGCGACCTGTGGACCCGCACCATCCCCGCCCGAGGCCAGTTCTCCGACGGCTACCCCGTCCTGTCCGAAGAACTGCGCGGCCTCCTGCACGCCACCGCCGGCCAGGGCCGCACCGAACTGATCACCCCACCCGACGTCCCCGACCAGCTGCCGTCCCTCGTCGAGTACGACCGCACCTTCGCCTACGCCAAGCACACCTGGAAATCCCCCGTCGGCACCCCCCGCCGCATCACCGCCGCCACCTTCGCCTCCTGGAGCGAGAAGGAGCAGACCAAGGCCCTCTTCGGCTGCGGCCACTGGCAGGTGCGCGTGACCGTCCCCGACGGCTGGAACCACGTCGGCATCCTGCCGGCCCCCGCCCCCGGCGAACGCGCCTGGCACTACCCCCGGACCCCCGGCACCACCTTCACCACCTGGGCCGGCGGCCCCGAGGTCTACACCGCCCTGTCCAACCCCCTGGCCTCGTGGAAGGTCGAAATCCTCGACGGCCTGCTGTGGGAAGACGGCAAGCCCCTGGATGACTGGTCCAGGAAACTCAAGGAAGCCTGGGCCTCTCTCTCAGCCCAAGCCGACCTCCACGGCGACCCCACCCACCGCCAGGCCGCCCACCTCGCCTCCCGCGCTGTGCGCTCCCTGCTCCTGTACGGCATCGGCTCCTTCGCCCAACGCCCCCGCACCGTCACCGGTACCACCCCCCGCACCGCCGAGCGCGACATCCCCGCCGACGCCGAAATCATCGGCTTCGACGACGACCACGTCACCTGGCAACGCCCCACCGGCTTCTCCCGCGACCCCAACGCCCACCCCGAATGGGCCGCCACCATCTGGTCCGGCGCCCGCGCCGCCCTGCTGTCCATGCGCATGCGCGACGACAACACCCACGTCGGCGCCCTCCACGCACCCCCCGGCACCGTCGTCGCCTTCCGCACCGACGCCGTCTACCTCACCGCACCCCAGAACTGGCCCTACCACGGCCAGCCCGGCGAATACCTCCACAAAGGCCACCTGACCGGACCCGTCCCCGCCCCCACCACCGAGGACGAACTGCTCGCCCTGCGCGACGCAGGACGCACCGCCCTCCACCGCACCCGCACCGGCGGTGACGCCTGATGCCACCCCAGCGCCGCACCCCTGAGTTGAACGAAGCAGCCCAGCTCTCCGACCAACTCCGCGCCGCCGGCTACACCAAACGGGACATCGCCCACATCATCAACCGCGACGCCTCCCTCGTCTCCCAGTTCTACACACGCCACAAGGGCGCCGCCTTCGTCCCCGCCCTCCGCCACGCCCTGGCCGCCGTCCACGCCGGCATCACCGACACAGCCGAACTCGCCGCTCTCGCAGCCCCCCACATCACCCGCCGCACCACCGCCGCCGGCACCCGCGCCCGCGTACGCACCAAAGCCGTCCTCATCACCCCCACCGGCACCGGAACCGGCCGCGCCGGAGCCCAAGCCATCGCCTCCGGCGCAGCCCGCCTACGCCCCCTGATCGCCGAAGCAGCCCGCCAAAGGCTGCGCCTCGCCTTCACGGTGCGTATGCCGAAGAGCGGGTTCACCCTGGCCTCCGGCAGCCGCGCGGACTCACCCGGCATCCGCCGCGACGTCGTCCAACGTGCCGACCACACCGAAGAACGCTCCTACGGATCCGCCACCACCGGAGGCTTCGACGCCACCGACTTCGCCCAACGCGTCGACGCAGCAGGCGGCGACGTGACCGCAGCCGTCCAGCACTGGCTCCTGGAGACCGGCCGCATCCACCCCGACGCCCACATCACCCACCTGGAGATCCGCACCTGGAGACCCCGCTGACACCCGCGCAAGCGAAGGGGCACGCCGGCCGGCCGCACGGATTGCCCGGTTCGGCACTGACCCGTGGTGCGTTTTGGCTACGGTGCCCACCACGGTCTCTGGGAAAGTACCCGCGGCTGAAACAGGGGGGGCTCATGCTGAGCGAGACGGACATCCTGCAAGCCGTGCGACAGCACATCGCCGAGCGTGGGGAAGCGTCGAAGGTGGGCTTGCCGGTTTCAGGAGAGATCACCTGGCACTCGCTCCTTGAGGGAACGGTCGTGCGGTGCATGGAGACCCGTACCGAGGACGAGCGTATTCACCGCGGCCGACTCGACCTCTCGGGCCGCCCGCAGTACGACAGGCTGAGGCGTCACCCCCTTGCCCCACCGCAGGATCTCTCCGTCGCGACGACACACAAGCTCGTGCAACGAGGGTCGGTAAAAGAGGAGTCCTGCCCTTGCGGCAACGGGAAAGTGACCTGCTCGCGTTGCCAGGGCCGAGGGGACCTGCCCTGTGCGGCGACCACTTCCTGCAGCGACTGCCGCGGCATCGACGCGTGCTTACGCTGCGACGGCACGGGCCACCGCATCCGGAAGGCTCCCGAAGAACACCGGCAGGCAGCGGACGAGCGGGCCACGTGCAAACAGTGCGGGGCGGCCGAGGCTGCATGCGCCACATGCCGAGGCCGCGGACACGCCATGTGCTCGACCTGCCGGGGCGGGGGGACACGAGAGTGTCCCAACTGCGATGGCGCAGGAACCGAGCCCCATAAGCGATGCGCGGGCACCGGCCACACCGTGACGTGGACCGAAGGCATCATCAACCGGCAGCCACGGACCGAGAAGATCAAGTGGCCCGAGTCGGGCCTGCCATACGTGGCGCGGCAGCACGCACGCGAGTACGGCGACTGGCGCAAGACCTTCCTCACCCACAAGGATTCTGTCCCTGACGGCCTCGAGGCCGATTTCAAGGCTCTGCTGAAGCCGCGCCTCAAGCCGCGTGACGGTGAGATCGCACGAGAGGCCGACGTGCGGTACCTGCCGCTGGCCCGGGTGGTTGTGCCCGAACACCGGCATCGGGTCTACTACGTTTACCCTGGCCCGACCTCGCTCCAGGTCTTCATCCTGCCCTCGCCGCAACGGACTTGGCAGATTGCCGCAACAGTCCTGGGAGCCTTGGCAGTCCTCTACCTGCTGTCGCGACTTCTGTCATAGAGCCGCGCTCACGAAGCGACCCGCACCTGTGGGGCACCACAGTCCGCCCTGGCTGCTCGGGTGCGTCTGCCGGCCTGAGCACATTCGAACACGCTCCTTTTTTCGCCATGTGAGTCCGCCTGCTCCACGACGGATGAGGCCCCGCTCTTGCAGCGGGACCGATGGTGGCCGGCGGAAGCCCTTCCTGCGCAACCCGCGCCCGCGGGGAAGAAGACGAGCGGCTGGATGATCGCCGGACTCATCGCAGGGTCTGGCTTCGGGGGCAGGTCTTCGGCTTCGGAGGCGAGGAAGCAGCCGGCCATCCGGTCTCGCCGCGGCCTGCGGCATCTCCGTCGGCCACGCGGTGATGGCCAGGCGTCGGCCGCGGCTGCGGAAGCCGCGCGGTACTGGCGAGCACATTGCGGCTGCTGTCATTGCCGTGGCGGCACTGACCTTGGTGGTGCAGACGGCTTTCGCCGCGCGCCGTGCAGTGGTCCGCGCATGGCCCCTTTGGGCGCCCTCACAGCTGGCGGCCTCGGGTACGGACTATGGCGCATTCTGCGCTCCACACGCACACAACGAACCCGCACCGCCATGCTTGCGCTGCTGCGGATCACGCTCGCCGAAGTCGACGCCATGAACGACCAGGAATCCGACATCGCGCTGCGTGATCTGCTCACCCGCGACGGCTGGTCGGCCCGCAAAGTCGGCCGTCAGGGCGACCAGGCCGCCGACGTCATCGGCGGCGGCCGGCAGCGAGGCCGCATTGTGCTGCAGGCCAAGCACACCAGGGTCGGCGGCAACGTCGGATCAGGGGTGCGGTGGCGCCGCCGAGGCGGCCCGGGCGGCGATGACGCGTATTGGTCACGTGACGGGGGTCACGCTTGACGGTGGAACTGGGGGCGGGGTTAACTCGCGCAGCTGTGAAGTTTCTGTGAATGAATATGAACTCAGGGTGGGGACTGTGAGTTTGGGGTGGGGGCACCGGATTCACGGTGCACGAAGAAGCATGACCAGACGCGGCATAGCCAGCGTCACCACCGCGGCGCTCCTGACGTCGCTTCCGGTGCTCGCGCTCGCGCCACCGCAAGCCACCGCAGCCGGCAAGACCTCGACCATGACGCAGTCCGCACTGCAGCGAGCCGGGGCGACCGGCGAGCCGGTGGAGGTCACGTCAGAGCGCACCGAGTACTCGCAGACCGTCGCTAATCCTGACGGAACGTTCACACTGACACAGTCCACGACGCCCCAGCGAGCAAAGGCACCTGACGGCTCGTGGCAGAACATCGACACCACACTGGTACGCCGCACCGACGGGACCGTAGGCCCGAAGTCCGCAGTGGTGAACCTGGACTTCTCCGGCGGCGGGCCCGGGGCAGGCATGCTGCAGTTAGGCACGGACGAGCAGTCCATGAAGTTCGGCTGGCCGGGCACGCTACCCACCCCGGCGCTGAACGGGGCAACCGCCACGTACGCCCATGTCCTCAAGGACGTTGACCTGCAGCTCACGGCAACCGCCGAGGGATACCGCGAGGTTCTCGTCGTCAAAACAGCCGAAGCTGCGCACAGCCCCGAGCTGGAAAACATCAAGCTCACCGCCTCCGCCAAGGGCCTCAGCGTCATCCCCGGTGCCGGCGGTGGCCTGCGCGCCGTCGACTCCGACGGCAACGCCGTCTTCACCGGACCAGCTGGTCAGATGTGGGACTCAGCAGGCGGCACACTGCCTCCCTCACCCAAGTCCAAAGCTGCCGAACAGCGAGGCGGGAAACCCTCACAGCCGACGGCCGCCGAGCAGCCAGGCACCGAAGGGGGCGACCCCACGCACCCGGGGGATGGGGCCGCCAGCGCCGAGCTGCCCGTCACCGTCACCGCAAGCGCTGTCTCCGTCGCACCGGACCTGGACCTGCTGCGCGGCAAGGACACCGTCTACCCCGTCTACATCGACCCGCCCGTCGGCCTCGGAGTGTCCGAGCGCACCAAACTCTCCTCCGACGGCGACAAGTTCTGGCAGTTCGACAAGCCCATGGGCGTCGGCAAGTGCGGCAACGCCGACGGCTACTACTGCGGCTCCGGTTACACCGACCGCATGTACTTCGAGTTCGCCCCGACCAAGCTCAGCGGCAAGTACGTTATCGACGCCACCTTCCGGGCCCACGAGACCTGGTCGTTCAACTGCACCCCGTACTGGGTCGACCTCAAGCGCACCGACAACATCTCCGAAGGCACCCGCTGGCCCGGACCCAAGACGCTCGACCACATGGGCGACCGCTACATCTCCGCCGGACGCGACAAGAACTGCTCACCCGCGCAGCCGGACACCTGGGTGGAGTTCAACGACAACCCCCAGGAGAGCGACGAAAACCTCGCCTCCACCGTCCGCTCTTTCGCCGACGGCAAGATCCACCGCCTGACGCTGATGCTGCGCGCAACGGACGAGAGCGAACCCCGGGCGTGGAAGCGCTTCGACGACAACGCCGAGCTCAAGGTCAACTACGTGCCCCGGCCAGGCCTGCCGACCTCCGTCGGCGCCATCCCCGCAACGGGCACCACCGCCTACTGCCGCACCTCCTCCTCCGACCCGCTGACCGTCACCACCGCCACCCCCACCGTCCAGGCACGCGTCCAAACGAAAGTGCAGCCCAAGAACGGCGAAGAAAAAGGCTCACTGCAGGCCGAGTTCTGGATGGAACGCAAGAACGGCAGCTCATGGGACAAGGTCTGGAGCGACTACAAACCCGACAAGGGCTGGGACCCTGACGGCACCCTGGAAAAAGCCGTCACAAGCCAGCGCGCCGACGGCGGCCTCTACCGCTTCAAGTCCCGCACCCAGTCCCACTGGTACTACGGATCCAAGTCCGGTGACCTGTTCTCCCCCTACTCCTCCTGGTGCTACCTGAAGATCGACACCAGCGCCCCCAAGGCGCCACAGATCACCAGCACCGGCCCGTATACCGAATGCACCACCAGCCTGTGCGAACCCAAGGGCGGTCCCGGCATCGCCGGCGCCTTCACCTTCAAGCCCCACAGCGGCGAATCCGGCGTCAAAGGCTACCGCTACCGCCTGCTGACCACGTCGAAGAAGGGCGCAAAGACCGTCAGCGGAGCCACCCCCGCCGTCAAGGACGTCACCCCGTCACTGCCCGGTACCCAGGTCCTCTCCGTCGAAGCCACCGACCTCGACGCCGACGGCCGCGTCCGCTACGGACCACCCAGCGAATACGTCTTCAAGGCCTCGCCCGCCGAAGGCAACACCGGCCGCTGGCACTTCGACGACGCCCCTCCCGGCTCGGCCATCACCACCGCCGCCGACAGAGCCACCGTGGGAACCCGCCACAACGCCACCCTCTACACCACCGGTGCCGGCTGGTCCACACTCGCCCGCCGCGGCGCCCACGACTACTCCCTGTGGATGGACAGCGCCGACCCGAACAAACAACACGGCTACGCGGCCACCAGCACACCAGCCCTCAACACCGGAGATTCGTTCACCGTCTCCGCCTGGGTCTACCTCACCGACACCACGGCGAACCACGTGGTGCTCACCGAACCGGGCGAACACGCCTCGGCCTTCACGCTGTACTACTCCGCCACCACCCGCAAGTGGGTGTTCAACCGCACCGACCAGGACAGCAAGACCGCCTCCTATATCCGCTCCCCGGCCGACAGCCCCAATCCCACAACGCGAGTCTGGACCCACCTGGCCGGCGTCTTCGACACCCAGCACGACGCCGACCCGAAGAACGACACCATCCAGCTCTTCGTCAACGGACGCCCCCAGGGCCAACCCGTCACCGCAAGCACCGTCAGCACCTACAAGCCGTGGACGGCCTCCGAAGGACTGCAGTTCGGCCGCAGCAAGGTCGCCGACCTCTACGGCGAGAACTGGCGCGGCCGCATCGACGAAGTTGCCCTGTGGCAGCGCCCGCTGAACGCCGACGAACTGCACCAGGAAGCTGCCCTTGAGCAGGACGGCGTCCCTGCCAATGAACTCGTCGGGCACTGGGACGCCGCCATCTCCCAGGGCGCAAGCGTCCGCGAAAGCCCCGAAGACCCCGACGACCCGAGCAGCACCGGCTTCCCCTACGGCCGCGGTCCGCTGAAATTCTCCGCCACGGGCGCCTCTTTGAAGGACGAGGACGGCCAGGACCAGTCCCTGGTCCTCAACGGCTCCACCGGCTACGCAACCGCCACCGGGCCCGTCGTCGACGAGACAGGATCCTTCACAGTCTCCGCCCGAGTCCGCCTGGACTCAGCCGGCCTCGCCAAACAACCCGTCGGCTACCGCGCCGCGGTCTTCTCCCAGGCCGCACCGGCAGGCAAGGAATCCTCCTGGGCCCTGTGGGTGGAGAAACCAGCAGCCGACACCTACCTGTGGAAGTTCGGCCGCACCGCCGTCGACGCCACCGGCAAAGTAACCGACACCGGCCTGGTCACCGCACAAGAACCCATCAGCCCCAAGGAACTCAACAGCTGGGTGGACCTCACCGGAGTCTTCGACGCCGCCGAGACCTTCACCGACGACGACGGCCAACAGCAGCTGGGCATGACCCATCTATACATCGGCCAGTTCCCACAGCAACCCGAAGGTGAAGCAGGCTTCGCCACCCCCCAGCAAGGCAGCGGAGACCTCACCGCAGGCAACGCCCGCCTGGCCGGCACCACCAGCCACTACCTCCCCGGGGCCTTGGCCGAACTGCGCGTGTGGACCGGCGCAATGACCGCAGATCAGGTCCGCTCCCAGGTGCTGGCAGCCCCTGACGACGCCTGAGCGGAGCAACAGCAGTCGGGACGGCAGCCGCGCAGCCGTCCCGACTGCCGCCGCAACACGCAGTCTCTCCACCTACCTCACGCTGCCCCGGCTTGCACCACCGGGCTGATGACCGGCGCCCCGCAACAGCGGGCGCAAGGAGAACCCACATGTACACCACCGACCTGCCGCGCTCCACGCCCCCCAGAGGGCGCCGCTGGACCCAGCGCATCGCCGTCACACTGAGCTTCACCCTTCTGCCAGGCCTGATCTCGCCCGTCGCCTTCGCCGCCGCCCCTGACCCCCTGGGCCGCCCCAGCCTCACCGCACCACGCGCAGCCAGCACCAAACCTCTCACTGCCAAACCTGATCCCCGCACCGCCGCCCAGTTACGCAAGGCAGCGGCAGCCGACACGGCCGACCGACAGCGTGCTCGCACCGACCAACAGCGCACCACCACCTGGCCAACCACTGGAACGGCCCGCCTCACCACCACGGTCGCTCACGCCAAAGCCAAGCCCGGTGACCTGCCCATCACCCTGACCAAGCCCACCAAACGCACCACCCGCGGCGCCAACACGATCGAGGTCGCAGTCCTGGGGCAGGACACCTCACACGCCCTGGGCCTCAAGGGCGTGGTTCTCACCGCCACCGGGCCGGCCCGCGGGGGCAGCACCCAGATCGGCATCAACTACGCGGCCTTCGCCTCCGCCTACGGCGGTGACTACGCCGGCCGACTGCGCCTGATGAGCCTGCCGACCTGTGCACTCACCACGCCAGACAAGCCAGCATGCCGCCATCTGAGCCCCCAGCGCTTCACCAACCAGCGCGCCCGCCAGCAGATCACCGCCCCCCTCACATTCAAGGCAGGTGCCGGCGGCCGGAAGATGGTGCTCGCTCTGGCCGCCGGCACCAAATCCGGGGCAGGCGACTACAAAGCCACCCCGCTCGCAGCCTCCTCCACCTGGGAAGCCGGCGGTTCCTCCGGCTCCTTCACCTGGTCCTACCCCCTGCGCACTCCACCGGCCGCAGCCGGACCAACTCCGGACCTGAACATCTCCTACGACTCCGGCAGCGTCGACGGCCGCACCGCCAGCACCAACAACCAGGGCACCACGATCGGCGAAGGCTTCGACCTCACCTCCTCCTACATCGAGCGCAAGTACGGCTCCTGCGACGACGACGGCCAGGACGACAAGTTCGACCAGTGCTGGAAGTACGACAACGCCTCACTCGTGCTGAACGGCAAGGCCACCGAACTCGTCAAGGACGACACCACCGGCCACTGGCACCTGAAGAACGACGACGCCTCCCTCGTCACCCACCACACAGGTGCCGACAACAGTGACGACAACGGCGAATACTGGACCGTCACCACAGCAGACGGCACCACCTACACCTTCGGTCTGAACAAGCTCCCAGGAGCCGGAGCCGACGACCGCACCGACTCGGTATGGACCGCCCCCGTCTTCGGCGACGACAAGGACGAGCCCGGCTACGACAACGGCACCACGTTCGCCAAACGCGACAAGAAACAGGCCTGGCGCTGGAACCTGGACCTCGTCCAGGACACCCACGCCAACGCCATGACCTACTGGTACCAGGCCGAAACCAACAACTACGACAAGCTCGGCGACGACAACACCGCCACCCCCTACACCCGCGGCGGCTACCTCAAAGAAATCCGCTACGGCCAGCGCGCCGGCTCCCTGTTCTCCGCCACCCCCGCCGCCTCCAACAAGGTCGTCCTCAACTACACCGAGCGCTGCACCGCCACAGGAGACGGCTGTGACTCCCTGACCAAGGACACCCGCGACAACTGGCCCGACGTACCCTTCGACGCCGTCTGCAAGGACGACGACAAATGCACCGGCAACGTCGCCCCCACCTTCTTCACCCGCAAGCGCCTCACCAGCCTCACCACCTACGCCTGGGACACCACCGCCACCACCCCCGGCTATGCGCCGATCGACGCCTGGAACCTCAAGCAGCAGTACCTCGATCCCGGCGACACCGGCGACTCCTCCGACCAGTCCCTGTGGCTGGACGAGATCAAGCACACCGGCAAACGCGGCACCGACATCGCCCTCGGCCCGGTCCGGCTCGATCACGAATTCAAGCCCAACCGCGTCGACGGTGCCAGCGACAACATCCTCTCCCTCGAAAAGCCCCGCCTGAAAACCGTCACGTCCGAAGCCGGCGCACAGACCATCGTCAGCTACGCCGAAGCCGACTGCATTGCCGGCCAGACCATGCCCAAGGCCGACCACAACACCCGACGCTGCTACCCCGTCTACTGGAAGCCCAACGGAGGCTCCGCCGACCCGCAACTGGACTGGTTCCAGAAGTACCGAGTCACCTCCGTCTCCACCACCGACCCGCACGGCGGGTCCGTCGCCGTCCAGCACACCTACACCTACTCAGGCGGCGGTGCCTGGCACTACAACGACGACCCCCTCACCCCCGCCAAAGAACGCACCTGGTCCCTCTGGCGCGGCTACGAACAGGTCACCCACCTCACCGGCGACCCCTCCGGCACACAGTCCAAGACCACCACCGTCTACATGCGCGGTATGAACGGCGACCGGCTCCTCGCCGCTGACGGCAAGACCCTCGACCCCGACAAGCGCCGCACTGCCACCGTCACCGGCATCAAAGCCACCGACATCACCGACAGCGAGCAGTACACGGGCTTCACCCGCGAAACAGCGACCTACAACAACGCCGCCTACACCTCCGGCACCGTCAACGACCCCTGGTCCAAGCGCACCGCCACCCAACACAAGTCCTACGCCGACACCGAGGCCTACTTCACCCGCACCGGCGCCACCCACGCCCGCACCGCCATCACCAGCGGCATCACCCCCACCGACCGGATCCGCACCACCGCCACCACCTACGACGACCTGGGCATGCCGCAGACCGCCGAAGACCGCGGCGACGACGCCAAAAACGGGGACGAAACCTGCACCCGCACCTGGTACGCACGCAACGATGACGGCCTGACCTCCCTGGTCTCCCGCACGCGCACCACCGCCAAGCCCTGCACCACATCAGACACAGACCTCGACCTGCCCGCAGACAGCAGCAGGCCAGGCGACGTCATCTCCGACACCGCCACCGCCTACGACACCACCACCTGGTCCGCCAACCAGAAACCCACCAAGGGCGACGCCCAGTGGACCGCCCGCGCCAAAAGCTACGACACAGCCAACACCCCCACCTGGCAGAAGACCGCCACCACGGACTACGACGCCCTCGGCCGCCCTACCCTCGTCAAGGACGCCCGGGACCACACCAAGACCACCACGACCTACACACCGGCGACCAGCGGGCCTCTACTGTCCAAAGTCACCGGCGATGCCAAGGGCTACGAGACCACCACCACGCTTGACCCGGCCACAGGCTCTCCCCTCAAAGCGACCGACCCCAACGGCCGGATCACCGAAACTGAATACGACTCCCTCGGCCGCGTCACCAAGGTCTGGCTCCCCAACCGCTCCCACCTCGCCCAGAAGACCCCCAACTACGTCTACGGCTACCACCTCGCCGGCAACGACCTGCCCTGGGTCTCCACCGGCACTCTGCGCGGCGACGGAAACGGCTACAACACCACCTACGAGATCTACGACTCCCTCCTGCGCATCCGCCAAGTCCAAACCCCGTCACCGACCGGCGGACGTCTCATCGCCCTCACCCTGTACGACTCCCGCGGATTCGCCTCCAGCACGCAGTCGGACATCTGGGACGAGAAGAACGATCCTTCCGGAACCGCGGTCCAGACCGAGGGCAGCCAGGCACCCACCCAGACCGACACCACATACGACGGCGCCGAACGCCCCATCAAGGCCGTAACCCGCAACTACGGCATAGCCCGCTGGACCACGCAAACCACCTACACCGGCGACACCACCTCGACCACTGCGCCCCTCGGCGGCCAAGCCGTCGCCACCGTCACTGACGCCCGCGGACAGACCACTCAGCGCCTCGACTACGACGGGCCCACGCCAACCGGCACCGACTACGTCGCGACCAACTACACCTACACCGCGGGCGGACAGCCCAGAACGGTCACCGGCCCCGTTGCAGGGACCGACACCACTAAGCCGACCTGGTCTCACACCTACGACTTGTTCGGCCGTCAAACCGCCACAGCTGACCCGGACAAGGGCACAACCAGCACGGCATACGACGACCTTGACCAGGTCACCACCGTTACCGACGCCGAGAACAGAACCCTGGTTCACGCCTACGACGAACTGGGCCGAAAGACCGGCACATGGCAAGGGTCCAAAACTGATGCCAACAAACTCACCGCTTGGACGTTCGACGCACTCGCCAAGGGCCAGCCTGATGCCTCCATCCGCTACGAGGAGGGTGCTGGCGGCAAGGCATACATCCAAAAGGTCACCCGCTACGACAGCCTCTACCAAGCCACTGAAAGCCAGCTCTCCCTGCCGGAAAGCGATCCACTCGTCAAGGCAGGAGTCCCCAAGACCCTGTCCACCACCACCGGTTACCGCCTCGACGGAACAATCAGCCAGGCATCCCAACCTGCAGTAGCCGGCCTGCCTGCCGAGACCGTCTCCTACACCTACAACGCCACAGGCAAGCAACTCACAGCCAAGGGCACTACCGGCTACCTGCAAGGCGCAGACTACGCACCCGCAGGAGACCTACGCCGCCTCACCCTGGGCACCAACGCCGGCACCTCAGCCAAGAACACCTACCTCGGCTACGACTATGAACCGGGCACCCGCCGCCTGACCCGCTCCTACGTCACTGACGACACGCACCCGTACAGACTCCAGGACCTGGTTTTCCGTCAAGACGACGCAGGAAACGTCACTTCCATCTCCGACGCCACCACCCTCGGCGGCACGGGGAAGATCGACAACCAGTGCTTCGCCTATGACGGGTACCGTCGCCTCAGCGAGGCCTGGACCCCGAAAACCGACGACTGCAGCGCCGGCGGACGCACGAGCACCAACCTCACTGGTGCCGCACCGTACTGGACCAGCTACACCTACAACTCCGCAGGCCAACGCAAACAACAGGTGCAGCACGCCACATCAGGCGACACCATAACCACCTACAGCTACGGCACACCCAGCAAACAGCCCCACCCCCTGACAAGCACCGAAACCAATGGCAAAACCCAGACGTACACGTACGACAAAACCGGTAACACCATCCAGCGCCCCGGTTCCAAAGCCAACCAAGCCCTTCACTGGAACAGCGAAGGCAAGCTCTCCAGCGCAACGGAACCTGACAACACCGGCACCCCCTCTACCACCGGCTACCTCTACGACGCCAACGGAGACCTCCTCATTCGCCGCGCCGCCACGGACGGCGTGACTACCCTCTACTTCGGCGACACCGAAATACGTCTTACCACCAAGGGCGCACTCTCAGGCCTCCGCTACTACACCGCAGCCGGCAAGAACATCGCGGTGCGCACCGCCACCGGTGGAGCCAGCACGAAGCTGACCTTCCTTGCCGCCGATCACCACGGCACTTCAAGCCTGGCCATCGACGCCGGCACCTTCAGCTACGCCAAGCGTTACACCACCCCGTTCGGAGCGCCCCGCGGAACCGCGCCCACGGCCTGGCCCGACGACAAGAGTTTCCTCGGTGCGCCTGCCGACACCGGAACAGGCCTTACCCACATCGGAGCCCGTGAGTACGACCCCCTCACCGGCGCCTTCCTCAGCGTCGACCCCCTGCTCGAGACCGATAAGCCTCAAACCCTCAACGGATACAGCTACAGTTCCAACAACCCGACCACTAACTCCGATCCAACAGGGCTCGGTAACGCAGACTGCATGACCGGTGTCATGCAGCACTGCAATAACGGAGTTCCAGGCAGTGGATCTGTCTATCATCCCGAGAGAGAAAGGCACTCCGGCTGCTCTGTTGGCTGCTATAGCGGAGGCTCATCCGGTACGGCATACACAAGCAGCGCTGGAAGCGTCAACAGTGGGCACTGGGGCTCCACTTGCAATCGCTTCAGCTGCAACAAGAGATGGCTCTCTGGCCCCCGCGGAGACGACAAGGACTGGTTGGGCGGAATCCTCACCGGAATCGTCGACACCGCCACAGTTGGCTGTCAAGTCTTTCAGATCTTCGGCTCTGTCAATTGCGCGGGCGACGCCATCCGCGAGGAAATGGCCGGAAGCGGAGTCGGTCTTGAAACGTCAGCCTTCTCCGACGGCGTACGGCTGGGGGCCACGTTCACGCCAGTGCCCGGTGCCGGCTTCTTCAAGACTGGTGAGCTTGCTGTCGGTGGGATGCTGGCCAGGAGAGGGAAGAACATCGGGCCGTTTCAAGAACTGCCGATACCCATGCAAAAGCGCACAGTTAAGAAAGTCGCACAGCGCGCAGGCGTCGGCCTTGACGGTGTGAAGGTTAAAATCAACCGTGATGCGGATCTTGTCGGAAGGATGCTCTACGGACACACTGCGCCGAATCGAACCATCACGCTTTACCCAGACGCCTTCTCGTCAGCCGAGAACCTCACTAAGACGATTGGGCACGAGCGGCAGCATGTCATGCAGATCGACACCTATGGGCCTGCTACGTCTCTTGAGCAGGAGCACGCCTGGGAGAGAGCCGCCTACGCTTCAGAGGGACAATTCTGGAACTACTACAACGGGAGGCTCGGATAGTGCAACGAAGAGATAAGTGGATTGCGCTCATCCCGAGCATTACCGCCCCCGAAGGCGAACATGTTCCATGTCCCCACTGCGGCAAGGCGCAACTGGATTACAGGTACATCATCGACCCGAAGACGCGCCTCGGATACTTTCTGCTCTGGTGCAATGCATGCCTGCACGGAATCAGCGTGTCGCGAGTGAAGGCCCCGGCCGACGTCAAAGCGAGATCCATGGATGATCCGAGAGCGTTGGCAGATGTACCCGAATACACCCGCTATACATAGATGGGATCGCTGATCCAGTGAATGCGGAGTCGGCGGGCGCGCGAGCAATCCATGATGCAGCACTTTCGCAGAGCTGAGGATGCTATTGCACCCTTTCCGCGCGCCCGTCGCCTTGCGCCTTCTGCTGTCTGTGCAGGGTATTCCACTGAGGTGCAGGAACTCACAGACCGGAGTGCAGCTCTGCCTTGACATCCGTATCAGGCAGCGTCGAAATGCGAGCAGAAGTATGCGCCACTGCCCATGGGTTCGGCTATGAAGAACAGGATTGCGCCAGCGCAATCCCGTGCCCCATTCTGACCGGCTACCCGTCCATGCCCGTCGCATGTGCCAGGGAGTGTGCTCCAGCGCCGAGCGCTGGAGACGAGTGCGTGAAGCTTGCCTCGGTAATCCTGTTCGTCAGGGAAAGGCACAGAGTCCAGGTGATGTCTCCAGCGCCCATATCGAACGACCAGGACGTCGCTGCTCCCGAAGCGACCAGGCGATCGAGAGTGCTCGCCAGAAAGCTGAGGGTCAGCGCGCATACGCGCCCCAGCCGGTCCGCCTCGATGACCCCCTTGGCGGTGCCGGGGAGAGGTGCACGACCAACGCCAATGCTGCCAAGCGCCCAGGGGACGATAGGTCGCGGAGTGCCCGGCACGACGCCACACGCAGAACCCCGTCGGCGGCTTGGGCACGATCAAGCGTCCGGGAGCCTGTGCAAGGACAGCAGCGTCGAGGAGCTGAGCCGAGACGCCGCCGCGCATCACCGACGGTGAGTCCACAGGCAGGCGAATGAGCCAGCCGACCTGTTCCAACTCACGCGGCGCTCCTGGCGTACGGCGGGCGCAGTGGCAGCGGCCCTGTTCGCGACCGCGGTGGGCTGCGGAGTACTGGCGCTGACCTACCCGTCGCTGGAGCGGGTGTGGCAAGTGGTGGCGGCTTCTCCACAGTTGCCGGCGCAGCCACCGCAGTGGTGACGCTGATCGGCGGCGGAACACTGCGGGAACTCGGCAGTAGCAATTGACGCCGCCGTGAGCTGGCTGATGCCAGCTCACGGCTGTCTCTGTCGACAGCTTCGGGAGTCACTGCGTAGCCCCTGGCGCGCTGGACACCGGTCGTTCAGGGTGCAGCCCTCGGCGCGTTGACAGGACAACTCGACGACAAGGGCGTGATCACCTCAGTAGCCCGAAGCCTGAACGCGAAGTAGGCACACCGGCCTGCTGAGCCCAGGTGCGGCCAAGAGCCTGACGCTCCCGGCCCCGAACAACCACTGATGCTTCACACCCAGTCGATGCCCAGCTCCTGCAGTGCGGTGCGCTGTTCGGGGGCGAGCTTGTCCCGCCCCGATTTGGTGTTCGAGACCCACACGCCCAGCTTCACCAGCACCGGCTCCTCCTCGCCATCGACCGCGGTCTGTTCGTTGTGGCCGCGGGGTACCGGCCGCCGGCCTTCCCGCTCCACCCACTGTGCGAGGGCTGCCAGGCCGCGCCGGAACGCCTGCTGCGCCTTGCCCTGCCTCTTGGCCGTCGGGGTGAGAGCTGGCCTCTGAGCGGCCTGTACGCCCAACCTGGAGAGCCGTTCCTGCTGCTCGGGGACAGCTGCGCCCAGGTGGCTGGGTCCTTCTGCCGCTGGAGCCATATGCCGAGGCCGTCGCCGTCGAAGAGCACCCCGGGCGGGATGTCGGGCAGGACGCCGTCGGCGTCGATCAGGTCGGCGAGGACGCGTTGGTGGCACCGGGCCGGCACCCTGATAGCCCCTCGCATACATCCCCGCAGCCTGTGGTGACCGGCAAGACGGCAGACCCACACCCCCCCGGAACGATCCAACTCCACTGTCCCTTCCTGCGCCCGCGCCAACACCGCCCCACCACACAGGACACGGCCCCACAGGGTGCACACCCCGGCTTCGGCCCGGCCATTCCAGGCACCGCCCCCGCCGCATACCCCACCTTTCGTGCACACGGACGGCCTACCACGATGGCACGATATGAATGCGGCCGACATCGCTCAAAAGCCCCTATGGGCCAGGCGAATTGATGGCCGGACACGTATGTGGCGGCTTCACAGAGAGACAGATGACATGGCGCGGATCGGGGAGATGCGGCTCAGCGATGGCACCGCGGTGCGAGTCGAAATCGACGGGCAGCAGGACAGCGGGATCGACCGAGTGGGCCGCGGATCGGCATCCGGCGTCGTCCGCGGCTCCGCGCAGACCCTCCAGGAGGCGCTCGCACACATCAGGCCAGCCGTCGAGGCGGTCGCTGACAGCGTCCGGGACCTGGCACGCCAACCCAACTCCGTGAGCGTGGAGTTCGGGATCAAGCTATCTGCGGAAGCGGGCGTCGTGGTGGCGAAGGCGGCCAGTGAGGCCAACTTCGCGGTACGTCTGGAATGGGGCGCCCGTGATCCGCGATGATGCTCGACATGGCTGCGTTACGGGGTGAAAGCGCACTGGAGTCAGGCCTCGTCCGGATCCGGGACGGCGACGCGGTCGTGGGAGCAGGCTTCCTCGTAACACCCGAAGTCATATGCACCTGCGCACACGTGGTCGCGGACGCGTTGGGGCTCCCGCGGGATACCGATACAGCCCCCTCCGCAGCCGTACCGGTCGAGTTCCCGCTGCTGCGCGACGCCGACCAAGACGTCCCCACCGTGCGGGCCCGGGTCGTCTCCTGGAAGCCCCTCCAGAGGGACGACAGCGGCGACGTAGCCCTGCTGCGCCTCGACCGACGGGTACCCAACGCGCACCCTGTGGCGCTCGTGGACGGCGCGTCCGTGTGGGGACACTCCTTCCGAGCCTATGGCTTCCCGGACGGTGGCGACCACGGGGTGTGGGCGACCGGCACGTTGCGGAGCGTCCAGGGCACAGGCTGGGTACAAATGGACGCCGCCCCCGGCAGCCGTCCGATCACCAATGGCTACAGCGGGGCCGCGGTGTGGGACGACGAGCAGGGCGGAGTCGTCGGGCTGACCGTCGCGGCCGGGCACGGGGCCCTGGCTGGGACCGCGTTCCTCGTGCCGTCCGCCTCGCTTGTGGACGAGGAGGTACTGCGCCCGACGTGCCCGTTCCGCGGCCTTGAGGTGTTCGAGGAGGAGGACTCCGAGTTCTTCCACGGACGCGAGGACGATGCCGGGCGGCTGGCCGAGTCGATTGCCCAGCGCCCCCTGACGGTGGTGGTCGGACCTTCCGGGTGCGGCAAGTCGTCGCTGATCCGCTCCGGTCTGCTGCCCCTGCTTCGGGCGGACGGCATGGGCGTGTCCGTACTGCGCCCCGTACCTGGGGACAGGCCAGAGACAGTGCTGGCTCATGTGCTCGTCCCCGCATTGGAGCCGGGCGCTGGGGAGATCGACCGCCTGAGCAAGGCAGAGACACTGGCACGGCTGCTCAGGGACGGATCAGGAGGCGAGCCGAGCGGCGAAGAACCTGGGGACGAAGACCCGCTGGGCGAGGCAGAGCCCGTTGACGCCGCCCGCACATACACCCGACCACCTCCCAGCCGCGTCCCGCAAGCCGTAGCCGGCTTGCGGGACTCGCTCCAAAAGCGGGCCGGCGCCGGCGGCCACCTGCTCGTCGTCGATCAACTGGAGGAGTACGCCGGCGCCGAGCCGACCGCGGCGCGCACCCTGCTCGGGCTCCTTGCCGAGCTGGCGGGCTCACCGCGTTCGGCGGGCGGACGCGGCCTGCGGGTCGTAGCCACCGCACGCGAGGAATCCCTCGGCGACCTGGTGACGTCGAGGACGTCCGGCGCGCTCAGCGATGCCGTCTTCCTCCTCGCCCCGCTCGACGCCGACGACCTGCACCGTGCCATCACCGGCCCGGTCGCGGCCGTACCGGGGCTGTGGCTGGAGCCCGGGCTGGCCACCCGCATCGTCGAGGACGCGGCGGACCAGCCCGGACGGATGCCGCTGGTGGAATTCACGCTCACCCGGCTGTGGGAGCGGCGCGAACGCTCCATGCTCACCCACACGGCGTACGACGAACTCGGCGGCGTCGCCGGAACTCTGGCGGGCTACGCGGACCACACCTACCGCACGCACGTACCTGAATCCGAAGAAACCGTGGCACGCAGGCTGTTCCTTCAACTGGCCCGCCCTGACGACCGGGGCGGCTACACCCGCCGCGCCACCCCGCTCACCCAGCTCGACCCCGCAGCGGTGGCCCTTGCCCGCCGCCTCGCCCGGGGCAAGCTCGTGGTCATTGACCACACGACCACGGGTGCGGAGATCGCCGAACTCACGCATGAGGCCCTCACGCGGCTTTGGCCCAGGCTGCGCCGCTGGTTGGACGACAGCAGGAAGTTCCGGGTGTGGCAAGAGCAACTCCGCACGGACATGGCACGCTGGGAGGGGAAGGACAAGGAACCAGAGGCCCTGCAACGGGGCAAGACCCTCGCCGAAGGGGCGGAGTGGCTTCAGCTGCGGCCAGAAGATATGACCGCAGACGAGCGCGCCTACATCGAAGCCGGCCACCGGTACGAGCAGCGGACGGTCCGCAGACTGCGGGCGGTCGGCGCGGTGCTCATGGCCCTACTGCTCGCGGCGGGAACGCTGGGCACGATCGCCTTCAACACCAGCCAGGACCTCAAGGCCCAGCTGCGCACCCTCGCGTCCCGCGCACTGGCGAAGGAGTCCGGCAGCCGGCAGGCCGAGGCGCCGGGGACGGCACTGCAGTTCGCGCTCGCCGCATGGCACACCGACAGGACACCGCAGGCCCGGGAGGAACTGCTCAACCAGTATGTCCGGGCGCAGTACCTGCGCGGCGCCCACAGCGGCCTGTGGCGCGGCCGCGTACAAGAGCTGGCCGCGACCCCCGACGGCCGCACCCTCGTGGTGCGTTCCAAGCCGGCGGGAAACGACCCGCACCAGGTGTCGGTGGTGACCGGCGTACTTGAGGGCAAACCCCGCCACTACACCCTCCCCGGCGTACCCGAATCCGAACAGACCGGGGAAATCAGCCCCGACGGGCGGCACTACGCAGTGGCGACGCCGGACGGCACAGTGCGGCTCTGGCGGCTGGACGGGAAGGGCAGCGAACCGACCCGGCTCGGACGAGAACTCACCGACAGGCGCGACAAGGTCAAGGGCGATCTGGAATTCAGCGCGGACGGCAGCCGTCTGATGCGGACACTCAACACCCACGCTCCGGACGTCGAGCTCACAAAGCCCCGGACCCTCGTCGATGTATGGCACCTGGGGGACCTCAAGCCTCTGCCGGTGGCCGCCACAGTGGTATCGGCCGCGCGTGGCCAGGAGGTGGCTTTCGGGAAGGACCCCGACACCGTGATGGTCACGACGAGCCCGTCCCATGACCTCAAGACGCCAAGCAAAGCTGCGCTGCTCGACCTGCGCACGGGACACACGCTGCGAAAGCTCCGGGCCAAAGGCGACGACTGGACGTCCACCGATGCCACTGCCGCATACGGCTACGAAACCAAGAACTCCGACGACGACCGCTACGTCGATGTCGCACTCGGCAGGTGGGGCACGGACGACACGTATGTGACACGCCTGCCGGTGGATGACGAACCAGGCTACTCGGATCCGATGCTCGCCGTCGCCCGGCGCGACAAGGGCGGCCCGATGGTACTGTCCCCCGTCGGAAACGCCCTGGTGGTGGCCTACGCCCGGCCCGCCCCCCGACCCGCGAAGGTACCCGGGCTCATCAACGAGTACGCCTGGGCGAAGGACGGCCGCCTGGTCGCGTGGATGACGAACCACAAGGTGCAGGTCGTGGACCTGCTACACGGCGGCTCCACCACCGTCGAACCCCCGCACCAGGTCACCTTCGACCGACACTGGAGCCTCGCGTGGACGGCCGGGGGCAAGCAACTCCTGCTCTGGCAGGAGGGCGGTTCACACCTGTACGTGTACGACCCCGACACGCTCTCCGACCCCGTCGATGTCCCCTTGGACGCGGGCCCGAAGACACCACAGGAACCGGGGCTGATCAGCGCGGTCGCACCCCTGCCCGACGGCGACGTCACCGTGCTGACCAACGGCGCCAACCTGCTTCAAGTGGACCCGGAGCGCGGGGTACAGACAGGAGAACCGCTGCCCGTCGACCGCTCACCAGTTCTCGATTCCTCTCCGCTGGGCCAGCTCCACGGCCGCCCAGGCCACCCTCATCAGGTCGCCGTGGTAACGAGCAACGACGAGGACAGGGGCAGGATCCAGATCTGGGACGTCCGAACCCGCAAGCGGACAGAGGTGCTGGAAGGCGACAAGATCAGCCCGCGCATCGACCACAGCGACGCCAGCAATCTGGCCTTCTCCCCAAGCGGCCGGTACCTGGTCGTGGAGCACGCCGACGGCAAGCTGCACCGCTGGGACGTCGCCAAGGGCACGACCGTGGGCACACCCATCACGACGGAGATCACCGAAAACGTCAACGCCGTGACGGACAGCGGGACGGTGATCACGCAGAAGGGGAGCGAAGGGGTCTACGAACTGTGGGACGCCAACGACGGGACCCGCATCGGCACGATCCCAGGCGGCTCCTCTCCCACCTCGGCCCTCCGAGGCACCGAGCTGACCGTGGAGAACAGGGGCTGGCTCACCGCCTACGACCTCCGCCCCGACAGCTGGTTCACCCACCTGTGCAAGAACGCAGGCCGCGACTTTACCGAGGAGGAACGCGAACACCTCCCACCCGGAACCCCACCAGAGGCTCCTTGCGCACCGTGACACGGACGTGATCCGTTGAGCCCGCCGACGGCAACAACCCCCAGGCGCCGGCCCGGAGTACACCGACTGCACACCCACCTCACTCTCGGCATCGCTCAAGCGGGGCACCGACGCGCTGGAAACCTCCCTGGCGCCGCGTACAAGATCGGCAACAGCGCGACGGCGCTCGGAGCGATCCTCGCGCTGTCACCGGCCGTCGGTAGCGTGAAATCCGTGATGGTGGGCACCGAAGAGACCCGGCTGGTCGTACTGCGCGGCAACAGCGCCTCGGGCAAGTCGTCCGTCGCGGCCGGCCTCCGCGAGAGGTTCGGCCGCGGGCTGGCCCTGGTCGGCCAGGACAACCTCCGCCGCATCGTGCTCCGCGAGCGGGACCGGCCCGGCGCCGCGAACATCGGCCTGATCGACCTGACCGCCCGCTACGCCCTGGACGCCGGCTATCACGTCGTGGTCGAAGGCATCCTCTACGCCGACCGCTACGGCGACATGCTCGCCCAGCTGCGCGCCGACCACCGCGGCCCGACCCACGGCTACTACCTGGACGTGCCGTTCGATGAAACCCTCACCCGGCATGCCACCAAGCCGATCGCCGATGACGTCAACGAGACGCAACTGCGCGACTGGTACCGGCCGCGCGATCTGCTGCCCGATGGCATCGAGACCGTGATCGGCGCCGACAGCGCCCTGCACGAGACCACCGACCGCATCATGCTCGACAACGGCCTGGCCCACCTCCCCGCACTGGACCGCTGACCGGAGCACCGTCGCGACAGACCTTAGCCGTTACCCGCCGGCACCCGGCGTCCGCCGGCAGCACGCGACCCTGGAATCCGCCCTGTGGCGCCCCTGGCTCTCGTAGCGTTGCGGGCGTCATGCCCCGTCCACGCCGAACTCCCGCAGCGCGTCCTGCTCTTCCTCGTTCTCAAGTGGCGCTCACCACCTTGCCCCAGACCCAGCCCTGCGCCGTGGCCCCTTGACCAGGGGTCTGCCGCGCAGTGGGTTGTACTCCTAGCGGCGCAGGAGCGGATCGACGGTCATCCGGGCCCGGTCGTTTTCCTGCCGGAAGGCGGCCATGTCGGTCACGAAGTGCTTCTCGGCCACCGACATGACGGTCGCGGGCGGGACCTCTGCTTCCCCCGCCAGTACGCGACGCTGCGCAAGGTAGTCGGCCATGGAAGCGCGCTGGACAACCCGTGCCCGTTCCAGATCGGCCAGCTCCCAGCCGCGTGAAGTCGAGGACAGCCGGGACAGTGCGTAGGCCCATCACCTATTTTCGGCGATGCGGTTGTTGAGGTCCCGGATGGTGTCGGCTGCGGCGGCGCTGTGAAGCGGATGATTGAGGTACGTCCTCAGCAGGGGCAACGAGGAGTGGTCTCCGCTGCGGGCGAGGAGGCGCATCACGAAGGTACCGCGCTCCTGGCGGAGGGGGAGCGAGAAGAGTGAGGTGAGGCGCTCGGGGCTGGTCAGCGCGTGGTGCAGGACGGTGCGGGTCTGGGAAGGGAAGGCGTCCACGATGCGGCCCAGCGCGCTGGTGCGGATGTCCTGGGCAAACTGGGCTGCGTATGGGAACTGGTGGAAGGGGTCCACGGCGGCGTCGAGCAGGCGGGTGGTGAGACCGTCCCACAGTGGTGCGCAGCGCAGAGTTCGCTCCTCTCCGCTGGGACCGGGGCGACTGAGCCAGAACAGGATCTGGCCGTAGCAGCGCCAGGCGTCGGCGTCCTTCCCCGCATGGTCGGCCAGCAGCGGGGGAGGGGCAGCGAGGCGGGTTGCGCAGCCTTCGATGCCTAGGAGGTGGCAGCCCACGGCGCTTTGCCGAAACGGGTCCTGCAGCTCCAGATGGGAGGCCCAGTACCGGAAGGCCGGCAGCGCTGCCGGGTCCTGGGAACGTATGAGCTCTTTCAAGAAGACATCAG
This sequence comes from Streptomyces tubercidicus, assembly GCF_027497495.1. GTDB lineage: Bacteria > Actinomycetota > Actinomycetes > Streptomycetales > Streptomycetaceae > Streptomyces > Streptomyces tubercidicus. The sequence continues at coordinate 8,276,793 of NZ_CP114205.1, forward strand.
TGAAGAAACTGGTGTCCCCTTCGCGGACGGCGAGGACTGTCAGCGCGATGCGTTCCGCCGGCTCCAGAGCCTCAACTGCCTCGGTGAAAGGCGCGGCGATGACATCCTCGAACCGGCTCACGAGGATGCCCTTTGCCCGAGCATGGGCGTTGGGATGCTGCGGGTCGGCGAGCAGGAGACGGATCTCCTGGGTGATGTCACGGACGTTGCAGGGCGAGCTGATCTTGCCGTAGATGTGAAGGGCGTCGACGAGCGCGGTCGACACAAAAGGGTCATCGGTGTGCACCTCGTCAAGAAGCTCGGTCACCGCAGCAGCGGTGGCTGCGGTGGCCGTGCTGCGGATGCCGGTAAGCATGCCGAGAGCAGCGAATCGCAGATGGTAGGCACCCGATGCCCAGGCCAGAGAGAAGACTTTCGGCGCCAACGCCGCCGCCTCAGCATCGTTGGCATACCGCAGCAGGGCGCACAGCAGGACCATTAGGCCGATGTCTCTGGCCTCCAGGGACGCCCCCACTGGCTCAGCTTGGCCGCCGTCGCCGGCTGGTGGCGGCTGCGCCGCGACCAGGCTAGCCGGGCCGCGTGCGTGATCCGGCAGGCCGGCAGCCGCTCGGAACTCTCCCGTACCCCGTCGGCGAGGGCAGCGGCGATCAGCGCCGGTACCGCGTGGCGATACCCTGCCGCGCCATGGTTCGCGCCGCGCCGGAACGCCTCGTCAGTCTGGCGCATGAGCTGGGCCAGCGGTTCCAGAAGGCGCCCGTCGCTGGCCGTGGCGCCGACCGCATGGAACACCGCCTGCTCGTACCTGCTCGACGACTTGTCCGGCACCACCATGTACATGAAGTCCGACTCACACACGACCTGGCTGGCCGCCATAACCGTCACGGCTTCCTCAAGGCAGCGCCTCCCCTCCGCCAAGGCCACCTGATCGGCCACCGGGCCCAGCCGCCCGTACAGTGCGCCGATCAGGAACTCTTCGTCGGGCAGCTCCCGGAGCAGATCGCGTACGGTGCCCGGATCGCTGTGCAACGGCACAGCCCACGCTGCCAAGTCTCTGCGGTGCGGCTGCCGAAGCTCGCCGGCCAGCTCCTGAGCAGCCGTACACCGCCACACCAACGCGTCCGCGGTCAGGAACTGGGTGTACCACTCATGCCGGAACTGAAGGCGCTGGCCTTGAACCCGCACCAGCGGCGATCCCAGTGCCTGATCCACCACTTCAGCCGCGGCGCTGGCTACCGGCAGCTGAGCGGCACTGCGCTGGGCCTGTCCCAGAGGCAACCACCCAGTCAAGTCCTGGTCCATCAGCAGCGCCCAATGGTGCAGCACCTGCCGCACCCCCGTAGGCTGCGCAGTGCCCTGCAACTGCTCGTGCACAGAGGCATCCAGCAGCTGCCCGCGTCCGGCGAACTCGGGCAACCGCCCGGCCACGCGAGCCGCCAGAGCCAGCTCGAAGGCGCTGCCGAACGCGGCGTACTGATCCTCCCCGAATTCCTGCTGCTCCAGGTTCGCCCCATAGGAGCGCAGCAGCGCTCGGCGCTGCCCCGGGGCGGGATCGACGATAGCCGCTGACCGCTGTGCCCCCGCCCGCGGCGACAGCGTCACCGCTTGCATCCACGCTGACAGGTCGAGCCCGAGCACCAGCGCCGGCCAGGAAGCGGGGCGCCCGCCACGCCCGACGCCACTTCATCGCTCATCGAGCCTTCCACATGTCACATTGAGGGCTAGCGGCTCAAGTCGATCCCGGTGCCAGCGCTACTGCCTTGGCCACGAGCGGTCGCGTTCCCGGTCTGCTCCGCGTAGGCCGGCCGACTGCCCGCGCCGTCAGGCCGCCGAATTCCCGTATGCGCCGTCCACCCCACCGCTTGCCTCAGCCTGTCCTGTCCGCACCACCGCATCCCGAGCCCCGGCCGCCGATGGCGAGGCCGACTGCACCCACGCCCACACCAAAGCGCCCACGCCGGCCGCGGCCTGAACCGAAGCCCCCACCAACTGCCCAGCATCCGGCCCATCAAGCAGCCAGAGCACCGGAGTCGAGACGATCCCCAACACGGCGGCGACCAGCACCGTGATTCTCCACCTCTGCGACAGGCTCCACCCCTCCTCACCCACTCCTCCGCGCTCCACAGCTGGACCACCACCATCAGGCGTACGCCACTGTGCAGGACGACCCCTAGGCAACACAGTTCCCCCCCGGTACGCCTGCGGACCTAGGCCCTATCTCTTTGATGGGTTGGTCAGTTGATCGGATGTGTCCGTCCGATTAGCGATCACTGATGCGATGTGGGACCGGATCGCGCCGCTGATGCCGGCCGATCCGGTCCGCGGCAGGCGGTGGGCCGACACCGCCGCACCCTCGAGGCCATCGCCTGGAAGTACCGCACCAATTCGCCCTGGCGAGACCTGCCCGACGAGCTCGGCCCGTTCCAGACCGCCCACAAACGGCTGATCAGATGGGCCGTCAACGGCACCTGGCCGAAGATCCTGACCGCCGTCCTCGCGGCTGCGGACGCCGATGACGACATCGGCTGGACCGTATCGGTGGACTCTACAGTCGTCCGAGCCCACCAACACGCTGCCGGAGCACGCAAAAGGGGGCCGAAGGCCGCAGTGAGCCAGCCGAACACGCGCTCGGACGCTCACGAGGCGGCTTGAGCACCAAGGTCCACCTGGCCGCCGACGGCCACGCACGGCCCCTGTCCCTGACCGCCACCGCGGGCCAGGCCGGTGACCGCGCCGGCCTTCGAGGCCGTCATGACCCGCATCCGCGTTCCACGATGCGGCCCAGGCAGGCCCCGGACCCGACCATTGGCTGTGCTCGCGGACCGGGCCTACTCCTCCCGCGCCATCCGAGCCCACCTGCGGCGACGAGGGATCCGTGCGGTCATTCCGCAGCCGTCCGACCAGGTCGGCCCGGTCTTCGACCAAGAGGCCTACAAGCAGCGCAACACCGTCGAACGGTGCATCAACCGCCTCAAGCAGTGGCGCGGCCTGGCCATGCGATGCGACAAACTCGCCATCGCCTACCAGGCCGCCCTCCACCTCGCCGCCATCCCCATCTGGGCACGACGATGACCAAGGAGACAGAACCTAGGTCTGCGCTGAGCTGGCGCTTCGTGGTCACGCATATTCCGATAATTCAGCCGAGCACACAGCACGAATGCCACTGGCCCATGCCCATTCTCCCGAACAGAATCTGACAGACTTTCCACGCGTGCAGCAAATTCCTACCACTGTGACCCCAAGAATCCTCACGGACCCATTGCACACGCCATGAGCTACCCCTCCTCGCACACCTCATCAGGACTACGCGAAGCAGCTGGGTTACCTTGCGAGCGTCGCACCTGCTCACACCACTCAGCGAGGTGAGCGACCAGAGCAGGGGGCCACGCCCAGGGCACGTCCACCCCCGACGACTGCGGACAAGCGGCATGAAGAATCACGTCGTCGGCCGCAGCGGGAAGTCGGCGCCTGGACCAGTCGAGCTCACCAGGCCCAACCGGAGACGGCAAGCAGCTGTCACAGCCCGTGGCGAACTGCGAACTGCTGATCATCAGCTCCAACGACGTAGGACGCGGCCCCCCAGAGCGGTCTGACGACACTGCAGGACCGAGGAGATGTGCAGACTCCAGCACCTGCGTGGGAGGAAGCCAACGAGAGCCGGGCATGGTTTGCCGAAACCCAGCAAGCACAGCTCTCACCTCCTCGACTCTTCCGCAAAGCAACCAGCCGCCACCACACCGAGAAACAATCTGAACAACTGTTTCCCGTTCGGGAAAGCCGCTCTCTCGAAGAGCTGCTGATGGATAATTCAGCGCCTCCAAGCCCGTAGCCCCCGCAAGCGTAAAAGCATCAAACACGGCAGGCTGCTGCGCTCCCATGCACCTACGGCCAGCCTGCACCGCACGGGATTCTTCGCGGGGATATGCGGCCTTCCTGCGGCACTTGGGACAACGGCACCGCCGCGGAATTCCGGAAGATGGCTGCCTCTCCAGCACAGTGGCCTGAGCTTCCTGCCGCCACTCTTGGACTGCTTCAGCAGACAACACTCTGACGAAGTCAAACAGCTTCCCAGGCTCCGACATTATGGTCCGCTTGCCCGGAGTACCCGCACTTGCGGAAAAAGGTAGCCGCGCAGAACCTGACGCGGTGCCGGGTGGTGAATTCCTTTGCGTTGACCACAAGTCTGGCAAGCACATCACCAATGAATCCGGCACAGTCGATTCAGCAGCAAGCCGCATCCCCGTGTCCATTCGATACGTACCGCGATTTTCTTCCCTCCGGACGTCGGGAATTCTCCTACCAACCTGGCGTCCCCAGCCCCGCCGAGACACATACAGGTCCAGCAAAAGCTCCGACCTCCTCAGCGTCTCCAAGCGCTCACCCCGTGGAGAGGACAGAGGCCACAACACGGATCCCCAAGCATCTGATTGGGCCCGCGAAACCCGTAGTGACCACAGCATGACCGCTACGTTTTTAACAGCCGAATCGAACATCTCCTCCGACGGCCGGCAGGCCGCCGAAGACTCTGCTGCGTCACCACGTCGTTGCCGCGGCGGCTGAAACTTCGGTGCCTTTGGCCGCAGATGAGTCCGCAGCCGAGCGAGCCGGGCGATGAGTTCCGGGAAGAACTCCCCGTCCTGCGGCTCGTAATCCTCCTGGGCCGCCAGCACGACGGTGTCCAAGACAGAGGCAGCAGCCTCGGCCGATGGGCACAGCAACTCCACAGTGCCCCGCAAGGAACCCTCAACGGAGCCGAGAAGGACTCCATCCAGCAGCTGCCGCGCGTCACCATGACCCCACTGGGCCGCCCGTACGAGCACACCGAGCACCTGCGCCACCTCGCGCGTCCAGACGCGATCACCCCCAGCCTCTTCCTCAGCCGCATCGGCACGACGCAGGACCCACACAGCAAGCCGGAACGCACTGCCGGGATGCTCCTGGCCACCAGCGAGGGCGAACCACTCCCAGGCGCGCGCCAGGTCCCCCCGCCGCAACGCGCGGGACCCCATCACATAGGCAGTGTTAGCCCTCTGGCGCTCCCTGGGCACCGGCTCGTCAGCCGAGCCCTGGGATCGTCCGGACGGCCAGTCGCCGTCCGGACGATCCCAGTAGTCGGTCGGCCCTGCCAGCCAGGCCGACAGCTCCCTGTAAGCCATGACCTGATTTCCCATACGCGCTCCTCCCAGCGTACGAACCCTCCACATGCGTCCCTTGGCGCGCATCTACCGCTCACCACGTTGGGCCTGAGGTGGCTTCATATGCCCTGGCCGGACGTATTCCGTGAGCTCTGCCCGTAACGCCGTAACCCCGCGACTGCGCTGCTGATACACCGCGTTCTTCTTGATCCCCAGGTCCGAAGCAATCTGGTCGTCGCCATCCCCACGGCCCTGCCGTGCGAGCACCTCACGACACTGCGGCGCCGCAATCTGCACGGTCGCCTGGTCAACGAGGTCCCATATCTCCTCGTCGCGCTTGTCCCGCCCAGCACTCTGCGCCTCCTGGCCCTCGACCGCCGCATCGGTGGGAGCCGGCGGATCCAGGAGATCGAGAACCTCCCCGGCCAGGAGCTCCGGCTTACGGCGCTCCATGTGGTCCAGCGCCTCACGTTCCGCGATCTTCTTCACATAAGCGACCGGCTGCCGTTCCGGATCGATGCCGCTCCGGAAGGCGATCAAGATCGCCGCATCCGTGAGCTCGAAGGCGTCAGCCTCATTCAGCTGCGGAAACTTGACCACCAGGTGCCGGCGGACCTTCCGCCGGATCGTGACGTACAGAGTCTGGCCGTCCGGGCCGAGGGCGCTGAACACGTCAGCACCCTCGGCCCGGTGGGACGAACCGCTCACCACAGCCAGTAGCCGTCCGTCCCACCGTCGGCGGGCCGACGCTCGATCCACCAAACGATCAGCCGGCTACCGTCTGCGGCCTCGTAGGAGAGGACCGCGCCCGGCGGCAGAATCTGCACGATCTCCGCCACCGAACTGGCCGCCACCACGGGTGGGTCAGACAGGACACAGGCAGCCTCAGACGGCTTACGGCCGAGCAACTGCTCGCGAAGCCGCACGAACCCGGGGCGGTGCCAGGAGCCGTACAACTCGACCCCCAGGGAGACCGCGGCCGGAAGGTACTCAAGGAAGGACATCTGTCGGGAACCTCAGAGAGCTGGATAGGGGCATCACAGAACGCGTTCACCCCCTATAGGGCCCAGCCGCCCCAGTTCTTAACAGCCCAGCCAAAAAACTTCGAAGCCACACCAACCACCCCAGCCCTGCAACGCACTGGAGCCCCCTCGTCCCCACTCACTCACGAGCCCGTCAGCACCACGAGACGCTCCCTAGGGGACCTACGGCTGAACAACAGTCCACTAGTCGGCCGCCAGCTTCAGCAGAGCCTGAAGCCCCGTCAGGGGCCTTGACGCACAAGCGCCATGTCTACACCCGCATGCCGGCTCTGAGCCAAGCCAACCGCACAGAGGCACCGTCAACCCCGGCCCACCCCACAAGAGAGCAACAGGGCACACAGTGGTCAGGAGACAGGTGAGGCCGAACTACAGCTCCCAGGCAACAGTGCCCCCTGCAGCGAAACCTGTAGCCCCGTCAGGGACCCCCGACTCATACGAGCCATGCCCACTACATCGCTCCCCACCAACACCCTCTGACCGTCCGCGGTCACACCCACCACCCGAGCTGAACGCTCCACTCAACAGAACACGACGCCTCCCTGGATAAACAACCTGCCGATCGCCAGATCGGCACCCTGCGAGTTTGGGGCACCCCTGTCCCAAATCCCATACAACAGAAAATAGTCAGGCTCCGGAAGAAAGGCTACCCCCGAGCCATAAAAGAAGTTCGGCCATCACCAAAAGAAAACGACTCGCAATTATTGAGGACGGCGCCAGCCGGACGGTACAAAAAGCAGTACTCTGAAATCAGATCTCAACAACCATACCCGACCGATCGCCAGATCGGCTAACCTGAGACACCCTCAATACCTGCACCAAGAACCCGAGTTAGGCAACCTCAATGTTACATAAAATGCCGCGTCAGCGGCCAACTAAAGAAGGAAAATAATTGCGCCGTCAGGCGCCCCAATTCAAAAACCATAAACAAGAAATGATTAGCCGTCAGGCTAATCAACACGCAAAATCAAGGGCCGCGTCAGCGGCCCGACATAAACCACAGATAATTCGCCGTCAGGCGAATTGCGGGGCGTGAAAATTTCGTCAGAAATTTCTTTAGGGGCATTTATGCCCCCCGCCCCC